>CAZFDT010000005.1:0-134055 GCA_964518335.1 uncultured Phycisphaeraceae bacterium
CGTTAGGGACACTTCTATCGAGACCTAGGAGGTCAGTTCTATCGAGCTACAACAATCGCCCCGAGGCCGATCGCTCGGTAACTCGCTAGCCGGACCCTGTGGCGGTTGTGACGTTCACCATGACAGCCGCATTTGACCTGCACCAGGGACGCCACTAAGCTTCTACCCCTACCGATTGCGGGGTAGAGCAGCCTGGTAGCTCGTCGGGCTCATAACCCGGAGGTCGCTGGTTCGAATCCAGCCCCCGCTATTAGAAGGTTGGTTGCAAACGCAACCGGCCCACCAGTTAACGCAGAACGCCGTCGAGACCACTCGGCGGCGTTTTCGCTTTCTACGCAGGGTGTTGGGAAAATCGCCGCTCTCGGCGGGTGTCTCTGATGGTCCGCACGACATAACCCGTCCCGCCGCCGTCCACCCTTATCTCGCTCGATTTGCCTCGAAGTCTCTCGTTGTCTCTCGTCAACCCCGGCAGGGGTTATGAGGGGGTTGTCTCTGCATAGCGGGCCGAACCAGGACCGTTACGACAAGGACCATCGACCAACCCACTTCCAGCGGTGATGACCACGCCTCACGGCATAGGTAACCCCTGACGAATGATCGCATGCCTCGACCCAGCGTCGCCTTGGCGTTGGACAGGAAAAACCAACATGACCGATAGAATGACTAGGCGAATGCCTCCGCGATCGGTGGTCGGCGTGGAGAAAACATCCGAAGGAACAGGCAAAGGACAGCCACGACGCATGCTCTATCGACAGCGAGCCATCTTGTCCTTGATTCAGGAAGCTGGGGGGGAGGCATCGCGCCTCGCAGTGACCAAGTGGGCGTTTCTGCTGCGCGAGGAGTACCCCAGCCGCGGTGGATCGTCGTTCTACCAGTTCCTCCCATACAAGTATGGACCCTTTTCCTTCTGTCTTTTCCAGGAGGCATCTGCGTTGACGCGAGACGGCCTTCTGGTGGAACGCGGCCGCGACCGTTGGGCGATAACTGCCGCTGGTGCGCCCGCAGCTGACAAGGTTCGGCCGAGCGTATTGACAGACGTTCGCCGTGTCGTAAAAGCACACGCGACAAAATCCAGCACGGCGCTTGTCGACTATGTCTACGAGCGGCACCCCTCCTATACGGTCAACAGTGAGATCCGTAAGCTCAGGCTGCGCACTGAAGCGGATGTGGCCGTGTACACGGCAGGCTACGAAGGGTTGCTCATCGACGGTTTTCTGAACGGTCTCATCCGAGAGGGCATTGCCCGTCTCATCGATGTTCGGAACAATCCAGTTTCTCGCCGCTACGGCTTTCACAAAACTACCCTTGGACGTCTGTGCCGCAACGTTGGCATCGAGTACGTCCACTTCCCCGAACTCGGAATCATCAGCAGCGATCGGCAGGATCTTGATCTCCCCGGTGCTCGCAAGGCTCTTTTCGACGGGTACGCGAAGACGACCCTACGGAAGCAGACCGACGCCATCGACCGCGTCGCAGCACTTGTCGAGAGTGGTCCAAGCGTATTGGTTTGCATGGAAGCTTGCGCGAAGGACTGTCACCGATCGAGATTGGCCGAGCCGGTTGCCGCAAAGACGGGGCTGCCGGTTCGGCACCTGGAGTTGACCACATGACGGTCGTGCCGCTCCGGGTCCTGATCACGGTCAAGACTTACCCGATCCCGTCTGCTAAGTACGACGAGCTCGTATGCACGGCGGGAGTCAGCCCCACAGGCGATTTCATCCGTCTATACCCGATCCGGTTCCGCGATCTCCCGTTCAGCCAGCAATATCGCAAGTATCAATGGATTCAGGTTGACGCTGAGAAGCATACTGGGCGGGACACGCGAAAAGAGAGTTGGCGACCGCGTGCAGAAACGCTGAAGATTCTGGGCGAGAAGATCGATACGAGCGGCAACTGGGCTGAGCGAAGTAAATTCGCGCTGGCGAACCGGGCTCCGTCGATGGAGGCTCTATACGACCGCCAGAGAGAGGACAACACGTCGCTGGGGGTGATCCGTCCACGCGAGGTCTTCGATCTTGAAATCTCGGCGGATGCAGATGACTGGAAGCCCAAGTTTAAGGAGGCGCTGCGCCAGCAGCGGCTGTGGGACGATCGAACCGCGACATGCGAACCGCCACGGAAGGTGCCTTGGAAGTTCCACTACCGATTCCGGTGCGACGACCACCGGTGCAAGGGAAATCACCGGATGATGATCGAGGACTGGGAGGCCGGCGCGCTCTACTGGAAGTGCGTTGACAAAGGCGATAGTCCGGCCGCCGCTGCTGCCAAGGTAAAGCAGAAGTTCCTGGGTCAGATGTGCGCCCCGGAGATCGACACGCATTTCTTCGTCGGAACCGTTCTCGGTCATGGAACTTGGGTGACCATTGGCGTTTTCTGGCCGCGTAAGGAAGGTTTCGGCCCGCTCTTCGAAGGCACGCGCTAAGCGCCCGTGACTGTGCTCAGCAACGGCTCTGTCGCTTCGTAGGTGCTCCTAATCAGGACCGTTGCGCCGGCGAGCTTGTCGCAACCCATTTCCAGCGGTGATGACCACGCCCCACGGCATAGGTAACCCCTGACGGCACTTCGCATTCCGCGAACCCGTCGGGAGCACGCCGATGGTCTCGACCCGAAACCCCGACACGATGACCGAACCGGAGCGCCGGGCGGAGATCACGGCGCTGCTGACGCGGGCGTTGGTGCGCCGCGTCCGTCAGATTCGGGCCGAGTCATTGACCCCAAAAGAAGCCCTTGATCTTTCCTCGGAAACGAGGCTCAGTGTGGCAAAGCGGCCCGCTGGTTAACGGCCGCGTCTCTCGCCCCCCCGGAAGCTCTGAAAAAGCACAAGGAGCCATATGACCACACACCTCGCCACCGAGATTGACGACCTGCAGAGCATGACCACCGGCGAGTTGGCCGAGCGGTACGAGGAACTGCACGGCCAGCCCTGCCGAACCCGCCACCGGGCTTACCTGATCCGCAAGATCGCCTGGCGGATCCAGGCCAACGCCGAGGGCGACCTCTCCGAACGGGCGCGGAAGCGTGCCGCCGAGTTGGCCGACGACGCTGAGGTCCGAGTCATGGCCCCCAAGACAATGATCTGCCCACCGCAGCCGCCCGACGCCCCCACGGTCACACGCAAGGTCCCAGACGCCCACCCGTCCGATCCTCGGCTTCCCTCGCCCGGGTCCGCCATCGTCCGCCAGTACAAGGGAAAAACCATCCGTGTGGTCGTGCTCGAAGATGACAGAGGCTTTGAGTACCAGGGCGACCGCTACCGCACGCTCTCGGCCGTGGCCAAGCAGATCACCGGCAGCCACATCAACGGGTTCCGGTTCTTCCGGCTCCAGAACGGGGGCCGACGATGAGCCGACGCAGCCCCAAGACCAACGGCAAACCCGAGTCTCCGATCATCCGGTGTGCGATCTATACCCGCAAGTCCAGCGAGGAGGGCCTCGACCAGGAGTTCAACTCGCTCGACGCCCAGCGCGAGAGTGCCGAAGCGTTCATCGCCAGCCAGAAGGCCGAGGGCTGGGTGACGCTGCCCGAGCAGTACAACGACGGAGGGTATTCGGGCGGTAGCATGGAGCGTCCGGCGCTCGACCGCCTGCTCCGCGACATCACTTCTGGAGGGATCGACTGCGTGGTGGTTTACAAGGTCGATCGTCTGAGCCGTTCGCTACTGGACTTCTCCCGGATCATGGAGACGTTCGAGAACCACGGCGTGTCTTTCGTCTCGGTCACCCAGCAGTTCAACACGACACACTCGATGGGCCGGCTGACGCTCAACATCCTGCTCAGCTTTGCCCAGTTCGAGCGCGAGATCATCGGCGAGCGCATCCGCGACAAGATCGCGGCCCAGAAACGCAAGGGCAAGTGGGCCGGAGGGGTGCCCGTCCTGGGCTACGACGTCGACCGGTCCACGGCCAGCCCCCACCTGGTGGTCAACGCCAAGGAGGCCGCCCACGTCCGCGAGATCTTCCGGATGTATCTCGACAAGGGGTCGCTGCTGCCCGTGGTCAGCGAGCTGGCCCGCAAGACCTGGGTCAACAAGCGCCGCATAACCAAGAAGGGCAAGAAGTTGGGTGGACGCCCGTTCGACAAGGCCACGCTCTACATGCTGCTGACCAACCCGGTGCTCACCGGCAAGATCAAGCATAAGGACGACATCTACGACGGCGAGCACGAGGCGATCATCGACCAGGACCTCTTCGACGAAGTTCAGCGCCAGCTCAAGGTGAACGGGCGCACGGGCGGTGCCGAGGTCCGCAATCAATACGGGGCGATTCTCCGCGGGCTGCTGCGGTGCAAGACCTGCGGGACCGCGATGACCCACACCTTCAGCGGCAAGCACAAGAAGAACTTTTACCGCTACTACCGCTGCACACGGGCGATCAAGAGCGGGCGCGGCTCCTGCTCGGTCGGCACCCTTCCCGCCTCGGAGATCGAGCGGGTGGTGGTCGACGAGGTTCGCGGTCTGGCCACGGACAAGGCCCTCTTAACCCAAGTGCTGGCGGACGCCCACACGGTCATCGACGCAGAACTGGCGGGCCTACGCCGCGACCGCGACGACCTGCGCAACGAGGCGAAACGCCACCACATGGAGCTTCGGAAGCTCATCGCCGAGGGCAAGACCTTGCCCGATGTGACGAATCGCATTGCGGACCTGCACCAGCTGACCGCCGAGGCCGACCGTCGCCTGCCCGAGTTGGAGGCTGCAATCGCCGACCTTGAAAGCGAAGCCGTCACCCAGGCCGAGGCTCAAGCCGTCTTCGCGGACTTCGACAACCTGTGGGAGGGCCTAATCCCCCGTGAGCAGGCTCGCCTGCTCAAGCTGCTATTGTCCTCGGTGGACTATGACGGCGCCGCCGGCACCGTGTCCGTCACCTTCCGCCCGACGAGCATCCGCTCGCTAATCAACCGTAAACTGGAGGAGGCCGCGTGACTACAGTCACCAAGCAGATCCACTTCGTCGTCAAGGGCAACCGGAAACGAGCTATCGACGGACCTGCCCCCGCCGTACGTGAACCTGCAGGTCGGACCCCCCGTGTCGCCAAGCTGATGGCACTCGCGATCCGTTTTGACCATCTACTGCATACCGGCAAAGTCCACGACATGTCCGAGCTGGCCCGCCTCACCCACGTCACCCAGCCCCGCATGACGCAGATAATGAACTTGCTGCATCTCGCTCCGGATATTCAGGAATACATTCTGCACATGCCACCCGTCCCCGAGGGGCGTGATCCGATTACCGAACGGCATCTCCGGAAAATCATCGCGTACAGTTCATGGGCAGCCCAGCGTCTGCTATGGGAGCAAGTTAATACTGTCCTGTGAACAAGCCTCCTTGCTCAGTCTTGCATGGCATTTCTACCTTCACAATCATGCTGGGATATTCTTTGAATGATCCTCCCCGGCGCCCAGTGGGCGCATCAACCACGCACAACTGCCGCGCCTTCTCCATTGTTCCGAAAGCCTGGTAATACTTGCACGCGGGGGTATTGACTAGCGCATACTCCTGAAGCTGTTGCACCGATAGTGTCCTTCCCTTGAGCGCAGTCACAAGGTCCTCAGCAAGAGCTTCATCGTGGTACTCGAATAAGGAGCTCCGCTCTGACGCGATCTTGTCTGAGAATTCGAAGCCTCCGGAACGATCTACAGACCACATGGCCTTCTTCATCTCCTCCAAACCACGAATATTGTTTGTGCAGAAAAACAGCCAGTAGATCACTCTGTGGTCCGGTCCACGCATTGCGAACGGATACGCATACTTCGCACCGCCCCTTGATCGTAGAGCATCGAGATAGATCGCTCGGAATCGATTCTCCCTTTCATGTCCGGCTAGAGTAAGGACCTCTCTCCATTCGTCGCCGCCAAAGGCTTTGGTGATACCGATATGCTTGGATACATCAGACATGAATGGATGTAAAAGGTTCCAGTTCAGGTAGGAGAAGGTTTCGCAAACATCGTTCTTCAAGATTACCTGGATGAGGTCCATGGAGAACGACGAGTACCCGAATTGATCCAGGAAGAAGAACGCTGGCCCTAGTGACTGGCCACGATTACGACACTCCGTGATCAGCGAACGAACCTCTTCTTCGCAATCTCCCTCGACAGGATCGACAATGTTGAGTCGATTCGAGCCAACCAGCTTTTCCTTCTTCTCGCAGATGAGCTTTCGCAGGTGAGACGCGCGGTCAGAGCGCTTCTCGATCAGTCGAACTTCAATTGGACAGGCGAACTGACTCGCATGATTGGCAACGACATCAATCGGGATCTGCGGGCTCCCCGGAATATTGTCCTCATACTCACCAGCCCCCGCGAATCCGTCGACGTACAGGAGACGTTGGCTGCTCCGCCCGAGCTTGACGGCCTGCCGGTCGAGAATCGTAAGCCAGCGTTGGAGATACGCCTTTAGTATCGAATGCTTCGCTTTTGTATGCGGGCATGCGCGATAGATCGTGGACTTCGGGTCGCTCATGAAGTAACCCCCGTTGTAACAGTTCCAGCCGGCATCTCGTCCCAAGTCCTGCCGTCGAGCACGCGGCCGGCTAGCCCTTTGGCAACGCCACCCCACTGCTTAAAGAAAAATGGAATCCCTCTGTCAACACATCGGTCTCGAATCTGCCTGACCCAATCCGGTTCCATCGGTCGCGAGCCAGGTCCCGACTCTCCTCCAACGATCACCCAGTGCATTCCTGCTATGGGTAGCCGTGGAATAGGGCCGAGCAGTGGCTCGACAGACAGAAACTTCACCTTGGCTCCAGTCCCTCGAAGTTCCCGAACCCGCTGTGTGACATGGTGATTCTCGACGCTCGTTCCCATCCATATGTTCGAACTCCAGGCGAGCTCGGCAGATAACTCGCGAGCTCGTTCGGGGCGCTTGGTCAAGACTTGAAAGGTGTGTTGAGGGCAGTCGTTCATAGTTGTGAAGACAGTCTGGATGAACGCCAGAGGCACGTCCTCATGAAAGAGATCGCTCATCGAGTTCACAAAGATCACCCGCGGCGATCGCCAGGCACGAGGTGTGTCGACGGCGGCCTCATCGAGGAAGACGTCGCCGTTCCACCTGCCCCGTTTGTTGATCACATGGAGATAGCCAGCCTTCTTTCCCGGATTTCGCCCCGCTTCGATGTCAGCGGTCGCCATCGCCGCCAGTCGCTTCGACATCCGCTCGGCATAACAGTTGGCACAGCCGGCGCTGACCTTACGGCACCCGATGACGGGGTTCCATGTGGCTTCGGTCCACTCGATCGTCGATGCTTGGGCCATTCAAATCTCCAGGGGGCATTCCAGGCACAAGCCTACGGCACCATGGGCCGCTCGCAGGGTAGCGGTTACCTTTCGTACGGGTCCGACGATGGGGGATTGCATCCGCCCGACCCGCTGGTTATGATTATATCGTACACCGTTCAGTTGACGCGAACAAGGGGTTTCCCTGGTATGGCTCAGCTCGACATCGAATCCATCGAGAAGCGCCTTTGGGCGGCCGCAGACCAGCTCCGGGCCAATTCCAACTACGCCAGCAACGAGTACTTCATGCCCGTCATGGGCCTGATCTTCCTCCGCCACGCCTACAGCCGGTTCCTCGCCATCAAGCCTGAGATCGAAGCCGGCCTGCCCAAACGCGGCGGCAACACCCGCGCCCTTACCAAGGAAGACTTCTCCCAGAAGAGCTCGATCTTTCTCCAGCCCCACGCCCAGTTCGACCACCTCGTGTCACTGCCCGACAGTGCCAACCGCGCCGAGGCCATCGTCAACGCGATGGAATCCATCGAGGCTGACTATGAGAACCTGCGAGGCGTGTTGCCCAAGGCCGAGTACCAGGAGCTAGACAACGGCGCCCTTGGGCAACTCCTCCGCACGCTCAATCCCGAAGAACTCAGAACCGCCAAGGGCGACGTGTTCGGTCGCATCTACGAATACTTTCTCACCCAGTTCGCCGACCAGAAAGCCCATGACGGCGGCGAGTTCTTCACCCCCGTGTCGCTCGTTTCCCTGATCGCCAACGTCATTGAGCCTACCGCCGGCACCGTTCTCGACCCCGCCTGCGGCTCGGGTGGCATGTTCGTCCAAAGTGCGAACCTCGTCGAGCGCCGGCACGAGAACCCCAGCGAAAAGCTCACCTTCCGCGGGATGGAGAAGAACGCAACGACCATCCGCCTGGCCAAGATGAACCTCGCCGTCCATGGGCTCGAGGGCGACATCCAAAAGGCCATCACCTACTACGAGGATCCACACGAGTTGCTCGGCAAAGCCGACTATGTGATGGCCAATCCGCCGTTCAACGTGGATGAGGTCGATGAAGAGAAGGTCAAGAAGGACCCCCGCCTGCCATTCGGCCTACCCGGGGTCAACAAGAACAAGAAAGTCTCCAACGGCAACTACCTCTGGATCAGTTATTTCTACAGCTACCTCAAGGACGGCGGCCGGGCAGGCTTCGTCATGTCCAGCCAGGCGTCCAGCGCCGGCCACGGCGAGAAGGAGGTCCGCCGCAAGATCGTCGAGTCCGGCGACGTCGACGCCATGATCGCCATCCGTGGCAACTTCTTCTACACCCGCTCCGTTCCCTGCGAATTGTGGTTCTTCAACCGCGCCAAGCCCGAGCACCGCAAAGACCAGGTGCTCATGCTCGACGCCCGCAACGTCTACCGCAAGGTCACGCGAAAGGTCTTCGACTTCACCCCCGAGCAGCTCGCCAACCTCACCGCCATCACCTGGCTCTACCGCGAGCAGCCCAACCGGTTCCTTGGCCTGATCGGTGAATATTTCGCCGCGATCGCCCGTGAGGCCGCACTGGTCCCCGTCGCGTTCACACCGTTCGACGAGATCATGGACAAGGCAGCAAAGCGACTGGATACATTCTGCAAGGCCACGAAGAAGCTCCCCGGCATCGACACCGCGAAGCATGCCGCGGTCGTGGACGCCCACCGTGAACTGACCGACACCATCGCCGCCTACATCAGCGACCGCGACAAGCTCCTGAAGGCCCTCGCAGACTTCAGTAAGAAGCTCGGTAATATCCCGCCCGAGGCCAACAAGACCCAACACCAACTCCGCACGGTGTTCGACCCGATCGCCGCCGAGTTGCGGGGCTTGGCCAAGCAGGCCGACCTGCTCTACAAGCTCGCCGCGCGCGCCCGCGACGCCGCCAACGCCTTCGCTGACGACCCCTCCGGCACCGGCGATGAGCAGGTCGCAGAGGCCGTGGCCGAACACTTCGACAAACGCGCCCTCACCCGGCTCATCAAAGACCTGGACGAAGCCCGCAAGGTCCTCGTCGATCAACTCAAGCTCACCGCCTACTTTCACAAGCAAATCGCCTGGCTCCAGGACCGCTTCCCCGACGCGAAACTCGTGGATGTGCCCGGCTTGGTCAAGGTCGTGAGTCGCGCCGACATTGAAGCCGCCGACTGGTCCCTCACCCCTGCCCGCTACGTCGATGTCGCCCCGCCTGAGGAAGACGAGGATTTCGACTTCGACGAAGCGATCCACGACATCCACATAGAACTCGCAGGACTGAATGACGAGGCAGCAGAGCTGGCGAAGGTAATTCAGACGAACTTCGAGGAGCTTGGAGTATGAGTTGGCCAACGCTGTCATTTGAGCAGCTCTACGCCGAGCCATCACGGAATGGTGTTTACAAGAGCAAAGAACACCACGGCGATGGAACAAAGATCGTCAATATGGGCGAGCTGTTCGCCTATAACATCATCAATGGGCAGGACATGAAACGCCTGCGGATGTCTGAAACTGAACTCGACAAGGCGGGGCTGGCTGATGGGGATTTGCTGTTTGGTCGTAGATCACTTGTAGAAGCTGGTGCAGGCAAGTGTTCGTTGGTTGAGAATCTAGCTGAACCAACCACATTCGAATCATCGATTATCCGCGTGCGGGTCGATGCAGATCGTGTTCGCCCTCGATTCATCTTCTACTGGCTGAAATCGCCTGTGGGGGCAGGGAGAATTCGGGCCATCGTGACTGGTACGAATGTCAAAGGTATTAGAGGCAGCGTACTCAAGACAATCGAAGTGCCTTGCCCGCCAACGGACATACAAGACTCGATTACTGGAGTGCTTCGCTCATACGACGACCTGATCGCGAACAACACGCGGCGGATCAAACTGCTGGAGGACGCGGCCCGGCTGCTTTACGAGGAGTGGTTCGTCCGCCTCCGCTTCCCCGGCCACGAACACACTCCCACCCACCACGCTATCCCGGAAGGCTGGGAGCGAAAGACGCTACAGGAAGTGGGGCTGCTGTACTACGGCAAGGCGCTACGGACGGACGATCGCGTAGATGGCTCGTTCCCGGTGTATGGGTCAAGTGGAATTGTTGGGTCGCATGAGAAGGCACTGGTTAAGGGACCGGGAATCATCGTGGGCCGTAAAGGCAACGTCGGAAGCGTTCACCTTTCGCTCTGCGACTTCTGGCCGATCGACACCGTCTATTACGTCGCGCCTCAAAAGTTCAGCTATTTCCTGCTCCACAACCTCAAGTACCAGAACTTTATTAACGGTGATGCTGCTGTTCCAGGACTGAACCGCAACTTCGCACATAGCCTTCCCGTGCTTCTTCCAAGCAGTCTGCTCGGCGAAGAGTTCGAGCGACAGGCGAGCGTCCTTTACTCACAGATCGTCAAGCTGCAACAGATGAACGACAAGCTGGTTGAGGCTCGCGACCTGCTGCTGCCGCGTCTGATGTCGGGGGAGTTAGCGGTATGAGCATCCACGATGACCTGAAGCGGCTATCACAAGCCGCGATGCTGGCGAAACTGCGGGCGGACATATCCCTGAACGAAATGGTCACCGTCTATCTGTCGGACGGAGACGGGCCGCACAGCCACGGCATCTATTGTGCACTGATTCCATCCGCTCAGGTTGAACAGGTACTTGCGAGCCCGACTTGGGATCTGATGCACGGTAGCGGACAGCCCGGTGCGGTTGAGTATCACCGCGATGACGAGAAGCATGTCGAATACCTCAGGTTCGGTGACGACGATGGCGTCGAGCCGCTGGTGATCGATCGTGAGTTCTACGGGATGCGGGAGGACTACAAAGAAATTGCCGAAGAGTTCCGCCTGTTCCACCGTCTCTATCACGACCGGAAGCTGGACCGCTACATCAAGTTCGATGATGACGGTAATGAGTACTTGATTGCGGTCGTCGAACCGAAGCGAGTTCAGATCCGCCTAAAGGAGCTCCGGCAGTTCCTGGCGATCAAGGAGATGCACCTATCCGTCCAGTTTGATTGCCGGGAACACTCGCAGTACTCACTGGATGAACTCGGCCTGGAGAAAGGCGGCGGGGATTACCGAGACGGCTTTACCTGCTGGGGCCTCTACTACGGCGACTTTGGTGGTATCGGCAGTCACCGCGCCTTCAGTCGGTTGCTGGGCAAGCACCTTGTTGCGCCGCTTCCAAAATCAAAGAGCGGATTCTGGGGCTACGCCGAGGAGATTAGGAAGAAGTATGTCGATTTCATCATTGATGTTGATGAGAACGGCGACGAAGTTACGCACACGTCGGACCCGGGCGCGTTGGCCAATAACTTCGGCGCGAATCCTGGGGCACCGAACTACCTGACCGGTGTGCATTTCCGAAAGCAGGTGTTGGATAAGTACTACCATCAGCCCGGGACATACTCGGTTGAGGATGCAATCCTTCGGTGTGGCTACTTGTGGAGCATGTACCTGGACAACCACCACGACGAGAAGGTATGTGCGTGGCTGGGGGATCTGGGCCGCGATCTACCATACGAGGAACAACTGCATTGGCGGGCGCACAACATCCCACCACAGGGAGGCGTGAGCGAAACATACTTTAAGCGACAGATCCTCGCTCAATTCACAGACTCGGATCGTCCGGAGCATGCATTTCAACAGCGATATCAGGACCTCCATAAGGCTTGCGACGAATGCTTAGGATGGCCGCTGCTCTTGCCCCTAGATGGGGATGATGAGCACCATTTTCGGTGCATCCGAGTGCCGGCCACCGACGAGCAGCGAGATTTTGATGAGCTAGTTCTGGGGCTCACGAAGGTGCTCATCGACTCGCTGAACGAGAAGCAACTGAACATGCTGATTCCCGCTGATCAGCGAGGCGACCTACAAGGCAGCATCGCTCGTCTTGAGGCAGCCTTCGCTGCCTGCGGCATAGACGATGCTGCTGAGCACGTCTCGTTTCTCCGGAAGCTTCAGAACCTGCGATCAAGCAGTTCGGCTCATCGCAAAGGGAGCAACTACCGGAAAATTGCCGCTGAGTTCGGTGTTGATAGTCAGAACCTCCGGGCTGTCTTCGCCGGGATCCTTCGGCGGGCGCTTATCCTTCTGGATTGCCTACATTCTTCTGTTCGTGGTGGGCGACTGGCGCAAACGGACGGACACGTTCCGGAGGTCCCCCAATGAGCCCAATGACCGAGGATGCGCTCGTCCAACAGACGACAGCCGACTACATGGAGCAACAGCTCGGCTGGAAGTCGGTGTACGCCTACAACACCGAGACGTTCGGCCCCGAAGGAACGCTTGGACGGGCCTCGGATAAGCAGGTCGTGCTGACCCGCTATCTACGAGAGAAGCTGGTTCAGTTCAATTCCGACCTGCCCGACATCGCCTACGACCAAGCGGTGCGGGAGATCGTCGACTACAGCGCAGCGCAGACGCCACTGTCGACGAACCGGGAGAAGCACAAGCTGATCACCGATGGCGTGCCGGTGCAGTTCCGAGACGCCAATGGCGAACTGGTCAAGAAGCGGCTGCGGGTGATCGATTTCGACGAGACAGATAACAACCACTTCCTCATCGTTCGTGAGCTGTGGATCAGGGGCGACCTGTACCGGCGGCGGGCTGACTTGGTCGGATTTGTGAATGGTCTACCTCTGCTGTTTGTCGAATGCAAGAACATCCACAAGAATCTGCGGGCAGCGTTCGAGCGGAACATTAAGGACTACAAAGATACGATCCCACACGCCTTTCACCATAACGCAATCATCTCGCTGGCGAACGGAGAAAAGGCCAGGATCGGGTCGGTGTCGAGCGAGTATCACCACTACCACGACTGGAAGCGGTTAGCGGAGGATGGACCCGGTGTGGTGGACATGGAGACGCTGCTCAAGGGCGTGTGCGACCGCAAGAACTTCCTTGACATCGTCGAGAATTTCGTCGTCTTCGATGAGTCGGCCAGCGGGCTGGTGAAGATCGTGGCCCGCAACCACCAGTACCTCGGCGTGAACCGGGCGGTGGCGGCGGTGCAGGATCGTGAAGCTCGGGACCGTAAGCTGGGGGTGTTCTGGCACACCCAGGGGTCGGGAAAGAGCTATTCGATGGTGTTCTTCACCAAGAAGGTCCATCGAAAGCTCGGGGGGAATTACACGTTCCTTATCTGCACGGATCGTGATGACCTGGACACACAGATCTACCGCACGTTCGCCGGCTGCGGGCTGGCTGACAACGATCGCGACCCGTGTCGGGCTCGAAGCGGTGATCATCTGAAGGAGTTACTGGGACAGCAAAAGACGTTGGTGTTCTCGCTGATTCAGAAGTTCAACCAGCCGGTGGATGAGAAGGACCCAGGCACGTGGTATTCCGGCCGAGATGACGTGGTTGTCATCTCCGACGAGGCGCACCGGACGCAGTACGGCGACTTGGCGCTGAACATGCGCAATGCGTTGCCGAAGGCCAGCTACATCGGGTTCACCGGAACGCCTCTGTTCAACGACGACGAAATCACCCGTAGGGTGTTCGGCGAGTACGTCAGCACGTATGACTTCCAGCGTGCGGTCGAGGATGGAGCCACGGTCCCGCTGTACTACGACGCACGGGGCGACCGTCTCGGTGTGGCCACCAACGAACTGAATGAGAAGATCGCGGCAAAGCTGGCAGAGCTGGAGACAGATGATCTGAATGTCACCCAGCGCCTGGAACGAGAGCTGAAGCGCGAGTACCACGTCATCACCGCGGAGAAGCGGCTACAACAGATCGCCAATGACTTCGTGACCCATTATTCGAAGGCGTGGGAAAGCGGCAAGGCGATGCTGGTCTGCATCGACAAGATCACCTGTGTACGGATGCACAAGCTGATCGAGGCGGCGTGGAAGCCCCGCATTGGCGAGCTTGAGAAGGAACTCGCCAATGTGACCGATGAACAGGAGATCGCCGATCGGCGACGCCAGATCGAGTGGATGAAGCAGACGGAGATTGCCGTTGTCATCAGTGAGGAGCAGGGGGAGGTGGAGAAGTTCCGAAAGTGGGACATTGATATTAAGCCACATCGCCGCCTGATCAAGGAAGGGTTCGAGCTGTCGGACGGCAAACGCCTCGACGTCGAGTCCGCGTTCAAGAAGGCGGACCATCCGTTCCGGATCGCGATTGTGTGTGCGATGTGGCTAACCGGGTTCGACGTGCCGAGCCTGTCTAGCCTTTACCTGGACAAGCCCCTCAAAGCACACACGCTGATGCAGGCCATCGCACGTGCCAACCGGGTGCATGAGGGGAAGAGCAACGGCCTGATCATCGACTACTGCGGCATACTGAAGAACCTGCGTAAGGCGCTGGCCACCTTTGCCGGGCACGGTGATGGCGGGCGTGGTGGAAGTGGCGAGCAGAACCCCGCAAAGCCCGACGAAGAGCTGCTCGATGCGTTGGATGAGGCCATCGGCTTGGTTCGGGCGTTTCTGCACGATCGAGGCGCCCCGCTTGAGGGGATTCTGGAGACGTCAGGGTTTGAGCGAAATGCTGCGATCATCGCTGCGAAGGAGGCAGCCAACGAGAATGACGTAACTCGAAAGCGCTTCGAGATAATGTGCCGTCAGGTGTTCCGGGGATTCCGAGCCTGCATCAACGTTGATGGGGTCATCGCGCGGCGGGCAGCTCGGGATGCCACGAACATTATCTACAAATCACTTGTACAGGACCGTGACCAGGCGGACATCAGCCACATCATCCGAGAGCTTCACCGAATAGTGGACGAGTCGGTTACGCCCGGTGCCAATGAGGCCGAAGATGGCCAACTCTACGACATCAGCAGGATCGACTTCGAACGCCTGAGGCAGGAGTTCAAGCGAATCTCTGCCCCAAATACTTTGGTGCAGAATCTGCGACAGGCCATCGAGAGCCGGCTTCAACAGCTGTTACAGCAGAATCCGCTGCGGACTAACTTTCAGAAGCACTACGAAGAGATAGTCGAGGCGTACAACCGGGAGAAGGACCGTCAAACCATTGAGCAGACCTTTCAGGAATTGCTGGTCCATATGAAGGCACTGGGCCAAGAAGAATCGCGAGCTGTGCGAGAGGGCCTGACGAATGAGGAGTACCTTGCGGTCTATGACCTCCTGTTCAAGCCTGAACTAACGCCACAGGAGATCAAACGAATCAAAGAGGTGGCCGTTGGACTGCTCGATGCCTTGAAGGCGGAGAAGCTCAGAATTGATCAATGGCGAGAGAAAGAGGCGACTCGCGACGCTGTCCGTCTAGCCATCCGTGACTACCTTTACGCCGACGGGACTGGCCTACCTGTTGTGCACTACTCCGAGGACGAGGTCTACGCCCGCGCCGAGCAGGTCTTTGAGCATGTGTACCGTGTGTATCCAACCCTTCCGTCTCCCGTCTACTCCGGGGCGGCGTGAGTTTTGCCGGGGAAGGACTGACCAATGTCTGATGAAACGCGTCCATTCGGAATCTTGCTAAGGGAAACCCGTATCGCCAAAGGCTACAGCCTTCGGAAATTTGCGGATCTGGCGGATATGAGCCCCACTTATCTCTCACAGATCGAGCAAGGAAAGGTACAGCGGCCACCGACAGCGGAGCGAGTGCGTGTCATGGCGGAGTTGCTGGGTGAGAAGCCCGACCAATGGATCGCGTTGGCTGGCCGTATGCCTGCCGACTTGACGGACATCATCAAGAACGAGCCTGAAGCGATGCCAGCGCTGCTGCGTGCCGCGAAGGGGCTAACGGCGGAGGAGCTACGCATGTTTACCGAGCAGCTTAGGAACAAGACGAAAGAGGAAGGAAAAGGATGAAGCGTCGAATCGCTTTGCGCCAACACAAAGTTCCCTTTGTCCACGATAAAGTCATCGAGGAGCACGCGCAACTGCTTCTCGACGAGTGGGCGCAAGATCATCCTGCTGTCACCAAGCCACCTGTTCCGATTGAAATCATTGCCGAGGGTCACCTTGGACTGCCTTGCGTGCTCGTTGACCTCCGCGGCAAGTATGGTCAACCCGATATCCTGGGCTGCATCCTTTTCGGCGACCCGACCATTCAGGTCGACCAATCGCTTGATACGGCTAAGAATCCGAAGCTCTTAGGGCGCTACCGCTTCACTATTGCACACGAAGTCGGACACTGGCGCTTACATCGTGAGTTGCTATTGAAAGATCCGTCTGCCGCGTCGCTCTTTGTGATGAACGCTGAGCCTGCCTTTGTTAATCGTTCTAGTCAGAATCCGCGCGAAGAAATACAGGCGAATGCCTTCGCAGCGTGTGTCCTGATGCCCCGTCATCTCGTGCGTTGCGCTTGGTCCCGGTGGCGAGGTTCAGATCAACCCGCTGCAATTAGCGAACTGCCGGGGGTCAATGATCAATCTATACCTACGGGCAACGAAGATATGGCGATGGATAGGTTCTGCAAGCCACTTGCTGATCAGTTCGAGGTGTCAGCCGAAGCTATGCGATATAGGTTGAAGGACTTGGGGCTGCTTGTCCGGGAGATCACGCCCACACTGTTTTGAGGGAGCGGAGTTGCCCCCTCTTTTTTTGACTAGTGCGTGAACCGTTTATCGAACGCGCACGAACCAAGGAATCCGTCATGAGCCAATTCGACCTGAAAGCCACCCTCCGTCAGATCGGCCCCGAGCTGCGAAAGCAGCTTCTGAAGGATTTGCCAACTCTCGAAGGCTTCGACTGGGAACAGGTCAAGAAGCAGAAGCGGGTCGATCCGCTGTTTGACCGGCTGCAGGAGTTGGACAACGACCAAAAGCGTGACATCAACCGCTTACTCCGGACGTGCAAGACCTTCTCCTCGACGTGTGGCCTGAAAGTTCTATGCGAGGAGCTGTGCCAGTTCGCACCGGGCCTAATCGAGGAATGGGGCGAGCAGAAGACACGGATGAACAAGGTAGTCTGGACGTACTTGAATGCGCGACGGGTTTTCGAGGAAGCAATCGTCTTTGTCCGTGCCGACGAGCTGTCGCAGCGTCGCCACTGGCACAAGTGGTCCGGCATCAATGCCAATCAGTTCATCGTCAATGCGGAGAGGATCGAAGCCCTGAAGCGAGAAATCATCGCACATCACGCCGATCAACTGCGTGGTGATCGGTGTGAAATCCACCCTTACAGCCGGCAGAATGGGGCCGAGTACTTCTTTGCATACCTTCCGGATTGGCCCGACAACTTCATGGTATTCAACGACGACGGCGAGCTCGAGGCGCTAGATGTGCCGACTGCATTCACGATCATGTTCGTGTTTTCACCGTCGACCGGCGTGCTGGAGATGATCGCCGCTGGGGGACAGAAGGTACTGGCGGACCTTCGGCAGCGGTTCTACCGGGCAATGACCAGGACGGAGGTCGATGAGATTCCTCCCGACCGCCCGGCATTCGAACTGGACCACGTTCTGACCGAGGGGTTCAAGCTTGACGCGAACGACCCGCGAATCGCGCTTCTCGAGCTGAAACGGCTGATGGTCTTTCCGACGGTGGAGGCACCGGTCGAGGGGCTGGTGTTTCGTTTCCGGATCGGGACTACGTGGGCTTCCGCCATGGAGCAGCTCGATCGGGCATTGAAGAGCATGGACCTTGATCGCAGCCAGGTCACGGTCGAAGAGTTTGTGGTCTACATGCAGTGCGTCAGTGATGGCGCCCGCAAGGGGCGTCGCCAGACAATTCGCATCACCCCGCAGGCCTGTAACCTCAAGAGCCAAGAGGATGAAGACCTGCGGGTGCTCGGTGAAAAAGTCCTCAAGACGCTGGAGATCGATCGTGACTGACATTCTAAAGCCTGTTTGGCCGCTCCTGGAAGCCACCGATCCGACTATCACACCCGTGGGCTGGCGTCGCCTGCCTTCGGCTACGAGACAAGCCCTGGAGTCATCGGGCTTGGCCAAGCCGGCGGGGTTCGCCAATCGGATTCCCTGCCCGGTCTGCACGTCGCATCACATCGAGTCAGTGATCGAGCGGAAAGCAGGTGACGGCACGGCCAGTTACTTCATCCGGTGCGCGCGCGAGATGCGGGTCGATGTGTATGACCGCGACCGCCAGGTTTGGCGCTTGGATGCCCGGGCCATTGCCGAGTCGATCGCTGAATCCGCCTCGTTGAATGGTGTAATTAGGGCATTGGCTGGAGATCGACTCTTTCACCTTGGTCACCACGCTTTTCGGGGGATACGGACCGAGGTGTACCTGGGACGTGGGCTAACGCGCCGAGATGCTGTTGCGGTGATTAAGTCCCTGCCCAAGGGGGTTGTGCCACCAATTGTCCTGGTCCCCATGTCGGCTCCTTCGCCTGACGTGTGGGCAGAGATGCCAGCACGGGTCTTCACGCTCGATGCCTGCCACACTTTTCTGGATGGCCGGCTTGGCATCGACGTGCGACTGATTGAGGCGGCTGTACGTCGGTACCTGCAAGGCGATTTTTCACCCGACTACCTCTTTCACTGCAAGGGAAACTTCTGGGAGGTCGCCTTTAACGGTAGTGAGGTAAAGCATCTCAAGGACACAAAGGGAATGCGGTACATCGCGCGATTGCTTTGGGAGCCTGATCGAGCCATTACTGCGGTCGACCTCCTGGCAGCGGAGGCGGGAATTGATCCTCGTTTGGCTCAGGGCACCTCTGGCGAGGAACTGGATGACCGAGGCCGCCGCGAGATGCGAGAGCTCTACAAGGGGTTGCTTGAGCAGCGAGCAAAGGCGGAAAAAGCAAATGATGAAACAGCCAGAGCCGTGGCACAAGCTGAAATCGACGTTGTAGAGCCTGAACTCCTTCGACGCCTCGCCAAAGACGGCAAGCCTCGAGAAAACACTGACTTGGAACGGGTCCGTAAGTCTGTCTCCATTGCGCTGCGTCGTGGAATCGACCAATGCCAAAAGCATCTGCCCGAGTTGTGGAAACATCTGACTACCAATGTGAACACCGGCAACACGCTCAAGTACGCTCCTGAACAGCCAATCGACTGGATTCTGGACTGACCCGCCAGAAGACACACGGTTTGTAGCAAAGACACACGAGTTGTGGCGCACGGGGAGTGCCGAGAGGCACTTCCCGGTTGTCGCCTGACGCGACTGTGCATTGATCTGCGGCGTGTGTCCGCGGCACAGCTGTTCTACGCGCGTCTTGATTCGGCCAGCGGGACCTCCTCCGGCGGAAGGTCTCCATGGCTTCCAGCCACCCCGTCGTTTCTCACCCCTACGCCGCAACCCTCATCCGCATCAAGGCCAGGCAGCTTTGCCGCCGCACCGACTTCACCCGGTGCGAGGTTGAAGACCTGCAGCAGTCGATGTGGGCCTACCTGATCGAGAAGGCTCCACTGTACGACCCCGCCCGGGGGAACTTTGAGGCGTTCATCACCAACCTGGTGACGACCTGGGTCGGCCTCGAACTCCGCCGACGCGGGCGCGAGAAGCGTCGGCTGGCACACCGAAACGTCTCGATCGATACGACGATGATCGAGCACGAAGGCGATCACGTCCTGCTTGGAGCGGCTCTATGCGAGGCCGATCTGCTCCGTCGGCTCGGGCGTCAGCCCGAATCCGAAACGGACCGTCTGGAGGTCCGGGAAGCTCTCGCTCATGCCATCAAGCAGTTGTCGTTCGAGCAGCGAGTGCTGCTGGCCGACGTGGTCGCTTCGGACATCTCCACCGCCGCCGAGCGCTACGGCGTCTCTCCGTCAACCATCCGGCGTCGCTTGAACCGCATGCGCGAGGTGTTTCGTGACGCCGGAGTCGATTGCGATTGAGCGGCGCGTGTCATCACTCACGGCATAGATAACCCTTAGGCCCGGCCCCGGAAGCGCGGACAACCCGCTGCTTCCGGGGCCAGCGCAAAGGACCAATCACCATGAATGCCCCAACCTATCGATTTCGTTTCAGCGACGTGACCGAGTTGGACGAAGCGGAATCGACGCTGCACCTGGCGATCCTCGCGGCCGAGGGCTTGTTCAGCGAGGCGCTACTCCGGGTGTCGTTCTCATACCGACGCGACGAAGAGGAACACTGCCTCCATATCAACGGCGGCAATGAGATCAGCGAGACCGTCGTCCGCATCTTCACCTCGTTTGCGATCAAGGAGTTCGGATCGACGGCCTTCACCGTCTCGGCGACGCCGAGCGGCCAGCCCGCCGAACCGCTCACGATCGCTACCTAATGGAGTACGCCGTGCATGGACAACGGCCAAGCGCATGGACAATTCCCGCCGGCCCGGCATAGGTAACGCAAGTACCCCCGCCCTCAAACCCAGTGCCATGAACACCCAGACCTACCGCTTCGAGTTTGAGCCGGACGTCGCCATGACCGACGCCGCGAACGCGTTGCAGATGGCCCTCGTGGCTATCGAGGGTGTGGTCGGTCGCGCACGCCTGTTGCTGAGCGTCAACTACGACATCGACGATGCCGGCCACTGCATAGAGATCGAGACCGATGGCACGATCGGCGCAGTCCTGGCCCAGGCGTTCACGAATCTGCTCATCACTCAGTTCGGCGACGAGGCGTTCCAAGTCACCCGATCCAGCGCGGTGCCGGCGGCCCTGCGCACGTACCCCGCCTGACGCACGAAGGACTCCACCCCCATGACCCTCATCAATCAGATCCACCGCGGCAAACGCCCCGCGCCCCGCCGCACCACCTTGTACGGCGTCGGCGGCGTGGGCAAGTCCACCTGGGCCTCGATGGCCGACAACCCGATCTTCATCCCCACCGAGGACGGCGTGGGCGAGATCGACGTGGCCAGCTTCCCGCTGGTGACGACCTTCGGCCAGGTCATCGACTGCCTGGTCGAGCTGTACGAGAACAACCACGACTTCAAGACGGTGTGCATCGACAGCCTCGACTGGCTGGAGCGTTTGATTTTCGCCGACGTGTGCCTGAAGCGCGGCGCCGCCACGATCGAGGACATCGGCTACGCCAAGGGTTATGTCTACGCCCTGGAGCAGTGGCGTCAGGTGCTCGAGGGCATTGAGGCGTTACGCACGCACCGCGCCATGGCGTGCATCCTGATCGCGCACGCACGGATCGAACGCTTCGACAACCCGGAGACCGAACCCTACGACCGCTACGTCCCGCGCCTGCATCGCCTGGCGTCGGCGCTGATTACTGAGTGGTCCGACGAGGTGTTCTTTGCCACGTACAGGGTCTTCACCAAGGTCACCGACGAAGGCTTCAACCGCACGCGCACCCAGGGCATCGGCACGGGTGAGCGGATCATCCGCACGACCGAGCGCCCCGCGCACATTGCCAAGAACCGGCTGAACCTGCCCGACGAGCTTCCCCTGGATTACCGCGAGTACGCCAAGTACCTGCCCACGGTGGGCACGAACGCGGCGGCCGCATGAGTGTTTCGTTTCACCCCCCATTGAAGGAGCCAACCCCATGGCCAACCTGACCGGATTCGATGCCAGTACCGTCCAACCCCAGACCGCCTTCGACCCGATCCCGCCGGGCAAGTACCCCGCGACGATCACCGCCAGCGAGATGAAGCCGACCAAGAACGGCACCGGCAAGTACCTGGAGCTGACGTTCCAAGTCCTCGACGGCCTATTCCGGGGGCGGCTGCTGTGGTCGAGGCTGAACCTGGACAACCCCAACAAGCAGGCGGTGGAGATCGCGCGCGGCGAACTGTCCGCCATCTGCCGCGCAGTCGGCGTGATGACACCCAAGGACTCGATCGAGCTGCACAACCGGCCGCTGGTCATCAGCGTCAAGTGCAAGAAGCGCAGCGATACGGGCGAGATCACCAACGAGATCAACGGGTACATGGCGATGAACGGTTCGGTTCCGGGGGCGGGGGCGGCGCCAGCGCCGGCGGACACGACAGCCGCAGCGTCCACGCCAACGCCGGCGACCAACGGGTCGTCCCTCACACCGCCCTGGAAACGGGGGTGAATCAGGTCCGGTCATGGGGTGGCCCGGCGCGGGCGGCAACGTCTCGCGCCGGGCCGACCGGACTGGGCACCGTGATGACAACCGCCACCTCACCGAGCCCGACAACGATGGTCCTGCGACCGTACCAACAGCGTGCGGTCGAGGCGATCTATGAGCACCTGCGCACGCGGGACGACAATCCGTGCGCGGTTCTTCCAACAGCGGCGGGTAAGACTCCGGTCATCGCCCACATCTGCCGCGATGCGGTGAATCTCTGGGACGGCCGCGTCCTGGTCATTGCCCACGTGAAGGAGTTGCTCGAGCAGACAGTGGACAAGCTCATGATCATGGCGCCGGAGCTGGCGTTGCAGATCGGTGTGTATTCCGCGGGCCTGGGCCGGCGCGACACCGATCACCCCATCCTCGTCGCGGGTATCCAGTCCATCTACAAGCGGGCGTGCGACCTGGGGCGGTTTGACCTCGTGATCATCGACGAAGCGCACATGATCCCCACTGGAAGTGAAGGCGATGGGATGTACCGCCAGCTGGTGGCGGACATGAAGGTGATCAACCCCGACATGCGCGTGATCGGCCTGACCGCCACGCCGTTCCGGCTCAAGCACGGCCCCATCTGCGTGCCACCCCCCGAAGGCGTGCTCAACCACATTTGCTACGAGGTCAGCGTCAAGGAGTTGATCGTCGATGGGTATCTCTCGAAGCTGCGCACCAAGGCCGGCGTCACCAAGCCCGACTTCCAGGGCCTGCATGTACGCGGCGGCGAATTCATCGCCGGCGAGGCCGAGGACCTGATGGATGACGACGCGCTCGTCCGCGGAGCGTGTGAGGAGATCGTCGCCCAAACGCAGGATCGCCACGCGGTACTGATCTTTACCACCGGCGTGCGCCACGGCCGCCACGTGGCTGAGACCATCGCCTCCATCTCCAACCAGACGTGCGGATTCGTCGACGCAGACACTCCCGCACGGGAGCGACGCGAGGTCCTTACCCGGTTCAAGCAGGGCGACCTCAAGTACCTGGCCAACGTCAACGTGCTCACCACCGGGTTCGATGCGCCCAACGTCGACTGCGTGGCGCTCTTGCGGCCGACGATGTCGCCGGGACTCTACTACCAGATGGTGGGGCGGGGCTTCCGCCTTCACCCCGGCAAGGCCGACTGCCTGGTGCTGGACTACGGCGGCAACGTTCTTCGCCACGGTCCGGTCGACGCGCTTCAGTTGACCACGGATGACCGCGGCGACGGGGAAGCGCCCGTCAAGGAGTGCCCCGAGTGTCATGAGTTAGTTCCGGCCGGGTGCTCAACGTGCCCGGCCTGCGGCCATACGTTTCCGCCGCGCAAGACCAGCAACCACGAGGTGCAGGCCTCCGACGCCGCGATCCTCTCCGGCGAAATCACCGAGACCCGCTACGACGTCCGCCAGATCTTCTTCAGCGTCCACACCAAGCGCGACGCTCCCCCGGAAGCCCCCCGGACGATGCGGGTGGAGTACGAGGTGGGTTTCCACCAGTTCCAGAGCGAGTGGATCTGCGTCGAGCATCCGATGGGCAGCTTCCCCTGGAGCAAAGCCCAGCAGTGGTGGCAGCGGCGCTCGAGTCTGCCCATGCCGGCAACGGCGGAGGAGGCTGTTGCACTGGCCGATGAGGGCGCTCTGGCCGACACGCTGGCGATCACCGTGCGAAGCGTCAGCGGCGAGAAGTTCGATCGCATCGTGGACTACGACCTTGCCGAGGTCCCCGACGTCACCGGCCATTCCGGGGGCGACAGCGACGACAGCGATCTGGTGTACGAGCCTGCGCTCGATGAGGTGCCGTTCTGATGACCGCCGTCACGACGAACATCGCCGACGCCGCCACCGCCTATTTGGGCGCGGGCCTGAGCGTGCTGCCGGCACGCCGCGTGGAGAAGTACGCGGCGCTGCCGCAATGGAAGCAGTACCAGGAGCGTCTGCCCACGCCCATCGAGATTGAGGCGTGGTTCAGCAACGGTCATGACGGGCTGTGCCTGGTCACCGGCGTGGTGTCGGGCAACCTGGAGATCATCGACTTCGACTTTGCGGCCGAGCTGTACGAGCCCTGGCGTCAGCGCGTCGAGGCCGCGTCGCCAGGCATGCTCGACCGCCTCGCCGTTGAAACCACACCTTCCGGCGGCAAACACGTCGCGTACCGCTGCAGTGATCCAGTGTGCGGCAACATGAAGCTGGCCCAGCGTCAGATCGACACGCCCTCGAACGAGCCGGTGACGATCCACGGCAAAACACTGACGCCGCGGCGTGACCCGGCGACAGGCACGTGGTACGTCGTCGTGACGCTGATCGAGACCCGGGGCGAAGGCGGCCTGTTCCTGTGCGCACCCACCGCCGGTTACGAGATGACGCACGGTGACCTCGCCTCGTTGCCGGTGCTCACCGCGGTCGAGCGCGACGTCCTACTCGAAGCGGCGTGGGCGCTCAACGAGTACGTCCCGCCGCCGGAACAGCCGCGCACCGCCGAGACACCATCGGCCCTGTCCGGGGGCGGGGGTGCTCTGCGACCGGGTGATGACTACAACGAGCGCGGTGACCCCCGATGCGTGCTGATCAAGCATGGCTGGACGCTCGACCGCTGCGGCAGCGAGAGCGAGTACTGGCGCCGGCCCGGCAAGACCAGCGGCTGGAGCGCCAGCTTCCCCGGTCGGGGGCGGGTGTTCTACGTCTTCAGCAGCAACGCCGCGCCGTTCGAGCCGGAGAAGTCCTACCTACCGTTCGCCGTGTATGCGCTGCTGGAGCACGACGGCGACTACGCCAAGGCGGCCGCGGCTCTGCGCGCTGATGGGTACGGAACTCCGACATGCACCGGCGGCGTCGATCTGTCGGGCATCATGAGCGGCAACGGCGCTGCAGTTGCACCCACGCCAACACCCAAGCCTCTTCCGGGGGTCGAGGATCCGGGGCCGTTCCCGGCGGAGCTGCTTGAGGTACCGGGTTTCGTGGGCGAGGTGATGCAATACACCCTGCGCACCGCGCCGTACCCGCAGCCGGTATTGGCCTTCGGCGGCGCCCTGTCATTGCAGGCCTTCCTCGCCGGCCGCAAGGTGCGCGACACCGCCGACGCCCGCACGAACCTCTATGTCCTGGCCCTGGCTAACTCCGGCGCCGGCAAGGACCACCCCCGGAAGGTGAACCAGAAGGTGCTCTTGGCCGCGGGGCTTCAGGACGGGCTGGGGGACAAGTTCGCCAGCGGCGAGGGCATTGAGGACCGGCTGTTCACCCAGCCGTCGATGCTGTTCCAGACCGACGAGATCGACGGGCTGATGCAGGCGATTAACCAGGCCCGCGACTCCCGGCACGAGAGCATTCTCAACACGCTGCTCAAGATGTACTCCAGCGCCAGCGCCCTCTACCCCATGCGGGTGAAGGCGGGGAAGGAATCTCCGGGCGTCATCGATCAACCGTCGCTGTGCATGCTCGGCACGGCGGTGCCCAAGTACTTCTACGAGGCGCTGTCGATGCGCATGCTCAACAACGGGTTCTTCGCGCGCATGTTGATCCTCGAAGCGGGCAAGCGCGGTACGGGCCAGGACCCGGTGCTTGAGGACCTGCCCGATCAGGTGGTGGAGATCGCCCGGTGGTGGGCCGCGTTTACACCCGGAAGTGATAACCCGGGAGGTCGAGCCAATCTCGCCGCCTGGCACCCGCAGCCCAAGGTCGTGCTCCAGACGGCCGAGGCCGGCGACATCCTGCGACACCTGCGCGAGGAGTCCGACGGGCGCTACGCCCAGGCTGAGGAGCGCGACGACCAGACCGCGATGGCGATCTGGGCACGCGCGTACGAGAAGGTGCGCAAGCTGGCACTCATCTACGCCGTCAGCCAGAGCCATGCCAACCCGTGGATCAGCGCCAAGGCGGCGCAGTGGGCCAGTGCCCTGGTGGACTACCAGACCCGCCGCATGCTCTACATGGCCGCGCAGCACGTCGCGGAGGGTGAGTTCGACAGCAAGTGCAAGCGCTTGGTCGAGGTGCTTACCGCGTGGCACTCGCGCAAGGGCCAGGTGTGGATGCCGCACTGGGAACTGGCGCGCCGTCTCAAGTGGTCGGACAAGGACATCGACGAGGTCAGAGATGCGCTGCTCAACCAGGTGGTGATCGACTTCGAGGGTGGCAGCACACCTCGCGGCGGCCGCACCGGGTTCCGCTACCAGCTCATTAAGGCCGCCGAGGAGGGGGCAAAAGATGCCCGGTAGTTACCACATCAGTTGCCACACGTTCCCGCATATGTTTGCGGGAACTGAGGTATGGAACGGTGTTCAGTGGCCCGGTAGCCCCACAAACCGCAAGGTTGCCACATGGGTCGATGTGGTAACTGAAAATCGAGAAATCCCTATAAATATAGAGAGATATATAACTCTCTCTCTAGTTACCTCATTACCACATAGCACCCCCGCACACACGCCCGTTGGCGCGTGCGCACGCGCACGCGCGCGAGGATGTGGTGACCGGATTGAGGGAGATGAAGGTGGGGCCGGGCGGCACACACGTAATGGGTGCCAAACTTTCATTGGCCGCCCGACCCCGAATCAGTCTAGCCGTCCATCGTCCTCGTCACGTGGCCACGGGTCCGCCCACGTCGGCCCAGGTGGCCAAGCAGCGACCAGCGGCGGCGACCAGGCCACCGTTCGCCGGTCCGCGCCAGACGCCAACGTGGCGCTGCTGGTGCGATCCTGCCTGGGCTTACTGCAGCGGCGCGACTCCGTCGTCGTGGGCACAGCGCGTCATCACCCTATCACCACGTTGGCGACCGTCGCCACCAGTTGGCCCACGTTCGCCAGGGACCGACGGCGGCGAGGTCCGGTCCACTGCAGCGCAGGACGCGACAGGGGCCAACGTGGCGCGACTTCGGAGTTCCCCACAATCTGCCAGTGTGGCAGTGGGGAACTCGGCAAGGTCAACTGCAGCGATGGTTCCTCCCTGAAAACAAGGGCAAAGCACACGTGCGGGAACAGCAGCAAGCAATCACTCTCTTTCCTTCGTGAGAAATAAACCCCGATGAACGCAAACTCAATGGAGAACACGACATGGATAAGCGCTATCAACCCGATGTTGACCATGCTGGGACGCGACCTGCACAACCACCGCCAGTTTGCCGACCCCTGGACACGCAAGGCTCAAAGCATGGCCAAGGCCTGGACGGTGATCCTGCGCTACGGCAGAACGCTTCCCACACCTCGACGCAGGCGACAGATCACGACCTGGGAATCGGCGGTGCCAGCAATGCTGCTCGCGCTGCGACAGCTCGCCCACATGCAGCGAACCCACACGGGGTGGAAGCGGTGGGCGTCAAGTCGCGCCCTGCAGGTGCGCCGATGGCCGGGCAAGTTTCGCATGACGCCCCACGCCACATCACCAGACGCCGGTCCCGTGGCAATAGCCGGTCCGACTCTGACGGCAGCGTGAATCCGCAAGCCATCCTCCTGCTGCTCGAACGACAGCAGTATCGCTGTGCCCTGACAGATCGGGCGCTTACGCCCGATACGGCTTCGCTGGACCACATCGTACCGCTCAGCCGAGGTGGCGAGCACACCATCGGCAACACGCAGGCTCTGGACCGAACGGTGAACCGTGCCAAGGGCACGCTCACCAACGACGAGTTCATCGCCCTGTGCGGAGAGGTTTGGCGGCACACGCAGGTTCAGCACGGCGAGCACAACCAAGATTCCCAATCGCAGAACTGAAAGGCAATCACCATGAACATCGAAATCCGCCCCATCGACCAGGTCAAACCCTACCCCGGCAACCCCCGCCAGAACGACGCCGCCGTGGACGCCGTGGTCGCGTCCCTGCGCGAATTCGGCTGGCGCCAGCCCATCGTCGTGGACACCGAGGACGTGATCGTCGTCGGCCACACCCGCTGGAAGGCGGCGCAGAAGCTGGGCCTCACGCAGGTGCCGGTCCACGTCGCCACCGACCTGTCCCCGGCTCAGATCAGGGCTTACAGGATCGCCGACAACCAGACGGCGACAATCGCCGAATGGGATATGGAGCTTCTGCCGATCGAGCTGGCTGGCCTCCAGGAGATGCAGTTCGACCTGAACCTGTTGGGTTTCGACGCCGAGACCCTGGCGCACATGATGGACGGAGATGTGCAGGACGGCCTCACTGACCCCGACGATATCCCAGCGCCGCCTGACGCGGCGACCACTCAGCCTGGCGATCTCTGGGTGCTCGGCAATCACCGACTGCTGTGCGGCGACAGCGGCAGCGTCGAGGACCTGGACCGGCTGCTCGATGGTCAGCCCATCCACCTCGCGAACACAGACCCGCCGTACAACGTGAAGGTTGAGCCTCGCTCGAACAACGCCATCGCCGCCGGTCTGTCCTCGTTCCCCGCATCCAATGCCGTCGATGCATCCGATGCCCGCGGCATGCATCACCAAGGGTTTGACCTGGCCCGGCACAAGAGCAAGGGCCACGCGACGCACAAGAAGCTACGTGCGAAGGACAGACCGCTCGCCAATGACTTCGTGACCGACGAGGCGTTCGACGGGATGCTCGATGCATGGTTCGGCAACATCGCCCGCGTGCTGAAGCCTGGCCACGGGTTCTACATCTGGGGCGGCTACGCCAATCTCGGCAACTACCCGCCGTTCCTGAAGAAGCACGAGCTGTACTTCTCGCAGGGCATTGTCTGGGACAAACAGCACCCCGTGCTCACGCGCAAGGATTTCATGGGCGCGTTTGAGATCAGTTTCTATGGGTGGCGTGAAGGCGCGGCGCACCGCTACTTCGGTCCGAACAACGCGACCGACCTGTGGCACGTCAAGAAGGTGAACCCGCAGTCGATGGTCCATTTGACCGAGAAGCCCGTCGAGCTGGCGGTGCGAGCGATGCAGTATACGTCACTGCCAGGCGAAAACGTGCTCGACCTGTTCGGCGGATCGGGCAGCACGCTGATCGCCGCGGAGCAGACGGGGCGACGGGCGTTCCTCATGGAGCTTGATGAGCTGTACTGCGACGTGATCGTTCAGAGATGGGAGAAGTTCACGGGTCGGAAGGCGGAGCGGATCGCAACAGAGCCGGACGCCGCATCACCGCAGAAAACCCCCGCGCTGGCGGGGGTAGGTGAGGCCGAAGGCGGTGGCGCGTGAGGCTACGCCCGCTTGAACTCCGTCGCGTGGAAGCCCTCGAAGATGACCATCGCGTCCTCGAACGCGCCCCCGGAAGTGGGGTAGCAGCGCCGGCCGCGGACCTCGATCACGCCCCATTCCTTGAGGAACTCGATCGCCACGTTCACCTGCGTGGACGGCAGGTTCTCCTGGTGGGCGATGATCTCCAGCGTCGTGCCCTCGCCTTCGGCGGGGGTTTCGGCGATGGCGTGGGCGACGGTTTTGAACACGGCCGATTCGCAGCGGTGGGTGTAGCTACGACCGTCGGCGCCGCGGACGATTCGCACCAGGTGGCCGTCGACCACGTCGAACAGTACGTTGCGGTTGGGCAGGTTGCGGCGCATGGGTCAGGCCTCCTTGGGTTCAGGGTCAGGGGCCTGGATTGGAGCCTGCGGCCCCTGTGGCGCCGGCGGCTCGTGGCGAACACCGTCGACGATGATGGTGGCGCCCTCGTTCATGTCGAGGTAGTCCTCCAACGCCCACCTCATCAACTCGCTGGTCGTGATCTGCCGGCCGCGTGCGGCCGTCTCGCGTGCAAGCTGCCGGACCAGGCGGGCGTGAAGCGAGTGAGGCATCACGATGGACACGTGGGTGGTATTGCCGTTGCCCATGGTTCACGCACCTGCCTTCGCCGCGACGGCCTTGGGGTTGAATCCGGGGGTGATCGTGAACTGCCCGCGCTCGACCTTGGTGAAGCGGGCGTCGGCGCCCTTGGTGTTGATCTCGCGGAGGATGGCGCTGTAGAGCGTGGCGTGGGGCGTCTTGCCGTTGGGGCTGGTCCACAGTCCTTCGCTGGCGGCGAGGTCGACCATCTGCTTGGTGTTCATCGCCTGACCGGCGTCGGCGAGAACCTTCGCTGCGGCATCAAGGAGGCTGACCTTCTTGGGCTTGGCTTCCTTGGCGGGCTTGGCCGTCTTGGTCTTCTTCACCGTGGGCGTCGTGGCATCATCCGTCGAGGCCCCGCTACCTGCGGCCTTCCAGCCGAGCATCTTCCGCTTCGCGGCGTCGCTCGCCTTGGCGTACTTGGCGATCCACTTCTCACCGGCCTTGCGGGCCTTGTCGTCGCTGTCGAACGTGCCCGCGGCGGCGTGGTGCTCTACCTTGCCCTCGCGAATGGCGAAGGTCCACTCGCCCAGTTGCAGGTCGTGGTGGGTGGCGACGGCGAGGTTCGCCGCGTCGGGCGTGGGTTCTACTGCAGCAGCGGTCGACGCCTCCGGCTTGGCGCCCTTGGCCTTGGCACTTCCGGGGCCGCGCAGGCGCTGGGCGCTCTTGATCCGCACCATCTTCTTCGTGGCCAGGTTGGTGGCGTCCCAGCCACCGCGCGGGTTCTCCGCGTCGAGTCGCACCTGAACGAACTTGTCGCTCACCTTGGCGACGTAGACTCCGCCGACCTTCACTTCGTTCTTCTTCATGGCATCTGCTCCTTTGGCCGTGTTGGGTTGGTTGATGGGCTGGCCAAGCCCGTGAAACGACAAGGCCCGCTTTCGCGGGCCGTGGCGTCAGAGACCGAGTTGTTCGCAGAGGCGGTTGCACTGGTCCGTGCCGATCGTCTCGCGGATGACATCGCTGAACCACCGCACCTCGCGTGTGACCTTCGGGTCGTTAGTCTTCACCGGCTGCAGGTACGCGGCGATCGCCGCTGCCGCTTCGGGCGAGAGATTCTCGCGGACCGTGTCTTCGAGCGAGGCGTTGCACTTGGCCTGCCCGGCGTCGTAGGCGGCGACCAGGGCCTTCTCGACGCTCCACACCGCGACCTCGTGGAAGTCCAGGCTGTCGCTCTTGCGCTCGGCCAAGGTTTTGATGCGCAGGTGCTGGCGGGCGATCGTCTCGATGGTCTTCTGCTTAGGTGTCATGGTGATCTCCAATTTGGCGGGGCATCATCACTTGCTGTGGCGGGCGCGGGTCCATGCGACCAGGTCGTGCTGGCGGGCCAGGTCGCGGACCTGCCGGCCGAGGTTCTTGAGGTTCTGTTCGCGGCGGCGTGCCCAACCGGCCTGTCCTCGGATCAGGGCGTCGGCGTAGGCGCCGGCCAGGGCGTCGTACTTGGCCAGGAGGCTGCGAATCTGGCGTTTGGCGGTGGCGTTGGGCATGGTTCTGGTCCTTTCTGTTGGTGTCCATTAAGCGGCATGTCGGCCGGAACATCAAGGCGTAATTCCATTAATTCCAGCAACTTACGGAGATATTTGTAATGACCGCCAACCCTGGCCAGCCGGGGCCGGCGTTCGACCCGGCGGCCCTATCAATTAAGGACATGTCGCGGCTGATTTCGGCGGCGGGTGGGCGGCCGGTCTCGCCCGAACAGGTCCAGGCGGATGTGGACGCCGGGGCGCCCACGGCGGGCCGCGGGGCCGACGGACAGGTCCGGCTCAACCTGGTCCATTACGCGGCGTGGCTGGCGCGGGAGGTACAAGCGCGGTGAACCCCGGAAGAGTAGACCCTCGCCAACTACGCGTGGCCGAAGCGGTCCGGCTGCTCAACTCGACCCCCCTGGGCGAGGTCGTTCAGCCGCACGTGGTGTACCGCCACATGAACCGGGCGGGATACCGTATCTCCGCGCAGAGCAACACCAAGCGGATCGACCTGGTGAGGTACGCAGCGTGGTTGTTCCACGCGCGGCATGAGACGGCACCGGTCGGTTCAACCGAAGCGAACTATGAGGCGCACAAGGACGCGGTCAACGCTCGCAGCCGTGCGTCGTCTGAATCGTCGCGCGACATCGGCTCCGAGGGGTGGGTGCATCCGCCGGTGAACCCGCAGCGACGCGACCACTGCAGCACCACCTTCCGGGGGTTCTGCGAGGCTTACTTTGCGCAGACGTTCCACCTGGCGTGGTCGGACGACCACCTCAAGGTGATCGCCAAGATTGAAGAGGCGGTCCTCGAGGGCGGGCTGTTCGCCATGGCCATGCCGCGCGGCAGTGGGAAGACGACCCTGTGCGAGACGGCCTGTCTGTGGTCGCTGCTGTATGGGCACCGCGAGTTCGTGGCACTGATCGGCTCGGACGAGGAGCACGCCGCCGACATGCTCGACTCGATCAAGAGCGAGCTGGAGAACAACGACCTCCTTGATGAGGACTTCAGCGAGGTGACGGGGCCGGTGCGTGCGCTTGAAGGAATTCACCAGCGTGCTGCGGGACAACTGTACCGTGGCGCACGGACGCACGTGGGGTGGACGGCCAAGGAGATCGTGCTGCCCACCATCGAGGGCAGCGTCGCCAGCAGCGCCATCATCAAAGTCGCGGGCATCACCGGCCGCATCCGCGGCATGAAGCACAAGCGCTCCGACGGCACCACCGTGCGTCCATCGCTGGTGCTCCTCGATGACCCGCAGACCGACGAGTCCGCCCGGTCACCGTCGCAGTGCGCCACGCGCGAGCAGATCCTCGCCGGCGCCATCCTCGGCCTGGCCGGACCCGGCCGCAAGATCGCCGGGCTGATGACGCTCACCGTGGTGCGACCCGACGACATGGCCGACCGCATCCTCGACCGGGAGAAGCATCCGCAGTGGCAGGGCGAACGCACGCGGATGGTCTATCAGTTCCCAGCCCCAGGCAGTGCCGCCGACAAGCTGTGGCAGCAATACGCCCAACTCCGCGCTGACGGCCAGCGCAACGACCGCGGCGTGGACGAGGCCAACGCGTTCTACCTACACAACCGGATGGCCATGGACGAGGGGTTCGTCATCGCCTGGCCGCAGCGTCACAACCCCGACGAGCTGTCGGCCATCCAGCACGCGATGAACCTCAAGCTCGACCAGGGCGAGGCGGCGTTCTGGGCGGAGTATCAGAACGACCCGCCCGACGTGGAACAAGGCGACGAACTGCTGAGTGCCGACACGATCGCGGGCAAGAGCAACGGCATGAAGCGCGGCGATGTGCCGGTGGGCGTGAACCATCTGACCATGTTCATCGACGTGCAGGGCAACCTCTTGTTCTGGATGGTGTGCGGCTGGGAGGACGACTTCACCGGGTATGTCCTGGACTACGGCGCGTACCCCGACCCCCGGAAGCCTTACTTCACTCTGCGCGAGGCCAAACGCACGCTGTCATTGGTTCACAAGGGCACCGGGCTCGAAGGGTCCATCTACGCCGGGCTCGAAACGCTGACGAAGGCGAAGCTCGCCCAGCGCTTCGAGCGCGACGACGGCGCCGAGATGACCATCGACCGCTGCCTGATCGATGCGAACTGGGGCAACTCGACCGACGTTGTCTATCAGTTCTGCCGACAGTCAGCCCACGCATCGATCGTCATGCCCAGCCACGGCCGCTACGTGGGTGCGGCGAGCACGCCATTCCACGAGTACAAGCCCAAGCGCGGCGACCGCGTGGGCCTGCACTGGCGAGCCCCCGGAAGTAAGGGCAAGCGGTCTATCCGCTACGTTCTGATCGACACCAACTTCTGGAAGACGTTCGTTCACGCGCGGCTGGCCGTGCCTATGGGCGATCCCGGCTGTCTGTCGCTGTTCGCGCCGGACGTGATGGCGGGGAGTCACCGGCTGCTGAGCGAACACCTCACCGCCGAGTACCGCGTGCGCACCTCCGGCCGCGGCCGCGAGGTGGATGAGTGGAAGCTGCGCCTCACTTCCGGGGGCGGGGATAACCATTGGTTGGACTGTCTGGTGGGTTGCGCGACCGCCGCGTCGATGCAGGGCGCGGTGCTGTTCGGCACGGACACGCGCGATATGCCGCCGCGGACGAAGCTGCGATTGTCGGAACTGCAGAGGAGCCGCTGATGATCGTGACGCCACCATCACCCTCCAAACCCTCCGAACCTCGTGGCCTGGCCTGCACGAGATGTGGCTGCCGCCATCTGCCGGTGATCTACACGCGACCCAAGCCGGGGTTCATCTTGCGGCGCCGGGAGTGTCGGCATTGCGGACGGCGGTTGACGACGCGGGAACGATGTTGATGGAGAGATCTACAGGTGCGTGTTCAATTCGGTTTCGCCGCTTCAAACGAGTTGGACATATCGGCTTCGGATTGACCTCGACAGCAATAACCTGTTCCGGGCCCACGACCGCACCGCCAGCGTCGAAGCAAGTATTTGAAGCGAAGCTCGGTGCCTCACGACGCCGATGGAGCCACAAATACGCCAACGCAGCATCCAATGCATGGTCTGGTAGGCCCGGCGCCCAGAACTTGACGATGACTGGGACGGCAACCTTTCGGTAAGCGCTATACAGATCTGCGGCGAATGAGTGTCTGAAACAGATGCAGATGTCCTCGATGATCTCAGGAACACGAAGGTAGTCGTGATTGCAGAGCGCCTCAGCGCAGAACGCCGATTCGCGGACGAGAATCCCATAGGGTCCCCAATGGAACGATTCCCGACACTTCTTTCGGTACAGATCGGCATGGTAAGCATCATGTCGACGATCGACGTGATCACGAAACTCAGCCCACTGCGACTTCGAGACGTGTTTCAGCGCGTACGGTTCGAGGGCCAACCACATGCTGTCAATCACTTGGCCCAGCGGTTTGATACCTCCGCGGAATGATTCAGGCTCACATGACCGCGTAAGGTGAAACCAGACGGTCTCCATCGACTCAGTGAAGTTCAAGCCCGCGTCCTGACAGAGACTTAAGAATGGGTGACGCTGGCCAAAGATCCGATGATTGTCCGAATCGACCTGCTCGAGCAGGGACACGACGTCTCCTTCCGAAGCTTTCAGCGCCACGGCGACCGTCGAAAGCGCGGTGTCAGGTGATGAGCAATCGAGCCGCACATTGCCCATTGGCATGCTCTCCTTCTGCGATTGCATGACAACAGAAAGTCTTGGGGCCGACCTACGCACCGAATAGCAGCCCGAACAGGGGTTCCACATCTGTAACTATCGCAGAGTGTATCTCAGTCTTCCGGCGGAATCCTTCGCAACTATGCGTGAACGCACAGCCCACGGCATATGTGATCTGTAGCGGGACATCGCGTCCCCTTTGGATCAACATGGCCGACGACCTGACCAGCACGATCCGCGACAACGCCGCCGCACCGGCGGAGGTGTCCATTGACGGCCAGACCGTCAAACAGCATCCGCTGCGCGACCAGATCGAGGCCGACCGCTACGTTAGCGCCAAGCAAGCCACCAAGAACAAGCTGGGCATCCGCATCACGCGGGTCTCTTCACCGGGGGCTGTGTGATGCTGAGACGACTGCGCGAACTCGTGACCGGTAAGCCCGCGGCGCCCCGCCGTGGGCGGACGATGGTCGTCGCCCATCCCCACCTGCGCGTCCATGCCAAGTACGACGCCGCCCAGACGAATCACGAGAACCGCCGACACTGGATGAACGCCGACCACCTGTCGGCCGACGCCGCGGCCAACCCCGACGTGCGGCGGGTGCTGCGCAGCCGAGCCCGCTACGAAGTGGCCAACAACGGCTACGCCCGCGGCATGGTCGATTCCCTGGCCAATCACGTGGTAGGCACAGGCTCGCGGCTGCAGATGCTCACCGCCGACGCCGCCGCGAATCACGTCATCGAGCAGGAGTTCGCGCGCTGGGCCAAGGCGGTGAAGCTGGCGCACAAGCTATGGACGATGCGCGTCGCCCAGGCCGAGAGCGGCGAGGTCTTCGCCGTGCTGGCCACCAACCCCCGCGTTGATTCGCCGGTGCAACTGGACCTGCGCCTGGTGGAGTGCGACCGCGTGACAACGCCCATGGCGCTGCGCAGCGCCGGCGCCACGCTGGTCGACGGCGTCCAGTTCGACGACTGGGGCAACCCCATCGCCTACGTGATTCTGCGTCGCCATCCGGGTGACACCAAGACTCTCACCGGCCCCGCCGACTACGACCTCGTCCCCGCCGAAGCGGTGATCCACCTGTTCCGTGCCGACCGCCCCGGCCAGTCGCGGGGCATCCCCGAGATCACCTCGTCGCTGCCGCTGTACGCGATGCTGCGGCGCTACACCCTCGCGGTGGTGGGCACGGCCGAACACGCCGCCCTGCCGTCGGGGGTGATCTACACCGATGCGCCCGCTGACGCCGAGGCAGCGTCGGTCGAACCCATGGACACGGTCGAGATGGACCGAGGCTCGTGGCTAACCATGCCATTCGGCTGGAAGATCGGCCAAGTCAGAGCCGAACAGCCCACCACCGCCTACGGCGACTTCAAGCACGAGATCATCAACGAGATCGCCCGGCCGCTGAACATGCCGTTCAACGTCGCGGCGGGCAACAGCAGCGGCTACAACTACGCCTCGGGCCGCCTGGACCACCAGGCGTTCTTCAAAGCCATCCGAATCGACCAGACCCACCTCGCGGATGTGGTGCTCGATCGCATCCTCCGCGCGTGGCTCGATGAAGCCGTGCTGGTCGAGGGCCTGCTGCCGCAGTGGATGCGTCAGCGCGGCGCCCTGGACAACACCGGCGCGATCATGCACCAGTGGTTCTGGGACGGCGTCGAACACGTCGATCCGGCCAAGGAAGCCAACGCACAGGCGACGCGGCTATCCAACACCACCACCACGCTCGCCGCCGAGTACGCCAAGGTCGGCTTGGACTGGGAGAACGAGCTGCGCCAGCGGGCCAAAGAGCTGGCGCTGATGCGCGAGCTGGGATTGTCGTCTGCTGCAGTAGCCCCACCGCCGAATGGGGATGACGACGACACGTCCGATTCCGACACCACCCCCAACACTGATGAGGTCCTCAACCATGCCTGACGCCTTGACCACTCTCGACACCGACACTTCGACGCCCACGCATGTGAACCTCACCTGCGAAGCCGGCATGGTCACGATTGAAGCCCTAATGCCCACCGGAGCATTGAGCGAGGGCAGCGACATTTCCGGGGGCGGGGGGCTGCCGCGGTTCAGCATGGTCGCCTACACCGGCGACGCGATGAAGATCGAAGGCTGGCGCCACCCGGTGGTGGTCGACCTCGACGGTCTGACCATTCCGTCGCAGAAGCGGCCGATCCGCTTCGCCCACAGCGCCGCCCAAGGGATTGGCCACACTGACCGGATCGCCGTGGACGGCGGCAAGCTCATCGCCGCCGGCGTCGTCTCGCGCGACACCGCGGCCGCGCGAGAGGTCGTGGTCAGCGGCAAGCGCGGCTTCCCCTGGCAGGCGTCGATCGGCGCTGCGGTGGAGCAGGCCGAACTGATCAAGCCCGGCAAGTTCGTCACCGTCAACGGCCGCTCGTTCGAGGGGCCGATCTACGTCGCCCGCAAGACCACGCTGGGCGAGATCAGCTTTGTCGACTTGGGCGCCGACGCCGCCACGTCCGCGTCGATCGCCGCGCAGCGTTCCAACATCAGCACCATCCAGACACAGGACACCATCATGCCCACCACCCCCGTCACACCTACCGATGTCATCGCGACCACCGGCACCCAGCCGCAGACGGCTGACACCGTCAGTGCCCAGGCACCGTCTTCCTCGACCGCCGCCGCGGACAACGCGTCCGGCGCTCTCGCCGCGATTCGCGCCCAGGCCCTGGCCGAGACGCAGCGCATCGCCGCGGTGCGGCGCGTGTGCGGCAACGCCCACTCCGAGATCGAAGCCAAGGCCATCACCGAGGGTTGGACCCCGGAGAAGTGTGAGCTGGAGGTGCTGCGCGCCTCGCGGCCCAACATCCCCACCGCCCCGCAGGTCATGACGCGGGTGGACCAGACCGACGTCCCCAACCAGGGCGTGCTCGAGGCCGCGTGCATGCTCACCGCGGGTCTTCCCAACCTCGAAGAGCAGTACGACGAGCGCACACTCGAGCTGGCCTCGAAGCGCTACCGCCGCAGCCTGGGTCTGCAGGAACTGCTGCTGGAGGCCGCCTGGGCCAACGGCTACACCGGCCGCAATTTCCGCGACGCCCGGAATGTGCTGCGCTTCGCGTTCTCGCCCAACCTCAGCGCGGGTTTTAGCACTATCGACATCGGCGGCATCCTCAGCAACGTCGCCAATAAGTTCCTCCTCGAGGGCTTCTTCAGCGTCGAGCGAGTGTGGCGGAACATCTGCTCGGTGCGGAACGTGAGCGACTTCAAGACCGTCACCAGCTACCGGCTCGTCGGCAAGGACCAGTACGAGCAGGTCGCCCCGGGCGGCGAACTCAAGCACGGCAACCTGGGCGAGCAGGCCTACTCGAACCGCGCCGACACTTACGGCCTGCTGCTGTCGATCGACCGCCGCGACGTGATCAACGACGACCTGGGCGCCATCACCACCGTCCCCCGGAAGCTCGGCCGCGGCTCGGGCCTCAAGATCAACGACGTGTTCTGGTCGACGTTCCTGAGCAACTCCGGGGGCGCGTTCTTCGCCACCGGCAACAAGAACTACCTGGCCGGGGCCGACACGGTCCTGGGTATCGACGGTCTCACCAAGGCCGAGGTCGCGTTCCTCAACCAGGTCGATCCCGACGGCAAGCCCATCGGTGTCATGCCGCAGGTCCTGCTCGTGCCCACAGCGCTGTCGGCCATGGGCACGATGCTTTTCAAGAGCGTCGAGATCAGGGACACCACCGCCTCGACCAAGTACCCCGTGGGCAACCCGCACGCGGGCAAGTTCCGCGTCGAGGTCAGCCGCTACCTGTCCATCGCGGCCTATACCGGTGCGTCGGACAAGGCGTGGTATCTGCTGGCCGATCCCGGCGACGTGCCCGTCATCGAGGTCGCGTTCCTCAACGGCCAGGAGTCGCCCACGATCGAGACCGCCGAGGCCGACTTCAACGTCCTGGGCGTGCAGATGCGCGGCTACCACGACTTCGGCGTCGCGCTGCAGGAGCCCCGCGGCGGCGTGAAAGTCAAAGGCGAGGCATAAGCCCCCGCCCCCGGAAGCGGAAGCGGAAGCGGACAAGCGGATACATCGCTGCAGTAAACCTCCACACACCAAGGAACCCTCACCATGCCACTTGCAACCTTCATTCAACACGGCGCCGCACTGGACTACCGCCCCGAGTTGGACACCCCGGCGGGAGCCGTGGTCGTTCGAGGCGACCTGGTCGGCGTCACCACCGGCCCGATCAAGGCCAACACCCTCGGCTCGATCCAGGTCGAGGGCGTCTTCGACTTCCCCAAGGCTACTTCCGGGGGCAGCGCCATCGCCGACGGCGTCACCGTGTACTGGCACGCCGACGTGCAGCAGGCCAACACCACGGCGGCCGGCGGCAAGGCCCTGGGCAAGACCGTGGGCGCGACGGTCGATGCCGACGTGACCGTCCGCGTGCGGCTGGCGCAGTAGTCCCCCGGAAGCAGAGAGCCTTGGCCGGCGCACACGAAACGCACGCCAAGCGCACAGGAAGCGCACAGATGCCCAACGTTCTCGAACAAGGCGCCGCATGGCTCGACCAACAGCGCCACGCCCACGCGACGGTCACGGTGACGTACCGCAGAGGCGCGGCGAGCGTCAACGTTCCGGCCACGGTGGGGCAGACGGTCTTCCGGCTCGATCAGGGTGATGGGGGCATGACGCGCGTCGTGACGCGCGACTACCTGGTCCGCAGGGCCGACTTGGTTCTTGACGGCGTGCCCACGCTTCCGGGGCGGGGCGACACGATCGAGGAAGCGATCGACGGCGTCACCGTCACCCACGAAGTCCACGCCCCGGGCGGCGAACCCGAGTGGCGTGACAGTGATCCGTATCGCAACGTTCTACGCATCCACACCCTCCACATAGAGGATCTGACCCATGACTGACAAAGACACTATCGTCACCAAGTCCCACACCCCGCAGACGCACTGGTTCGACCACTTCCTGCCGTGCTACCTCGCGGCGTTCATGCTGATCTCACTGGCGGTCTTCACCGCGTGCGCGACCGACATGGTGGCCTGCGTGTGGGAACGGCGCTTCGCGTCCGAGCCCAAGGCCGTCGAGCCGGATCGACCGTCACCCGTCGCGGAGGTTCCGTGAGCTGCACCAGTGACCAGTTCGACCGGGTCTGCGCGCAACAGCTGACGAGGATCGACGCCAAGCTCGATCGGCTCGATGAGGCGTTGCGAGGCAACGGCAAGCCGGGTCTCAATGTTCGCGTCGATCGACTCGAACAGATCGAGGCCAAGCGCAAGCGGTTGACCTGGATCGTCGTCGGCGCGTTCGCCAGTGCGGGCGGATCGTTCCTCCTGCAACTGGGTCAGATGATCTTCGGAGCCTGATCCACAGAGTCTGCACCATGCCGCTGATCACCGACATCGCCGACGCCGTCGTCACCGAGGTGAATACACCAGGAAGTGTCAGCCCTCTGGAAGGTGTGGCCGTTGCAGTGCGCCAGTACCGCCCTCGGAAGGAACTCAAGGACCTCAAGGTGCTGGCGGTGACCGTCGTGCCCAAGGCGGTTGAGGTTGGTGGCGCCACCCGCGGGACGCAGCAGTTTGACTGCGAGATCGACGTGGCCGTGCAGCAGAAGCTCGCTGACGACAGCGATACGGCGATCGATCCGCTGGTCCAGAAGGTCGAGCAGCTCATCGACTACCTGTCCCGGCGTCGGCTCGCAGCCCTTCCGGAGGTCGTGCCCGTCAAAGTGCAGAACAACCCGATCTACGCGGTCGAGCACCTCGACGAGCTGCGCGTCTTTACCAGCGTGATCACCATCACCTACCGGGCACTGCGGTAACGGAGCGACGAACCATGGCCAACAACGTCGTCATGCGACAGATCAACGTCACCACGCAGTGGCAGCCGCTGTCGGCCACCAGCGTGATCGGCACGTTCACCATCTCGGCGCCGCCGAGCAACACGGCCAACGTCCTGTTCCGCACCAAGTCCGAGCCGGCGCAGGAGGTGACGTGGGTCCCCAGCGAGTTCCACACCTTCACCCGCATCGACCTTGCTTCCATCGAGGTGAAGTCGGCTTCCGGGGGCGGGGGCGGCGACAAGGTCACCGTGAACGGAGGCAGTGGCTGATGCCCTACGTGCCCCAACTCCCCGTGATCGAATCCACCCCGCCCCTGGCGCAGTGGCCGGCGCTGATCCTGCCCTGGTCGGGCGAGGTGACGGCGCTGCACCGGCTGCGGATGCCCGGCCTGGAGTACATGGAGATCAGCAACACCCCCATGGCGCAGCTGCCATGGTCGGACCTGCAGCAACTTCGCCAACTCATCCTCTACGAGACCGGGTTCACCACGCTCGAGGCGTGGCGGCTGCCCATGCTCACCGGGTGTTACCTGTCGTACTGCTACGACTTGACCACCATCGACCTGCACGGCCTGGCCGAGCTGACCGACCTGAACCTCTACAACTGTACTCACGTCACCGATATCGACCTGAGCGGCTGCCCGAACCTGATCAACGTCTACTTCTTCTACTGCGACCTTTCGGCGGCGGTGATCGACCAGGTGCTGGCCGATCTCGTCGCCACCGGCGCGACCGACGGCTACCTCGCCAGCTACGGCAACAGCGCCCCCTCGAACCCGACCGGCCAGGCCTCCGTCGCCATCCTCGCCAGCCGTGGCTGGTACATCGAGTTCTCCTGACCCCCGGAACCCCGGACACCACACCATGCGAACCATCACCGCCACCACTGTCCAGATCAAGCAGGTGCAACTGCAGCCGGACGAAGCGTGCCTGGTCCACGACGGCACACGCGTCATCGGCCTGGCCGAGCGCGGCACGGTCGCCACGGCCCCGGGCCACACCGTGCTGGTGGGCACCAAGGCCGAACTCGACGCCGAGGCCGCCCGGCTCAAGCTCATACCCGCCGAGACCCCCGACCAGCGCCGTGCCCGGCTCACCGCCGCACATCGCCCATCGCAGACCCCCAGCCCCCGGACCCCGGAGTAACCCGCCATGAGCTTCAAACTCGGCCTCGACGCCAAGCTGTACCGCAACACCGGCGACTACGCCACGCCGACGTGGGTCGAGCTGACCAACGTGCGTGACCTCACCCTCTCGCTGGAGAAGGGCGAGGCGGACGTTACCACCCGCGCCAACAACAAGTGGCGGGCCACCGTGGGCACGCTCAAGGAGGGCTCGATCGAGTTCGAGATGGTCTGGGACCCGCAGGACGCCGGGTTCACCGTCATCCGCAGCGCCTGGTTCAACGACACCAGCATCGAGTTCGCCGTGATGGACGGCAACATCGCCACCGCGGGCAGTCAGGGCCTGCGCGCCACCATGCAGGTGCTCAGCTTCTCGCGCAGTGAGCCTTTGGAGGAGGCGATGACCGTCAGCGTCACCATCAAGCCCACCTACGCCGAGCACGCCCCCGAGTGGATGGAAGTCGGCGGCGGCTCGTAACCCCCGGCTGCAGAAGGAAGCAAGACATGAAGACCTTCACCGACACCACCGGCCGCACCTGGACCATCACCATCCACGTTGCGGCGATCAAGAAGCTCCGCGGCACGCTGGACGTGGACCTGTTCCGCCTGGCCGACGACGGCTTTCGCGGGCTGGCCGAGATCGTCGGCGATCCCGTCAGGCTGGTGGATGTGCTGTACGTGCTCTGCCAGGAGCAGGCCCAGGTTTCCGGGGTCAGCGACGAGCAGTTCGGCGCCGCGATGGGCGGCGACGTGCTGCTGCACGCGGCCGATGCGTTCGTGGAGGAACTGATCGGTTTTTTCCCCGACGCCCGCGTGCGGGCGACGCTCAGCAAGGTGATCGACAAGGGCAAGCAGGTGCGGGACCTGGTGCTGACCAGGGCGCAGACCCAGATCGACAGCGTGTCGATAGAGGCCGTGGTGAAGGAGTTGATGTCGAAGCCCTCGTCCACGAGCTCGCCGGGATTGTCGGCGTTGATCCAGACCTGAGAACGCTGCGTGAACTGGTGTGGATGGCCGAGGCCAAAGTGCGCGAGGCCTGGTCGCGCACCAGCAGTCAGATGGCCCTGGTGGCCAACTGTCACAGATCGAAGAAGCACAAGCTGTTTCGCCCCAGCGACTTCAACCCCATGGGTCTGAAGCAGAGGAAAGAGAAGCTGCCCCGCGTGGGCGTGCAGGCCCTGCGGGATGTTTTTCTGAAGGAGCACAAGCCATGACCGTCAGTGAGATGTGGATCGTGCTGGTGACCATGGTGGTGGCCGTGTTCGGCATCGGAGCCATCGCGTGGTGAACGTGACGACGAGGATGTTCTTCACCACTACGGCCGTGCGCCGCGCCGTGGACAAGGGGACGCGCGCTGTGCTGTCCAAAGCCGGTGCGTTTGTTCGGCAGCGGGCGCGGTCCCTGATCCGACCACGCAAGCGATCCGCTCGACCGGGGGAACCACCTTCGTCACACCTGGGCCTGCTGCGACGCTTCATCTATTTCGGCTACGACCAGGGAAAGAAGAGCGTCGTGATCGGGCCGGCCAAGCTCAACCAGCGCAATCCATATGGCGACACGACCGTGCCCGAGGTGCTGGAGGTCGGCGGCACGGTCACCCCCGGAAGTGGCAAACACAAAGAGACCCGCCGCTACCGCGGCAACCCCTATATGGGTCCTGCGTTGGAAGCCGAGAAGAGCAAGTTCCCAACGCTGTGGCGCAACTCGGTGAAGCGGTCTTAGCTTCTGGGGGGAAAACAAAACGCCCGCGTGACACGAGGCCACGCGAGCGCTTCCGGGGGCAAGGTTGATGACCCAATGATGCGCGTCTGATTGTTGAAAGTCAAGACCCCCGGACACAGATCCCATGGCCAACACGACAGCCATCCGAGCCGGTAAGGCCTACGTCGAGTTGGCCCTCCAGGACAAGCTCACCAAGGGCCTGCGCGCCGCGCAGCAGAAGCTGCAGGCGTGGGGCGCCGGTATCCGCGGCATCGGCACCAAGATCGCCGGCGTGGGTGCGGTTGCCGCCGCGGGGCTGGGTGCCGCGGTGAAGTCCTTCGCCGGCTTCGGCGACACACTCGCCAAAATGAGCCAGCGTACCGGCATCAGCGTCGAGTCGCTGTCGGAGTTGGGCTACGCGGCGGACCAGTCGGGCACGAACCTGGCGACGCTGGAGACCGGCGTGCGCATCATGCAGCGCACCATAACTGAGGCGGCGCAGGGCGCGGGCGCTGCGGTGGACACCCTGGCCGAACTGGGTCTCACGGCCGAGGAACTGGGTCGCATGACGCCTGAAGCGCAGCTCAAGGCGGTGGCGGATCGCCTGGCGCAGATCGAAGATCCCACCACGCGTGCCGCGATGGCGATGAAGGTTCTGGGCCGGTCGGGCACACAGTTGCTGCCGCTCTTCGCCGAGGGTGCTGCCGGCATCGAGCAGTTGCAGCAGCGGGCACGCGACCTGGGTCTGACCATCGGCAACGACGACGCCCAGGCCGCCGTGGTGTTCACCGACACGCTCGATGACCTGATCAAGGTGATCAAGCGCGGGGTCTTCGCCATCGGCGCGGCCCTGGCGCCGACGCTCACCAAGCTGATCAGCCGTGTCACCACCGTGGCGGTCACCATTGTGGACTGGATCAAGACCAACCGCGAGCTGGTGCTCAACATCGGCAAGGTGGTGGTGGGCGTGATCGCGGCGGGTGGGGCGCTGGTCGCCATTGGTTTGGCGATCTCGGCCCTTGGCGGCGTGTTTGGCGCCTTGGCGACGGTGATCAGCGGCGTGATCGGGGCGGTCGGCGCGATCGGAACCGTGATCGGAGCGCTGCTTTCACCGATTGGGCTGGTCATCACCGCCGTGGGCGCCCTCGGCGCGTATCTACTCTATAGCACCGATCTGGGCGGCAAGGCCCTGGCGTGGTTAGGTGATCGCTTCGGGGCGCTCAAAGACACCGCCCTCACCGCGTACCAAGGCATCGCCGACGCCCTGGCTGCGGGGGATATCGCCTTGGCGGCGAAGATCCTGTGGCTGACGCTCAAGATGGAATGGCAACGTGGGATCAATGCGCTGAACGGCTACTGGCTGGGCTTCAAAGAGACCTTCATGAGCATCGCCTACAGGGCGTTCTACGGCGCCTTGGCCGCGTTCGAGACCGTGTGGCACGGCCTGGAGGTGGCGTTCATCGAGACCACGGCGTTCCTCACCAAGGTGTGGGCCAACTTTACCGCCGGGTTCCAGAAGGCCTGGGGCGGCGCGGTGAACTGGACCGCCAAGCGGCTGCTGGAGCTGCAGGGGATGTTTGACTCGGGCTTCGACGCCGACGCCGCCAAGCGCCTGGCCGATCAGAACCGCGCTGCCGACGACCGCCGCATCGACCGCGAGCGCGATGCCATGCTGCAGCAGACCGAGGATCAGCGCCGTGGGCGGCGCGAGCAGGCCCGCACCACGCACGAGAACACCCTCGGCGCGATCGGCCAGGAGTACGAGGACGCCAAGGCGCAGTTGACCGACGCCTACGACCAGCAGCGCCGCGACTCCGAGCGTGCCCTCGCCGACGCACGGCGCGAGTGGGAGGACGCGGTGTCCGCGGCGGCGACGAAGCGGGCGGAGACCCCCGGAAGTGATGCGCCGGGCCGACTCAACCTTCCGGGGGTCCTCGATGAGCTCGACGACCTGGCCGACGTGGCCAAGCGTACCGTCGAGGTGCGCGGCACGTTCAACGCCTCGATGCTGATGTCGCTGCAGGCCTCGCCCAACGAGGACCGCATCGCCCGTGCATCGGAAGAGACCGCGCGCAACACGAAGAAGATCGAACGCAACCAGCGCGACAGCGAGATGGTGTTTGAATGAGTGTCACCGTCGAGGAAAAGTTCGGCCGCTCCCTGTCCAGCCGCTCGGCTGAACGGGTGTACCTTGTGCGCGGCGCCACCGACGAAGGCACCGCGCGGGCCGCAGTCCTGGACGAAGCGCCACTCACGCTCAACGGTCTCAAGCGCGACGACGCCGAGGTCGAGGAACTCGAGGGCACCGGTCACTTCATCGGCATCGCCCGGTACGTGAAGCCCTCGTACCAGAAGCCCGCCGCGGGTGAGTACAGCTTCAGCTTCGAGACTCGAGGTGGGACGCAGCACGTGACGGTGAGCAAGCAGACCGTCGCCGGTTACACGTCGGGTGGCGCCGTCTCACCGCTCTTTGGCAACCTCATCGGCGTGCATGACGACCAGGTGGACGGTGTCGATGTCGTGGCGCCGGTGTTCAACTTCAACGTCACGAAATACTTCGACTCGGTCGACGCAGCCTATGTGGACACGCTGTACCGACTCACCGGCACCGTGAACGGCACCACGTGGAACGCACCCGTGGCGCCGGGGGTGACGCTCCCTTTCGAGAAAGGCGAGGCCCTCTTCCTCGGCGCAGCCGGGTCCAAGCGTGGCGACGATCCGTGGGAGATCGCGTTTGCGTTCGCTGGTTCACCCAACGTCACCGACGTCAGCGTCGGCGACATCACCATCGCGGCCAAGGAAGGCTGGGCCTACCTCTGGTGCAGGTATCAAACCGCAGAGGACACGACCAACAAGCTCCTGGTCATGAAGCCCATCATGGCGATCGTTGAGAGGGTCTATGAATATGGGGCCTTCGGAGGGTTGAGTCTATGACCCTCGCCCACGTCCAGCGCGGGCAGCCGTTGAAGATACCCGCCGATGCGTGGAACGCCATGGTCGATGCGGCGCGCGCCCACATGCAGCAGCAACTGTCACGGAGCGGTGGCCCCGCCGGTGGCGGCAGCCGGCAAACGGGCACCGTTCTCGTTCGCAACGCCTCCGGTGCCGATCAGGGGCGATTCGCCGCACTGGGCATTGATACGCCGATCATTCTTCCGGGGGACAACGCCGAGGAGTTCAAACGCCAGGTCGCTATCAAGGGCGTGATGCCCACCGCCGACCACGTGGGCAAGTTCATGGTGCTGGATGAACCGCTCACTTCCGGGGGGATTGGCCGGGCGTACATCGACGGCGTGTGCCCAGCGTCGGTGAACATCGTCAACGAAGCCGACCGCTTCGCCGACGCCGCACCCGAAAGCAGCACCTTGCGCAGTGGACCCACGGGCGCCGCGGAGATCCTCTGGGCCGAGGAAGGGACGGGCGTGAAGTGGGCCATCGTCAGGCTGGGGGCGGTGCCGCAGTCACTCACTCGTGTGCGCGTGAAGGAGGTGTTCAACAACCATCTGAGGTGCAGGGCGTGGGATGGCGTTACTGAGGGTGACGAAGACACCCTCGTCGCCAAGCCGTTCAAGCTGCGACACATCCTGACCGAGTATCCGCAACTGACTGCCCTGAACACGGTTGACATCAACACCGTGACCGCGACCGGCAACGTTGAAGGGCAGAACGCCACTGAAACCTGGATGACCACGCCCAACTACGTCGTGGACGACAACCTGTTCATTGCCTCCGTCAAGACCGGATTGCTGGTTGAGTCCGTCGAGCTGCCGTTCATCGATACCAACGTTGATGCCCGCCGGTGGGCCATGTTCACCGATGTGGTCAACCTCTGAGGATCGCCCATGCTGCTTGAGAAGTACATGGGCCGCAGCATGTTGGGCGTCGAGTTCGCCGCGGGCAAGCAGCCGTCGTACTGGTCCTACAGACCGGGCCTGGGCGTGGCGGCCGGCGGGCGTATGGTGGCGGTGGAAGCGTTCGCCACCGATTCCAACGCCGAGGGTTACGGCGACCTACCGCCTGGCCCGTGGAACACCGACCCAAACAACCCGGTGTCGGTCTACAACGTGCGACTGTCGAACTACCACGTCGGCTCGAAGGTCAAGGTCGTGCTGCCCGAGCCGAACCCGGACTACTTCGCCGACTACCCAGCGGTGGCCAGTGCGTGGCAGACGTTCTGCAATAGCGAGCACGTTTTGACCATGCTGGCCAAGCCGCAGGAGGACGGCCACATCAGCACCTACTACTACAACGGTGGGCCGGTGCATTTTGAGAGAGACGGCGACCTGTGGGTCGGCCCGCTGCTGTTGACCTACCCCAACGAGGTCTACAACTGGACCTTCTTCGATCACCTCACCATGGGCAAGTGCAGAATTAAGTGGGGCGTATCGTTCTCTGGAAGCACCATCGCGGTTCACGAACGCTTTGAGCGGTGGACGGGCAAGCGCTGGCGAAGGGTGAACCTGCCACCGTTTCAGAATGAACTGCCCTCCTACAAGGGACCGCTGGCGTCGATATCCACGAAGATTCAGGCCCTGCACACGCTGGTTCCGTGGAGTGTGGCCATGGAGAAGGACGCCTACCGGGCCAGCTATCTGGGCTTTGACTTGGTCGCCGATCATGGGAGGTTCCTCCTGGACCGGGGGTATTGGGGCGGCAGCTACCAGCAGGCCAAGGTGGACGAGATGTTTGTCGTGACGACGCAGACCGACCCGGCGAACACGATCACGGTGACGCGCGGCTCGGTGACGTACCTCGACAACCATGCCGTCCCGGAGATCATCCGCGGCGCGAACCTGGTGTGGCCCAACTACTGCTTCAAGTCGTCTGAGACAGTGGACCAGCGGGACTTCTGGAGTTCGAGCCTGCAGTTCGACATCAACCCGAAGGTGTCGACGGCGCCGACGCCGTGGTACAACGATCGGCACAATCAGTCGGGGGAGCCGACCGACAGTCACTTCCAGGCCTGGGCGGCCGGACTGTCGTTCCCGGTGGTGCTGCCGTTTCATTCGATGACCAGCAACTGGTGGGACTTCGGCGGCATGACATGGAGCGACTGGGCGGGCGACATCATTCCATACTTTTTGAGCATCACAGACGCAGACCCATTCGAGGTGTCAGCAATAAGAGCCATGGGTCAGGGACAGTCCTTTGGGCACGACTTATACCTGTGGTGTTTCATTCACAGATACGAAGACGTGGGCGACTACCGCTACGTGATGGTGTACGAGTTCACGAACCTGGCGTGGGACCCGGAGAATCCAGGTTCCTTCAAGCCGCTGGCCCGCACGCCCGGCACGGAGACGTACACCATCGCGGACGTGATTGACGACGGCTATCAGAATCGGTGGTGGTGGGCAAAGTATCGCAAGTCAGATTGGGCGTTCGTCGATTGGGACGGGTTTCCCGATGACATGATGGGAACACCGCCTGAGCTTCACGCGACAGCGGTTGCTACGGTGCTGGGATACTTCCCTAGAGTGGGATAGCAAGAGCGCTGCAGCAAACCATGTGAGTTTTTGAGAGAAACAAATCCCGAAGAAGGGTGTTTTCAGGGAGGAGCACCTCAGTGGTCGCGATGAACAACCTCGCCAGCCACAAACGCGACCGTACCCGCCACCTGATCAAGGTCGCCGGAGCCCAAGTGCTGTTCCTGCCCCCGTACTCACCCGACCTCAAACCCATCGAGATGATCTTCGCCAAGGCCAAGCACCTGCTGCGGTCGCTGACCTGCCGCACGACATCTTCAGGTTGTTTCGTTCTCAATCAGGACGAGGGTGGGATTGCCGTCCTTCAGATCCATGTCGGCGCCGTTAGACCGTGTGTGGTTACGAACGATGATGGCATTGGGGCTTGAGTTGCCCAGGTGGATGCCGTAGCGCGGGTTGTCGTGGATGCGGTTGTTGGCGATGAGGATGTAGGGGCCGCCGGGGGTGTGGCAGCAGATGCCGTCCTCCAGCACCGAGTCGTGGAGATGGTTGCCGACGATCCTCGCCATCTGCGTGTGGAACAGGCAGACGTTCTTGTCGGTGCAGCGTGCGGCCTCGACGTTCGCCACCTCGCAATGGCGGCATTCATACAGAGCGACGTTGTGCATGTTGGCGTCATGAACGTAAAGGTTCTCGACCTTGACCCATTCGCTGTCCACGATGCTGATGCCGCAGGATGTACGGAGTTCTTCGCCGCCTTTGACTCGCTGGCCTTCGAGTGGAAAGCTGCCCAGCGGATAGGGGAAGAACTGGCCCATGCGGTTGGCATCGATCTCGCCGCGGCCATCCGCAGGGCCATGGATGTAAACGCGCTTGGCTTGGTACACGAGGACGGCCGAGGGGTTCGTGGTGACGAAGGCGTTCTGAGCGACGTAGTAGCCATCGACTTTGGCCCGGGTGTGCTTGGCCCAGGCGAGGCCCAGCGGCTGCTCGACGGTGATGACGTTGCCTTCGACCGACTGGATCGGGACGGTTTCGCCGAAGTTGCGCTGCCGACCGGTGCGGTCCTTGCCCAGCGGTGTGCGCGGGTTGACGTTCGCGACAGTGATCCACTGCCCCGCTCGAAACCGGCCGGCGTCGGCGACCGTGATGGTCCGCTGGCCCCCCGCCGTGTCCCGCGCCAGATCGCTGCGAATGGCGTCGGTGATCCGCAGCACGCCGCGGATCTCCAGTTCCGTGTCGTCCTTGGGCCGAATGCAGTTGCTCAGGTGGTACGTGCCAGGCAGCACGATGACCTTGCCGCCGCTTTTGGGGAGCGAGTCGATCGCCTGCTGAATCTCGATGTCGTCGTCGATGCCGTCGCAGACACCCCCGGAAGATACAGGTGCAACAGTTCGCGTCGCGGCGGAATCGAACACCGGCCACGACATGACCTTGCCCTGGCGATACCAGTTGTCCTGTTCGATGACCTGTTTCCAAGGCTCCTGCGCCAAGGCGTCGGGTTTGAGATTGAAGTCACGGATGAGTTGTTCGATCACCGCCTCGTGCGGGTTCTGCAGCTTCTTCGCGAAGATGCGTCGGTAGCGGAATGGGGCCGGCTCAGCGGCCGGCTCAGGCGAAGTCTGGGCCTGCACCGCGCCGCCGAACCGCCCCGTGGACGCTATCGCCAACGCGCCGCCCAACGTGTGCAGAAAGTCGCGGCGATTACAGAAGGATTTGGAAATCATAGTGAGCTGCCTTGGGGGAGGGATCAACCGCTTACGGCTTAGCGAGACCCGCCAACAACGGACGGTCCCGCGAACCCGCAAGCAGCGAAGAGGGTCAATTACTCTTGAACCAAGCTCGATTGGCCGACCACAATGACTCGTTTATCACCCTGGCGTGGCCATCGGCGAACATGTACGCGCCGCCGACCATCAGGCCCGCCGACGAATGTCGGTCAGGCCGATATTGGGAAGGACTGTCAGTGGCAATGATGCAGCGCCAACCCGGCTCGGACGACGCACTCGTGGTTTTGTCGATAGTATCGCCAGCCAAGATACGTGTGGAGGGACTCGCAATCACACGGTCAGGCTCACCATTGTCCAACCGTTTCCGCCACAGTTTGTAGTCGGCGCCCGCATTTCGATAACCCCCTCCCATTTGGCTCCATCCAAAGCCGCCGTAGGTGCGATCCGGATAAGCCAGAGGGATGAAGGGGTCCACGAAGTGCCGCATCTCCGCGCACCGAAAAACACGGTACTGCTCGTAGAACTCCACTTGGGCGTGGAGGAAGTTATAGCCAGTCAGGTCCGGCGGGTTGCCCAGATAGGGGGCGGTTTCGACCAGCCAGTTGATGTTGTCATTGATGCTTGGATACGGTCGCCCGCTGATTGGCAGCCAACTTTTGAAATCACTGACATAGCCATGCACCGCCGTGCCGATCTGTCGCTCGTTGGACAGACAGATGGCGAGGCGTGCCTGTCCCCTTGCCTTGCCCACCACCGGCAGAAGGATCGCAACCAGGACGGTGATGATGGAAATAGACACGAGCAATTCCACCAGAGTAAACGCTCTGCGATGAGGTCTCATCTTCCTGCTCTCTTTCCCTGCGGAGATGGTTGCCGTTTGGATGCCACAGAACAATCGCTGCGGGCCGGACGCCCGAGGGACTTTTCGTGAATGACCCGTACGCCGAAGCAGGCCCATCAAGAGTGGAGCGGACGGATCGCGACATCATGAAGGTAACACGGGGCGCACAGAAAGTCAACAATAGATAGGTATGAATTGACGACAAAATTGGCTTAATCAAGGAACCCGGTGACGGGGCACATGGCCAGATGGGAGTTGTAGGCCAGAAACACGTGTGGGCCTACCCGGAGAATGGCGGAGGGAGGATAGGCGAGGTCCGGCTGAATGGCAAGGGGGCGCGGTCGGCGCCAGGTTTCGCCGGCGTCGGTGGTGATGGCGGTAGTCCGTTGGGGGGAAGAATCGTCGGGCCGGTCCCACAGCAGCAGCAGTGTGCCGGCGGCGTCCAGCCTGGCTAGGTGGATGGAACCGGCGGCGGCCGCCAGAGCGGTCGGCTCAGCGTCGGACCACGTCTCGCCACCGTCGGCGGAGACGGCGCGCAGCAGCACGCCCATGTCGGAGCCGGCCAGCATCAGCAGGTGATTGTCGGCGAATTCGACCACGGCGTGCGCTTCGAGACCGCTCATACTCACGGCCGGAGGCTCGACCAGGCCTTGGCCGCGACGCCACGTTTTGCCTGCATCATCCGAGAGAAAGCAAGCTGCCGCCGTACGTTCCATCGGCTGGCCATCACTGGTCACCGGGAGAGTCATGGGCAGGATCAACCGCCCACCGGCGAGCCGCTGCACGCGGGTAGCGCCTGCGGACTGCTCCCATTCGGACAAGGACACCACTGCCTCACCCCAGGTAGGGCCGCGCGCCGCCGCCGCCCCTGCCGCCGGCGCGGTGCGCATCATCAGTCGCTCGCCCACGAAGTAGAACAGCGCGATCGTCTGTGCGTCCAGTCGCACCAGGCTCGGACGGATCGCGGCGGCCCCGTCGATGAGCGAGGAAGGCTCCCACGTCTCCCCGCCGTCGGTCGAGATGCGATGACGCAGCCCGCGCTCGGCATGGCGATAGACGTGGAGCACATGGCCCGCGTCCAGCACCTGCAGCGCCGCGTCTTCGGCCTGAACGATCGATACGCCGACAACGACCAGCCCGCATAAGAAGTCCATGACGCTCATAGCAACATTATGGCATTTCATGGCTTCTGTTTCAACCAAATATTGACAACAAAAAATTGCTAATTATGATGGCACACCTATCGAGGAAGGTGTCATGACGACCACGCAGGCAAGCACCGTACTTTTGCTTTTGACCGTCGGCGTCACGTGGGCGGCCGCAGGCCCGGCCCAGGCGCAGGCTCAAGCCCCGGTCGTGGATGACCGCGACAAGCCGCCGGGCGAGATCGGCAAGGAGGAAGCGACGCGCTATCGCCTGATGCTCGACGGCAGAGTAACACCCCTGCCTGACTCCGTGGCCAGGCAGGGACCGAAGATGATTGCGCTGGACGACGGGCGGCTTCTGAGCGTTCGCAACGGCCATGCGGTGTCCAGCAGTGATGATGGCGTGACGTGGGAGGACCACGGCCCGATCCTCAAGGATGTCGACCCCAAGCAACTGCGGATCAACGCCGCGATTCAACTGCTGTTCCAGACGGCCAAGGGCAACGTGCTGCTGCTGTTCGTCAACCAGGCCAACTTCCGCTTCAAGTGGGACGCCCAGACCAACAATCCCGCGGGTGAGTTGCGAGCTGACGTGTGGGGCGTGCGCAGCGCCGACGGCGGGCGGACGTGGGGCGAACCTTACCTGGTGCAGGAAGGCTACTGCGGGGCGATGCAGGACATCATTCAGACGCGCGACGGTCGGATCGTCGCCGCCTTGCAGCATCTACTTTACAACCCCGGCCGGCACGCCGTCCGCACGTTTGTTTCAGACGACGACGGCCTGGCATGGCGCGGAGGCAACATCCTCGATATGGGCGGCCGCGGCCACCACGATGGCGGATTCGAACCCACGCTTGTCGAACTCACGGACGGCCGCGTGTGGATGCTCATCCGCACCAATCTCGACAAATTCTGGAGCGCCTACTCCTACGATGGCGGCTTGTATTGGCGCGAGCTGGCCCCCAGCGACATCGACGCCAGCAGCTCGCCGGGGCACATGATCCGTCTCGACAGCGGCCGACTGGCGCTGATCTGGAACCGTCTGTACCCGGTCGGCTGGACCGAGATCCCCCGCGTCAGCGGCCACACGTCGGAAGCGCCCTTCAGCTTCCACCGCGAGGAACTGACGATCGCGTTTTCGGATGACGACGGCCGCACGTGGACCGAGTCCGCCATCGTCGCGTTGCGCCGCAGCGGCGCGATCGCCTACCCCTATCTCTTCGAGCGCCGGCCGGGCGAACTGTGGGTGATCACCGCCTCCAGCCCAGGTGGGCGCATCGCGTTCAAGCTCCAGGAATCACACCTTGTCTCTAAGTGACCTTGAACCGATGACCGTGGTAGAACCAGACAACTCGCGTGCGTGGCAGCACTGCTATCACGAGCTTCGCCGCCGCCTGATCTTCAATCAGATTCCGCCTGGAGCGCGGCTGAGTGAGGTCTATTGGTCACGGCAGATCGGGGCGCACCGGGCGGCGTTGCGGGAGGCGATGGTGCTGCTGGTTCACGAGGGGCTGCTGTGCCGGGGGAGCCGCGGCGGGTTCTTCATGCCGTTGCTGGAACAGAGCGATGTGGAAGAGGTCTGGGAGGCGCGTGCGGTGATCGAAGTCGGAGCGTTGCAGTTGATCGCGGCTCGGCGCGCCGGCGGCGAGTTGGAGGACAAGGCCTTCTTGCCGCTGCTGCAGCTTTGCGATGCGATGCAGGCGCTGCACGACGCGGGCATGCACTTGAGTTTCATCGAGGCGGACCGGAAGTTGCACGAACGGCTCGTCGAGCTGGCGGGCAACCGCCGGCTGGTGCGGCTGTACCGCCAGTCGCCGCTGCCGTTCCTGCTGTGGCGCACCTCGGAACACACGGTGTCACTGCAACGCGGACAGGAAACGATCGACGCGCACCGCACGCTGATCGAGCTGCTCATGACAGGCCGGACCACTGAAGCGGTGCATCTGCTCGAGCAACACCTGCACGTGCAGCGGAGCGAGTTCGAGTTTGCCCCATGACATTAGCGACGATCCAGAACGTGCAAGCCGCGTTCGCCGCGCCGCCGGCGAGCTACCGCATGATGCCGCTGTTGCGCGTCAATGACGAGATCGACGCGCAACAGGTGCGATGGCAGGTCCAGGAACTGAAGCGGCAGGGGTTCGGCGGGATGTTCTGTTGCTGCGAACGGTTTGGCGGTGGAGCACCGCAACCGTTTGTCAGCGAGTGGTGGTGGCGTGCGGTCGAAGTATTCGCACGCGCCTGCGCCGCCGAGGAGCTGGCCTTTTGGGTCTATGACGACGAGGACTGGCCTAGTGGATCGATCGGCGGGCAGCTCACGGCCGACAACCCGGAGCATGGCTGGCGGTATCTGCATAGCGAACGTCGCTGGGTGCATGGACCGATGAATACGAATTGGGATGAGGACGCCGTGGCTGTGGTTGCCTGGCCCGATGACGGCGCTGCCTACGAGCCCGCGCGTGCGGTCGATCTCACAGGCCGAAAAGCATGGGAGGCGCCGGCGGGCGACTGGCTGCTGGCGATTTACACAGCGCGGCAAGGGCCGGGCATCTTCCTCGACGGCTACGGCGACCTGATGAGTCGCGACGCGATGGCGACATTCATCGATCAGGTGTACCGGACTCATGTCGAGCGGGTCGAGAAAATGGGCGGCCGTGTCGCAGGCTTCTTCACCGATGAGCCGGCGATGTCGCTGGGCATGGTTGAATTGCCGGGTCGATCGCACTGGTATCCATCACTACCGTACACCCCGGCCCTCGCGGAGGCATTCGAGAGACAATGGGGCGACTCGCTTACGTTGCAGTTGCCGATGCTCGGCCCTGACATGAAGGACGTGCCCGGGGCGTTGCGCCTGCGCTGCCAATACTGGCAAACGTGCTGCGAACTATACGATCAGAACTATTTCGAGCAGATCAGCCGCTTCTGCGACGAGCATGGCGTGCTGTTCTCGGGCCACCTGGTGGTGGAAGAGGACTTCCGCTATCACCTCGCGCAGCAAGGCGGCAACCTGCCGATGCATCTGCGCCACATGCACGTGCCGGGCGTGGACTGGATCCACCCATGTGACTCGCATCAGCACTTGCCATCAACGACATTCAAGTATGCGACCTCCGCCGCGGCCCTGATGGAGCGGAAGCGCATCTGGTGCGAGTCATTCGCCGCCAGCGGTTGGGGAGCCAGCTTCCAGGAGATGCGTCGCATCGTGAACTGGGAGCACATCAACGGCATCAACATGCAGGTGCCGATCTCCTACAAGCACTCCCTGCGAGGTCAGAAGAGAGCGACGTTCTACAACCCCGGGCTCAGCTATCAACAGCCCTACTGGGACTTCGTGCGTGGCTTCGCCGACTACGAGGCACGGGCGTGCGTGCTGGCAGCCGCCGGGCAGCACGTCGCGTCCGTCGCAATTTACTACCCCGCCGCGGATATCCGCGCCCACTGCTGGGAACACGATCTGCTCACGCAGCGCAGCGAGATCTTCAACCGCCTGGGCGACGCGCTACGCTTCGGCGGCTACGACTACCACATCCTTGACGACGACGGGCTGGATAGGACACGCGAGCCATACGCAGCGCTGCTGTTGCCCTCGCTGGACGTGATCGAGCGACGGGTGCTCGAACGAGCGCTGGCGATGGCCGAGGCGGGTGGAACTGTCTTGTTCTGCGGCAGCCTGCCGCGACACAGTTCCGATGCTGGAAATGATGATCCGGCTGTGGATGGCCTCATTCGCTCACTTCTGGGGGACGATCCCACTCCAGCGGTGGGGCAATGGCGACAGGTTGGCCAGGGCCGCGCAGCCTGGGTCTGTGACCCGCAGGACGTGCCGCGGCTGTTGCACCTGTCTCTCCCCCGTGACGTAGTCGTGCATCGTGGCCGTGACATCGTGGCCCATCGCCGACGGCTGGGCGAGGATCAGTTGTTCCTGCTGCTTAACGCCCTGGACGCAGCGCAGACCGTGACCTTAAGCCTGCCCGTCGAGGGCAGCGTCGAGCAATGGTGTCTCCAGACGGGCCGGGTGCGGCGCTTGCGCAAGGGGCCGTCCTGGCCGGGATGGGTGCAGTTACGGCTTAGCCTCGCGCCGCACGACATGATCGCCGTGTGGGTGCGGCCTGACGGTAGTGACGTGACGCTACTGCCGCCTGCCCAGCCGGTGCGCGAGATCACGATCGATGGAACTTGGCAGTTTCAGCTACTTCCCACTATGGATCGGCCCCATGTGCGGTGGAACTTTTCGTTCCCTACTGACGACCAGCCCTGGACGGCAGCCGCGGTCACCGCACCAAGTGACGTCTCGCTGGGCGATTGGCGTAACCTGGGGTTGACCTACTACTCGGGTCAAGCGGCATACGAGAAGCAGATCGAACTGGGCGAGCTTCCCGACCAGCCGCGGATCGTGCTCTCGCTGGGCCGCGTGGGCATGTGCGCCCAGGTTTCTGTCAACGGGCGCGATGCCGGCTACTGCTTCTTTGCGCCTTACGAGTTGGACATCACGGAGCACGTGCTGCCGGGGATAAACCATCTGCGCATCGTCGTCGCGAACACGCTCTCCAACCATTACGCGCAGTTCGACGAGCTTCGCGACCAGCCGCTCAGCGCAGGCGGTGATCGGCCCGAACGTCGCGCCAGCGGCCTTCTGGGACCTGTGGCCATTCAACTTGGGACAACTGCAACCACTCAAACACAATCCATGCACAAAGGAGCAGTCTATGGACCCGTTGCTTAGCGAGATCTATTCGATGTCGGCGGAAGAGCAGAAGCAGTGCCAGAAGCACGTCATGCTCGGCGGCGGCACACCCGGGCCGGTCATGGTGCGCGGCGAAGGCATCCGCCTCACCGACGCCGAAGGCCGCAGCTATATCGACTGCACGTCGCAAAGCTGGGCCATGTACCTGGGCTTCTCGCACCCCGAGATCGTCGGAGTGATCCAGGAGCACGCCCAGCGGATGACGCACATGCATCAGGGCTTCGAGACGCTCACACGACTTCACGTCACCCGTGCGATCTCTAGCGTGTGCCCACCCGGGTTCACCCGTGTCTCGTTCACCCCAGGCGGCGGCCCGAGCATCGAATCGGCAATGAAACTGGCCCTGCTCAATCGCCCCGGCGCCCAGGCGTTTATCAGCCAATACGACAGCTACCACGGCACCACGCTCGGTTCGATGTCGGCCTCGTGGCACTCAACCCGCGCCAACGGCCACTACGTCGGCGGAAGCCATTTCCTGCCCCTGTTGCACAACATCGCGCGATTCCCAAACCCGTACCTGCTTCGCCTGCCCATCCCGGGCCAGCACGAACAGCCCGACGTGGCCTGTGCCGACATGCTCCGCACCATCATGGAACGCGGGATCAACGGCCCGCCCGTCGCGGTCATCGTCGAACCGATCCAAGCCAGCGCGGGCCAGATCCCCGCCACGCGAGCGTACCTCCAGCGGGTCCGAGAGATCTGCGACGAGTTTGGCGCCGTACTGATCTTCGACGAGATCCAGACCTTCTGCCGCATCGGCCGATTCACTGCAGCAGAGCACTTCGGCGTCACGCCCGACATCATCGTGCTGGGCAAGGGACTCGGTGGCGGCCTGCCCCTGTCCTGCATCGTCATTCACGATCGGCTCGAAGGCTTCGGCATGGATGTGCAGGAGTTGCACACCTTTGCCAGTCCGACCCTCTCCCATGTCACCAGCGCCAAAATGCTCCAGATCATTCAGCGTGACGACGTGCTGGAGAACACGCGCACGATCGGCAACTACATCGGCCAAAGCGTCGAGGAACTGCGCCAGGACTTCCCGCAGATCGCCGAGGTCCGGCAGGTGGGTCTGCATATCGGCATCGAGTTTGCCAAACCCGACCGCGACCTGACGCCCCTGCCCCAGGAGTGCCAGGCCGTGCGAGCCGAGGGCCTCAAACGCGGCGTGATCTTCGGCCTCGGCGGCGCCCGCAAGTGGGTGCTCAAGATCAAGCCTCCTCTGATCACTACGCAGGAGGAAGCAGACCACATCCTGAAAGTCTTCACCGACTCGTTGGCGGCCGTATTCCCTCGCGAGCAGGTGGCCGTCTGACGCGAACCGGAGAAAACCATGACTGAACGTATGATCAAGTTTCTGGCCGGTCGAATCGCCCTCGTGACCGGTGGCGCCAGCGGCATCGGTCTGGCGACGGCCAAGCGCCTGCGTCATGAGGGCGCCTGCATCGCTCTGTTTGACCGTGACCCCGCCAAACTCGAGCAAGCCAGAGAGCAACTCGATCAGATCGCTGAACCCGAGTGTTGCCTGGCCCATTGTTGCGATCTATGTGATCCGCAGGCGGTTCACGACGCGTTCGGCGCTCTTGTCGATCGCTGGAAACGGCTGGATATCCTGGTCAACAATGCCGGACTGTCGCTGTCTCGCAGCCTTGAAGAAACGACGGTGGAGGACTATGACCGGCAGAACGCCGTCATGCCGCGCGCCAGCTTTCTATGCTCACGTGAGGCGGCGGCCATCTTCCGGCGGCAAGGCACGGGTGGGGACATCGTTTACATCGCAAGCAAGAATGCAGTCTTTGCCGGACCAAACAATGTCGCCTACGGCACCGCCAAAGCGGCGCAGTTGCACCAGGCCCGGCTGCTGGCCGTTGAGTTAGCTCCGTTGGACGTACGGGTGAATGTCGTGAACCCCGACGCTGTGGTGCGAGGATCAAGCATCTTCGAGGGCGGCTGGGGCGAGGACCGTGCCCGAACGTATGGGGTGCCTCGCGAAGAGCTGGGACAGTTCTACGCGCAGCGGTCGCTGCTCAAGCAGGAGGTCCTGCCTGAGGACATCGCCGCGGCGGTATTCGTGCTGGTCGGACCCGAGCTGCGTAAATCCACGGGACTGGTGATCAACGTGGACGGTGGGTTTGCACCGAGCATGGTGAGATAGAGGATCAAACTACAAAGATGCCAACATCAACCCAATGCCATGAAGGTGTTTCTCCAACATTGCAGCCGCGTCCGCAATATGGTGCTGTTCGATAAGCCGGGTTATCTCACGATGCTCGCTGATGCTTTGCTCGCGGTTTCTACGCTGAACTTGCGGGTCCGACGACGAAGAAATCTGAAACGGCAGCGCGGCACGCGTGTACATCTGCAGAAGGCGCCGATTGCCCGCAAGCTTGACCAGCGTTTCGTGAAAGCGATGGTCCACTTCCGCGAATCCCATGACCATCTCCAGGTCGTGCATCTGCTGCATCGTGTCGCATAGTTGTGACAGGCAGGCCAGGTCCTCGTTGGTCATACGGCCAGTTGTGATACGACTGCCGATCAGGCGTATTGCTCCCACTTCAACGACCAGTCGGGCCTCCCAAACTTCCTCGAGGTCACGCTGCTCCATCAGCGGCACAAAAAAGCCACCTCGATCGCCTCGCACCACCAAGCCTTCATGCGCCAGAAGCGCCAACGCCTCACGCACGGCCGCGCGGTGGGTTTCCAGTCGCTTGGCCCAGTCCACCTCCGCCAGGCGAGTGCCCCCCTGGATCTGGTTGTACAGCAGGAGATGCCGCAGCTTCTTGTAGCATTCGGCCTCGCCAGAAGTTCGTCGGCCCCTGCTCATAGGACGGTAATCTAGTCCGGCGGTCCGAACGACACAAGTAAGTTGCTGTGGACTCAAAGCCGCGATCCTTGGCGTCATGTTGGTGATGGTCATACCAGTAGCCCTCGGCTCATAAGCCCTTCGTGAAGCCGTTCCAGCGCCAACGCCAACGCGGCGTCGCGTAGCCTGCATGGATCGGCGGCGGCTTGCCACACGGCATCGAACCGCTGCCGCATGCGTTGGACCAGTCGCTGCTGGACCTCCGCCAGTGTCCATTGGTCACGCTGTGTCTCCTGCGTGTACTCGAGGTAAGACACAAACACACCCCCCGCATTGCAGAGGATGTCGGGTAGGACGACGATGCCTCGCTGCCGCAGCAGTTCGTCGGCGTCGGCCAGGGTCGGGCCGTTGGCCGCTTCGGCCACGATGCGGGCCGGCGCGGCGGCGGCCACCGCCATGTCAATCACCCCGCCAATCGCCGCGGGCAGCAGCACATCGCAATCCAACCGGAGCAACTCGTCGGGCGAGACCGGATGGCTGCCCACGCAGCCCGCGACGGAGCCGGTGGCATGCACGTGACGTTTGACCGCCGCCAGGTCCAGCCCATCCGCAGCCGCCACGGCCCCGCCCACGTCGCCCAGCCCAACGATCGTCGCCCCACGGCTGACCAGTTCCTCCGCCGTGACCGAGCCGACGTTACCGAACCCCTGGATGACCACGCGCAGCCGATCCATCCGCAGGTCCAGGCGGTTGACCGCTTCTTCGAGCGTCGTCACGACACCCAATCCCGTGGCGCCTGTGCGCCCGGGAATACCCCCCAGTACAACAGGCTTGCCCGTCACGAAGCAGCCGCGCGTCGTGGCGTGGCCCTCCCCGTAGGCGATACTGTCCTTGATGAAGCCCATGTCGCGCTCGCCCGTGCCCATGTCCGGGGCGGGGACGTACACCTCGGGGCCGATGTGGCGACGGGCGACGTTGGTGAAGCTGCGGATCACCGCTTCCTTGTCGTCGGGGGTCAGCTCGCGCGGGTCGATGCGAATGCCCGCCTTGCCCCCGCCGAAGGGCACGTCGATCAGGGCGGTCTTGAGCGTCATTTCGAGAGCCAGAGCGGCGACGATGTCCTCATCCACCGCCTCGGCCATGCGGATGCCGCCCTTGGCCGGGCCCAGCGTGTCGCTGTGCCGAACGATCCAAGCCCTTAAGTGGTGGACCTTTCCATCACTCAGCCGCGGACTCAACCGCACGCGGATGACCTCCTTGGGTTCGAGGAACCGGGCGACCTCGCAATCGTCCAGACCGCACTGGCTCGCGACCCGGACCACCGCATGGCGGATGGCCTCGGACACGGCGGATCGAACGGGCGGATGATGGGCGTTTGTCATGGTGTGGCTCTCGCGGGGGCACATTGTAACGTGAAATTGCAAAATAATGAATACAAAAATAGTTGACATTTGTCGCCTATTAGGTCATATTGACTGAATCGTCGGAAGGCTTGCCCGTTGAACCCAAAGCCGTGGGGAGGAGTCGAGAGATCTATGCAGAACCACAGGTATCGGCCGTCTCAGGTCACTGAGAGAGAATCTATGAAAGCCACCCCGCACCGCTGGCCCATCTGGCTCGGGGCAGCCGTCTTGTGCGTAAGCACTGGCTACGCCTCGGCGGCGACATGGACCTGGAACAACAATGCTGGCGGGAACTGGGATATCAATGCCAACTGGACCACCGCTGACGCGTCTCCGACGCCGGTTTCGGCAAGCGACACCGTCTTGAGCTTCCCCCTCTCCAGCACAACGAACGGCACGTACACGACCACGAACAATGTGGCCGATCCGTTTACCGTTCAAGGCATCGGCTTCACCGGCACGACGACCGGTGCAAGTGTCGAGATTTCGGGTGGGACGCTTACCTTTACCGGTACCGGCCCGGTGGGCGGATACCACATGCAGCACACCGCCAGTACGAGCGGCGCTGTTCGTAACATTGCGATCAACAACGACCTCGTTCTGAACACCAGCGGCGACTTCAGACTGCGGACCGGCGGGGTCAATTTCACCTTCAATGGCAACATTAGCGGATCGGGTGGCTTGTTCACCGCCATGTCCAACACGAATATGACCGGGGTAAGGAATATCAATCTCAACGGAACCAATACTTACACCGGCACGACCACCATCGGCGGCGGCGGGACCAATCAATCGATCTCCCTCAATCTCAGCGGATCACTGGCCAACAGCAACATTATCATCAACAGGAGCGGCTCCTCAGACCAAACGAACATGCTTGCCGGCGTGTCCGGGCAGCCTTCACTGCTCAACTTCAACATCAACGGCGCCACGTCGGATCTGATCGAGGTCGGCGGTGGCACTGGCACCGACGCCTTTGCCTTGTTGGACATCACCAACCTCAAGATGAACTTCAAGGAAAGCGGCCTCGGACTCACCGAGTCGGTTTATATTGTCGCCGACTACTCGGTCACCAATGCATCGCTCGTTGGTTCGGCGTTCGCCGGCCTATCGTGGAACGGTCTGCCTGGACTGCCAACGGACTATGAGCTTCAGTACAACTACAACAGCGAGAGTAAGATCGCGCTGGTGCTGATTCCCGAGCCGGCGTCACTGGTGCTGGCCGTGATGGGTGGGCTGATGGGGCTGCCGCGGCGGCGGCCGAGGCGGCCGGTTCTGATGCCGAACTGATCTCGTCGAAAGGAGAATCATCATGAAAGTCAGGGGACGACTCGTCGTCATCGCAGCGTTGACACTCAGTATCCTCGCTCCGGTGTGGGCCGGGCCGGTGGATGAGGATGACAAGGCGAAGCCGCAGTTCATCGCCGTCGGGTACATCGGGGCGACGGTGGACGCTGCGCCTGAGGACGTGGCAAGCGTCCTCGGGTTACCGCGCGGCGTGGGGCTGGTGGTCGTCGATGTTCAGGCTGATGCGCCCGCGGCGGTCGCGGGGTTACGGCCGCACGACGTGCTGCACAAGCTCGACGACCAACTGCTCGTCAATGTCGAGCAGTTCCGCACGCTCGTGCAGGGTCGCGCGGGGGAAACGGTCAAGCTAGCGCTATTCCGGCAGGGCACGCTCGTGGAGATGGACGTGACGGTGGGCCAGACGCAGGCACCTGCTCGCCCTGTGCCGCTGCAGTTGCACGGCGAGCTGCCGCTCAACTTCAGCGTGGACCTGTCAGGTGAGAACGGTGAACCTGTGATCCACATCGAGCAGCCTGACGGGAATGACGAGCAGGACCCGGCCCCCGGCACGGACGACGCTCCCGTCCAACTGCGATTCCGCCCCAGCATGAACATCGTTGTCACGGCCGGTGACACCACGCACTACAAGGATGATCAGCACGATCTGTCCCTGACCGTCCGGGACGACGGCAAGACCCTCGTCGCCAAAGACACGGGTGGCACGGAGCTTTTCAACGGCCCCATCAACACGCCAGAGCAGCGGGCCGCGGTCCCGGACCCGATCCGCCAGAAGCTCGACAAGCTCGAAGGCCGGCGGCAGTCGCAAAGCCACAGCCAGTCGCCGAACGCCGACCCGACGCACAATCGTGTGCCGTGACCTTTCACGTATCCCGCGTCATCATCCATCCACCCGCTGCCGCAGCAACGGGTGAAGCGTCAGCCGGTCTCCCAGGCGTGCGGCAGCACCTCGTAGGTGTGCCAGTTCGCACGCCGGGGTATGTGGGGTGCTGGCGATCTCGTCAATGTCCACTTCACTGGGTTGATGTGCGTAGCGCTGGCCTTTGGGGTGGTCGTACAGATCAATGCCGGTGACGGCGGCGGGCGTGTCGAGGGCGGCGGCAAGCAGGACGAGGAACGTGCCGCTGGAAGGGTAGGGCTGCTCGGGTTCGTGGCGGTAGAGGTTGGCGTCGATGAGCAAGGGCAGGATGGGCAGCGGCCGGGGCAGGCCGTAGTCGCTCCACGCGGGCCAATCGCCGCGCGGCAAGTAGGTGTGCAGTAGCAGCGGACGCCGGTCCACGGGTGCGGCCGCCCAGCGCCGGGAGGTCAATTGCAGCAGATCCTCGCGAGGACGGTCGCCGATCAGCACCGCGGCGGGCTCGCCGGCGAACACGTCCCGCGTGGCGTAGGTCGGGTCGGTGATTAGCACGCCATCTGTTGGGGCTGCCCGAGCCCAGCCGTCCGTGGCGCTGGGTCCTCGCCCCAGGACCAGGAGCCGCTCATATCGCCCGAACCATTGTCGCAACACGTTCTGGGGTTGCGTGCTCGTGGAGACGGCCGGCAGGACAGGTAGTTTCACGCTGTGCTCCCAGCGATCGACGTAGCCGTGCCGCCACCGGGGGTCCTGGCGGATGTCGGGCGCCTCGGGACTTTGCATGCGCCGGCTCTTGACGCACATCTCGGTCCAGCACTGGCCGGCGTGGTTGTGCTCGTGCGCCGCGATCTCGATGCCGTGCGCCGCCAGGAGCGGCGCGATCCAGCCCATGCAGTGATCGCAGTAGTCCGTGTCCTGCGCCTGGTCGTGCTGCATCAAGTGGCCCTTGCTCGGACATGCCCGCATGTCCCACCGCAGAACGTTCTTCGCCTCATTGAGTGTGAAGGTCCAATCGCACTGCTCATCCTCGCCGGTGGCATTCCATGTCTTGAGCAGACCGCGCAAGCCGTCCTGGGCTGCGGCGTCGGCGTAGTGTGCCTGTGACTCGCCGCCGATCGCCTGCGCCCACAATGCCTCGACCGCGGCGTCGCCAAAACGGCAGCGGACGAAGTGGAACGTCCAGTCGTAGTATCCGCAGAAGTCCTGGCACCCGAGCATGGCTTACTCCTTCAATTCCTTCGGTGTGCGCAGTTGAACGAAGCGTTGTTGACACGACCCGCCGCCGCCCTGCCGCTCGAAGGCGTAGCCCGCTGCGTCGGCCATCGCGCCGCAGATGTGGTCACAGTGCTCACAGAAGTAAGGCACGATGTCGCGGCCATGGTCCCGCAGGTGCTTGATCGCCGGACAAGCTGTTACGTCGATGGTCACTGCAGCATCATCGCGGCTGACGCGAACGATGGCCCCGGGCTCGGCGTCGAAGTATCGCCGCCAGTCGTCGGCGACAGCCGGCACGCCACCGGTTCGCCACGCCTGCCAACGGGCGCGATAGTGCTCTCGGCCCAGGGATCGCCAAAACTCGTGCAGCGCAGACGGGCCGTGCGCATCGTGAATGTGCCGAAACACCGCGTTGACTGCGAAGTAGAAGTCAGGCGCGGACATCAGGCACCTCGTCGTTGTCAATGGTGATGAACTCGCATCCCAGGTGTTGGGCGAGCAGGCTGAGGCGGTGCCGTTGCCGGCCGAACATCATGATCTGATGATGCGGGCCACCGGCGTGGCTGTACGCGTCGAGCACATCACTCAACGAGCGCCGATAGCTCACGATAAAGTTGGGAATATCGAAGCCCGGCAAGGCCGAAACGTCGGCGACCTCGGCCTCTACAACGATGAATCGCAGCGACCCTTGCGCAGTAGGCGTCATCGCCATGAGCGTGATCGGCCCGGGCTCGACGCTGAACGCCAGGGAACAAAACGGCTCACAGGGAGCCAAACTGAACTTCCGCCGCACCAGTCGCGGAAGTGTGTCCCACCGTGCCATCGCCGGATTGCACTCGGCCATGTGAGTGTGCAGGATCGCCCGTCGCTGCCGATCCATGGTGTACATCTCCGTGAACGTAAAAGGCTGCGATATCGCACCCGCGACCACGCCCGCTGCCGTCGCCAACGCATCGCCTTCGCCGGCATAGGCGAGGCCGCTTTCCATCAGCTTCGTCACGCCCAGAAACGGCACAGTCGGCACGCCAGGCGTGGAGGCCAGACAATCAAAGCTGAACGTGACGCCGGCGAGAGCGTGCTCTTGCACCAGATTGGCCAACGCCAATCCCACACGATTCGATCGCGTGTGGACCGCTTCATCAACGCCATCGATCGCGAAGCGGACACGATCCCGAGCGTTCTCGTCTTCGATCGATGCTGATGACACCTTAGCAATGGCCTCGGCCAGACTTGCCGCCGGCAGATTGATGCATTCAATCGCCAGCACCTGTCGCAGCCAAGTCGGATCAAAGGATGTGTCGCCCATGCCGGCCATCGTCTGACCCAATATCCCGATGTGCCGCCCACGGATCATGCGTGCCGCACGGGCCACGATTGCATGGTCCACCAGCGCCACCACCGTCTTTGTTTCGTCCATCCAGCCGGTGACCATGCCGAAGTGGCGCTGCTCGCGCACCAGCACGGCCGCGATGTCCTGAATCCCCTGCATGCCGTGGTTATTCAGCATGTCGGCGTAGCCGAAACCTTCGTGGATCGCGCTTGCCGGCTGAGTATTCAGCAATACCAGCGGGAGCTTGGTCCGTGTCAGCGCCGGCGTGACCATGAGGCTATTGGTGTACCCCATGCTTGCGAGCACGAGGAGATCGACACCGTCCGCTTCGGCCGCCCTCACCAGCGCATCGGCCTCGTTACTGCTGCTGGCGACGGCGATCGACTCGACTTGGACGTGGCCATTCAAAGCCGTCCCATGAGTGCGCAGGATCCCTTCCTGACGCGAGCGATAACCCGAGAATGCCTGATCGTACTTATCGATATACGTGCCGATGATCGCGATGCGCGGGCGGTCACTCATGCCGACACCTCCGCGTAGCGATGCAGTTGTCCAAGCCGCGCGCCGAATAATTCCAAGGCGTTGTCGCGGAAGATACGTGCCTTTTGGGCGGGCGTGATTGCTGCCTTGAGCACGTGTCCGAAGACGTACCTCGGCTCGATCCAGTTGCAGTCGGTGCCATAGAGCAGCCGATCGGCGCCGGCGTGCAATGCTAGCCACTCGATGGTGCCTGGCGCCCACTCATCGCCGGAGAGGTCGGCCCAAACACGGCCGGGAAACTGCTGCATCAGCCGCACGCTCTGACGCCGCCCCTCGTCACGTCCGCCGCCATGCCCCAGGATCAGCTTCACGCGCGGCCATCGCGCCAGCGCCACGGCAAATCGCTCAGGCATCGACAATTCCTGATTGGGATTGCCCGGGTCGCGGCTCCAGCTATGCGTCAGCACCACCAGGTCGTGCGTATGGGCGAACGACCACAACTCGTCGTAACGTTCATCATCGGGGGCGATGGCATGAATCGCCGGATGGATCTTGATGCCGACGAACCTTGGATCCTGATGCATCCGCTCCATGTGCCGCAACGATTCGTCGAGCCAGTTGGGATTGAAGACCGAGTATGCACGTAAGCGATCGGGCTGACTGTCGAGGGCCCGAAGTGTCTGGTCATAACCGGCGTCGAACTGGTGATGGATCAGCGGCATCCACGAGAAGATGCCCACCTCCGTGTGCAGCATGTCCATGACGCGGATGACCTGCTCGAGCGAACCCCATGGGGCATGGAACCCCGGCGCCGGACCCAGATGCATGTGCGTGTCAATACATATGCATGCGGTCATCGGCTGATCTCCTCCAGCATTGATTCGAGGTTTCCGCAGGCGATGCGGTGCAGTACGGTGTCGGGAAGCGGGCTGAGAGCCAGGACCGCGAGGTTGGCCCAAGGATCTTCGATCGGTTGGTTCGAGCTGAATAGCACACGGTGCGGGCCCAGTCGGTCGACGAGCAGTTCCAACTCACCGCAAAGCAGCAGGCGATGCGTCGGCACCAGCAGATTCGGGCACAACTCCAACCATGAAAGGGCTCCGCGAACATTCAAATATTCGTGGTAACCCAGGCCCTCGACAAAGATCGTCAGTTCGGGGTGGCGTTGAGCGAGCGTCCCCACCTGGTCCCAGTTGCTCTGTCCGATAGGCAGGAACAGAGGCATGCGGTGGCGCCGCAGCGCCTGCAACATCGACTCGGCGGCGGGACTGGCGAGGCTGTGGCGATGTAGTCGCGGCCAGATGCGGGCCGCAACCATGCCGCGGGCCTTCATCTGCGCGAGGTACGCGTCTATGTCGTCGAAGTCTTCGCAGCCCGGCGGCAACAACGTCATGACTCCCCGGCACTCAGGCAACTGCAACAAGGCGTCGGCCAGCAGTTCGTTGCCGGCACACGCGTCGGCGAAGGCGCCCATGGTGTGCGACACCAGGCCGCGGCGGATGGGACCACGTGCCAGGCGATACCGCAACGCCGAGGGGTCACGAATCGCCGTTCGTCCCGTGGGCAGTACACCCATCCATAGCCCCGCATCGAATGGCGACAGGCGCTCGACGCGTTCGTCAAACGCCCGCTCGATGCAGGTCAGTGTCTGTTGCGTCTCGACATCAAGCATGGACAGCTCCCAACTGAGGCTCGAAAGCCTGGAGGGGCGACGACGCCGCGGCAAAGCACCGAGCCTCATCCCATCCCGAAAGATCACCGGCGCCTATCGCCTGCGTCATGATGTTGCCGAGAGCGGCGGCCTCCGCCTCCCCACTGACCACCGCCACCTCTGTTGCGTTGGCTATCGCCTGCGCCAGCAGTGAATTTCGCGCCCCGCCACCGAGAAGCACGATCCGGCGCACCTTCCGTCCGGCCAGACAGGCCAATCGTCGGCCTACCTCACGAACATGCACCGCCAAGCTCTCGATGATGCTGCGTACAAACTCACCGGCATCGCGTGGAGTGATCTGGTCGGTTTGACGGCACCACGCCGTGATGGCGTCACGGATGCTCGCGGCTCGCTGGATCGCCTCACTTTGAGGGTCGAATAGGCAATACTGCCTCGCCCACTTGGCCTGTTCGACAAGCTGCGAATTCGGCTGCTCGTTCTCTTCGCGGCGGAAGCGTTCGAGCAGGTGCAGACCCATGACGCCGTGCATCACGGCCCAGCCGCCGTCGGGCAGCCGGTAGTGACCGATGCCGATGGCTTGATCGTTGGGCAGGTCCAAAGGCTCACGCATGTGGAAGCCGAGCATGAACCACGTGCCTGTGCAGAGGATCAGGTCATCGGCCGACGCCACAGGAGCGGCGGCGACAGCCGCGGCGGTGTCATGCCCGCAGGCAGTGCGAATCGGGCAGGGTTTCAACCCCACACGTTCGGCCACATTGTCACGCAGTGCCCCCAATATGGATCCAGGCTCTCGCAGTGTGGGGAACATCGCCCGCGGCAAGTGCAGTCGATCGATCGCCTCCCAATACCATTGGCCTCGTCGCCAGTCGTAGAGCTGCGAAGTCGAGGCGATGCACGGGTCGCTGGCGGCGATGCCGCACAAGTGGTAGGCCATCAGATCCGCGATGAACAGCATGGCCGCCGACCGCTGCAGCAAACCAGGCGCATCCAATCGCGTCGCTACGAGTTGATGCATAGTGGAAATCGGCAGATGCGGCGCCGCAGCCACTCGCCGCAGCGAATCGACATCCAGGCCGACGGCGATGTCCGGGCGCGACGTGCGTGAATCCTGGTAGCTGAATGGCCGCTCCAGCATCTGCCCGCGATGGCCGATGAAGCCGTGATCCAGGCCCCACGCGTCACATCCGATACTAGCGGCCTGACCATGTTTGACCGCCGCAATCGTAAGCCCCTCCTCGACGCCTTCGATCAGCCGCGTGAGATCCCAACGCACCGTCTCGCCCTGACGCTGCGGGCCGTTGGCGAAACGGTGAACTATCTCCATATGCAGTCGGCCTGCCTCGCGATCGACCCGGCCGACCGCAACACGACCACCACTCGCACCCAGATCGACAGCGAAGTAGGAAGGCATCATGGCTGATTCCTCAATCGGCGCGTAATCCGCGGACTTGCCCGCTCAACGGCATCGGCCACTGCAACGGCGTCGGCTTCGTCGAGTGCCTCATCAAAAAGGTGGGTCATCTCGACCTGCATGATCGACAGGAGCAGTGGGTGAAACGGAGGCGGCGTCGACGCCTCAAGCTGATCGATCGCGGCCTGACGGTTGCGTGGATGGCGGGGGTTATCGAGGAACGTCGCTGATCGGGCGATGGCCGATATCGATGGCACTGAGTCGCCCGCCGCGGCACGCAACTGCTGCACGCGCGGCCCGGCCAGGAACTTGATCAGTTCCCACGCCTCCTGCGGATGCGCCGAGCGAGCATTGAGCGCGTAACCCGCACCGTTCAGGTACGACGTACGCCGCAGGGCGGCGGGTTGCACCGCGATGTCCCATTCGAATGGAGCGTGCTCGAAGCGCAAGGATAGAACCAGATCAGCGATGATCATGGAGACACGGCCCGCGGCGAAGAGGTCATAGACGCCGATTGACGCAGTCCCACGGCCGCCGCCGGTGGCGCCGCCGAAACTGACGCCCAGTCCCGCCTGCTGGCTGCGCGTGGGCACGGCGTGGTAACGGTATAGAAGGTCGTAGTTCAACTGCAGCGCCGTCACTGCCTGGGGCTGCGACAGAGTGCATTCGAGGGTCCGCGGATCGAAGATCGCCGCATCGTGCTGAGCGAGCAGGTCCATGCTGTCGAAGGTCGCCAGCGCGAAGCGGTCGTATCGGCCGTCACCGTCGCTGTCACTGCTGAGCTTGCCGGCGGCCTCAATCACATCCTTCCACGTCCACGCCGCGTTGGGATACGCCAGACCGGCCATGTCAAAATGCTCGCGGTTGTAAAAGAGCACGGCGGCGCCGCAGCTCTTGGGCAGCGCGTAGAGTTGGCCCTGATGCGAGAACGCCTCGATGATCCGCGGAAAATAATCGGACGCCGATACGTCCGAATCAGCTTGAATGAACCGGTCGAGCGGCTGGAACACGCCCGCGCCGGCGAAGCGGTAGAACGAATACACGTCCAGCCAGGTCACGTCGGGCGCCACTCGCCCGGCCAACTCCACCTGCAGCTTAGCCAGGTAGCCGCCGCTGCTGGGCGTGCGAAGCTGCACCTTGATATGCGGGTGCGCCTGCTCGAACATGGCGATGATCTTTTCGTACATCTGCACTTGCTCGGGTGTACCGAACGTACCCAAGCTGATCAGCACGCGATCGTTCTCGACGCGAGGCGATGGTGTCCGAAACAGCCATACGGCAATGCCGATCATCAGCAAGGGCGACACCACGAACTTGACCAGGAAGGCGGGCATGATCAGTCCTTATCCGCTCCCAGCGCGAAGCCCGACAGCAGGTAGCGCTGGGCCATAACAAACAGCACAATGCTCGGCACCATGACCACGAGCGAGGCCGCCATCATCAGATTCCAACTCGTCGCGTGCTGCCCTTGAAACGACGCCAGCCCCAGCGCCAGCGTGAACTTCTCACGCGAACTGAGGTAGATCAGTGGCGTCAGGAAATCGTTCCAACGATTGATGAATCCCAGCACCGCGACGGTGGCGATCACCGGCACGCTCTGCGGCAGCAGAATGCTCCAGTAGGTCCGTAGCGGCGAACAGCCATCGACCGCTGCCGCTTCGTCCTGCGACAGCGGGATGGTCATGAAGTATTGCCGGAACAGGAAGATTCCGAACGCATTTCCGAAGAACGCCGGCACGATCAGCGGCTTGACCGTGTCGATCCAACCGAAACTTCGGAACAGGATGAACAGCGGCACCATCGTCACCTGCGGGGGCAGCATGAGGGTGGCAAGGATCACGATGAACAGAACGTTTCGACCGGGGAATCGCAGCCGCGCGAACGGGTAGGCGATGAGCGAGCAGGACAGCACTTCCCCGACGACGCCCAGCGACGCCACGACCAATGAGTTCCACGCATAACGATGAAACGGCTGGCTCCTAAGCGCCCTTTCATAGTTACCCCATTCGAAGGAACGAACGTCCCACGACCGCCACGACCACGGCTCGACCTGCATCACGCTGCGGTGATCGGGCAGCACAGACACCAGAAACATCCACAGCATCGGCGTCACGAACAGCGCCGCACCGCCAGCCAGCGCCAGCCATACGAAGAGCGGTTTGAGGTGACGTGCTTTCACGTCCGCACCTCCCCGGCATAGTACACCCACCGCCGCGCCGTTCGCATGACCAACAGGGTCAATAGCAACACCAGCACGAACAGCAGCCACGCCAATGCCGACGCATACCCGGCCTCGAAATCAACAAAGCCCTTCTGGTAGATGTAAAGTGCAAACAGCAGCGTCGCGTCGCGCGGTCCGCCGCCGGTCATCATGTATGCCTGCGTGAATACCTGAAACGAACCAATGATCCCGATGATCGCGTTGAACAGGATCATCGGCGTCAACATGGGGACGGTGATGACCAGCCATCGCCGGATGGGACCGGCGCCGTCGATCATCGCCGCCTCGTGTAGCGACGCCGGGATCGACGACAGCCCCGCGAGAAAGATGATCGTCGGCGGCCCCAAACCCCATAGGCTCATCAGCACCAGTCCGGGCAAGGCCCAGGTCGTACTCGCCAGCCAGCCCGGCAGCGCATCGCGGGACACACCCAGCGGCTGCAGCAACCACCACAGAACCTGGTTGATCCATCCTTGCTCAGGATTCAGTAAGCCCATCCACAGGATCGACACCGCCACGCCCGAGAGAATCGCCGGCAGGTAGTAGATCGTGCGGAACAGCGCCCCTGCCCAACGCACCTGATGCAAGAGCGTCGCCATCACCAAGGCAAGCACCATCATCAGCACCACGCTGGACACCGCGTAAGTGAGCGTCACTTTCAGTGACTGCCACACGCGCGGATCGTCAAAGAACACGCGGCGGTAGTTGTCCAGCCCGGCATAACGCGGCGCTGGACCGATCATGTCCCAATGGCAGAAACTCAGCGCCAGCGAGAAGAGGATTGGAAACGCCTGGAACACCAGAAACCCGATGACCCACGGCAGCAGCATCAGGCAGGCATAGCGGTATTCCTGCCCGCGTCGGCCGAACCACAGCCGCCGCAGCCGAGGCTGTGAACGCGCATGCCACGCCATGGTTGCCGGCAGTGCCGAATCGCGCACGATCACGTCTCCCTCATCGGTTGGGCGCCAGCCATACACGCCGCCCCGGCTCGACCCGTGCCGTCAGTTCCGCGCGTCCATCCTTGACCGCCGGGGTCACCGTCGGACCATCCTCGATTCGCAGGGTGAACCGCAACGGTCCGCCGTCGCTGCAGTGGACCCGCAAGGTCGTTCCCTCGACCCGGAAGGTGAGCATCGCGCCCCAGTAGTTGAGATTGGCAAACTCGATCGCGCCGAACCCGGTGGGAACCTGTGGACGCAGACTCAGACCGCGCGCTTCCCATCGCATGTCGAAGTAGAACGCCGGCTGTAGCGACGCGACCGCGCCGCCTTGCGGGAAGATCTCGCGGAAGCCCTCGAAGTCCAGCCGCTCCCGTTCCGGTCCCAGGAACTGCCAACGCCCGCGGCCACCGTGATCGTCGAACGTCCGCCCGCCGGTGAGCCGGTCGGGGCTGGCGTAGCGAGCGAGAATGCGTAGGTTCCGCTCGTGCATCTTGTCAACGGATTGGAATCGGGTGCGAGCCGTCAAGTCACGAGCGGCCACGTCCAGCCGGGTGCCGCCGTTGGTGAGAACCTCCAGGTACGGCATTGTGCCGGTGACATTCAGCCATGTGCTGTTGGCGGTAGTGTTGAACGGTGGAGCAACCTCCCAGATGGAGTAAATGTCGTCGCGCCATGTCTTGCCGCCATCGGGGCTGTATTGGCCGTGATCAAGCCAGCGGAGGATCTCGCGGCCTTGTTGCGGTTGAGGGATGTCCCGAGCCGCGGCCTCGAGGTTGTAGTACGTGAAGCCGTAGTCGTAGACCTTGCCGTCCCAATCGCGGCAGCCGAGGTATCGGCCGAACGGCCGGCCGTTGTCCTGCGCCTCATGCCAGAACGCTTTGTTGTAGGCCTTGCGGGCCCGCGATTCGAGACGACGATATTCGATCGCACCTTCGACATCACCGGTGAGCACCGACAACTCGGCCATGGCGCGACATGCGGTGGGATACCAGACCGCCGCGAAGGCATCCTGCGCATTGCCCGCGCCTTCCCAGTAGGAATTTGGCGTGCTCACGGCATGCCGGCCCGACTTGTGCTGCGGCATGTTGTACGCCCGGTCATCGAGGTATTGGATCATGTCCGTCTCAGCAGCGCCCATATGCTGACGCATGTAGTCGAACATGCTCCGGAGCACCTCACGAACATCGCAGCGGATCGGACCCACATAGGCTTGCCCGTCGTAGTCGGGGCTTTGTAGGTCGGTCCACCACGTCACGCCTGGTGCAAAATAGTCGCGATTGTCCCCAACACTGGTTACCTCGAGGTAATAACGGCCCGGCGGCAGGGGCTGCACCGACGTCACTCCGACCTGTCGCGTGTTGGTCGGAGGGATGGTGAACGTCGTCTCAGCCAGCAGCCTGCCGCCCGGCGCGTCATACAATGCAATCCTTCCGCGATTGGGCTGGTCCTTGGAGGAATTGCCGAGTTTGGCAGTTGCGCGATTGAACGATGCGCGAGCGACGAAGACCTGTCCCAGGCTGTGGCGCGATGTCGGCGGGTGCCCATCTAGTCGCACATCTCCCGCGTGAAGGACGTGTTCGGCGAAATCGGCGTTCTTGCCTACCAGCGGCTGAAGCTCCTCACCGTCGGTGGAAATCCAACGAGCGCGGCGGGCGCTGAGAAAATCGACGTCGCCGCTGGCAAGTACATATTGCGCGATCGAATGAATCCATAGGCCATTGAGGTAGAGCAGTCGCACATCCCACGGCGCGTCGGGCGAGACGTTGAGTAATCCACCGGCCCCATAGTCGGGGTACTGCAGGTTCGGATAGTGGTAGCCGAAGTGGCCGAAGCGGTCGTAACCGATCGCACCAACGTGTTCCAGCAACTGGCGTCGAAGCTGCTTGCGATGCCACGTCCGCGGATCGCTGAATGTATGTGTTTCGACCGCGCCCAGGCACCAGTCGCCGCCGACGATAACGAACGGCGCCCAATAGATGCCCTGCTGCATGAACTCGGTGAGAAGCCGGCTGGCAGAGATGGTCTTGGCGGTAGGCTCGAACACGATCGGGAAGTCCGGCTCGAAGCGAGCCTCGGGCAAGAGCAGCGCGTTGCCAGGCGTCTGTCTCTCACCACGTGGCAGCACGTCGATCAGCATAGGTTGCCGCAGGCTGCGAGCATCCAGCACCAGGCGATCGGCCTCACATCGATAGGCCAGGCTCGACAAACCGGGGAAAGTGACCTCCAGATCCCAATTCTGCGACGCGTCGGAACGGATGAGCAGCCGACCCTGCTGCAACCGGATCTCACCTCCCTTCTCTCGCTTAAGTGACTCGATGCGAAGCACCTGCCCGCTGTCGGCCACGATGTGCCGAACGGGAAGGACCATCTCCCGTGCGTCGGCGGTGCTTGTTGCGTGCGGATAGTGCCGGTGATCGTCTGCATCGTAATATCCCTCGCGCACGAAGGGCAGCGCCCACTGGAGCCCGCTTCGACCAGGGGTTAACTCCAACCGACGACCCGTCATGCGCCATTCGGCGACGCCCTCGATTCCCGCCTCCCGTGCTGCCAATTCCTGCCCATATGAGGCGCGGCCTTGGCCATCGACGCGAAGACTCGCCACGTGCCGACCTTCCACCAGAAGCGACGCGTACTCATTGTTGGCCCATGCCCGCGACAGTGACGCCGTCAAGGACAAGCCGGCCAGCAGCAGATATTTAGCAACCATTCCTTATTTTTATACAGGATGTATGAAGTTTTGTCAACAAAATTGCACGTGTCGCGTTGTCAATTATGAGCCGCACTCGTGACGATCACTTGCGGTGCTGAGGAGGGTTTGGTCCGCGGCTGTAGCGTGTAGATCGTCAAGCCAGTCACGTCCCGATATGGCTTGGGCATCGCTAGACTTGCAAGATAGCCCACACCGATGCATGCGACCGCGCCTACACCACCGTAGAGGAAAGGATGGACATGCGAGGACCAAGTAGCGGCGACTGTGGCGAGTCCGCCGGCAATCAGGCCTGTCAGTGCGCCAGCCGATGTCGCGCGTCGCGTGAAGATGCCTAGAACGAACAGGCCCGCCAGCGATCCGCCGAACCAGCCCAGCACCGTGTTGAACGCATCGAAGACAAAACTCACGTTGACTGAAGCAATGATTGACGCGGCCGCCACGCCCGTTGCACCCAGCCCCAGCGTTAACCACCGTGCCAAGCGCAAGTCCGATCGATCAGAGGCCGACGACCATCGGCGGTGGAAATCGACGATATAGGCGGTCACCACACTATTCATGCTGCCCGAGAGTGTGGACATCGCGGCGGCGAAGATGCCGGCGATGAGCAGCCCCGCCACACCGGCCGGAAGCTGGCTGACCACGAACCACGGCACGATCTGATCCGCGCGTTGTGGCAGCGCCAGCTCGGGTGACGCCTGATAGAAACCCCAGATCGCGGTGCCCATGAAGAAGAAGATCACACCCGTCGGGATCATCAGCGCGACGTTAGTCCAGATGCTTCGAGCCGCCTGCCGCTCGTCGCGTGTCGTCAGATAGCGCTGGATGACGGCTTGGTCGGTGGTGTATGGAATCAAGTTAAAGAAGAAGAAGCCAACAACGACGACCCAGAGGACCATCTGGCTGCTGTCCCAGCCCCAATTGGCCAGACGGAACTTGTCGGCCTCCATGGCGTGTTGAACCAGGGGCCCCATGCCGCCGGCACCGCTGACGGCCACCGCCACCGCGACCAGCGCGCCGATTAGCAGAATGACCACCTGGACCACATCGGTCCAGATCACGGCCTCCATCCCGCCAATCACGGTATAGGCCGTCGTCAGCAGCCCCATCAGAAGGATGCAGGTATAGACGCTGATACCGGTGACCGCTTCGAGGGCGATCGCGGGTAGATAGAGGACGATGCCGATGCGGCCGAACTGAAACAAGATGAACAGCGCAGAGCTGGTCAGTCGCACGGTGCTGTTGAATCGTCGCTCGAGGTAAGCGTAGGCCGTCGCCACGTTCAGACGGCGGAAGAACGGTAAGTAGCATGCGACGACCAGCGGCGCCACGGCCAGAATCGTCCAATTGCCTACCAGCCGCACCCAGTTCTCCTGGTAGGCGGTCGCGGGGATGGCCATGAAAGTGATCGCACTGAGCTGTGTACCGTAGATAGCCAGTCCGGCAGCCCACCACGGGATCCGCTGGCCGGCGAGGAAGAAGTCACTGGTGTTCTTGTTGCGAAACGAGCAATAGACGCCGATCAGCAACATGGCAAACAGATAGGCGATTAAGACCGCCCAGTTCAAGACACCGAAAGAAGCGGCGAGGGTCATCATGGTCACTGGCGCTGCTCCTTGGGAGAATGGTGGAAATGATCCGAAGCCCTCACGGCCCAAACATCGGCTGATCGTTGACCCGGCGCGCGTTCCCCACTGGGGATCACCCACCACTCTCCCCATCGAGTTACTGGCGCGGTCACCCGCGATACGCCACGCGGCATGGGTGCCGCCTCATGCCATTTGCCGGTCGACACATCCAACTGCAGAACGTAATCGTGAAAACCCGGGTGCTCGGTCACTGGTATGTCGGCGAGCGATCCATCCAGACCGCCCAAGATCGTCAGACTTGTCCCGGTCAAAGCCAGGGCCTGCCACGGCGCGGCGGCGGCGGGACGCGGCATGGCGGGCAGCGCCTGCCAGCCACGATCGGGCCGATATCTGAACACATCCCGCAAGTAAGGCGTGATGCGACGAGGATGACCACTGCCATCGGCCTCCAAGTCGATTCCACTCATCAGGTAGAACTCGCCATTGTTGGCCGCCGCCACCGCCAGGTGCCTTGCCGGCCCCGGCCACGGCGCCAGTTCACGCCAAGCCCAGCGTTCGGGTGGATGCGATAAGTCCAGGGCAAAGAACCGCTTACTGGCCGACGTGTCACCTCGCCGGTGCAGGCCACCGGCAACGTAGATCGTCTCGCCGACGACCGCGCCACAGGCAAATGCAACGGGTACGGGCATGGCTGGCAGCACTTCAATCGTGACCTGCCCGTCAGTCAACTGCAACGCCCACACGTCAGCAACATATCCGTCAGACGTTTCGCCGCCCATGCATATGAGGCGAGGCCCAACCGTACACGACACGCCGTAGGCGACTGGTTTAGGCAATCGCGTTGGACTGCGTTGCCACTTGCCTTCCATGCTCGGCAACACCCAGATGGTGTCGTGCCACGCCTTGGCACCGCCGTCCCACGGCGGGGACTGGGGGAAGTTGGCGCCCCCGGCGGCAAGTAGCGCGTTACCGCAAACCCCCGCGAACATCCCTGCGAAGCCATGAGCATCCGGCAGCGGGGGCAGTTGCCGCCACTGCAGCGATTGGGCCAGCAGAGGGGCCGTCGCCAGCAGGCCAATGCATGCAGGTGCCAGCACGTTCATCGTTCGACGGGTTGGGGACATGATTTGAGGGGGGATACCAAGTCCGCCACCGACCGCTGCTCGTAGTAGGCCAGCAATTCGGCTACCGCAGGCTGGGCCAACAGGGATTCCCGCTCCGACGGACTCAATCGTCGCATCGGCGAAGGTGTGAAGCGCCCGGGAATGCCCCGTGCGTTCAGGATCGCTTCAAAGGCAACATAGGGCTTGAAGTCAAACAAGCAACGCAGGACGGCATTGAGCTTCTTCTGCCAGTTCGCCGCCAGGGTCCAGTCGCCTTGCTCGGCGGCCTTCACCAGTGCCTTTGTCCAATGGGGTGCCAAGGCGAACACACCGTCGAGGTGCTCCCGAACTCCGCCACGGATCAGTATGTCCAGCAGGGCGGGCTGAGCCACGACGATTCGGCTTTTGGCGGGCGTGGTATCGAGCAGTTCCCGTGTCCAATCAAAGCGATCGGAACACTTGATGCCCGCCACGTTCGGGTGTTCCAAGACAGTTCGTACCGTCTCCATCGCGAGTTTGCAGCCGGTCAGACCAGGCAGATCGTATAGGAACACCGGCACTGGCGAGCGATCGGCCAGCAGGTGGAAGTAGTCAATCAACTCCTGCTGGCTGAACCGAACCAGGTAAGGGGATAGCACAACGACGCCGTCGATCGGAAACTGCGTGACCCGCTTGATGCGGTCCAGTGTTCGCGCCGCACACGTATCGCCCACGCCGATCAACACTTCCATGTGCCCACCGGCAATTCTCGCACTGTGCTCAACCAAGGACAGATAGGTACTGTCGCGCAGCAGTTGCATCAGGCCCATCGTGCCCGCCACCAGAATGCCGTCGATTCCTGCATCCTGTTGGTCCAGCAGGTGGGCTTCTAGTCCCTCCACATGCAGATGCTCATGCTCGTCGAGAGGAGTGCCCACGGCGGAAATGAGGCGGGGTAACGGCATGAAGATTCTCCTGGGAGGGGACAGCTTGGGCCAACTCGAGCAGATTATGGTGGAAATCAACAAACTTGTCAACAACAATAATAATATTTTGGCTACAATATGGCCCGGATGGTGTGTTCTTCTGTGTCGCGTTAGACATCAGCTCAATGGGACGTTCATGAATAGACTCACCACTGCCCTGATGTTTCTGATGGCTGTACCCCACCCCATATGGGCGGTCTCCGACGAGGATGTGGACACCGCCATCCGCCAGCTAAAAGCCACTCTATACGCCAAGCAGGATGCGGCGACAGGAGGGTGGTTCGGCTATCACAAACATGCTCAAGAGAATGGCGCGGCGAACAAGAACGTCGGCGGCGACACCGCGATGGTGCTGCTGGCCCTGATTGGCAGCGGCGAATCCCGGCAATTGCCGGCAATTGACCGGGGATTGCGGTACCTGCGCCAACTGGAGATGGGAGGCACATACGCCCTGAGCCTGCGTATGCACGTCTGGTCTGCGTTGCCGCAGGAATACCTGAGCTTGCTTGAGAGCGACGCCGAAATCATGCTCAACAGCGCCAACCCCACCACGAGCACCTTTCACTACACCCTTTATCCCGACGTTCCGACGACATTCGACCACAGTACGACCCAATACGGGATTCTCGGGCTGTGGCAGGCGGCCAAGCGAGGGGTGAAGGTTCCCGTCGGCTTCTGGAAAAAGGCCGAGAACCACTTTCTTGAGAGCCAGTTGCCCGATGGCGGCTGGTCCTATACGGGGACCAAATCGTCTGACACCATGACCTGTGCGGGCCTCACGGTGCTCTACATCGTGCTGCAGGAGGTCTATCGCGACAGCGATTCGCCACCCGAGAAGGTCATGGCCGCCATCGACCGGGGCCTGGCTCGCCTGGGCAAGGACTGGACGGTTCAGTGGAAATCGACCGCCAACGGCCCCCGCGCCCAGCGCGGCTACCACAAGTACGGCATCGAACGCGTCGCGCTGGCGTCCGGCATCAAGTTCTTCGGCGATAACGGTCATGCTCACGATTGGTACGAGGAGATTGCCGAAGACATCATCAAAAACCCCGCAGGCAATCAGATCGACGCCGGGTTTCATCTCATGTTCCTGTCCCGGGGTCGTGTCCCGGTTTGGGCGACCAAGCTACAAATCCCCAATCATGCTTGGAACCGGCGCCCCAACGACCTCTGGTTTGCCACGCGATTTCTCTCCGACCTGCGGGAACAGGAGATCAACTGGCAGACCGTATCGATCGAGGCTGAACCCTCCGCATGGATCCATGCTCCGTTGGCCTATATCGCCACCAATCAGCCGTTGCAGCTCAGCGAGCGCCACAAGATCCATCTGAAACGCTTCGTCGAACTCGGCGGCACGATCCTGCTGAGCCCCGACAACAATCACGCCGGATTCAAGGAGTCGGCAGCCAAGCTGGCGCGCGAGCTTTTCCCGCAGTACCCGCTCAAGCCGCTCCCGCGCGATCACGCCCTTTTCAACGCCTTATATCGCATCGAGCGTCCGCCAGGCTTCCATCATGTCAGTAACGACGCCCGCGACCTGATCCTTGTCTCCGACATCGACCTCGGCCGGCTTTGGCAGATGGACACCAGATATGAGACCAACGAGACATGGAAGCTCACCGCCAATCTCTACTGCCTCGTCAGTGACCGCGGCCTGCTGACCAACCGGCTGGACGTGGTGATCCCGTCGCCTGCCAAAGTCGGGAACTCCGCCAAAGTCGCCCGCTCGCTTTACGACGGCAACGCCGTCCCCGAACCGGGCACATGGGCCGCGATGTCCGCGGTGATGTCGCACCATGCCGGGATTGGAGTGGATACCGAGGACCTCCTGCTCGATCGGATCGGCCAGACCCAGGCCCCGCTGGTGCATCTGACCGGTGTGGACGCCGTGACACTCACGCAAGACCAGGCCCGGGCGATCAGAAGTTACCTGGATCGCGGCGGCACGATCCTGATTGAAACCGTCGGCGGCAATGGGCAGTTCGCGATCTCGATGAACACCCAGTTGCGCGACATTCTCAGCACGGTGGCCGTGCCCCTTTCCACGTCGCATCCGCTGATCACCGGCGAGGGCTTGACGAAGGGCCGCAATGCCTCCCAGGTCGCCTATCGCCGGCGTGCGATCCTTAACGCTTCACTGAAAAACCACGCCCGCCTGGCTGCGTTCATGATCGAGGGACGCCCCGCCGTCATCCTCTCTCACGAGGACCTTTCGCTGGGCGCGCTCAAGGCCCGGCAGTTTGGCATCAGCGGCTATCAATCCGAATCGGCCCGCGACCTGCTGACCAACATCGTGCTCTGGTCCCGTACGCAGACATTACGCCCATAGCCCGGCGAGTTCATCGACGACGGCAACTGCAACGCGGCCGGCGTCGAACGCCTGGTCCACCTGCTCGGGACACCGGCCCCCGATGAGCACCGTGGCGATCGCTGTTTGTTGCAGCACCCACGCCAGTGCGAGGCGCGTCATCGGTGCGCCGGTAGCTTGGCTTTGCTCGCGCAGCCGCTCCATGATCTTCCATTTCTCCTCGTGGAAATAGACCTGCTGATGCTCGGGATTGATGTCGAAGCGTGAGCCGGATGGGATCGCGCCGTCGCGCCGGTATTTGCCCGTGAGAAAGCCGGCGCCCAGCGGGCTGTAGGCGATGACGGCGATGTCCTCCCGCCGGCACAGGGGCAGTGTCTGCCGTTCGATGTCGCGGTCCACGAGGTTGTAGCGGGGCTGAATCGCCCGCATCCGTGCCCAGCCGCGGCGGTCCTGCAGCGCCAGGGCGTGACGGAGCTGGTTGTGCGTGAAGTTGCTGCACCCGATGCGGCGGACTTTCCCGTCGCGCACCAGCGCGTCGAGGGCGTGAAGCGATTCTTCGAGGCGATCGTCGCCCGGATACACGTGCAGATAATACAGGTCGATCCGTTCGATCCCCAGATTGCGCAGGCTCGCCTCGGCGGTGGTGAGGATGCGGGCCTGGCTCAGCGGCGCGGTGACTTTCGTGGCAATCGTCACACGGTCGCGCACGCCGCGGTCGCGGACCCATCGGCCCAGCACGCGCTCCGACTCGCCGTTGGCGTATGACTCGGCGGTGTCGAACATCGTGATGCCGCGTTCGAGCGCCCGATCGGCGACGGCGAAGGACGCGGCCTGGTCGATCTCGCGGCCGAAGGTCGCGCAGCCCAATCCGATTCGGCCGGTCTGAATATCCGCCCGCGGCACCTATTTCCGTCCCACGGTGTTATTGGCGAAGAGGCCGACCTCATTGTTGGTCTCGCCGGTGAGGTCGGCCCGGTTGGAATGCACGACGTTGCCGATGACGACGGGATAGGGCGTCAGCTTGCCGACGTGGATGCCGTAGCGGGGGTTGCCGGTCGCGCGGTTGTTGATGACCAGCATGTGGGGGCCGGCCGGGCCGTGCAGGCAGATGCCGTCCTCGTACACCGAGTCGCGGCAGTCGTTGCCGACGAACCGCAGCCGTTCGCACACGAGCACGCAGATGTTCTTGTCGTAAGGGCTGGAGGCGCGGACGTTGGCCACCTCGCAGTCCCTGGCGCTGAGCAGCGTGATGTTGTGCAGATTGGCGTCGCGGACGCGGAGGTTCTCGACCTTGACCCATTCGCTATCCACGATGCTGATGCCGCAGTTGCCCACCTGGTCCTCGCACACCTTGTCCACGGCCAGCGCGGCGGTGGGGGGCTGGTTGGCCTTGTTGCCGTCAATTTCACCAAGACCGTCACCACCATGGATATAAACTCGCCGGGCGTTCTGCACGAGGATCGCCGAGTGGTATGTCGTGACGTAGGCCTTGTCCGACGCGGCGTAGCCGTCGAGCTTGATCGACTTGGCCCAGAAGGCGCCCAGCGGGGCGTGGACGGTCAGCGTATTGCCGTCGATGGCTGTGATCCGCACCGCTTCGCCGTTGTTCCGTCCGCCCTTGGCGGTTTTCTTTGGGTCATACTTAATGACCGCGATCCACTGGCCCGGCCGAAAGCGGCCGGCGTCTTTCACGACCACGGCCGTGTCGCCGGACTTGACGTCGGCGGCGAGTTCGCTGGTCACGGCATCGGCCACTTTGAGCGTGCCCCGGATTTCCAGCTCCGTGTTGTCCTTGAGACGGATATCGCTGCCCAGCGTGTAGTGGCCGGGAAGGATCACGACCTTGCCGCCCCCCGTGGGCAGGGAGTCGATGGCCCGCTGAATCTCGATGTCGTCATCGACGCCGTCGCAGACGCCCCCGGAAGATACAGGCGCGACGGTGCGCGTCGCGGCGGCGTCATACGCCGGCCATTCCATGACGCGGCTGTGCTGATACCAGTTGGGCTGGGTGAATATCCTGCTCCACGGCTCGCGGTCCACGTCCGAAGGCGAGATGCCAAAGTCCTTCACCAACTGCTCAATGATCGCCTCGCGCGGCGTCTGGGCGGAAGCGGACGCGAGCATCGCACAGGTCAGCAGAACGGCCATTGCATGATGACTTGAGTACATGTCTTATTCCTTCGCGTTCGTGGAAACAAAATCTTTCTCATACAGGACGTGGTCTAGCGGGCCGATGTTGAGCCACAGTTCGCCGGGGCGTCGCTCGAACATGAACGGGTAGGAGAGGCCGCGGGCGGGATAGGCGCTGGTGAGAGTCAGCGGCTTGCTCCAGGTCTTGCCGTCGTCTTCGGAGAACGCCAGGGACAACGCCATGCGGTGCAGATACCAGGGATAGCCCGGCGAAATGTAGGAGGTCATCCCCTCGGGGCACATGCTGTTCCAGACCATGGCGAGCCTGCCGCTGGTGAGGCGGACGACGGCGCAGGGAGAATTGCTCGCGTCGATGTTGCTCTTGCCCATGTGCTGGAACCATCGGGGCTGATCGCGGCTTTCGACCGGGTCGGCGTAGGCGTCCCAGAACAGGCCGAGCGTGGTGCGGACGAAGATGCGCAGGCGGCCGCTTTGCTCTTCGAGCATGACCGGCTCCATCGCGCCGTCGTGGCTGCCCGAGCCGCCGACGTCGATGAAGTTGGTGGACTGCCATGTCTTGCCGTGGTCGGTCGAGTACCACGGCCTGACGTGGCATCGGCCGTTGAACGACGTCTGGATGGGAACCCAGATCACGCCGTGGCGGTCGATGAGCATGTTGCGCAGCGCGCCGGTGACGGCGTTCTGGAACTTGAAGAAGTCCTGCCACGTCTTGCCGCCGTCGAGGCTGCGCATCGCGTAGGGGTGGGCCTTGTCGCCGGAGAAGCAGGCGACGATCGTGCCGCCCCCGGAGGCGTCGGCAACGACCATGGGGTGCTCCGAGCCGACTTTGTTGACCATGCCTTCGGGGAAGATCGGATGGTCCTCCCACGTCTTGCCGTCGTCGCTGCTGACGCTGGCGAGTTGATCGCCCAGGTGCAGCAGCTTGCCGTCGGGCAGCGGCAGGATGTGGCCCCGCTTGCCGGCGCTCGGATTGGGCTTGACGCGCGGGTCGATCCACAGGCCCTGCGGATAGCGGCTGATATCCGTGGCGGGCGGCTGTTGGCCCTTGTCCACCAGCAGGCCCTTGTTGCCGCGGCGGTCCACGTGCTCGTACATGGCGTAGGGATAGGGATACGTTCCCGATCCGGACGAGTAATCGGCCACGATACTGCCGTCGTTGCGGGTGATGACCATCGGATGCGCGATCGGGGCGTCGGCCGCGCGGTTGGCGATCACGGACACCACCAGCAAGCTCATGTCGGCGAAGTCCGCTTCTCGAACCACCGCGCCGACCTGCCCCTGCCGGGCCATGATCCAAAGCTCGCCCGGCTGCCGCTCAAAGATCCAGGCGTCGGCAATCGCATCGCCCGCCTCGCTTCGCACCAACTCAGCGGGCTTGGTCCAACTCTTGCCGTCGTCGTTGGAGAACGCGATCGAGAGCGACTCCGACGCGAACGTGCTGCTGTGGACCAGCGCGAGCCGGCCGCTGGCCAGGCGCTTGAGGCTCGCGGGCGCGGCCTCGCCGGGAATATCCGACGGCGACAGCGTGCGGAACCACTCGCCCTGGCCCGGATGCGTTGTCGGCGAATGAAAGCCCAGGCTCGGATTGAACTCCGTCGGATACGCGGCGACGGCCTGCCAGAACCGACCCGCCGGCGTGCTGATGAGCATCCACATGCGGCCGTCGGCGAGCATCTCGATCGCCGGGTGCATCGCTCCCGCGTGTCGGCCGAAGTCGCCGCCCAGGTCGATGGCGTTGGACTCGTACCACGTCGCGCCCTGGTCCATCGAATAGATCGGCACGACGATGGCCCAATCCGGGCGCCGAAGGCGGTCGGCGTCGCTGCCGATGATGCGCAGCGCGGAGAAAAGGTGGCCGTCGGGGTTCTCGGCGATCGCGGCGAGGCGAGCGTCCGTCTCCAGCGGGCCGGGGCCGTCCCGAACCGTGCGCGGACGCACCTTCAACATCGGATCGGGGATGACGACGGCATGGTCCTGCCACGTGTTGCCTTCGTCGAGGCTGCGAATCGAGTAAACCTTGTCCTCGCTCAGGCCCAGCGCGACGATGGTGCCGCGGCGGGTGCGGTACAGCGAGCGAACCGTGCTGAACGCCGGGGCGGTATCGGGGAATATCCCGCGGCTCTGCCAGTCGGCGCCGTCGCGGCTGGTGTACGCACGGTTGCCTTCGATCAGGAGGATGCCGCCATCGGCCAGCGCGATCATCGGGCCGATCTTGCCGGTCGCCAGGGGCTTGACCTGCGGAGCGTGCTTCACCGCGCGGGCGGTCGAGCCGCCGCCCGCACCGGCGCGTGGAGCATCGGCTGCGAGCGGCGCGGCGGGGGCTTCGCCGGCGCCCTCGATCGCCTCATCGAGCACCGGCGCGACCTTGTTCACCGGGTTGAGCGTCAGGAGCCTGATGACCCGCTCCTTGCGATCGTTGACCGTGTACTCGATCGTCACGATGTCGTCGTGCTTGAGGTCGGCGAGCTTCTGCGCGTTGACCAGTTCGCTTCCGCTGCCGATCGCGTAGGTGATGACCTGCGGATTGGGATCGGGCGGGACATGCTGCTCGACCTCCACGCGATCGGCGGTCGCGCGAACGACCGTTCCCTCGGCGAACTCGGCGGCCGGCGTCTGGCCATGACAGACCAGCGCCGCGGTACCGATCCACATCGTCGCCCAAAGCAATCGCATCCTGTTCAGACCCATGCTGCAATCTCCCAAAAAGGTACGGGCGTCAGGGCTGTGCCGGCGCGCCATCGGCTGGCCGACCGTCCACGGTGTTCTCAAACGCGATGATGCCCTTGTTGTTGTCCTTCACATCCAGCGGGCGGCCGCACGACTCGACGACGTTGCGGACCACGAGGGGATGCGGGCTGCCTTGACCGACGTGGATGCCGAAGCGCGGGTTGTTGGTGGCGCGATTGCGGGCGATGAAGATGTAGGGGCCGCCGGTGGCGTGGCAGCAGATGCCGTCCTCCACCGCCGCGTCGCGCAGGTGATTGCCGATCAACCGCACCCGGTTGGCGTGCCAGACGAGAATGTTCTTGTCATTCACCTCAGCGATCTCACAGCCGCTGACTTCGACGTCCTGGCTCTTGTGGATGGTGACGTTGTGCAGGCTGCCGCCCTTGATCGTCAGATTCTCGACCTTGACCCAGGCGCTTTCAACAATGCTGACCGCGCAACCGGCGCGCTGCTCTTCGCCGCCGCGGTCCACCGGCAGCGGGGCCGTCGGCGACTGGCCGGTCCTGTTGGCATCGATCGTTCCACCGCCGTGGATATAGACGCGCTTGACGCCCAGCACGAGGATCGCCGAATGACTGGTCGTGACATAGGCATTGCGCTCGACCAGGTAATCCTCGACGCGCCAACGCGACTTGGCATAGTTCACGCCCAGTGCTGCGTTGACCGTGAGGGTGTCGCCATCCGTCGCCGTGATGGTCGCCGTATCGCCGTATTTCCTGCCGCCCTTGTGGTTCTTGCGCGGATTGTCATCGACGAAGGTCACCCACTGACCCACACGAAAGCGGCCGGCATCCGCCACGTGGACCGTGACCTGGCCGGACGTGACGTCCCTGGTCAACTTGCTCGTGACCGCGTCAACGACCCGCAGCGTGCCTTGCACTTCCAGCTCGGTGTTGTCCTTGGGCCGGATACTGTTACCCAGGTGGTAGATGCCGGGAAGGATGACGACCTTGCCGCCGGTGTCGGGCAGCGCGTCGATGGCCGCCTGGATCACGAGGTCGTCGTCCGTGCCGGTGCAGATGAAATCGCCTTGCTCTCCCGCCGGGGCCACGGTGCGCGTCGCCTCCGCCGGGAACCCCGGCCAGTCCATCACGCGGCTGCGGTGATACCAGTTGTCCTCATCGAGGATGCGGCTCCACGGCAACTGTTGCACCGCCTCGGGCGTGAGGTCGAAGTCCTTGGCCACCTGCTGGATGACCGCTTCGCGCGAGGACTTGCCCGGCTGCGCCACAGCCATGCCGGTCCAGCAGAAACAGACAGCCCACAACCCCGCAGTCCACATATGCACGTTCATCTGGTGTTACCTTGCCTTGGGGGGTACGAAAAAGCCGTGCCCTCACCGACAAAGTCGGCTTCCTGCAACGTCACCCGCACCGGGCCTTGCTTGGCGACGAGCCACAGCGTGCCGGGCGTCGCCTCGTAGATGTAGGGATATGCCAGCCACGAGCCTTTTTTCTCGACAATGACCACAGGCTCGCTCCAGGTGCGGGCCTCGTCCTCGGAGAAGGCCAGGACCAGTTGCGTGCGATGCGGGATGCCCGGTTTGGGACGCGCGGCCACGGCGGGGTCGCGCCGCTGTTGGCGTCCAGGAACCTGGGCTTCCACGAGGCCGTCGCCGGCTTGAGTGAGCAGCCGGTTCCACGTCATCACCAGCCGGCCGCTGGCCAGACGGCAGACATAGGCGGGCGAGCTGCTCGCATCGATGCCGCTGGCTTGAAGGTTGTCCCATGTCAGGCCGTTGTCTGATGAGAACGCCTCCCAGAACTGGCCCAGCGCCTCGGTGGTTCGCAGCACGATCCACAGCCGGCCGTCATTGAGTTGCGTCAGCGTGGACTCGAACGTGCCAGCATGGTCGCCGCTGCCCGCCCCCTCGTAGTCGATCAGGTTGCTGCGCCGCCACGTCTTGCCGTCGTCGGCCGACACCATCGTGTATTGACCATGGCGGCGGCGCTGCGGCTCAGGCAGAAAGGCCTGCACGGGCACGACGACCTGGCCGTCGGTCGTCTGAATGATGTCGTTGAGTGCGCCGCAGTAGCCTTCGAAGATCCGCTGGCGGTCGATCCAGGTCTTGCCGTCGTCGAGGCTGCGGATCGCCCACACGTCGAGGCTCTGCTTGTCGGACGACCAGACGAAGTTCTCCATGTCCATATAGACGGCGATGATCGCGCCGTCGCGGGTGCGCATGCCGATGAGCGCCTTGCTGGGGCGGCCGGGGCCCTGGCCGTCGTACATCGTGACGCGCTGGGGCCAGGTGCGCCCGCCGTCGTCGCTGAAGACGGCCTCGCCGTTGTGGAACGTCAGCAGCCGGCCGTCGTCGAGCGGGATGAACGGTCCGTTGTGGTCGATCGCCAGCCACTGGACCGCGCGGTGCAGCCGCAGCGGGCCGACGGCGTCAAGGGGATAGCCGGTGACGGTCACGCCATCGGGCTCTTTGATGTCCACCCGGCCGTAGTACTGCTCGTTGGTCCACAGCTTGGCTTCGACGTCACCGGGCAAACGGTAGAGGGTGAAGCCGTCGGCCTGGCTGGCGACCGTGCCTTCGCCGAGGCGATCGACCGGCGAAACCACGTCCTGTTCAAGGTAGCGGGCAAGGGTCGGGACGTCGCTCTTGCCGGGATAGACTGATACCTCCGTGCCATTGGGCTTTTTGATGGTGATCAGCCCGTTGTGCCATTTCCGGGCGATCGTGCCGTTGTCGAACTTGTAGAGCGTGTAGGTCTTGGCTTCGACGGCGACCTTGCCCTTGTCGAGGGGCGATTGGGCATGGGCCGACGCCAGAAGAACCAGCGTCAGGGCGGCGGTCATCATGAAACACTTGGGCTGAATGGGCATTGACATCTCCTGGGCGTCATTGTAGATTTAGTTTGCATAAACACAATATTCTTGTCAACATTTTTTTGCATTTTTAATCAACAATGATTGAGGTGTGGACATGACGGCCTCTCCTCCAGCACGTGTGATGGCATGGTCGGCGGTGGTGGCCGCCCTGGCGGGATGTTCGTCGCTCTCGCCGCAGGGTGTTTCGCTCATCCACGACAGCTTTGAGGACTTCAGTACGGGGCGGCTGGACGGCAGCGGGCAGAACATGTACGTCAGCCACGACGGGGCCATCCGCGCCATCCATCGCTTTGACCTGAACGAAGACGGGTACCTGGACCTGGTCTTCAACAACACACACAACGACCATCGCAACCAGGACGCTTCGGTTGCCACGGTGGGCCGGGATGGAACCATCGCCGTGCAGCCGTTACCCATTCGAGGCTCCGAACGGGTCGTATCCGCCGATTTCAACGCCGACGGCTTGGCGGACTTGGCGTTTCTGCCGTCCAACCGAAGTATCCAGTCGTCTCGCCAATACGTCCACGTTGTCTGGGGCCATCGCGACGGGTGGACCTCGGCGACCACGACCGGCCTGCTGACGGTTTACGATCCCAAGGACCTGGCGGTGGCGGACCTGAACCATGACGGCTGGCCTGACCTGGTGGTGCTGTCGCATCCGCCGACCCATGTGCGGGCGAATCCCGCCAAAGAGATGGTGGCCCGCGTGTTCTGGGGCTCGGCGACGGGCTTCAGCCTGTTGCGGTTCGTGGACATTCCTCTGCCGCATGAGGCCAGCGTCCTTGCGGCCGCCGATCTGGACCAGGACGGGCACGCGGACCTGGCCGTGGCCTGCGGCAACAAGCTGCTGTTATTTCGAGGTCCGATCCAGTCCGCCGAGGCAGGCGCCGTTGCAGTGGACCTGGAGGCGAACGTGACCGCCCTGGCGGTCGATGGCGGGTCGCTGATCCTGGCCGACGCCGACCACGGCATTCATCGCCTGAACGTGGCGGCGAACGGGCAGCCGGCCAAACCGGCGCTGCTGTTGACCGCACGGGTCGCCCGCCTTCGCGTGGCGGACTTGGACGGCGACGGCCATGCCGATCTTCTCACCACCGGCCTGCGCACCAGTGCCGCGGCGGGAGGCGAACAAGGCGCGGCCCGCGGCGAGGACCGCGCAACGATCTACTGGGGCGGCCCCGACGGCTTCAGCGCGGACCGCGCCCTGACGCTGCCCGATCCCTACGTCTCCGCCATGGACATGGGCGACTTCAACGGCGACGGCATCGCCGACCTGGTGCTGTCGGTGTACCAGACCGCGACGGTCTATGAAACGCAGTCCCCGATCTGGCTGAACAACGGCGACCGCACCTTCACGCGGATGGCGGCGACCGTCCCCACCAGCGGCGCGCGGGACGTGCTGGTCGTCGCGGCCGACGACGCCAACCCCGTCCGCACGGTTATCTGCAACAACATCGGCGGCACGCTGGACGAGCGCGTGCCGATCTACATCTACTGGGGCGACCGCAAGGGCTTCGATCCCGAGCGCCGCCTGGAGATTCCCTTCACCTCCGGGTACGAGTGCAGCGTCGCGGACCTGAATCTCGACGGGTTCACGGACCTGGTGCTGCTCAACTCCGGCCACGCCTTCCAGCCGGACAACCCCACGCGTGGCGCCAACATCTTCTGGGGAAATGCCGACGGGTTTGACCTGGACAACCCAACGATCCTGCACGAGTACTGCGTCTGGACCAGCGGCATCGCCGACTTGAACAAGGACGGTCATCTCGACCTGGTGCTGGGGTCGTTCCAGCACATCCCCGGCTACGTCGGCGATGACGAACCGGAAGTCCTGGTGATCTATTACGGCGGGGCCGACGGGTTTACACGCGACCGGCGCGTGGCGTTGCCTTCACCGCGACGATCGACCGGCAACGTTATCGCCGACTACAACAATGACGGCTGGCTGGACATCGCCGTCGCCGACTATCTGACGCACACCGTCCGCATCTTCTGGGGAGGGGCGGAGGGCTTCGATGCCCAGCGAAAGCAGGAGATCGAAGTGCCCGCCGCCATCGTGGTCAAAACCGCGGACCTCAATGCCGACGGCTGGCTGGACCTGCTCGTGGGAAGCTACCACGACAAGTTCAGCGGACATCAGGACACGGGCATGTTCATCTTCTGGGGCGGCCCCGATGGCTACTCACCCACGCGCCAGCAATGGCTGCCCGCGCTGACGCCCGTCGGGATCACGGTCGCCGATCTTGACGGCGACGGACATCTGGACATCTTCTGCGCGGCGTACCACGGCAACGGGACGCGCGAATCCCTGCCCAGCACGATCTTCTGGGGCGGTCCCGACGGCTATTCGCCCGGCAACCGTTCCATCCTGGTGTGCGACAGCGCCAGCGACGCCCTGGCCGGCGACTTCAACGGCGACGGCCTGCTCGACCTGGCGGTGTCTTGCCACACCCGCGACGGCGACCACCGCACCGACTCGCTGGTGTTCTTCAACGATGGCAACCGCTTCCGTGATCCGCAGGTGCAGCGCCTGCCCACAATGGGCGCCCACTGGATGTACTACCAGGACATGGGCCATGTCGCCCACCGCCGGTTCGAGCAGTGGTACGAGTCGGCGCCGCTGCAGTGGAGCCACGTCGCGCGAGGCGGCAGGCTCAAAGCCGACGCCACGATGCCCAGGGACACTCGCTTGACGTGGTTCGTCCGCTCCGCCGCCAGCGTGGATGAACTGTCCCATCAGCCCTGGCGACCGGTCGTCCGCGGCGGGTTCTCTCTTCACCACACCGACCGTTGCCTGCAGTATCGGGCCGTGCTGCAGTCGTCCAACGGCGACCGCTACCCCGCCATCGACCGCGTCCGCATTGACCTCCCCACCAGGTAAAGGACCACCGCATGAATCGCCATTCCATGATCGGACTGATGCTGGCCGCCGCGTTGCTCACCGCCGCCGCCCACGCCCAAGACCAAAGCCCTATCGGTGAGCTGATGCTGCACCCCAAAGTCGAGCAGCGGGCTACCCCCCCAACACGGAACTACGTGCGGCTGAGCGATCCGCGCCTCATGTATCTTGCGGCCGGGGGGCAGGTGATGATCAGCGACGATGACGGACAAATCTGGACGCAAGGCACGAAGATCCCCACGCCCAGGGGCACCGCCTTCGCCCCGCGCGGCGACGGCGGCACGATCACCATCCGAGCCCGAAGCGGCGCAATCATCGTGGTCTATCTCGACTGGACGAGCAAGAACTGGCGTGGCCCCGACAAGACCCTTCATGCATGGTCGGTCCGCAGCCTCGACGACGGCCAGACCTGGGCCGATCAGCAGATGATCTTCGATGGCTACTGCGGCGCGATCATGGACATCATCCAGACGAAGGATGGCCACATCGTCGTGCCCGTCCAGGCGTGGCTGCCCGATCGCGGTCGACACGGACAATACGCTTACGTTTCATCGGATGACGGGCAGACATGGACCCGCAGCAATCTGGTCGATGCCGAAGAGACCGGCAGCGGCGGGCATGCCGGCACGTTTGAAGCTGCCTTAACACAACTCTCAGACGGTCGGCTGTGGATGTTGTTGCGCTCGACCGAGAAGCTGGGTCGGCTCTATCAGGCGTTCTCGCGCGACAACGGCCTGACATGGGAAGAGGTGGGGCCCACGGACATCGATAGCAGCAGTTCGCCTGCCGCCGTGCTGCGACTGCAAAGCGGGCGGCTGGCCATGGTGTGGAATCGCCTCCATCCTGCTACGACAACCGATTTGATCTCGGCTCCGAGCAATGAGGTCACTGCCGAGGCAAGGCGAAACGTCAAGGGGCCGAAACCCCAAGTCCCGCACCGTGAAGACCTGTGGCTTGCATTTTCAGAAGACGACGGCAGGAGTTGGACAGAACCGGTCGTGATTGCGAAACAGAAGGGCAACTGGCTTGCCTATTGCCGCATCTTTGAAGTCAAGCCCGGCGAGCTGTGGATCGACGCTGCCCAGGGCGGCTTGGTTATCACACTGCACGAGAAGGATTTCGTCGACGACGGTTCGTCGTTCTCATACCCACAGAGGTGATGGACATGAAAGTCAACGCGGTTCACATGTGGTCGCTGATCTGCGCCGCCGTGCTGATGACGCCGGTGTTGGCCCAGCCGACGAAGGAAGGCGACTTCGATCATCCCTTGCTGACGTTCGTGCCCAAGGCGCAGCACCTGCCTTGGCCGCTGGTGGATTTGGGCGACGGACGGTGGATGAGCTTCAAGGACGGCGGCGCAATAGTCTCGACAGACCGAGGCCGGACGTGGTCGGCTCCGACACCGATGTACGAGGGCGACGGGCCGGGCCGACCCAAGGGCATTTCTCAAGCGGTCTGTGCGCCCGGCGGCGCGATCGTCGCCGTCTATGTCGATATCGAGAACCGTAAGTGGCTCTGGGGCACCAGCCCCACCAGCGTTGAGGACTCACGGCTGGATGTGTGGACCATCCGCAGCCTCGACGGCGGCCAGACCTGGCAGGATCGCCAACGCATCTACAAAGGCTGGTGCGGCGCGATTCTCGACATCATCGTCACCAGCGACGGTGGCATTGTCGTACCGGTGCAAGAAGCGATCCCCAACCCCGGCCGACACGGTCAAGCCATCTACGTCTCCCAAGATGACGGCACGACCTGGACGCGCAGCAATCTCATCGACTTGGGTGGCTCGGGCGATCACGACGGCGTGTACGAGGCCACACTCGTCGAACTCGCCGAGGGCCGCCTATGGATGCTCGCACGTACGCCGTGGGACCGCCTATGGGAAGCCTTCTCATATGACAAGGGCCTGACCTGGCCGCTGGTGTCGCCCAGCCTGATTGATGCCAGCAGTTCGCCCGGCTACCTGCACCGCCTGGCCAACGGCAAGCTCGTGCTCGTCTGGAACCGTCTCTACCCCGAGGGCGAGGACAGCTTTGCCCGCAATACCCTCGGCTCTCACTATCCCACCAGCAGCCACCGCGGCGAGTTGTCAATCGCTTTCTCCGATGACGAAGGGGCCAGTTGGAGTCAGCCCATCGTCATCATCCGCCGCCCCGGCCGCCGTGTCGCCTATCCGAATCTGATCGAACTGGGGCCGGGGCAACTGCAACTCTTCGTCAGCGGCTCGCAGTATTCATTTTCCGCCGACGCTCTGTACGACACCTTGGCCGATGAGCAGAAGCATTCTTACGCCAATCGAAAGCAGTTCGCGCGATGACGGCGTCCCAACCGGCAGTGCGAGGGCCTGCGCCCGACTTACTGGCAGTGGTCATCCTGTACCTGGCGGTCGCGTTTTGGCTTCTCCCCGCGTACCGCCATCAGATTAATCCTGACGGTGTGGGTTATCTCTCGGTCGCCGGGAAATATCTGCACGGTTACTTTGCCGAAGCGGTCAATGGCTATTGGAGTCCGCTGCTGTCGTGGCTGCTGATTCCTCTGCTGGCGGCAGGGATCGCACCCTTGCTGACGACAAAGCTGGTTGCCGTGGCCATCGGCCTAGCAACTATTCTCGCCGCGTGGGGCGTTCTGCTGAACCTGGGCGTGCGCAGCAACTTGCGATTTCTCGTCGGCGTCGCCCTGATTCCCGTCGTGCTCAATCTCGGCCTGACCGTAATCACGCCCGACCTGCTCGTCTGCTGCACGCTCCTGCTGTACCTGTTGCAGATGACCAATCCTCGCTATGCCGACCACTGGTACAGCGGTGTAGTTTCCGGCGCGCTGGGAGTGCTGGCCTACCTGGCCAAGGCTTACGCCCTGCCCCTGATCCTGGCCCACTTTGTCATCGTGGGGCTGGCGAACGTGATCCGGGATCCACGTCGCCGCCGGCGTCACCTCGTCCTGCTCGTCACCGGCGTGGCCAGCTTGGCGCTGTTCTGCGCTCCGTGGGTCATTATGCTCAGCTTCAAGTTCGACGCCGTCATGACCGGCAGTGCCGGACGATATAACCACGCGCTCAACGGCCCGGCCAGTCGCGGCCAATTCACACAAACACAAGGCTTCCTCCCGCCTTCGGATCCATATGCCGTCAGTGCCTGGGACGATCCCACCTATGCTCAGTACACCGGCTGGAGTCCCTTCGATTCCTATGAACTCCGACAGTATCAATTCAAGCTGTGGGAACGGAACATCGCGCAAACTCGGAAGCTGCTGAGCGAAGCGACCTGGCTGTTATATCCGCTGCTGCTGGTCAGCCTCCTGCTCGCGGGATCGCGGCTGGACTTTCAACCCCGGCGGCCGCTGGCCATCCTCATCTGCATGTTATGGCTCTATCCCATTGGTTACTGGTCTCTTCACGTCCTGGATCGGTTCCTGGCGCCAATGGTGATCCTGTTGTTGATCCTTGGAGCCGCCGCTGTCCAGGCGGCGACGATGTCACGATTCTGGTCAGGCTGGGAGCGAGGCTGGATCCCTGGCGCTGTGCTTTGCGGTTCATTCATCTACACACCCGTCACCGAGTTGGACAAACACCGGAACACCGGCGAACACCTTCTCCCAGTCATCCAAACGCTGGCCGATGTCATTCCACCGGGATCTCGTGTGGCGTCCAACCGTCGCTGGGCTGACTCGCTTTTTGTATCCTTTCATCTCGGCCTGCGCTACTATGGCGAGAATCCCAAGTTGATAGGCCAAACGATGCTTGATGAACTGGAGAAACATCAAGTCGAGTTCTTTTTCGTTTGGGGATCAGCCTCGCCCTACCCGTTTGTCCATCATCTGCAGGAAGTCGCCGCGGAACCCATGCCCGGCGTGCGCGTTTTCAGACTGCCCGTTTCTTTCAGATCGGAGGCGTCATGCAATCTCATGCGATCGTTCGCCTGACGGCGATCATTCTCTTCACCGCGTCGACTCCCGCGGCATTAGTTGCCATGGATGCCACCGCACCGCATAATCCGCCCGCGGAGGCGATCCAGCCGGAGTTGCTGCAGGCGGCGACCGTCGAGGCGACCCGCAACGGCATCGCCTCACTGCTGGCGAGACTCAAGGCACCCGACAACGACAGTGGACTGGTCTTCCCGCCGATCCCCTCCTACGACCGCAAGCGTGTCGGCACCGAGCGGATCGAGGTGCGTGGCGAATGGCGAATGGTCGAAGTCCCGATCTACGAAAGAGCTTACGAGGAAGCGCTGGTTCCCAAGACGGATGAGTACGGCAATATCATCGGCCACGAAACCAAACGCGTCCTACGCGCCGGCAAACTGATCGGAACGACGCAGGAGCGGCGATTCATCCGCGACCCCAAGGGGCCTGACGTCCACACCATCTCGCGGGCGCTCTACGACAAAAACGAAGCTGTCGTTGTTTCGCCGGGCATCCTGGGTTTGAACGCGATGGCTCTGTACGTCATGACCCAAGCTGGGCTGGACCAGGACCCGGACGTGCGAAGCCTGGCGCAAGATCTGATGCGCACCGTCGATGACGTCGGCCTGCCCGACCGGACATGGGATTTGGCCTGGCTCGCCGCGGCCTATGCCGTCATGCCTGCTGGTGAACACGATGCATTCCTAAAGAACCTGCTCAGCAAGCTGATCGATGGGCAGATCACCGAAGGCGACGCGGCGGGGCTGTGGGGACCGATCTGCATCAACTACGACCTGCTGGCCCGGTTTCTGGTGATCGACGTGAAGCTGCGCCCAGAGTTGATCAGTCTGCAAAAACGCGTGGATGCCATCACCGACAGGCGATCGGCAAACGCACGGCAACTGCAGGCACAGCTCGATAAATACCAGACACTGATGGAGGAAGTGATTCGTGCCCGCAAGACATGCAGCACGCAAGGCTTCGGCCTGTTGGAAGTCACGCGGCAGTTCAAGCCCACCGATAGCTACCTGCTCAACGGCCTGCCTTACTACATCTACAACCGCATCGCCGCCGACATGGACAGCACGTTCGTGGCGACGTTCGCACTGGCCGAAGCGGCGCGAAGCCAGCGGCTCATCGACAGCACTATCCGCCATCGTCCGGCGGGTCATCAACTTTCCAACCCCATCGCCACGCGCAAGGTCGTGCTCGACGCGCTCAAGCGCGTCGCCGCCGCCCAGCAGCAGCATGGCGGATGGCACGAAACCAACCTGCTGGTGGTCAACCATGCCTTCGACCCCATGAGCGAGATGAGTCTGCACGAGGTGCCCTACCACGGCCGCCTGCCGGTGTTGCCTTCGGCCGAGTCGGTTCGATCGAACCTCGCCGGTGCAGCGGCACTTGAGGCGCTACGGATCGCCGCCGGCGGCCGCACGCCGCCGGCGGGCTACGCCGTCGCGGCGAATCGCGCGGCACCTCGTGTCCAAGCGGTGCTCAACACGCTGGCATCCGTCCCGCCGCGCATCGAACCCGACAGGCTGGTCTATGGCAAGGAATCCGATCCGTTGGAAGAAGTGGATCAAGACGGATTAGCCGTCACGCAAACCACGACGCCCAGCGATCCGGCCGACCTGCCGCTGGGTTACATCACCGCTCCTTATGACACGCTCCACGGTGCAGCGATCCTGCTTGATCCGTCATCGGATCGCCGCCCTGACAATGCCGATGCCTTGCGCCGCCGCATCATGTATCGCCTGCTCGTCACGCAGGGCGATGACGGGCAGTGGCACGACGCCGGCGGCTACAACCCAGCGATCACCAGCAGCCTGTTTCCCATCGCCGACATGCCCGCCGCGCTGCGCCTCAGCCGGCTACAGCGCGATCAGCCCAATCGCAATGCCCAGGCGAAATGGCTCCCCGAACGCTGGCAACGATACGCGAATATCGCCCGATTCCCTGCCGGCGACGATCTCTATCCCACCCTTGCCAGCCTAGTCTTTCTAACCCGCCACCTCGATCAATCCATTTCGATGGAGGGCGTAACCATCCTGCCCTCCGACGCACCGCCCGATCACTCGGAGCCACCCGATGTAACCAAGACACCGGAAGAAACACACCCCATGACACCCGATGTTGTCGCTACATCAGCCCTGCGCATCAATGGGGCTCTCCAACCCTTGCTCCAGCACATACGTGCCACGGGGGGAACCTCTGACTAATACCGCGAAGTAGTAGCGGCCCAGAAGCTTGTCGCGACATTTGTTCGGCATTCGCGCGGCAATCAAGGCGGTTGACGACTGATGAACAGCTGATTTGGCGCGCAAGACAACTGCAGCGATCTTTGACAAGTGAACGAGTTTTCAAGTTGAGGAGATTTTGGTCACGCCGCGAGACGCAGCGTGATGTCGATGATGGGCAGCCGTGGATCACTTCCAGACCACATCGACATCAGCGCTACCGCACGGCCACCTGTCGGGCTTGACCAGTTGGCTCCGCGCATCACGCCACTTTCCGCTCGTAATGGTTGCCCGGCAGCTTGGCCCGCAGCAGTTTGATCTGGAGACGGAGGAAGCGAATCTGTCCGTCTCGCCTGGTCGACCAGGCCTCCGCCAGGGTCGTCAGCAACGCCATCAGCCAGCCGGGAAGCATGCTCGTACTCCTCTCGTGAGCGTTCGTAAGTCCAGTATTGACAACAGCCCGACATTTTGGACCACCGCCGTGGGAACGCAAGCGACGGCGGTTTGCCCGCCTCCGTTCCGCCCCTCATAACCAGAGGCGTTTTGTACCGCACGAGAGGTCCGAACAAGAAAAATGTCTCGCGCGGTGGTTTCGCAGATTCCGAAGAGCGTGTGGACCGCTCTATTGAACCGTCCGCCTCGAAATAGGCCGACCCACAGGTAAACGCACGACGCCGGAGCCAACCGCTCCGGCGTTGTTCGTTTCTACGCCAGTGTTCGCAAGGGTTTACGGCAGCGGCGGAAGGAGCGAAGGCTCGCCGAGACACGGCGATCTCCTTGGTGACGCACCCGCTGGCGCATAGACGGTCCACCACTCGGCGAAGGTCTCTTTGTCTCCCGCCGGGAGTGACCCGCGGGTTAACTGGGGTATTCTCTCGGAGTAATGATCTGGACGCCGTTCGGAATTACCTCGCATGACCATCTGGTTATGTGCCGGCCAAATGTGTTGCCCGAATCCTGGAGGGCGGGTTGCGGGGGGGCAATGGTCAGCGATTCAGCAGCCTATGCAGAAAACGCGTGAACATCCCCGTCATATCGGAAGCACACTGGTTACCGACCTTGGATGGCTGTTGCCATCTTTCCAGGGCATCCTCAAGTCGAGCGCTAACCAGCTCTGTGACATCTCTTCGCGGCGGTACGATGCGGACAAAATGGCATCCCACGTGAACGTAGGTCCGATCATTCGGATCTGGGAATACTCGCTGCTGCACCTCCCATAGCGCCAGTGGGAGCGACAGCTCACGTAGTCGTTCCTGGAAAAGGGTTTCCGCCAACCGCTGCGCCGCAACCGAAGACACGGGAGCAAGGGTGCCAACATACGATCGGGCGCCGGCAAACGTCAATGTCTGGGCGGCGTCATAGTACGATACACAACCATTGTTGAAGATGATTGGTGACACGCTAACTTCAATGACGTGGATCAGATTTAGCATTACGCAACCGTGCCGCACCTTGATGGCGGTACTGTGAGTGACATGACTCACCTTTTCCTCGAACAACACTTTCCAGTTCTCCCGCGGTGTCCGGTGTAGGTGTGCCCAGACACCGGCATAGCGATCAGCATCGGAAGCCGCCGTTCGACACGGGATTCCGTTGGTTGAAATAGGCCGTATTAGCTGAAACACTTCAACGTCGCGGCCGGGAACGTCGGCGAACGAGACAGCAGCGAATTGAAGTGCTTCCTCCATTTCGAGGATGCATTCGTTTCCCTGGCGGTCTGGCACGCTAACGAGCAGACGACGACCAGGCACCTCGCCGCAGTGGCTGCAAATGAAAAGCAGGTCATAGGGATACGCCTGCATATAGAGTCGGACCATCTCGGTTGTCGCACTAGTCCCGACGACCTCTTCAACAACGACTCCCCCACGTGCTAGGCTAGTCGCCACCCTTGGCGTTTCTGACTCTGGGAAATCGCCTGGATCAACGAGGACGGCAGCGAGACATTGTTGCGATCGAGTCGCCCAGTAAATACCGGCGATGATCAGCTCACCAAGATGCGGGGACGAAAACAAGTGTGTTGAAGGAGTAGTGTTGCAGAAGTACCCATACGGAATCCCGCGCGTGATAAAGGTGATGAAGCTACGGGCGCCAAAGGCAAGGTCTGGCGCCAGGATCGCTCCTATCGCAGCAAGCGCTTTGCATGCATTGGTGCCACGGAGTTCGTCGCGGTGAGCCGCTCGCTCGTCGATCTCGCGATAGATATCGTCACGCAGCGAGTCATCGCGCTGGGTGATCAACACAAGGTCAGCGCCCAAGCTATATGCGTAGTTCGCGGCGATGATCTGTGGGATCGCATCGTGGTCGTCATCATCCCCTACCTGTCCAGCCTCACCGACTCGGACCCTATGGACGTGTCCACGATCCGCGCGATGCACCACTACGACTACTGGTCAGGCGATCTATACCTGTGGTACTTCCGGTTCGTCTATAAAGACGTGGGCGAGTACAGGTACGTGATGGTGTACGAGTTCACGAACCTGGCGTGGGACCCGGGGAATCCGGGCACCTTCAAGCCCATTGCCCGCACGCCCGGCACGGAGACGTACACCATTACCGATGTGATCGATGACGGCTACCAGAATCGGTGGTGGTGGGCCAAGTATCGCAAGTCAGATTGGACGATCATCGACTGGGACGGGTTTCCTGATGACATGATGGGAACGCCGCCCAAGCTTCATGCCACCGCCGTTGCGACGGTGCTGGGGTATTTTCCGAGGATGGAGTAGCACTGTTGTTGCAGTGAACCTCCCTCGTTGCGCGCGAGTTTTCGAGAGAGGCAAGTTCCGAAGAGGGTTGCGTACGGGGAGGAGGTAGTCGTCAAACTCCATACGTCAGAGCTTTTGTACTGCGCGGCGTGGATGCGTGGAAGGTCGGGCAACGAAGGGCTACTCCGGCAACACGACGAACGATGCAAACTGTGGCTCTGTCACAGGCAATTTGGTGTTAGGGAGTCCGATCGGCGACGGGGGTGCTATGGCCTTCATGGGAATGCGAACCGGCTTGCCGTCGGCGACGCCAGTGACCAAGTTGGGGCCGAAGACGTCCTTCGCGCTGACGATTCGAAACCTCGTTCCGCTGGTCAAGACGCCGGACAGATCGACTTCCACCTCCGCCAGGCCGGCGGGGTTGAGCACGGCTATGTGAGCGCGGCCCGCTTCGTGAGCGTTGGGGCGTACAATGACGCGGAGCTTCGTTGGCCATGTTCTTGCGAAGGTGCTTTGGCTGTCGAAACCGGTCGTCGCGCGCCACATGTCGAACGTCAGCCCGCGGCTCTTGCCATGTTCAACGACCGAACACTCGCCCCAGCGGCCATCGGTGACGTAGTAGTCGTTCTCATTCCACTGCAAGCCGGAAAGTAGCAGCCGCTCGGCTCCTTCCAGTTGCGCCACACTGGAATGGGCGACAACCGTGTTCCCGGCGATGGTTCCCTTGCGAAAGTCACGAACGACCAGCCCTTCGGTATAGTTGCCGGTGCAGATGACATCTTCGTTCGTCGTGCCCCAGGGATAGCCCAGCCGCATGCCGCCTCCGACGACCACATTGTCGCGGACCACGATTCGTTCGGCGGGCGAGCCACCGCCGACCATGATGCCCGGGGCGTTGTCTCCTTCACGGGTGAGGCACCCGTTCTCGAAGCAAATGTTGCCGTCGATCTCGAATCCTTTCAGCGAGGCCTTCTCCGACCCATAGACGTGAATGCCATAGGCGAACTGATGGAAGATGATATTGTCCTTGATCAGCTTGGTCCCCTTGGCGTTTTGGGCATAGATGCCGTGGCCGTGCCCGCGGTCCGGGCCGCGCCAACCGTTGTTGTAAATCAGGCAGCCGGAGATCTCGCCCCCTTCCCCTTCGGCCCAGAAACTCAACCCACCCCCGCAATCATGCACGACCAGGTTCACGACCGAAATGCGGTCGCCGCGCACGTCCACGCTGCCGCGGCGAATGTCGGACGGCCAAGACCCGGCGATCTTCGTTTCTCGCTGCGGATGACTGCACATCACCTCGAAGTCGCGGTATACGGTATCCGCGCCGCGCAATAGCAACATCCCGTTGTCCTGTTCGTCACGAGGATGGATATCAATCGTCACCCTTGCGCCGCGTTCTCCTCGTACCACGACCGGGGCTCCCGTCCGACCAGTCAACGTGGAGACGAACCCGCCGCGGTATGTCCCGGTGTGAAGCCAGATGGTGTCACCGGGCTTGACGGACTCGAACGCCGCGAGCGCAGTTGCCAAGTCCCAAGGCTCGGTCCTTGATCCAGTCCCTTTGGGCGTACCGTCGGGCGCCACGTGGAAATCGGCCGCATTGATTGCATGCGTTGTCATGACGAGCGCGAGCCAGAGTGAGAACAGGTGAATGCGTCGCTGCAACATGATGACCTCAAGTACACGATGGGGGTGCGACAGCCGAGCTAAGGCTGCCAAGGAGGTGTTGCCACGTTTGCGTGAGGAACGCCCCGTGTACGGGGGATGTTCATCTGGACATCCGCGTTCAAGTGCGCAATGAGTGGCGTGTCGGCATGCTCCGAGCCATGTGTGATCACGAGTTGGGCGACATATGCATGCCGAACATGGACCAACACCAATGAACCGCACAGACTGCAATACCGGTTACGATCGGGGTCGAGCACGCCGCGGGCACTCCCCATCGGTTTCTGAACGTCGTGGGTGTTCAATGGGCCAGAGCGATCAAAACGAAGGCCGTTGAGCGAAAGGTGTTGAATAGGTCGTTGTGGATGTCCTTCGATATAGATGCGGCCAGGAGAGCGCAGGGTGATATTCTCAAACGACACTGTCGATATACCCCCAAGTTGGTCCGTCTGGCGGTAATCGCGAGGGGTGATATCGACTACCACGGGAAACTGAGATTGTGGCGCGTCAATCTGAATGTCAGAAAAACTCACGTCAGTGTAATTGCCGCAATCTTTGGCATAGATCGCCAGGGCCTGGCCCGTCGTGCGAATTCGGCAGCGTTGGAATCGAACATCGCGAATGTCACCCAACGCCTCGGTTCCTAGTTTCAAGGCGGCACAGCTTGTGATCAGCCGGCAATCGCTGACTCGAACTCGCTCACATCTGTCGCCGTGGGTGCTCTTGAGGCAAATGCAGTCGTCACCAGATTCGATGTCACACTCTTGAATGGTGACGTTGCTGCACCCGTCAGGATTGATCCCGTCCGAATTAGGCCAGCGATTGCGAATAGTCACCGAGCGAATATCCACGTTCTGGCAATCACGAAAATGACACGTCCAGAACACACTATCCCTCAGGGTAACGCCTTGTACTCGCACACGCCGACAACGACGCATGTAGATCAGCGAAGGACGGAACGCCATCCGATTTGCGTCGTGCCAGGAAACAGGTTCGATACCCCATGCGGCAATGGTTCCCGAGCCGGTAATGGCCACATCCTCTTCACCGTCACAGGCAACCAATGCCTGGACGCGCCCGGGGTGGGCTGGAACCGAATCCAGGATCGCATACTCGCCTGGATCACGATCCGCGATAAGGCAGGCGCCAGGCTCCAGATGCAGTTCCACCCCTGTTCGCAGCCAGACGGTTCCGCTGCGATGGGTTCCGGCTTGCATGCACACGACGCCCCCACCTTTACACGCCGCCTGCTCGATCGCCTGCTGGATCTGATTGGTCTGAATCTCGTCCGATGCCTCAATGCGGGCGATGACCAAACCGCGTTGGGTGCAAGGGGAAGGTGCAGGTTTCGCGGGGTTGCTCTTCATATCATGGAGAGTCGTTCTTCTCATGGAGATCGCGTGCTTCAAAGCCGTAGCGGCTCATCCAGCGTTGCTCTTGACCTGCGGCAAGCTCCAACTCGATGAAGGGTTCGGGGCAGACCTCATTATGCCAGACATACAGATGATACTTTGGGGGAGCCCAGTCACCGCTGAGCACAAGCGCCGCGCCGGTCTTGTGGTTGGTGACTCGAGCCCAGTGATCGTCGGGTTTCGTCAGGCCGCCAACTTCTGCGAAGTACGGGCCCTTCTTCGTTACCGCCCGATCAAAGGTGAAGCAGCGGTCATCTACCAGACCACCTCCAAATTTGCCGTTGTCCGTTGTGATGACAGGCGGCGATCTGAACCGAATTGTGTAATCCCTTCCGCCCGGTGTCGAGTCGATTCTCAGCCAGTTGTGGCAGTAATGCATGGTCTGCAGTGGGACCACGCCCGTGTTGAGCAACCGGTGGTCGATGAAGAATGATCGGCCGTCATCGGCCAGCGTGATCTGCTTGAGATAGCGGTAGCCGAAGCCCGATCGATGATCCACTTTCTGCTCAAACCGAATGCTATGGCGTTCATGGTCGATGCGCCACCCAAATGGCCGATCGAGAACGAATCTCACACTGGGTGTCCGGCCATCCTGTTGCGTCGTCTTCTTCAGAATGCCAACGCCGATGCGAATAGCTTCGATCGCGCTGTCGATCTCGCTCGGTTTGGCGTCTTTATTGAAGTAGAAGGTGCGCGTGAATTCCTCCGACGTGCCCAAGGAGTAGTCTCTTGCGGCGAGTCCATCAGCGCCGACCGTTTTGCCTCCGATGTAGGTATGACCGTCGCACTCAGCAAAGACGATGATGCCGGACCAGTCGAAGCGCGTGTCCGTATAGAAGCCTCGATCGGCATCCGGCAGCATGACAACCAGAGTGGTTGTTCCAGCTGTTAGCTCAATCTGCGGCGGAGCATCCTGTGCCACGACGGTGCCTTCCAGCAGCGTTGTGGTCAGCAGTGCAGACACCTGCAGTAGCATTCTTTTCATTCATCTCCATTCGTAGGTAGATCGCCCTGGCCGACGAATAAGACAGCACTGCCGCCGTACTCTGAACGAAGAAGATTCTGGGTCTGACCGCTTCGTGTCTCGCGCACCAATGACTCGTACGATTTGGCGGGGCCGGATGCAACGTATGTCAGGGCGACATCGGCATCCACGGCGACGAACAGCGCCGGCCGATCGTCATCCTTGATGCCGGACCGGTCGAAATCTGCCTGGTCCCAGTTCTGGCGAAACACGCCGCCGAGCAGCTCCGTGGTTCCTCGAACTGTCTTGATCATGGTGGCGAAATCCTCGGTTTTCTGCCCCAGGATCCAGAGGCTGCCTTCCTCGTTGAGAATATTGACCACCGTTGGGCCACCCAGCTCCGTATTGACATCGCGGACCCATGCGTTGGCGTTGCGGAACTCAAGGGGCGATCCGACCAATGATTCGATGAAGACGCGCGCCCCCCGTCCACGGTCGTCGGTTCGGTACGTGCCCGAACCATGCCGCAGCACCCACGTGCGCGCGGCCGCCTGCTCAAACGTGACGCGCGTGTTCGACCCATATCCGGCATAGATCAGTTCAATGATGACCGCGCGGGCGCTACCTTCTTCCAGTCTGAAGGCTGGTTCTTCACCCGTCTGATGCTTGATGTAGGCATTGCCGACGCCCATGATGCGCTCGACGTTACCTCGGAGGATGACGGTCGACGTCGTCATGTAATCGTTGCCGGCGGGGATGAAAATGTGTCGAACGCCGGTATCGATCGCCGCCTGCAATGGTCCTGTCAGATCGCCCCGGGGCGGCATCACTACCCACTCCGACGACAACTGTGGATATTGAATCTCCGGACTTTCCTCGACCGGCAATCTCAAAGACCCCGAACCATGCGGCGGCATACCAAAGCTATGCTTAGGTGATTCGGAGAGGTACAGGTCGATATCTGGCCCGGTAGCAACCGGACCGTTGTTCGATACGATGGCGGTATGGAATCCCCGCGTGTTCACCTCGCGAGCCATCAGCCCGCCCGCGCGATTATCGATCGCGATTTCACCCTCGCCTTGGAGATCAGCGCCGATCAGGACCGTCTGGTCTTTGCTGACTAGAGGTACGACACAATCACGGACAACCAGATCGCGAATGCTGGCTATGCCGCAGACCACGCCGATTCGGGACCGAGCGACGGTAATATGCTCCATGGTGAAGTAGTTGCCCGCCTGCTCGATTGCGATGCCAGTGTCGAATCCTTCGACAGTCACGTACCGCGCATTGGCGGGGCCAGTGTTCCAGTCGAGCAGACCCAAGCCGATGTGACCGGGGTGCTGAATCGGATCCGAGGTGCGGATCGTCACATCCTTCACCGCACCCGTGTTGTTGGAGTGATAGTTCAGGGCTATCGCGCCCGGATTGCCCCGGCCGATTTCGATGGTGAGGTGGTAGAAATAGTTATGCATGTTCTGCTCGCCCTGTTGCCTGGGGTGTCGAGCATGGATAAACGCTAGTGGTTTCTTTGGATCGCCAAAACCAGGCGAATCATCGGCGAGCTTGATGATCGTCCCGCTCCGGCTCTCGCCCATGACGCAGACTTTCTTCTTCTTCGTGTCGTTGACGCCGTAACGGATCTGTTGGTTGATCAGGTATGTGCCATTGGGGATGTAGATCGCCCGCGGCTGATCCATCTCGAACGCCTTCCTGAAAGCCTCGGTGTCGTCGGTCACCCCATCGCCGACTGCGCCCAGGTCGCGGATGTTGACCATGCCCGCATTCGCGGGCATGACGAAGTGCGGCTCGAATCCATGTAGTTCTTCGATGGTCCTTGCCGAACATGGCGACCACGCCGAGGTATACATGCACACAACGATGGCCAGGTAGCGCTTCTTCATGAGGACTCTCGAACTGCGGTTGGCTTACCGATCGCGCCGACAACAACGCTCTTCACTCTACTCATTCAGGTCCCGGCCGGAATAACCGGCCGGAGAACCTGTTCATCCAGGAGTACGCCCTTGAGCGAACAGACACGCAGGTGGCATGCCTGTTCAGTCAGATCCATCAGGCAATAGTGATGCTCGCTGGCAAGAATGTTTGAGGACGGGTTGGCGCGTTTGCCGGCGCCTCTTGTTGCATAGAGATAGGCTCCCGCGCCACCGGTGACAATGCACGCGGGGCCACCATTGGGCTGGGATCGCTCGTAGAGATGGTCGTGTCCACTGAACATCGCGGTGACGCCATGATCGCTCAGCAACGGCAGGATGACCTCCCGGCAGCTTCTGCAGGCGTCTTCGACAATGAGTCCATCCTGGCGGACGCGAAGATGAGGACCCGAGGACCAGGCGGGGTAGTGATTGAAAGCGAACGTGAATGCAGCGGCGCGTTCGCGCAGCGTTCGCACAAGCCACGCATAGGGGACGCCTTCAGGCGACCAGTCATCAGCCCCATCGATGCCGATGAGCAGCGCCGGTCCCATGGCGACGGCCCAGTTTCGGCTGCGATGGGGTGGGAGCATCAGCCGATGCCACAACGGGCTGTTCTCGTCGTGATTGCCCAGTACGCTCAGGCAAGGAACCTGAGCGAGAAGGTCCCGAGCCGGATGTAGAAACTCCGCATCCCAGCAGGCGTCGATGCGACCGTTGCTGACCATGTCGCCGACGAACACCATGGCGTGCGGGCGAACCCGGGCGATGGCGGCGGCGTTCTCGGCCCACACGTGCGGTAGCGGCCCAGCATCACCACACACCACGATGCGGATCGGCCCCTCGTGGGGCAGCGTCGCCAGACGCCCGCTCGCGTGGGCTTCGCTGCAGTTGACCTTGATCAGATAGGGGTAATCTCGGCCGGCGGACAAACCCGTCACGTGCCAATGGTGGTGCAACCCGGCCGGTGATATGTGCGACTCGCCGGCGATATTCAGTTGCACGGCCACCGGGGCATTTGTGCGACACGTGATGTCACCGTGGTCAGCGCCGATGTCCACGACAAGCGGGCCGGACTGAACCATCGCGGCCTGGGGCGGTACGCCCAGCACCGTGGCCTGGGGCGCAATGCAACGGTCATCGCCGCTTGCCTCAAAACAGCGGAGGCTCAACGCCGCGGCGGCGCTGGCCGACGTCGCTTCATCGTACGCCAGCGACAGCTCATTGCACCCCGCCCGCAAGAGTGACGTGGGCACACCTGTTGCTTCGGCGTAGCGCATGCCGTCCAGTGGCACAGGGATGGGCTTGCCATTGAGGCGCAGTCGATCCAGCTCCGAGGCTACACACGTCAATGACACGAACTTGGCTGGGTCATCGACGATGAAGCGGCGCCGGCACTCAATCTGAAAAGGCTTGGATTGTGGGGGCCGTTTCCACTGTTCGACCTCCACCGCGGCGGCCCACCCGCCATCGCCGCTGATGATGCGGCCGACCAGCCCATGCACGCCAGCCGCCAGTGTGGCCCGGGCCTGCGTCGCCCGACCCGCCAGCGGGGAGCGGTTGCCGCGATCCAGCGTGTCCAGCAATGGCCGACCATCTAGCCACCACTGCATCCACCAGTCCGCACCGCAGTGGAACCGCAGGTGGGCGTCCTCCGAGAGATCGAAGCGTGTCACCAGGTAGGCGGTGCGCCCACTTTTCGGCGAGCCAAAGCATCGGGTCAGATCGAAGCCGCCGCGGTCGTCCGGGCGAACTTCGCAACGCTGCAGTTGCACACTGCCGGCGTAGGCGGTGAGAGGTTCGCCTTGGAGAGCTTGGACACTGGGCACGCCGTCAGCCACCTCCGTCGCCCCGTAGGCCCACCATCGCCCCAACACCACCGGCCGCGCATGCGGGGCCAACTCGCCCAGCGCTTGCGCTACGCTGCCGAACCACGGACCTGCCAACCCGTCCACAACAACACGATGCTCCCACGCCCCACCGACGGCCAGGTCCACGCAAAGTCCGGGATGTTGGGGTGGCGTCATGGCACTCGCAATATCGCTTTGATCAGAAACATCACGGGCACGTAGGCGAGGATATAGACGCCCAGCCAGCCGATGTCCCAATCCACACCGATCGCGTGCAGGGGCCGACAAAAGATCCGGGCCGACTCAAGCCGCGGCGGATAGATGATGCGCACCTCCTGCACACTCAGAGGTTCGCCAACGTATCGCACGGCCTGCGGTGGCGATGACGACCCGATCGCGACGCGCATCGGCCATGATCGTCCAGCGGTGGATAGCGTCAGCGGCTTCACGCCAGCGTCCTGACCGGCGACAAGTGTCCATGCCAGCTGCTGCGGTTTCATCGGTCCGTCAAGGAACGCATCGAGATCGGCCAGCATCTGCTGCCGCGCCAGCCGCGATGCCCAGCGTGTCTCCCACGGCAGACCGCTCAGGTCGCCTTCATTCCGCCACCGCGAGCGCAGCTCTACAAGCGTTTGCCGCACTGGAGGAATGGTCTGCGACAGAGACGACGCCTCGTGCAGCATCAGCCCATCGGACAACTGCAGCGATGCCGCATCGATCCAGTCACCATTCACGGTGGCGACCACGCGGATCGTCTCGCCCGGCAGAGCGACCGTGAGGGCCGGATCGATGCGCTGCTGCAGCCAGAGGAACGTGAGGATCAGCGGGCCCAGCAGTACCGCCAGCGGGACGAATGCCGACGCCATGATCCGCCGCTGGCCCCGGGTCGCCTCGTCGAGCATCATGCGACGATGCGGCGACGTCGCTGGCAAGCTCCGCGCATGGCGGGCCAGTTCCCGGCTGCGGCGCTTGACCTCCCTGAGCCGCCGGTGATCGCTGAGTATTCGCTGCAGTCCCATGGTGAGCGCGGCCAAAGCTGCGCCAATAAGGGCCACTGCAGCAGGCCGGCCCAACGCCGGCACCATTGGCCAGAGGATTGCATCCAGCAGCGCCATCGTCGGCTGGCGCAGCCAAGTCGGCGGCAGAACGAAGAACGCCAATAGGAAGGCCAGCCATGCGATCAGGAACACGTTGCGCAGCGTGGCCGCGCGACGTTCACCCGCGCCCTGGGGCGGCGGCATGAAATGCGGCGCTGGCGCTTGCTTATTCACTTCAGCGACAACCGGCACATCATCAGTTACGCCCCGGCAGACACGGCCGCTTCCCCCGTCCACGCTAACCATCTCGCTCGACTTCAGCAGTTGCCTGGCGTCGGAGAGAACGACGGCGGGAATGCCCATCTCGCGCGCAACGACCGCGCCGTGCGATAGAGCACCCCCACGTTCGAGCACGATGCCCGACGCGTTCACGAACAGCGGCGTCCACGACGGATCCGTCGAGCGACAGACCAGTACGTACCCCGACACAAGGTCTGCACCCTGCTCGGGATCGTCAAGGACGGCGACGAGCCCGGAGCCCCGACCACTGGAGATCCCGAATCCCTGCCACGCGTCGCAGTCGTCTGTCGAAACGGCTGTTGTGGGACTTCCGAGTTCTGCGATCGTCTTGTCGTCCAGTAGGTTGGGCAGACTCAGCTTTTCTTCGCGATCCATGGCGGCACGACGATCCGCGATAGTCTGCAGGGGCGCGTAGCCTGTACGGGTGGCCCGCCTCATTTCGTCTTGCGTGAGCAGGAAGACTTCATCGTCGGCTCCGCATCGCCGGCCGATCGCGCGTGCCACGTCACGCAAAAGCGCGTAGCCGCGCATCAACTCGTGCTTGGCGTTCTCGCGGTAAGGCAAGTAGCGATGCAACAGCGACAAGTAATGATCGAATTGCGGCCGCGCCCGTCGAGGCAGCCGGTCCCGCCGTGCGGCCGCCTCCGCCGCTGCGAGTCGTTGCTGGCCCTCGTGCCGGGTCAGCGGATCCTCGCCCTGGTGCAGGACCCGCGCCATCCGCAGCACGTCATTGGGCCGCTCCCGCCACCGCGGCGTACCCAGATCGAACTCACCGGGCGCACGGTGACCATGGCACTGCAGCCAGTCCTCAAGCGACATTCGTCCGTGGGCGACCTCGTACAGGTCGTGGTCGGCGAGCACCGTCTGGTCGGGAGGGCCGCCCGTTGACAACTGCAGCGACAACTGCGCTACATCCTCATCCCAGAAGTGCTCGGCAAGGAAGGTGCCGAACGCCGCCAGCACGTGCCCGGCGATGAAGCTGGGCAGCAGACTGTGCGGGGCAAACTCATCGAGCACGCGGACGCGACAATGATCCCACAACTCGAGCAGCCTGTCGGCGGCGAGATCTGTTAAGTCGATCCGCGACTGCTCCCGCACCCACTGGTCGAATGCGGGGACGGTCACCTGCTCGAACTGCCGATCAAAGTCGTCTGCGAGTTGGTGGACGCGGCGGTTCACGCGAGACAGTAGTCGCGCCGCCCGCAGGCGATCGCGCAGGGAACCGATGGGCAGAGTTGGCGGCGCCTGCCCAGCATTGGCGTTGTGGCGAAGTGCGTTGGTGTCGTAGGCGAACGGAAAATCGTGCGAGAACATCTGCGGGGCGCGGCTCAGGTCCATATAGGGCCGGCCCGCGATCTGCTGCAGAAAGCTCTGGCCCTCCATTGTCGGGGCGGGCTCGAATCCCACCATCCGGTACAGAGCGCCAAGCCCGCCACCGCCGCTGTGCACCGACGCCATGACGCTCCACGTCAACGGTGTGGGGTGCGGGAGCGTTTCCGCGAGGTTATGCAGCACCCAGGGGCCATGCCCCGCCTTTCGAAGGTCACGCAACTGCTGTGCGATCTGTCGCGGAGACACAGATCGTCCAACATCGTCGAGCGTCGTGATCGCCCGCGATTGCAGCAGATAAAGCTCGTCGCCGCGGCGTGCCCACTCCAAATCCTGGGGCCTACCGTACTCTCGCGCCACCGCCGTGCCCAGTCGCCACAGTTCGTGCACGTCCTTCGGCATCAGGCACGGCCGACACTGGTCCGGCCCGCTCACCGTCATCACGTCCCGACTTCCGGGTGACAGCGCTAGCGCCTTGGTCGCGATCGACGCCTCCAACACCGTGCCGTCGGCTGCGTCGAGCACCAACGTGTCGGGCTGAACTTGACCTGACACGACCATCTCCCCCAAACCCCAACTGGCTTCAATAAGCATCTGGCCGGTGTCGCCGTTTCGCGGGTTGGCCGTGAACAGCACGCCGGCGACCTGGGCAGGCACGAGCCGCTGCACGATGACAGCCATCGCCACGGATTCGCGGGGGATCTGGTGCTGCCGCAGGTACGCACGGATGCGCGGCGCGTCGATGCAGTGCCAACATCGCTCGATGGCGGCGAGTAGTTGGTCCTCGCCGCGAACGTCCAGCAGCGTCTCGTACTGCCCAGCCATGGAGGCGTGGACAAGGTCCTCGGCCGTCGCCGATGAGCGTACGGCCACAGAGGGCGAACCCATCGCGCGATAGCGATCGATAATCTGGGTGGCCAGCTCCGATGGCATCGCCCTCTCGCCGGGCGTCTGCTGTGCGAACCTGAATGCGGTCGTGGTCACGACGAACCCGTCCGGCACGCGGAAGCCCGCACCGATGAGCCGCGCCAGATTGACCGCCTTGCCGCCGCTCTGGTCGCGATCGATCGCCAGCGCCAGCGACGTCGTCCACAGGTTCAACTGCAACGCCAGATCGTTCATGGGTCACTACCCTCGAACGCATGGACCCCGCCGGTCTCGGAACCGACGTACACCCGGCCATGGGCGACGATCGGCCCGCTGATCGACAGGCCAAGCTCGCCCGGTCGGCCGGGACGATTGACATAGTGCTTCTCAAGCAGCGTGCCGTTGTGGCGATCGAGCACCGCCAGGTATCCGTCGTTACTCACCACATAGACGTGCGTGTCGGTGACGGCGGGCCCAGCCATCAGCGGCGAGTTGCCACTGATTCGGGTGCGCCAGCGTATGGACTGGTCCGTCAGATTGATTGCGATCAACTCGCCGTTACGACAGGGGGCGAAGGCGACGCCGTCGTGCGCGGCGATCGAGGCGAGAACGGTGTCGGGCAGGGCGACCTGCCATCGCACGGCGCCGCTGCGGCGGTCTAGGGCCAGGACCACGCCGATGGGATGCGGGTCGGCGAAAACAAAATCGCCGCGGCCGCAGCCGATCAGTACCAGGTCGTCAATCAGCGTAACCGAACCGACCGCGGGATAGTCCGTGTTCGTACGCCAGACTTCGCGCGTAAGGCCCTGCTGGGCGAGCGTCTGGTCGTCGTCGATGCGCAGGGCGACGACGGCGTGGCCGTTGACGCCGCTGCCGATGTAAGCGATCCCGTCGGCGATCGCCGGAGAGCTTTCCGGATCGTTGACCGGGTGCTTCCACAGGAGTTGGCCATCGCTGATCCGCACGCCCATGACGAAGCCCGGATCGTCTCCTGCGGCGGGCTTGTGATGGGTGCCGACTTCGACGGCACCGGCGCCGACGACGGCGATATCGCCCTCGATGGCCGGCGAGCTTTCGATGTGCAGCGGCGTCACGACTCGCCAGCGAAGGGTGCCCGTGTGGGCGTCGAAGCCCATCAGGGCCGAGTCACGGTCGGCGTGCAGCCCTTCGCCCACGATGACGTAGCGGCCATCGGCTGTGACGGCGGGCGAACTGAAAATACCCTTGAAAGCCGCGGCACCGCCGCCATTGAAGGCGGGGGCTTCATACGTAACCCAGCGCTTGCGGCCAGTGGCCGCGTCGAGACACACCAGGGCCCCCGCACTGGTCGGCGGCGTCAGCGTCGCCGACGCCGCGTACACAGATGAGCCATGAACTGCAACGCTGCCCAGGTATTGGGCAAGGTCATCATCGGGGTCAATGAAGTTCCACACCGGCCGAAGCGATGCGGGCGAGGGGCCGCCTGCGTAGCCGGTGCGTTGCGGGTTGGCGCGGGAGATGACGGGCGAGTCGATGAGATCGTGCGGCGTCGTGGGTGGCAGCGGATCAGCATCACGCGGCGGCAGCGACTCATTCTCGCGCAGGTAGGCCAGCGCCACGGCAGTCCAGTCGGTGTTGCCGCCGGCCACGATCGTGCGCCGCGGCGCTGTGGCGGGCGAGCTTGGCCAGAATTGCCATGCGAACACGCCCGACGCCAGTGCGACGACGAGGATAGCCGGGATCCACGGGCGCTCGCGGCAGATGCGTCCCCACTGCGAGGGCCGCACCAGCATCGCCGCGACGCTGACAAGGCCGGCAAGCACCGCCGGTAGCACGGCAGCGCCGGCGTTGAAAACGATGGGCACCACGGCAATAGAAAACATGGTCGATCCTTCTGCGTGGGCCGCACTACTCGCCGATGCGAATCACCTGATGACGCGGGCGATCGGCGCCCAGGTCGATCAGGGCCGTGGCCTGCGTGCCGTCGGCGTAGGTGATCTTGACGTGGTGCGGGCCGGGCTCGCGCGCCACGAGCGTGGTACGCGGCGCGCTGGTGCAGCCGACGCCCACGTTGCTGCCGAGCATGCGCGAGTCCACAACATTGCCCTGGGCGTTGACCAGACTGATCCCCGCCCCCACGACGCCGCGCTGCCGCGTTGGCACGATCGTCACCAGGCGGGCGGCGATCTGCTTTTGCGTTTCAAGGCGGCTGCTGGGGCCAGGCTTGTCGGGCCGATCGTCGAGTGTGCGGTTGAGCAGGAGCGTGACGCGGCCGTCTTTGCCGCCGACGAGCAGGTCGATCGCGCCGTCGCCGTTGACGTCGCCGCAGGCCAGGCCGTGGACGGCGCTGCCATACACGCCGGGGGGGAAGACGCGTCCGCTGTTGTACTTCTCTTCCTGCATGAACGAGCCGTAGCCACGATTGAGCGCGAAGAGCGCTGGCGAGCCCTCCGCCGCGCTGGCGATGTACAGATCGACCGTGCCGTCGGCGTTGAGGTCCTCCGCCAGTACCATTCTGCCGCCGGGTACGTCCTCCTGTAGCTCGTTTCCGAAGCGGGTGATGTCGTCGATTCCTTCGAGGTCGCTGAGCAGCAGCCACTTGTTTGCATCGACCACAAGTAGGGCTGCGGCTCGATCGGGCGTGACGATTGGGGCAATCGCGGCCGTGCCAAACTCGGGGGCCGAGTCTGGATCACCCAGCGGACAGACATCGAATCCTTCCCCCTTGCGCCGGAGCAGATAGCCGGGGCCAGCCAGGTAGAACAGGTCGGTACGTCCATCGCCGTTCCAGTCGCCCGGCTCAAAGTAGCCGCTGCCGTTGCGGACGTTTTCGGGCAGATTCAGGGTTGAGGTGGCGTCGGCGAAAGGGTGCGTAGCAAGGGGTTGACCGGGGTTAAGCATCGCCTTAAGGCCGCCGTCACGCAAACTGATGATGACATCGGGAAGGCCATCCTCGTTGAGTTCGACAAACGCCGCGCTGACCACCTCGCCGCTGACCGTGATAGAGTTCGTTGCAGTGAACCTGTTGCCATCGTTGAGCAGCACGGTGGCATCGAGAAGCAGATCCACGTCGCCATCGGCGTCGGCATCGGCTGCGCTGATGCTGGTCGCTTTGGTGCCGCCCAGGCCATATGCGTCGGTGCGGTCTACGAACTGCCCATCGGGCTGCTGCAGGAACAGGTGCACGCCTGCCATCGAGGTCGCCACGAGGTCCAGCGCCCCATCGCCATCGACATCGGCTATGCCTACGCCATGCACGCTTTGGTCAAGTTGGGTGATCGGCCTTTCCTCGAATCGAGTGAAGGGCGCTGCGGGGAAGTAATCACGACCGGCCGCCATGTCCGTCATGAGCTCCCACAGCTTGCCGACCGAGCCGTTGAACACGGCGAACATGATCTCGATGCTGCCGGCGTTTTTGCCTTGGTCGGCGTGGCCGGCCAGCGTCCAGCGATTGTGTCGCTCGGTTTGCACGGCGCGAAACCACTTGCCGCCGCCCACGTAGTAGAGCACCTGAGTGTTGGTGCTTCGTCCGGATTTCTGCCCAATGAACGCAACGATGCGCTGACCCATGCTCAGCGACAGAATGGACTCGAGCTGGTCCTCACCCTCGGCAGCGCGGATGACGACGGAGCGGACCTCAAACGCGCCCTTCGCCATCGCATCAACTGACATCTCCACCGACTGCGTGTCGGCGTCGATCGAGGTAACGGTCATGCAGGCCACGACAGCGTAGCCGTCGAACAGGTGCCGGGGCTGAACGCGGACATTGATCGCCGCGTGGGCCGACGCGACAGCGAGCATGCACGCCACGATCCAGACGACGATCGATCGATGCTGACGATTCATGGCTTTGTCTCGGATCGGGATTGAGCGCCGCTTGCCGCCGGTCCGACGTCGCGAAACAGTTTTTCCGGCGCCGCGAGATTGTTGGGGCCGAATGACACGTTGCGCCATCGTGACCGCGCGTTGGGGGCGATCATGATGCCGTCTTCATAGAAGCCATCGAACACCACGCCGTTGAAGTCGGTCTGACCCAGGAGCACGGCGGCGAGTCCGTTGGGAATTCCCGGCTGCTCCCACAGCTCCGGCTTAGCGGGATGCATCACGTCGCCGCGCCGATCCAGATGCGACCAAAGCTCGCGTGGAATCGTGTAAGGGCTAAACGGCAGTCGGCGATCGCGCTGCCCGAACACGACACGCGCCTTGGCGGGGTCGCTGGAGTGAACGACCATGCGGCCCGTGTTCGCAAGCACAAGCGAAGCGCCGCTGCTGCGTTGGCTGGCTTGGGCGTTGGGACTGACCCGCTCCCGCGGGTACAGGGCGGCGCCGAAGACCAGGTCACGGGTGAGTGGATGATCGGGCGTGCCGAACATGAGCGTGCCGGCAATGCCGTAGGTCGCCATGATGTTGCCGCCGCTGCCGCCGGTGAGCGGGGCGGGCGACCCGATCGTCGCACCGTCGAGCAGGATGGTCGTCGTACCTGCCTGTGAGTAGAAACAACCGCGGTCACCGTTGCCCAGGTAGCTATCCTCGCTGATGACAAGCGTTCCCCGCTTGAACGTGAGGCGGTCGCTGGCGCCGCCGCAGATGCCGACGACCTCCATCGACCCGTGCTCGCCGGTGTCGATGTAAATCCAGTGGGAAATGTCCTGGGCGTAGGCCCAGTCGGGCAGGCCGTCGGCCGGGGCAGCACCGTGGTTATTGCAGACCCGCGCGATGGTGTGCTTATCAAGCTCGCCGCTGCCCAGGCCGCCGGTCTGGGTGTTGCCGCCCAAGCGGGAGCCGTCCTTGAGCCACAGATTGCCGCGGATCGTATAGCGGACCTTGTAGTGCGCGTTGCGTTCGACGGTCAGGTGACGAAGCTCGAATTCGCCCAAATGGTCCCGTTCACCAGGCTGGAGCACGTCGTAGGGTTTGTCGGCCGCGGGCAGGAGAACATCGCCGGCAAACGCGCCGCTCTCGGGCAGCTTGCGGCCGCGATCGTCCTTGCGGTCACGCACGACCTGCCATGGCCCGTCGGTGTAAGGCCGGCCTGTCTCGTCGAGCCAGTTGCCCGGCTCCATTGCATTGCCGCTCTTGCCGGGCGTGGCCCACACCGCCACCGCACGCGGCTCCCACGTCTGGCGTGCGTACTGGCCGATCTGCCCGGGGCCTACGTCATCGACCCACACGCCGTTGCGCTGGCGCTCGAGCAACTCGGTGTCGGTCAACGACCGGCGAGCGTTCACCTCTCTGGCCTCGCCACTTCCATCCACGCGATGCACAACAGTCAGGGGGATGCTCTGCACCGTCCGATGCTCGGGCGAGCGAACGATCAGCAGCGGCGCACCGGGATGCTCAAAGAGCACTTGCACCTTGGTCTGCTGACCATCGACAAAGGTGATCGTGCTGATGCGCTCGTCCGCGGCATGAGCGCCGATCGTCGCGAATGCGATGACGAATGCGACCGAAAGTGTGGCGTGGCGTGTGTTCACGGGTGGTCTGATTCCCTCACGAAGTCGGACGATGGCGACGCCGGTAGCTCCTCGCGGCTACTACGTGGGCGAGGCCAAAGGAGAATGAAGTTCTCGTGCTCGGCGCCGACCTGTTGCATGGTGAACGACCCACCTGCGGTGTTCAGCAGTGCTGGCTCGAACACCAGGTCCTGGAACGGCCCGGGCAAAGGAGACTGGGGCAGTGCGGTACCGTGATAGTCGCACTCGAGCCCCGCCATGCGCAACGTCTGGACCTCCCGCAGTTGCGGGCCCACGGTGATAGACAAAGCTGGTAGGGAGGTCGCCACATCCAGCCGAAGCAGCGGCACACGCCGGCTCATCGCATCGTGCCCCAGTAGCAATCGCCACTCGTTCAGCAGCAGGCGAGGTTCGCCCAGCAGTCGAGCGGACGTGGGTCGTTCGGACTCGGGCACGCCTTGTCGGTCAAGTGCAGCAACCAGGTCAGCGACGATCTGCCGCCGGTCGATGCGGCCCTTGTTGTCACAGACGCCGAAGCGCGGCGAATCCAGTGGCGACGCGTGTGTCTCGTGCGTCCAGCGGTCGGTTGTGCCAGCGTACACGTTACGGTCACAGACCAGCCGCGATGATCGCTCATGCTCGGGTGGCAGCGCGACCTCACCACCGTGGTTCGACGCAAAGATGTTCTGAACGATCTGCCAGTCGGAGCAACACGCCGCTTGGCGGCGGAGCAGTTTTCCGTACTCGTACACGCCGGCCTCACGATCCGTGGCCGCGTGCGCCCACAGGCCCCAGTGTGCGTTGCTGATGACCAGATTGTGCGCGAGAGTGACGCCCGACGCATCGTGGCTGTAGATCCCGTCGCCGGGCTCGCGAACGCCAGGCCGCGTCTGCGCGACCACGTTGTGGTCCACTGTCACAGGCCCGAAGCCCAGTTCCAGGAATATACCCGCCCCGGCATTGGCGATGACCGCGTTGCGCCTCACCCGCGCGTTGTGCCACATGTTGTCGAGCCAGATGCCGTAGCAATGATTCAGACGGATGAGGTTGCCTTCGATCAGACCATCCTCGAAGAAGTGCATCTTGATGCCGCCGGTTTCGGGCGCGGTGAAGCCCAGGCGGTTGTTGCTCTCGATCCGGTTGTCAACGATGCGCGTGCCTGTCGAACCGATCCCGGCAATCCCCCCCGCACCGTTGTCCACGATCGTGTTGGCACGGATCAGGTGATGACCGGCCTGCTCGCGGCCGATGCCCGCCTGCCGAAGTCCGTCGCCGTCCTGCACGCCTTCGGTGCCCACATCCAATCCAAGGCTCGTGCCCATGCGGATCGTGTTGCCCTCGATGATCCAGTGATGGCCTGAGCGTGTCGAGAGGACGCCGGCCTGCGGGGCACCCTCGGCATGGTAGAACCCGCGCGGGAAGTTGCTCGCCGACCGCTCGAGAATGAATCCGCGCACGTGGATGTGCCCTAGGCCTCGCCGCCACGGCGCGAACACGCAGCGACGCGTGGTAACCTCAAGGGGCAGGTCCGTCAGGTCATGTGCGGCTACAGGTGGATGGAAGTAGATTCCGCGGCCTTCACGATCGGCAAGCCATGTGCCCGGCAGGCGCCGCAGCCACTCGAACGTGTTGACCTGCAGCAGCGCCTCGTCTCCGAGAAACATCTGGCCTACCACCATGCGCCGAGTTTGGCGATCAGACCCATGGATGGCGCCCAGTTGATCGATCGCACGCCCGCCGACGCCCGGCGCTGCCGTCAGCGCCAGGGCGAACGGGTTGTAGTCCGCAGGCATCTGCGGCCAGTCTTCCTCTTGAGGATCAGAAATCGAAAACAGAGCCGGATCAAGCTCGCCATACCTGACGTGAGGCTCATCTTCGACGGTGCGCCAGCTGGGTCGCCAGAGATCAGCGCCGCTGATCACGACGCGCTCGCCAGATGCCGCCTCATACACAATCGGCCGGGCCGGCGTCCCGCCTCGCCGCGGCGCGACACGCTCCCGGTACACGCCTTCATGGACGGTGACCGTGTCGCCCGCCTCCGCACGGAACGCCGCCGCCGTGATCGTCCGAAGCGGACAATCACCATCGCCCGGTCCCGTGTCGTCAGCGTTGGCGTGCCGCTGGTCGACGATCCATCGCCGTGGAGGCGCTTCGGTTGATACAGATGCAACAAGCCCGTGCTCAGGCCGGTGTGACATATGGGATAAGTCTATGGTCAACACCGAAGTCATACTGTGGTGCCTTCCGTTACACAGGACCCCGTGGCGGTGTGCTCGCGGCTCGGGGCGTCGCCACAGAGCGACAACAGGTACACTTGAGGCGTGCCCGTCTGATCCGAGGTGTAGACAATGTGGTTGCCACTGGGACTGAAGCTTGGGTGGCAGTGGGCACTTGCCGCGTGGCCCCCGACCTGGCTGGTGTTCGGCCAGCACAATATCCGGGCTTTGCCACTTTGCAGGTCGATGAGCAGCAACGGGCTCTCGTTGGGCTTTTGGCAGTCGCTGACAAACCAGCGCCCATCTGGCGACACCACACCGTGGCCCAGCCAATGCTCATAGGACGTGTAATGACATTGCCAGTCACCGCCGCGGGCATTGACGGAGCAGACAGAGACCGGCAGCCACTCGCCGCCGTTCTTGTCAAAAAAGAACAGACGCCGGCCGTCGGGTGACCAGCTTTCGTGGGTGATCGTCCGAAACCTGCGCGGGGTCAGCAACGGTCGGGGCTTGCCCGTCGCGACGTCCGCCACCATCGTGCGGCACCGCTGCGCCTGTGGCAGGTCCATATTCCAACAGCGCGAGCCATGGGGCACGAACGTGATCGTGTCCGGGTCGGTCGGGTTAATCATCGGGTGGGAGAAGCCTTCGTTCCAGGTCAGCACGAGTGCGGCCTCGCCGGTGAGGAGATCGAACCTGATCAGGGCCGTCGGGTGGCCCGCTTTTTCGCTAACGCCACCAAGAATCGGCGTGTTACGGTCGGTGTCCACGACAGCCAGCGCAACAAACCTGCCGTCGGCGGTCATCGTCATCGCATAGGGCCAGAGCTTCCCCGGCCAACGGCCGGCAAGGTTGAAGCAACGCTCCGGCGACCCTCCGCGCCGTACGTCCACACGCCAGAGTGATTGGTCATGAATCCATAGCGCGTGCCGCCCGTCCCGATGCACGGTGAGTGACTCCCCGTCGCAGGGAACGCTGTCGCTCAGACATTCGACGATCCCGGTCGACAACTCGCAGCGATACGGATGCCATGCATCGCCAGACCCGCGACGAAAGACGACGTATTGCTCGTCGCCCGTGAAAGCCTGCGCCTCGAAATACACCGCTTCGCTGGCGGCGTCCGTGGTCAACTGCCACACCTGTGTGCCCGACGGATCCGCGATCAGCTTGGCGGCAGGGCGATTGGATTGTGCAGTCTGAGCCGTCATACATTCGCACCGCGAGTCAGCGGTTCATGTTGCCGCGACTCCCGGGGGCATGTCACGGGCCGGTCGTTGCAGGAGTGATCTCCCGCGTCACTTACCATCGAAGTAGAGTTGGTACGCTTGTTCCATCTTGTCCCAGCCGGGCCAAGCGTTGAAGGCGCGAACGTCACCGTTCGGATCGGCGATCCACTTGCCATGTGCGTCCGCGTAGGCGGCAATGTGCCCACGCGCCTCGTGCCGCAGCAGGGTTTCTGAAGCACGAATGTCCTCGACTAGCGCTAGGACTTTGCTGCCGTCCAGTTCTGGGTTGGCCGCGCGGTTCGTACTTGGACTGCCCAGACGGCCGATCGAGGAGCGGACCAGGTAAGGACTCTTGATGTTGGCCTGGGCGTCAGGATTGGCCAGAGGCCAACCATCGGATCCGCCATAGGTGTTCTTCAGATCGGTCCATGTGGGACAATACAGAACTCGGGCCGTGCCTAAGTATCCCCCGGTCATCAGCAGGCCGTGCCCGACCCATTGGCTCGACGCGCGAACCGTCTGCCCAGGCCCGGCAACGATCGTAAAAACCGGCCCGCCCGGGGCGAAGGTGCGTTGGCGTCCTTCCGACGCGTACACCGTGTGGCCGATGGCGACCTGCCTCATGTTCGACAGGCATGCCGTCTGCTTCGCGGCCTCACGGGCCTTTTTGAGCGCAGGCAGAAGCATGGCGATCAGCAGCGCGATGATGGAAATGACCACCAGTAGCTCGATGAGGGTGAAACCTTTTCGATTCCTGGCCATTTCATTGTCCCTCGTCTGCAAGAAGCTGGAGGTGGTAATCAGCGCGGTTCGACTCGGGAACCTCGCGGACGTGAAAAAAGACGGCCTTCACTTTCTGCGACGCGACGCGATCAGGACACCGCCCATCGCCGCGAGTGCCAGCGAAGCGGGCTCAGGAATAGGCAGGGGTATCTGGAACGTCGCTCCATCGAATCGATAGCTGGAGGTCGTTCCGCCATTGGTGCCGTTTCCGCCTGTGAGGACCACTGCGGTATTCGCCGGGATCGTCACACTGGGTCCAGTCACGGTGTTTCCTAGACTGACATAGGTTGTGAACGCTGACGAGGAAAGGATTAGCTCCTCGGTAGTGCCGCCCTGAAAGAGAACCAATTGCGTCAGCTTCACAGGTTTGTCCCACGTGAAGGAAACCGCCTCACCTGCGTCGACGTTTGTGCCGGTGCCACCATTAATCCCAAGATGCGTCGCAAAATTGATGCTGGTGCCGCTCACAACCGCAACCGTCATCGTTGCGGTTTCACCAGTGACCGGATCGGTGAATGCTTTGCTTGCCGATGTGCTGTTGGTTGTGTCGTTGGGGAATCCAAAGGAGGTCCACCAGGTCGTGATGATGACATCAGCGGATACCTGAGGGACTGAAATCAAAACCATGGTTACAGCGACTGCTGCAATCGCGAGCGTTTTCATTTGGTTCTCCTTCATTGCCTGTCCTCCTTCAGCTGACGGTCGAAATGGACCAATGCAGTTTGGGTAAGGCGATTACGAAACGGGCGGCGGCGCGAACGTCGCGCCGGGTTCGAACCGAAATGGGAGCCGCACTGCCGGAACAGGTCGGCTTGGAAACTCAATCTTGCGCAGCAAAGACTTGACCGCCTCGATCCCCATCTCACGGAACGGGATCTCGGCGTGAGAGACGGGCGTGAGGCTGCGCGGTCCGCCCTCGGAGAACATCACGACGGAAAGGTCCTTGGGCACGCGAAGTCCACAGTTCAAGGCGATGAGCATCACCCGCTCCCAATGCCCATAGGTCAGGATGGCTGTCGGTCGCTGCGGCGATTGCAGCAGGGCCGCAAGCCCCGGAATCGCATACGCGTGGTCGCCAGCGCCAGGCTTACAGATCAGGTGTTGCGGTGAAAGCCCGGCCTGAAGCATGGCCGACCGATAGCCCTCCAGCCGATCACGGACGCTGAAGTGGGCCTGAGCCAGTTGATCCTCGCTGTGCGTTGGATCCAGATAGAGGATCCGCCTGTGCCCAGCCTCGATCAGGCGGTGCGTCGCCAACTCACCGCCTGCCACGTCGTCTGGATAGACACAGTCATGCTCGGCCTTGGCATTAATCCAGATCGCGGGAATCTTGTACCGCTCGATAAGTTCGGGCAACGGAGATGGAGCGTGTTCGGCGTAGTTGATGACTAGGCCGTCACAGGCCATTTCACGCAGGAGGTGTGGAACCTGCGATTCGTCGGACAGCCATTCGTCGGGGACGCGGGCGACCGCAAGGTACATGTCATAGTCGTGCAGGGCGTCGAGGATGCCGTTGTAGAGGCGAGTCGAAAGGACGCTGTTGCCACCCACGGTGGCGAGAACCATTCCCACGCACCCATGCCGACCGGTAGAAATCGCACGGGCGGCTGCGTTGCGACGGTAGCCCAGTTCCAGCGCGACTCGTCGAATGCGATCAGCACGTTTGACCGCATCACGACGGGTCGCCTGATAGGTCCCGCTAAGGACGCGCGAGACGGTGCCGTCTGTAACTCCAGACATTTGCGCTATTTGCGTTATGGTAACCGACATGCCAGACCTCGGACAGCAACGTCGCGGCGATAATTCAGACGCCTTAACTTTCAGACGCTTGCAATTCTGACCGAACTCGCTCACAATGTCAAGAGGTCGTTGCCCGGCTAACCCAAAATGGTTTGAATTCCGTCCTCCTGCCCTCGCCGTGACGTGCCCATGACCCGGCCCAACATCCTCTGGATTCTCAGTGATCAGCACCACGCGGCTTGCTGGGGGGCCGGCGGCCGATCCGACGTGCATACTCCGGCCCTCGACCGGCTTTCGGCCGAGGGAACGACGTTCACCAGTGCCTACTGCAACAACCCCATCTGTGCCCCCAGCCGCTGCAGCATGATCGCCGGGCAATACCCGCATACCACGGGGATCACCGGCAACGACATCTACGACCTGCCCCTGGATCCGCCCGTTCACCGGACGGCACCGCAGCTGCTCCGCCAACTGGGCTACCAGACCGCCCTGGTCGGCAAGGGCCACATGATCAAGCGGTGGGACGACGCTGGCTTTGAGATCGCCCGTCACTGCGACCTGGCCTCGTGTGACAAGGGCGACCCGACGACCGTCGAGTATTTCCGGTATCTGGTCGATCAGGGCGTAGCCGATGAGTTCGACTACGGCACGCGTTTCCCTGGGCAGCCCGGCTATCGGATGGAGCGCTTCGTCAGCCGGCTTGCGGAGGAGCACACGACCGAAGCATGGACCGGTCGGACGGGGCTGGACACCATCAAGCGCATGCAGGCCGACCCCCACGGCCGGCCGTGGATGATGCAGTTGTCCTTTCAGCGGCCGCACGACCCCCTGTGCATTCCGCCGCAGCGAATCGACGAGTACGATCCGGCGAGCCTTCAACTGCCGGCCAACATCAGCGACTACTTCGAGCAGCGATTCGAAGGCAAGCCCCCACACATGCGCGATTACGCCCGGGCGGGCACGATGGGCTATCCCTATCGCCCCCGCGACGAAGACGACCTCCGCGGGCAACTGGCGTACTACTACACGCTCATCACGATGATCGATCATCAGATCGGGCTGGTCATCGATCACCTGAAGCGCAGCGGCCAGTACGAAAACACACTGATCATCTACGCCGCGGACCACGGCGACTTGGCGGGCGAACACGGGCTGATCCTGAAGAACTTCGGGATCTACGAGGCGGTACACCGCGTGCCGCTGATCGTGAAGTGGCCCGCGGGGGGGCTGACGGCGACGCCGCCGGGGGGCAAGTGCAGCGGGATGCGCGAGCTGGTGGACCTGTACCCGACGATGCTCACCGCGGCAGGCGCCCCGGTCCCCAGCGCCGCCGAGGGCATTGCCCTTCAGTGCGGCGACGCCGGCAAGCGAGACCACACCGTGTGCCTGTACGACTTCATTCCGTTCCAGCCGTGCAGCGTCGCGGTCCGCGACAGTCGGCACCGGCTCGTGCTCTATCCCTGGCAACCCAGCGACGGCAGGATGACCGGCGAACTCTACGACCATGACGACGACCCCGGCGAACTGAACAACCGCTTCGACGATTGCAGCTACGCCGACGTTCGCTTGCGTCTGACTGAGCACATCCTCACGCACATGAGCCATTTCCGGCGGATTCACAGCATGCACGACGACCCCAAGGCTTTGGGTCCATGGGCGAGCGTGCTCGTGCAGCAGAAGGGCGTGGTGTATTCCCAACTCCAGCGACGGCCAGCGACCAGCGACGCGCCAACGTCGGAGCCCGTCGGCGTGCTGAGGAGTCCGCATTGAATCGCAACCGCACACTCGCCGCCGTACTTGTCGCCATGCTGCCGCTCTCGCACGCCGCGATCGCGATCGAGCCAATGACGCAGCCCCTTGATGCCCGAACGATCCCGGAGTCCGATTACGTGATAGTGCGCGACGGCCACCTCTTCAGCCAGGGCCGGCGGCAGCGCTACTGGGCGGTGATCGGCAAGCTCTTCGCCAGCGCCAACGTCAAGGCGACGGACTCGCCCCAAGCTGCCGCCGAGAAGACTCGGCTGGCTCGCGCCGGCACCGACCTGCTCGTGCAGCGGTTCGAGGACCTGGGCTTCAACGCCGTGCGGCTGTGGCACGGCTTCCCCGAAGCCGATTCGACCTACGCTCCCGGCGACGGTTCGAGCCCTGACGACGTGGACTACTTCGTCGCTCGCGCCAAGGCGAGCGGCTTTCGCATCTGGCTCGCGGCGTTCAGCAAGCTCGGCGACGTGACGCCCGACGATGTGAGCATTCTCGACGACCCGGCCACGGCCGAGGCCTGGCAGGCCGCCATCCGCGACGCCGGGGGCAAGCTGAAGCTGCAGAACAACCCCGCCCGCATCTGGGACCCGAGATTGGAGACGATCGGGATTCAGCGCATGACAAACATGGCCACGCACTACAACCCCTACACGGGGCTGCGCTGGTGCGACGATCCGGTCTTCGCCGTGTGGGAGTTGAGCAACGAGGAGTGGTGGGTGCGGCGGATGCTCGGCGGCTCGTGGCAGAAGCTGCCAACCTACTTCCGCAACGACCTGGTCCATCGCTGGAACGCGTTTCTGCTCAGCAAGTATGGCGATCAAGCCGGGCTTCTCGAAGCGTGGGGGTCACTGCTCCCGAGCGAGTCGCTCGAATACGGCACGGTGCTGCTGGCGCCGATGGACACGCAGGTGTCGGCAGGTCTGAGCATCAACGACGCTTCGCAGCACGCGCGGGCGGCACTGGACAACATGCAGCAAAGCTACCGCCGCGAGGATTTCTTACCGCAGCGCGGCGCGGACGTGCTGGCGTTTCTCACCGAGCTGGTGATCGCACACAAGCAGCGCGAGGCCGCGGCGATCAAGCCGCTGGGTCGCAGCACAAGCCTGAGCCCGATGATCTTCGACACGGGGATCGGATATCGCATTCAGTCGCAGTACATGCACCAGTTCGCCGACGCGGTCGCGCACGATGCGTATGTCAACGGCGTGGGTCGGGAGTTATGGGAGAAGATTGACGCCGCCGAAGGCGAGGTGGCGAAGATGCAGGCGACGCTGGAGGCCGAGCGGCAGGCTCCCAACGCCGGGCGGTGGAACAACTGGCTGCTCAAGCCGCCGGGCATCGCCCAGGGTGTGCCTTGGCTGGAGCACAACAAGCCACCGAACATGCCGTTTCTCTGCTACGAAACGCAGATACAGCAGCCCGCCAAGTACCGCGCCGACTTTCCTCTGCGGCTGCTGGCCCTCGCCGCCACACAGGACTGGGACTGGATCTGCTGGCACTACTTCGGCGACAACTCGCTCAACGACATCGCCGGCGCCCAGCGGCCGTTCGATCGCCCGATGGACGTTACCATCAGCGGCCACCCGCAGGGCTACCACTTCACTTACGACGAGGTGCAGAGCGCGATGATGCGCGCGGCCGGTTACGCCTTTCGCCACGGCGCGTTCGACCCCGCGCCACAACCCACGCAGTTCATCTTTGGTCGCAAAAGCCTCTTCGACCCGGACTCGATGCCCTACGGCGGATCCTACGGCAAGCTCGGCATGGACATGCTCCAGACCACCTACGAGTACGGCGTGCGGCTGTGGATCGATCCCAATCGCGACACCGACGAGGTCATCGGACCGCGTGTGTCGTTCGATCAGCGCCATACGCACAATCCCTATCGCCCCACGCCCCAGATCACCTTCAACCACGAGCAGGGATGGTTGCAGATGGACAGCCCGGGCTGTGCTGTCTTCGCCGGTCTGCTGGCGCGTCACGGCGATGAAGTCGATTTCGCTGCGGCGGGTGTACAGCTTCGCGATGTAACCATCCTCAACCCCGAAGGCATCTTCGACCCCGTCGGCGCGGGCGAGAATTACGTGGCATTCGCCATTTATGCGCTGGATGGAAAGCCGCTGAGTGAAACCAACGCTGCCGCGCTATCCATTGTCAGCGCAAGTTTCAACAGCGGATTCATGCTCGGCGAGGGTGAACGCAAGACGGTAAAGGGCGACTTGCCCGTGCTGGTAGCCCGCGTCGCCGCAACCATTCAAGCGCCAGCGATCAAGGGCATGAGCTACGAGATGCTCGACTGGCACATGCAGAAGATCGGCGAGGGTACGGTGAATGACGGCAGCATAGGTATTTCGGCAGACCAACCCGTTTTCGTGGTCACGTTCCACCGTCCGGATCGTGAATGAATTGGCGAAGAGCAAATGGCCAACCCATCACATGAGGTAGGGATGTCGCCGGTCAACTTGGCCCCAGGGACGCTACCTCGATCCGTCAACCACTTTCGCAGCGACCGGGTGAGCGACACATTCCGTGTGCAAATCTGCGGAGTACCGGTACGGGTCGCAGTCTGTCCTGATATGTCCGAAACCGACTGCGAGAAGCTATCCGACTACTACAACGGCATGCACCATCCCAACATGCGGTTGGCGCCCCGGCACATGACGTATCACGTCGTACATGCCGACGTGGCATCGTTGGCAGGCTGCAACGTATGCGTGCAGGTGCGCGAGCCCATCAGCAAGTTCGCAATCTATCCGCTGCGGAAGGAGATCCATGGGCGTGCGGATGGCAATGCGCTGCGGTTCACCTTGAAACCCAATGCGCCCTACCTGATCGTGGAGATCGACAGCTTGCCGATGCTGTACCTCATCGTGGAGATGACTGCTGAAGATGACCGGCCCACTGCATCGCGCGATACAGTCAACTTCAACGCCTACGCCCGCCGCTTCGCTACGGATGGTGACCACACCGTTGCATTTCAGCACGCCATCGCGGACATCAACGGCACGGGACGCACGCTCTACGTTCCGCCGAGCGAATACCGGACGCAATCCATCCTGCTGCACCATTGCTGCGACTGCAGCCTCTATTTCGACGAGGGCGCGCTGGTGAACATGGCGATCAGCCCGCCTGGAGAAAACATCAAGGCGCCAGGGATCTGGCTGCACGAGTGTGAGAACGTCACGATCCGCGGGCGCGGTTACCTCGACCAGCGCTCCTACGAAAACTTCCATGGCGGGCGCAACGACTACGCCCACGGCTTCCGTGACATCGCTGACTATCAGACTCTGCAACCGCTGATGCCGGACGACCCGCTGCTGATGTCGCCTCTCTTGATCACCAACTCCCGGCACGTTCGCGTTCACGACATCACGCTGCGCAACGGCAAGGTCTGGAACATCAACGTCAAGAACAGCCGGCATCTGCACTTCTCGCGGTGCAAGGTGATCACGCCGCCGGCCAGCAATCCCGAATGGACCGACGGCTTCAACTTCGGCGGTTGCCGCGACGTGCGGATCGATGACTGTTTCGTCGCCGTCAACGACGACTGCTTTGCCGCAGCCCATTACGTAACTCCCTATGATCGAGATAACGCAGACGGCTTCACCGTGCGGGGTTTGGTGGGATTCAACCCGCGGGCACAGGGCATCCGATTGGGCTGGGCCTGCCATAGCGCGCAGGGCACCTACAGCTTCGAGGACTGCGATTTCATCGGCAAGTGCGAGATCCTTGTTCACCCACTTCAGGATGCTGGGGCACGACGACTCAGGTACGAGGAGCTTCGGTTCGTCGACTGCGGATTCGACATGTTCCCGGATATTGGCATCGAGCATGTCGCCATCAATCGATTGGAGTTCACCAACGTCACGTTCAACAGTCCGTTCACACGAGGGAGAGGTCGCATTGTCGGTGACCCCCAAGAGCCAATCACACACCTGCTTTGGCGCAACAACCGTGTGGCCGGCACCGGCAATAGGCTGGCGGATTGCCTCTACACTGAACACATCGCCCAGTTCACGGATGAGTAGGCAATCGTACCCTGCTTGGGCAGCTTCGACCGCAGCACGTCATTCTCAGCCTTGAGATAACTGACTTGTGCGGCCAGTTCGCGATGGGTGGCGGACGCAAGGACACGAAGAAGCGGGTGGAAGAACCTGGCCACGATGATATGCTCCGTGTGGCAGGCGGTCCGTCGCCTTGAGAGCCGCTTTTTCCCGGGGGCGGCAGGAGTGACAGAATAAATGTACCCCGCCGGGGCGGGCGGCGAAACCGAGGTGGACCCCGTGGCGCCGCCAGCCCTTAGCACGGACGCCTTGGCCGGCGAGGAACCACGACAGCGGGGGATGTACACGGTGGGTGACACGGCGAACCGCGCCGCTGTTAACCCGAGATCGCTCACTGCAGCAGTCCGGGACATGCAAAGGGACGCACGCCCTTCGCTGCGACGGCACTTCATTTCTCTCGAATGCTCCGGCTGTTAACTTGAGCGGCGAATCCTTCCGGATACGTAACTCATTGATATCGCTTGGGTAGCGCTGGTTTACGACGTGGTTCGCACTTCATTCTAGAGCGCTGAATCGCCGCCCAGCTCGCGCGAGAATCTTTCCGAAGTGGTTACGTACAGGGAGGTATTCGCCATCGGTGCGGCCTTGGCCCCGGCGGGGGAAGCTACAGACTACATTGGAGCCACGGCCGGCCTAGCAGATATCGGCTCTCTGGCCGCATCCCGCCTCGGCTATGTGGGAGCCGGCGCTGCCCTTGGAACGGTTTCCCAAGTGGGGAATGTCGCCATCATCGGCTATGGCACCTACTCCGCACTCGACTGGTACTCGACTGATCTGACAAACCACTTAGTGACCGCAGATCAAGACCGATCAACTGCTATCCTCAACTTTGAACGAGAATATGAAGCAACATTCGGACGAAAACCGAACTATCCCGACAGCTACTATCCCACTCACTTTGGAGAGAAGGCCATGCGCCCAGTTCCGGCACACGCCCATAGAGACAAGTATGGCTTTCCGTCTGAAGCGATGGAGAGACACCGCATGGAAGCGATACGCAGTTGGGGCAAACAATCCGAGCAGGAGCAAAACGCCGAATGATGTCAGGAACGATAATGATCGGCGTTGGTGTGAAACACAAGATTGCCAACGGTATCCTGGCGTCAACGCTTGCCTTTGTTGGCGCAGCGGCATGGATTGGCGCTGGATTCGCCGGTGCGTTTGAGGGCCAGTTCCTACGGTGCCTTGGGATCTTGCTTGGCATAGTGAGCACTAGTCTTTTGCTATTTCCACATGCCCGATGCCTGATGTATCGGCTGGGCACATATGGCATGAATGCGGCACCAAATATTTACGCGGCCACCGATCTGCTGTGGATCAGCACGAAGGGTCTGCGTCGCGATGCAGAACAATTGCTGAAAAGCTCATATGGAGTAGGAGTTGATATCCACTGGCATGACGCCTTTCAGCGCGTTGTTGCAGTCAAAGAGCACCCAGGTCTGTACCGACCTAAGACCTATCAATCGTGTTGTGAGGCGAGGCTGCTGTCGGCGTCGTCATCTCAGATCAATGCTGTTAAGGTGACACTGATTTTGGAACCCAACAGCGAGTGGCACATTTCTGCGATTTCGCCCTGAGATGCGGAGCAATGGTGAGGCGTGTTGCGGCCCGGAAGCTTATCGTGGCATGTATTTGTGGTTCTTCCGCAGAATCTATGGGTAAGTCTCGATTGCGCTGGTCCACTGCCGGCGGTGGACCAAAATGTCGGGCACGGCCCGTGTTCTTCGTGAATCATGCGGCTTTTCGCTCGTAGTGGTTGAGCAACCCGCCCAGCAGCCGGTGCCGTTTCACCGGACCGATATTCCCGATGACCGCCTCCGGCGGCGGCTGCCCGCGCGACGCGGGCGGGGCGTTGCCCAGCGACTGGTGAGGCCGCAGCAGATTGTGGTAGCCGACGTATATCTGCACGATGTGGTCCAGGTGCTTGAGGCCAAAGCACATCAGCAGGTTCAGGCATTCGCGCTTGAGGCTGCCGATCCATGACTCGGCGAAGCAGTTGGCGATCGGCGACCGGAACGGCGTCTTCACGATGCCCTCGCCCACCGTGCGGAAATGCTCGTCGAACGCCTCGGTGAACTTGGTGTCGCGGTCGTGGATGATGAAGCGCAGTTCGATGCCTTCGTCCTGCATCCACATGGTGGCGTTGCGCGCCTGCTGGTGGAGCCATCCGGCGTTGGGTTCGTAGGTGCTCGGCGAGACGAACACGCGCCGGCTCTCCAGATGGATGAACGCCAAGCAATAGGCCGCGCGCTTGCCCAGTGGCGACCACAGGGTCTTGCAGAAGAAGTCGCAGGCCACCATCGTGTTCATGTGGGACTGGATGAACAGCCACCACGCCGTGGGCACACCCTTGGGCGCGTGCCGCTCGGGATCGGGCAAGAGTCCTTCATCCACCAGCAGCCTCCGCACCGATTGGCGGCCGGGCGTCAGCGCCAGCTTCTTGAGCTCACCGAGAATCCGCCGCACACCCCAGCCGACGTTTTCGCGAGCCAGTCGGAGGATCAGCGCCCGCCGCGACGCGGTCATGATCTTGGGCCGACCGACGCGGCCAGGCGCCCGCCCGGCCTTCTGTTCACGCAGCCACTGGCGATAGGTCTTGACGGCCACGATCCCCATGAGATCATCCACACGATGACCAATTTGCTCACCAGCCCGCAACAACCGGGCTCGCTCGTCGGGACCGAGGATCACCCGGTTGCCCGGCAGCCTGGCCCGCAGCAGTTCGATCTGGAGACGCAGGAATCGAATCTGCCCGTCACGCCTGGCGGACCACGCCTCCGCCAAGGTCATCAGCAACGCCATCAGCCAACCGGGAAGCATGGGTCGCCTCCTTTCGTGAGCGCTCGTAAGTCCAGTATTGACAACAGCCCGACATTTTCGACCACCCCCGCGGGAACGCAAGCGGCGGGGGTCTCTCCTCATCCGATCCACCCCTCATAACCAGAGGCCTTTCGCCTCGCACGAGAGGTCCGAACAAGAAAAATGTCTCGCGCGGTGGTTTCGGATTTTCCGAGGAGAGTGTGGACCGCTCTACTCGGCCAGCCGCAACCGCAGAGTTGACATCCACGGCGTGCCCCTGCCCGATCCGAGTCCGACCGGCGACGGCGAAGCCGATCGAATCCCCAACATGGCGCACATTGATGCGTTCCACTTGACCCCGTCGTTCAGCACGACTGACGTGGCGGTGCCGATGCCAGGCGGCGAACTCCTGCTCGAGTTCCGACGCACCTTAAACGTGGGCAGCCGCATCGTGCAGACCGGTGAGGACGTGCCGCCGGGCGCCAACTTCGAGTGGGCGTCGGACGTGGCCTTCGGCAGGGCATGGAGCACCAATGTCTTCTCGCGCATTATCGTCAACGACAACCCTAAGCCGCGGCCCGGACATGCCAAGCAACAGGCCACGGTGTACGACGAAGTCGGCAACGCCGTCAGCTATGACCTGGACGTTCTGATCAACGGGAACTACCGCCCCGAAGTTCTTCGCAACTTCTCGAATATGGCCCTGCGCGGCACACTGAGCCCGTCTGGGAACGGCTTTGTTTATCGGAAGAAGCACGGCACAAGCCTTTACTTCGAGCCGTTCACAGACAACGACGTGAAGCGCGGCGACGAAACATCGCCCCACACGCCCACGGAGACCTATTACCGTCTGCAGAAAATCGTGGACCGCAACGGCAACGAGCTGCGCTACGCCTACGAGTCAGAGTCGGGCACCGACGCCACACTGGTGACGGCAATCTACGACCCCAGCCGCACGACCGACCCTCAAAATCCCGTGGCGACGACCGATCGCAAGATCGCGTTTGGCTACACCAGTGGCAAACTCACATCGGTCACCGACCCCTTGGAAAGAGTTTACGGCTATGAGTACACGGGCGATCTGCTGACGAGGGTCACTAAGCCCGTTGTTGAAGGCTCAACCTCGCAGGATCCGCCCACAATCGAGTTCGGCTATCAGGTCAACACGATGGCGCGAAGCGTCCTTGAACTGCCCAATCTGGAATTCGGCGGCGATGACCAGCAGATTTCTTGGTATTTGCCCACTTCCATCAAGGATGCGCGTGGACACACCACCACATTCACCTATGGCTACACACTGACGCCGACCGCAATCGAATCACAGGACGGCCTGCCTGTCCTGCTCTACGAGAGTAAGCCGCACCTCACCTCGGCGACCACCGTGGACGGCACTGCCGAGTTCTCGTTCGATGGGCTGTCCCACATCGGTCGCACGACCAAGGTCAAGGACACCCGCGGCCAGTTCA
>CAZFDT010000006.1:0-112494 GCA_964518335.1 uncultured Phycisphaeraceae bacterium
CTACCTGCTCAAAATCCTCATGAACCTCGCCTGAGGACTACATGCGTTTGCCCTGACCGCGCCCCGCGAGGTGTTGATCAGCGTGGCGCCCTGTCTCATGCTCGCCAGGTGATCGCTGCCAATCATCCCGCGCGTATCGTCGTTGAGCGGGGGGTGCAGCGAGACGACGTCGCAGCGGGTGAACAGTTCGGCCAGCGACGCACGCTCGACGCCCAGTGCCGCGGCCTCGATGTCGTCCAGAAACGGGTCGTACGCCAGTACATGCAGATCCATCGGCGCAAGCAGGTTGACCAGTAGGCGTGCCACCGTCCCCATGCCGATCAGCCCGACCGTGCTGCCATAACAGCCGGGGACGGCGTTGCGATCACCATAGCGGGCGCGGGCGCGCGCCTCGCGCGACAGGCGCCAGCCGTGTTTGAGTGAGAAGATGATGGTCGCCAGCGTGTATTCGGCGACGGGTTTGGAATTGGCGCCATGGGCGTTGCTCACCACTACGCCGCGGCGAAGCGCCGCCGCCGGAGCCAATGGACCTCCGGCATGAAAGATCGCCCTGAGCTTGGGCGCCCGGTTCATGAATGCATCGTCAAACGACGGCGGCGTCCAGCCAGTGAAGATCACCTCCACATCGCGCAGGACCTCGTGGTGGTCCAGAACCGTCCGGCAGGTATGGGGCGGCGCGACCCACCGGACGTGCCGCTCCAGCGCCGCTCGTTCGGCCGGGCCGTAAACCAGGTCGCGCGTGGCGTCGTCGAGAATGAACAAACCACTAAGCTTGGACATGGATGCTCCAGGCCGACCGACCGTGGCGGTTCGATCAGGAACCGAGCCACGGCGTTCTTAACCACGAGCGTACGCCAACCAGCGCTTGCCGCCTACGCTGTAACGCGTCGAATTCTGCTGATTTTGCGACAGTCGGCGTTCGCCTCCTGCCCGGAAAGTCTCGCTGCCGGATCGAGGCATGGGGCGTCCTTCGGGCGCCTCGATCGGTTCCTGCGGCAGAGCCCAGACCCGCGATGCTAAGATACGCGTTCCTTGCGAAAGACACGGCCAAAGAAGAATGTCCAGAGAGCCTTGGTGGGCGTGGTGGTCGACCCAGCCAGCGTCTACGGCCGGGCGATCCTGCGCGGGGTCATGCGGTATGCCAATCTGCAGCGGCGGTGGGTGCTGCACGAGGACCTGTGGCGGGCGACGGAGACCCTGCGCCATTTTCCGCGTTGCGACGGGGCGATCCTGGCGGGGGTGGGGCAGGAAACTGTCAGCTTCGTTCAAGACCGTTGCCGCCACACGATCTATTGCAGCGGCGGGGCGAACCCGGCGATCACGCCGATGGTCGCGCTGGACGATCATGCCGCGGGCCGTCTGGCAGCGCAGCATCTGATGGACTGCCGGCTGGAGCACTTTGCTTTTTTCGGGTCCCGGCCGGACTGGATCGTGCCGGTGGCGCGGATGGATGGTTTCCGCGCGGCGTTGCAGGAGCGCGGCTACGAGTGTGAACTGTGCCCGGTCCCCTGGCCGATGGGCCTGACCTGGCTGACGCACGAGCATCGTCCCGCCCTGGTCCGGTGGTTACGGAAGCTGGCCAAGCCGGTGGGCATCTTCGCCGCAGACGACGCGATCGCCCACGACCTGGCGGGGGCGTGCCTGGAAGCTGACATCAACGTGCCTGACGAGGTGGCGATCGTCGGGGTGAACAACGATGACCTGCTGTGCGAGGGCGCCTGGCCTCCGCTGTCGAGCGTCGAAGCGGACTATCTGCGCGTCGGATATCACGCTGCGACGATGCTGGATCGTTTGTTGGCGGGCGAGTCGTTGACCGATGAAGAGCGATGCGTCCGCCTGCAGCCGCTGGGAGTCGTCCAGAGGCAGAGCACCAGCGTCTTGGCCGTCGATGATCCTGACTTGGCCAGCGCGGTTCGCTTCATCCGCGAGCACGCCTGCGACCCGTGCAACGTGCAGGATGTGCTGCGCCACGTGCCCGTCGGCCGACGCTGGCTGGAGCGGCAATTCGCGTCCTATCTCAACCGGACCCCGCACGACGAGATCCAGCGCGTTCGTATCGACACCGCATGCCGATTGCTGCTGCAGCCGGAGCTGACGATCCCCACCATCGCCTTCCGCTGCGGCTACTCGGCCGTCCAGAACTTCAATGTGACGTTCCGGCAACTGACCGCGACCACCCCCGCGGCGTACCGGCGTAAGGCACTGCAAGGTCACGCGCCTCGCGCCGCCGACCGCAAGCACAAGTAGTGCTGGCACCATGTCTCAGGCGGTGGCCCGCCATTTCAACGCCTGTCGCAAATCCGTCAGATTAAGACGCGAATCGCTGTCGATTGCCGTCGTCGTGCAGTGATAATACAGACGGTTGAGAATCGCATCGGCAGCGACCGTCGTCATGTTGTGTTGGGACGCTGCCGGAACTGGGCGAGTGTTGAGCGTCGTTGGGCGGCCGCGTGGAGGAGCTTCACATGCAGGACATCTCACGACAGGTCGTCGCATCACGAACAGACCAGGATCGTGGTCGGGCCGGGTTCACGCTCATCGAGTTGCTGGTGGTGATGAGCATCATCTCGATGCTGATCGCGTTGCTGTTGCCCGCGGTGGGCAAGGCGCGCCAAACGGCGCAGGGCGTCTCGTGTCTGGCGCGCCTGCGTTCGCTGGGCCAGGCCTCGAACATGTACGCCACCGACAATCGGGGTTCCTTGCCCCCCATCTTCAAGGGAATCTGGGGACCGTGGGTCACCCGCCCGGGTATTTTTCCCACCAGCGTCAATGAACCTATCTTCCTCCTGCCCTATCTGGGCAAAGCCGACACCTCCAAGCGGTACATCTGCACCGGCCTGCTGGATCAGGCGCCCAATAACACCGACAACTTTTTCTCCTATCGCTATAACATGTACATCGGTGGCTACCTCAAGGCAGAGCAGGGCGACTGCACGCCTTCCAAGGTGACTGATCTGAGTCATGTCTCGAAGTACGTTCTGTTTGTGGATGATCGGACCGTACGTTCCGGACTGGGCAACAGCGGCAATACGATCTGGTTCCGCAGTCTCCCGAACTACCACAGGTTCGACGGGACCGATCTGATGATGCACACGTACACCGGCGCGGGCGCGACCGACTCCGGAGGCGTGGTCCTCCCCGTCAGGCAGGGCGGGGTGAACATGGTGTTTGTCGATGGACACGCGGCCGCCATCTCGATGCGCAGCGATCAGCCCGAGCCGCAGAATGACTTCTTTATCCGACCGGAACGCCCCTATCCAAGCTGGTGAGGCATCATGCGGATTCGGGATACGATCAACGAGAACCCGTGGATCGGCCGCGCGGCGGTCGGGATGGTCATCCTGATTGCCCTGCTCGTGACGGTCTCGATGTTCGGGGGCGAGCCAGTTGTGAGAGGACCGGCCCAGGCCTACTTCAGCACCGATGACGGCCGGACCTGGTTCGCCGATGATGCCTCGAAGATTCCCCCATTCGAACACAACGGCCAGACGGCGTACCTCGCGGGCGTGCATCAGTTTGAAGGAACCGAGCCGTTCGTGGCCTACCTGATCCGCTACACGCCGGAGGGGAAGGCGGAATTGGAGCGGTTTTTGGCTTCGGTTCGAAACAGCTCCGATCCACGGGTGAACGAAATCAAGCTGCGAACGCGCGAGATCAAGCGGCCCGGCGAACAGACCTGGACGCCTTCGGACTCACTGCAGTTCGACGAGATCATGGTGCCGTCGCGGCCGACAACCATCATTGCCCAGAACCACACTTTGTCTGAATTGGACTGACTACACCATGAAGGTGTCACGGTTTTATTTTGATTCACACGTCATTAGGAGAACAACATGATGCAGACAGTTACAAAAAACTTTGACTTCCATGTATGCCCGGCGGTAATCCTGGTGTTGGGGATGGGTCTGTCGTCCGCCACACTCGCCGCCGACCAGGTGTGGAACACCGCCGGCGCGACGGACAACTGGAACACCGCCGACCTGAACTGGGACGCCGGCGCCGCCTGGTCGAACAACAACAACGCCATCTTCGGCGGCGGCGCGGAGACCGTGACGGTGACCGAGGCCGGCGTCACGTTCAACGACATGACGTTCAATAGTGGTTACACCATCGCCAACGGAGCGGGGTCGTTGAGCCTGGGCAACGATGCGGCCAGCCAGGTCACCGTGGCCAACGGTGTCACCGCGACGATCGCGGAAACGATCGCCAACGGCTCGGGCGGCGCCAGCTCTCTGACCAAGACCGGGGCGGGTACGCTGGTCTTGTCCAGCGCCAACAGCTACTCCGGCGGCACCACAATCAATCAGGGCGTCCTCTCTATCAGCGCGGCCAACCAACTGGGCACGGGCACGATCCTGCTTAACGGCGGCACGCTGCGGTCCACCGGCGGCGCCAACACGGACATCAACACGGCGACCGCGCTCACCGTCGGCGCCGCCGGCGGCACGATCAACTCCGTCCAGACCGCCGGCACGTTCCGTTTCCAACAGGTCAACAGCCTGCTGGGTAGCGGTACGTTGACTATTACTGGCAACGGCACGCCTTCGCTGGCCGGAACTCCTTTCTCCGGTGTGGTGGTGCTCAACGCGTCCAACACCTACAGCGGGAACGTCATCGTCCAGGACGGCGGCACGCTCGAATACGCCGCCGCCAACGGTCTGGGCGCGGGCGCGACCGTGACCGTCAACGATAAGGGCGTGCTTTCCACGGCAGGCCAGACGATCGCGAACAGCATCACGGTGAACAACGGCGGCACGCTGGCGTTCCAGAACAACAACAACGGCGTTTTTTCCGGACCGATCACCATCAACGGGAACGTTTCGGTCCGACTGCAGGATTGGTATGGCGCGTCGCTGCGTAACGGCGCGATCTCCAGCACCATCAGCGGCAGCGGCACGGCGACTGTCAACTCCGGGACCGGTGGCCCGGCGACACTCACGCTCCGCGGGTTCGACGCCAAGGCCAGTTCCGCCGGCCTCATCTTGAGCAACGCCCACCTCGTCGTGGACAGCAGCCAAGGCACGGCGGCGGCCTCGGTGACGCGCGGCAACAGCCTCACCATCAACAACGGCGACCTCACGGTCAACGGTGTGGCCGGCCAGAACACCAATGACGTGTTCTCAACGCTCAACCTCGGCGGTGGATCGGCCACGTCCGTGACGGGCGGCGCCCTGGCGGGCTACAGCACGTGGCGGCTCAACCCCAACGCCGCAACCAACACGAGGCTTACGTTCACCAACATGGGCAGCCGAACGCCTGGTAGCTGGGTTGCCATCGGTACCACGATCGGTAACACGCCCGGCGCGGGCACCGGAAACATCTTCTTCACCAACGCACCCTCGGGCGCCAACCTCGTCGGCGCCGGCGGAACGCTGGCCAGCGGCACCGCCAGTGTCATCCCCTGGTTGCGCGACACGACGGGCGGCGCCATTTATGGCTACGACGCCACGGTGGGCGTGGCGCCCGTCACCACGGTGAACGTGAACCCCAACTCGGCGACATCCGGCCAGAACATCAACTGGAACGCCGCCGCGACGCTGACGGCAGACCGAACCATCAACTCCTTCCAGGCGGCCTTCAGCAATGTCGATTTCGGCGGAAACACGCTCACGGTCAACAGCGGCGTCATCACCGCCGACAACGCGACCTTCCACAACGGCACGCTCGACTTCGGTACCGCCGAAGGACAACTGTCCGTCCACCAGGTGCGGACGCTCAACATCAATACCTCCATCACTGGCAGCGCCGGCCTGACCTTCGTCGGCTTCGGCAACGGCAGAGGCAGTCTCGTCCTGGGTGGAGCGAACACCTACACCGGGGCGACGAACTTCTTCGGCTACGGGTCTGGCGGCAACGCGCAACTGCGGCTCACCCACTCGCTGGCCCTGCAGAACACGACCGTCAATTACATCGCCGGCCGCGGCAGCGAGCTGACCTTCGGCAACGGCGGCACCAGCGGCCAGACCGCCTACACCTTCGGCGGGCTCACCGGCAACGGCGGCATCAACCTGACCAACAACAATTCCACACCTGCTGCAGTGGCCCTCACCCTCGGCAGCGCCGGCTCCGCCGACACCGCGTCCACCGTTAACGTCTATAGCGGCGTTCTGAGCAACAGCGTCGCCGGCGGCAGCATCATCAAGGCGGGTGTCGCCACGCAGGTCTTCAGCGGCAACAACACCTACACCGGCGGGACGACGATCACCGGCGGCACACTGCTGGCCAACACCGCGGTGTCCGGCACCAACTCGGCCACCGGCACCGGGCCGGTCAACGTCAACGCCAACGGTACGCTCGGCGGCATCGGCCAAATCTACCCCACGGGCGCCAACGGCATCACGGTCGCCAGCGGCGGCGCCATCGCCCCCGGCGCCAGCATCGGCACGCTCACGATCAACCTCGGCGGCACCAGCGGCACCGTGACCATCGACAGCGGCGGCGGCTTCAAGTTCGAGTTGGGCACCGCCGGCGCTTCACTTGCCAGCGTGGGAATCAGCGATCTGCTGGTGCTGGCCGGCGCGTCCGCGAGCGACGTCGCGTTCAATGGCAACGTCGTGAACTTCCTCGGCACGGGCCAAGTCGGCTACTACAAACTGTTCGACACCACCCACGACGCCACGACCTGGACCGGCCTGACGTTCGACGGCACCACGGGCGTCGTCTCGGCGGGCCTCTCGGCGACCAATCTGGCCGGCGGTCTGACCGGCACGTTGATCGTCGGCACCGCCAGCAACGGCGCGTCGAGCGTCGGCGACATCTACCTCGCCGTGGAAGTGATTCCCGAGCCCGGTTCGCTGGCACTGGTCGCGCTGGGCATGTTGTGCATCACGCCACGCCGTCGATGACCCTCGATACCGAGAAGGATCTGGCCATCTCGCTCATCCAGCTCGATTTCCCCGGCAGTCACGCTCGCAGCTACCGCGTCGAGGTGTCCGGCGACCGTGTCAACTGTGACGCCGTGGCTGATGTGACGGGCAACGGCGAGGCCCGCAGTACAGCGGAGTTCCGCACACCGCAGGGGACGGTGGGCAGCTTCGTGCGGGTGTTGTTTACGAAGCCCGAGCACGCAGCGATCTCGGAGATCCGCGTGACGGGCACCCTTGTCGAATGACGTTTCCGCGATTGTCGCGCGGGGTCGAATCCCCTGTGCGTGGATCGCCGATGATGAGTCGTTTTGGCACCGAACAGGCGAGTGCATCGTGTTGAGGACGATCAGCGGGCTACTCATGTGTTGGGGAATTGCCGTGTCCACCATGACTGCAGCCAAAGCCGACAAAGCACCAGAAGCACGAGGCGTCTCGATGAGTGACGTGGAAAAAGGCGCTTTGGACCCGCGTGAGCCGCAGGACGGCAAGAGCGTCGAGGGCAAAGCCGCGGCGCCCAGGGGGTCACTCAACCTGTGGTACCGCAAGCCAGCCGAGGCGTGGGTCGAGGCCCTGCCCATCGGCAACGGCCGGCTGGGCGCGATGGTGTTCGGTCGACCCGATCACGATCGCATGCAGATCAACGACATCACCCTCTGGTCAGGAGGGCCTCAGCTCAATGCCAACCGATCCGACGCCTACCAGCATCTGGATGAGATCCGCCGCACGATCCGCGAAGGCCGGTTCGATGTCGCCGAACGGCTGTGCAATCAGTTCATGACATGCCAGGTGAACTATGACGAAAGCAAGTATCAGGAACTTGGCGATGTGCTGATCACGTTCCGCCTTCCCGACGGGGCAGTGAACGATTACAGCCGCTGGCTCGATATCGATCATGCGCTGGCGGGCGTGGCGTTCGAGGTGGATGGGACACGTTTCGAGCGAGAGGTTTTCTGCAGCGCGCCCGACAAAGTGCTCGTGCAACGCATGGCCGCCAGCAAGCCCGGCCGGATCGGCTTCAGGATGAAACTGGTTCGGCGTGAGCGGGCGCAGACCCGTTTCATCGCGCCCGACACGCTGGTCATGACCGGCAACACGGGACCGAATCTCGACTATGAAGTACACGCGAGGGTGATCGCCAAAGGCGGCACGATCACGGGCGGCGGCGATGGGCTGATCGTCGAGGGCGCGGATGAGGCGATCGTCTTGCTGTGTGCCAACACGTCATACGTGCTCGATGATTCGAGGGGCTACCGTGGCGCCGATCCCGCACAAGCCAACGTGCAACTGAGTGCCGCGTCCTCTAGAAGCTATGACCAGCTCAAGAGCACGCACATCACCGACCACCAGAAATATTTCCGCCGGGTCGTGGTGGACCTGGGCGCTACAGAGGCGAGCCGGCCGCCGACCGATGAGCGGCTGCGCGCTTACGGCCAAGGTGATTCCGATCCCGCGCTGGCTGCGCTCTTCGTCCAGTACGGCCGCTACCTGCTCATCTCGTGCAGCCGGCCGGACAGCCCGGTTCCCGCCAACCTTCAAGGGCTCTGGGCCGAGGGACTCAACACCCCTTGGAACGGCGACTACACCATCAACATCAACTTCCAGATGAACTACTGGCCCGCCGAACTCGCCGCGCTCAGCGAGATGCACGAGCCGATGCTCCGGCACATCCAGAGCCTGGTCGAACCGGGTAGCAGGACGGCCAGGGCTTATTTCGGGCCCGATACCCGCGGCTGGGTCACCGGCCCCAAGAGCAACGTCTGGGGCTGGACCAGCCCCGGTGCTCGCCTGGCGTGGGGTGTATGGTTCGGCTCCAACGGCTGGCTCTGCCAGCACCTCTGGGAGCGTTACGCCTTCACACGCGACAAGGCCTATCTCCGCTCGGTCTACCCGACCATGAAAGGTGCGTGCGAGTTCTGGCTCGACCAGCTTGTCGAGGGCGAGGACGGCCTGCTCATCACGTCGCCCTCGAGTTCGCCGGAGAACAGCTTCATTACCGAGGCGGGCGTGCACTCGAGCGTCTGCGAGGGCGCCACGATGGAGAAGTCGATCGTCTGGGACCTGTTCAACAACACCGCCCAGGCTGCGGCCGTGCTCGGGCATGACGTGGTGTTCCGTCGCAAGCTTGAAACTGCACGCGAACGTATCCGGCCACCGCAGATCGGCAAGGCGGGGCAACTGATGGAGTGGGGCGGCGACTGGGATCTCCACGCCCACGACATGCAACACCGCCACGTCTCGCACCTCTACGGCCTGCACCCCGGCCACGAGATCACCCTGCACGGCACCCCCGTACTCGCTGCCGCCGCACGCCAGTCACTCGAACTGCGCGGCGACGGCGGCACCGGCTGGAGCAAGGCCTGGAAGATCAACTTCTGGGCCCGCCTCCAGGACGGCGACCGCGCCCACAAGATCCTTTCCGAGCAACTGCAACCGACCATGGAAACCCGCGTGGTCATGAGCAAGGGCGGGACCTACCCCAACCTCTTCGACGCCCACCCTCCGTTCCAGATCGACGGCAACTTCGGCGCCGCCGCCGGCATCATCGAGATGCTGCTGCAGAGTCATGAGCGCTATGTGGATCTCGTTGCACCGTCGGAGGATCGCTACATCATCGATCTCCTGCCGGCACTGCCTTCGACCTGGCCAACCGGATCGGTTCAGGGCCTGCGCGCCCGCGGCGGCTTCCAAGTTGATCTCGCGTGGAAGCAGGGCAGGCTGGAGCACGCCCAAATCATCAACGTGACCACTGGGAAGGCGCACGGGCGCGTGCGTTACGTCGGGCGCGTGATCGACATCGCGCTTGAACCCGGTGAAAGTCGCAAACTTGATCTGTGATACAGCGATGCGAGCGAATTGCCTGTCAGATCGGTGAAGCCGTCAGAAACCACACGAGGATCTGATGAAAAACATGAATCGAAGATTCGGACCTGCATTTCGCATCTGCCCCGTTTTGGAGATCGCCATGTTGCTGTGTGGAAGTACGACTGTCGCGACTGTCTCTGCAGAAGCCCTCCCCACGCGATGGGGGGACTGGCAGTCATGGGGCGACCAGGGCGACGGGACCTATCGCAATCCGATTGTGCCGGCAGACTACAGCGATCTGGACTGCATCCGCGTCGGCGACGATTACTACGCGATCTCCTCGACCATGCAGTTCTCTCCCGGGATGGTGGTTCTGCACTCCAGGGATCTGGTCAACTGGACCATCATGGGTCACGCCGTCGCCGATCCGACGCAGATCGGCCCGCAGATGAATTGGGATCGTATGAACCGCCATGGCCGAGGGGTCTGGGCGGGCGCCCTTCGTTACGCCCACGGCCGGTTCTGGGTCTTCTTCGGAACGCCCGATGAAGGTTACTTCATGACCAGTGCGGCAAATCCCGCCGGGTCGTGGGAGCCGCTGCACCCCCTGATGAGGGAGGCCGGCTGGGACGACTGCTGCCCGTTCTGGGATGACGACGGGCAGGCCTACTTTGTCGGTACGCGCTTCGCTGACAACTACAAGACCTATATCTGGAAGATGAGTCCCGACGGCCGTTCGCTCGTCGAGGATACGCGTACGCTGATTAATGAAGGGTCCGGACGAGAAGCCAGCAAGCTCTACAAGCTCAACGGCTGGTACTACCACTTCTTCAGCGAGGTCTCTCACGGGACACGCGTCATGATGATGCAGCGTTCGCGTTCGGTCATGGGGCCTTACTCCGAGCGACGGCAACTTGCCGATCCGAATCGGGAATGGAATGAACCCAACCAGGGCGGCCTGGTCGATACCGAAACGGGCGATTGGCATTTCGTTACCCATCATGGTTCGGGCGACTGGGCGGGGCGCTGCATGAGTCTGCTGCCGGTCACATGGATTGACGATTGGCCGATCATCGGTGAGACGCGCGACGGCGAACCCGGCAAGATGGTGTTGGCTGGGCGAATCCCCGTCCCTGGCCTGCCTGTGACGAGGCCGCAGAGCAGCGACGGGTTCGACAAACCAACTCTTGGCCCGCAATGGGAGTGGAATCATCACCCCCGCATGGATCGGTGGTCCCTCACCGACCGGCCAGGGTTCCTGCGCCTCAAGGCCTTCAGGCCGTTGCGCCCCGACGATCTGATGACGGCGGGTAACACCCTCACCCAACGCTGCTTCCGCACGCCGGCGAATGTCGCTGTCGCCAAGTTCGACCTCACCGGTATGGCCGACGGCCAGAGGGCGGGTCTGTGCCATTTCGCGAAAAGTCACTCCGCTCTTGGCGTGGTTCAGGACCGCTCCATTCGCAGGATCGAGTACCGACACAATGGAAAGCTGTCCGAAGGCCCAGAGATATCAGGAAACCATCTGTGGCTCAGATCGTCGTGGGGGCTCGATGGGAAGAGCCAGTACGCCTTCAGTCTCGATGGCGAGACATTCACTCCCTTTGGTGACGGCTACCAGCTCTCCTGGGGACACTACCGAGGCGACCGCATCGGGCTCTACTGCTTCAACAACGAAGCAGAGGTCGGATCCATCGATGTTGATTTTCTCGACTATGACTACACATCAAAGGCCGATCCAGGTCACGACAGGTCGCCTTCATCGGAACCAGTCGCCGACGCCATGGGTGTCATGCTCGGTTCGTGGAAGACGCAGGTGGAATTTGATGATGTCAGAGTCCTGAGTGGCAGCACCGAGATGTTCAGTGACTCGTTCCATTCCGAGCAATCCGGCTGGCGGCGCAACAGTGGCGAGTGGCAGGTTTCTGACGGGGTTTGTCGCCAGGTGTCAAACACGACGCCGGCGGTGATGACGTTCATGGTCGCCAGACCCTCAGCCAGTTACACGGTGTCACTCCGTGCCCGAAAGACCAGCGGCGATGAAGGGTTCCTGGTGGGTTTCGGGGTCCGGGATTCGCGCAACTACTACTGGCTGAATCTCGGGGGCTGGGGCAATACCCGCCATCAGTTGGAAAAGACCTGGGACGGGGATCGCTTCCCGATCGGACCGGCAGCGAAAGGGAGCGTCGAAACCGATCGCTGGTATGACATCAAGATCCAGGTCGATGGACAACGAATCGAGTGTTTCCTGGATGGGAAGCAAATCATTGAACTGACCGATGGCGGGTTTGGCAGTGACGCATTGTCGCAAGACAACGACAAACTCAACTTCGGCCATGCGTTGATTCCCGATCTGGTGGCCGATCCAAGCATCGTGGACATCAACGGCACGTTCTACTGTTACGCCACGACCGACGGCTGGGGGCAGCACCTCGCCACATCGGGCACGCCGGTGGTCTGGACCTCGAAGGATTTCCTCAACTGGAGCTTCGAGGGATCGAGTTTTCCGGCTGATTTCGATCTGAAGTATTGGGCGCCCAGTAGCATCGTATATCGAAACGGACGGTACTACTCATTCCCTACTCTCGACGGACAGATCACGGCGGTAGTGTCGGATTCCCCGTTGGGACCCTTCGTGGCACCCGATGGCCAGCACGTCACCAAGGCGACGCTTCAGCCGTTTCCGATTGAACAGAATAGCACTATTGACGCGGAAGTTTACATAGACGACGACGGGCAGGCTTACATGGTCTGGTCCCGACGTCGCATGGTGAAGCTCAAGCCCGACCTGCTCTCGGCGGACGGTCCCGTCATTAACATCGCGACGAAGCGGCACGGCTATTCTGAAGGGCCTTTCCTCACCAAGCGCCATGGCATCTACTACTACTTCTACACGCTGGGCGGTGATGAAGCCTACCAGTACGCCTACATGATGAGCCGCACCTCGCCGATGGGGCCATGGGAGGCGCCCGAGCAGGACATCATCGCCACCACCGATCGCACAGAGAGAGTCCTCGGCCCGGGACACGGCAGCTTCTTTCATCCGAAAGACAGCGACCAATGGTATTTCGTCTATCTCGAATACGGGCGCGGCGGCACCAACCGGCAGGTTTACGCCGACAAGATGAACTTCAACCCCGACGGGACCATCCAGCCCATCAAGCTGACCAAGGCCGGCGTGGGGATGCTGCGGCCGGCTACTGATTCGTCGCCAAACCTGGCGGCGGATGGCACCGCCACCGCATCGTCCACCCGTCGAAGAGAACGCATCAAACCGCGCCAAGATCCGAGCCTTGATCGCATAGAACTTTTCACTGCCGCCAACGCTCTCGATGGCGCCAACGGCACCCGCTGGATGGCGGCGGACAGCGACGTCGCGCCGTGGTTTCAGGTCGATCTCGGCGGGCCGCGCGACATCAAACGCACCGAAGCGTATTTCGTGAAGCCCGCCGCCGGCCACGCCTATCGACTCGAGTGGTCGCTCGATGGCGAGAACTGGCAGCCGTACGGCGGAAACGAGAACGTCGCCCTCCGCTCGCCGCATCGGGATGAAAACGCGGTCCGGGCCCGATACCTGAAGCTTACTGTTCTTCAAGGCGTGCCCGGCCTTTGGGAGTTTCGCGTGTACTGAGCACTTTGAACCACCTCCCAACGACCTGCGGCGCACTTGCCCCGCACCGTCCACCCAACCGAGTCACCGTCATGCGTCTGCTCCGAACTGTTCTCGCCATCCTGAGCTTCGCCGTCTTCGCCGCCCCGGTGTTCGTCGAGCCCGCAGGTTATCTCTTCGTCACCTTCGGGGGTGGTCATGGCCCGCTGGGCGAGCAGATCTACTTTGCAAGCAGCCGTGACGGCCGTGAGTGGACCACTCTCAACAACGGGGACCCCGTGCTCGTGACGGACATCGGCACGAAGGGCGCGCGCGATCCCTTCCTGCTACGGTCGCAGGACGGCAAGGAATACTTCGTCATCGCCACCGACCTGTCGATGCACTTCCTGGGCAACTGGGGCCTGCGTGACCCGCTGTTGGTGACTACCGACGGCGCCGGCGGATTGATCCGCGCGGTGGAAGAGGTGCTGCTCCCAGCGAGCGTCAGCGTTGCCTGGCCCACAAGATGCGCAAGCTCCAGGGCAAGGTGCCCGACGAGAAGTGGCCCGAGTTCCGGGCCGCGGCAACCGCCAGGTACCAGGCCCCGTCGCCGGCCCATGGCCCGCCTGCTCTGCGACGATGTCGTCAAACGCTATGGGAAAACCCTTTCGGGGCCGACGGGTTGCTTTCGCGACGACGTCGCCTCCGGATCCCGCCTGTATCGCACACCTGCGCTTCCCGCTGGGACAACCTATATCAGGACCGGACACGCTGGGGCGGAGGATCATGCCAGCAGCTTTTCAAGATCTTCGCGCGTGAGTTGCTGCAGGAGGCTCGACTGCTGGCCGCCGACGATGGCGTCGGCCAGGCGCTTCTTCTTGGCCTGCAGCTCGGCGATGCGCTGTTCCACCGTGCTCTCGCAGATCAAACGGTAGGCGACGACATGTTGTGTCTGGCCGATGCGATGAGCCCGGTCGATCGCCTGTTGCTCGGCGGCGGGGTTCCACCACGGGTCGAGGATGAACACGTACCCGGCCGCGGTGAGGTTGAGGCCCAGTCCACCGGTCTTGAGGCTGATGAGGAACAGGGGCACGTCAGCGTCGTTCTGAAATCGGTCCACTGCAGCTTTTCGGTCTCGCGTCTGCCCGTCCATGTATTCGTACACCACGCCGCGCTCGTCCAGACGCTTGCGGACAATTGCCAGCATAGAGGTGAACTGACTGAACACCAGGGCCTTGTGGCCCTCATCGATCAGGTCGGCAATACGATCCAGCAGCACGTCGAGCTTGGCCGAGGGCTCGTCGATACGCGCCGGGTCAATGAGGCCGGGGTGGCACGCAGCCTGGCGAAGGCGAAGGAGCGCTTCAAGCACCATGATCGCGCTGCGACCGGCCAGGCGGTCGCCGTCGCCATATTCGACTTTGCCCAACAGACTGGCGCGGTAGAAGGCGCGCAGCTCGTCGTAGGTCGCCTGCTGGGCGTCCTCCATGTGGCACAGCAGCGTCTGCTCGGTTTTTTCGGGCAGGTCGCTGAGCACCTGGGCCTTGGTGCGGCGGAGGATGAACGGACGCAGCGCCTTGCCGACCTGCACGGCTGCGTCCTCGTCGCGATTGCGCTTGGCGCCGTTGCCCGATGCTGCGGCGCCGCGCACCAGCTCGCCAAAACGCGAGTTGGAACCGAGCATGTTGGGGTTGAGAAACTCGAAGATCGACCACAGGTCGCCCAGGTGGTTTTCGACCGGCGTGCCCGTCAGCGCCAGCCGATGCCGCGCCGTCAGCAGGCGCGCCGCCTTGGCGGACTGGCTCGCAGGATTCTTGATGGCCTGCGCCTCGTCGAGCACGACGTAGTCGAACGCGTGCTTGCGCAACTCGTCGATGTCGCGACGCATGAGGCCATAGCTCGTGACGATCACGTCGTGGTCGGTGAAGGCTTCGCGCAGTGACTGACGCTCGGCGCCGGTGTACGCCTGCACGCGGAGCTGCGGCGCGAACTTCGCCGCCTCATCGATCCAGTTGAACACCACGCTCCGCGGCACAACGATCAGGGTGGGGTACGGCGATCGGGGATCGGCCGTCGGGGTCGCGGAGTTTCCCATGGACGCTTTTTCGCCGTTGGCCGCGCCCTGCCTCCGCGCATCGAGCATCGCCAGGACCTGGACGGTCTTGCCCAGGCCCATGTCGTCAGCGAGGATGCCGCCGCAGCCCAGCCAGCGCAGGAACGCCAGCCAGCCGAGTCCTTCCTTCTGATAAGGCCGCAGCGAACCGTGAAAGGTTGTGCAGGGTTCAATCGCTTTGATGCCGGTGAACTCATCCAGCCGCTGACGGAGCTGGGCGAACTTGTCATCCACGACGATCGTGGGCGCGCGGCCGAGCATCGCATCCAGCAGCACGCCCTGCCCTGCGGCGAAACGCAGATGATCGCCTTGCACCACGCCCATCGTCGTGAGCATGCGGTGGTCGTTGAGCCATGCCTCCGGCAGCAGTCCATGCGTGCCGTCGTCGAGCTGGATCATGGTCCTGCCGCTCTTGACGGCGGCCAGGATCTCCGGCAGCGACACCGTCTGCGTGCCGCGCGCCGTCTGGTAGGCCACCTGGCCGCGCAGCTCGAACCAGTCGATGCCACTGGCAACGGCCAAACTGGGCGTGGTGGGTGTGGCGATGGCCTGCTCATCGGCGGTGATGGTCCAGCCGCGGCGGAGCAACTCGGCGGCGACCAGCGGCATGTCTCGCATCGGCAGCAGCAGAAGCATGGCCCCCGCATCAGCGTGCCCGTTGGTCAACTGCAGCGACCTGAGGCCCAGCGCCGACAGCAGCCGCAGCGCGTCGGCCTCGGCGCGCGGGTCGCGACGGATCAGGACCGCCTCCGCCTCGACAGACGACTCCGGCGCCCCGTCCGCTGCCGCGGCGTTGAGCGTGACGAACCGACCCGGCTGACCCGGGCGCACCCGCTGCGACTCGTAGGCGTACCACAGCCGGGCCAGCAGCGTGTTCTTCGGCAGGCCCGCGATGCCGCCCGGCGCTCGCTCGGGCGAAAACAGCTCCAGATGCGGCGTCGGCGTCACCCGGTGCTCCGTCCGGCCCACGTCCACCGGCAAATCGATGTCGGGCAACTGCGGCAGCATGTACAACCGGTCGAGGAACCGCGCCACGTCGCTTTCGGGCACGACGATGGGCTTGGCGTCGCCCAGCAGACGCAGGTCATCGCGGAACTGGCTCACCCAGCGCGCCGCGTCACGATCGTCGAACGGCGCCATCACCCCGTCGCACACGATCAACCCGTCGCCGCTGGACGTGCCACAGTGAACCAGCGCCGGCCGGTCGATCGCCAGCCGCTCGACTCCGCGGCGAAGCTCGGACTTGATGATTAGCTCGCGCCGGCCGCCGGACGTCTCGGCCCACGAACCCTTCACCCACAGGATCCACGGCTTAGCGTCATCCGGCTCGCGCGATAGCGGCTGCTCGTCGTCATCGACTTCGAGCATGGTCCGGCCGGTGTCGATCATCCGCGCCAGCAGCGTGCGCGCCGCGCCCGGCGGCAGGCGAAACGCCGCGTGCGGCCGACTGGCGCGATACTCCTCGCCCGACTCGGTGTAATCCACCCACGTGGCGCCCATCAGCATGCCGCACAGCTCGCGGTCGATGGGGTCGTCGAGTTCGGCCAGGGACTCGCGCGTGATGCGAATCGGCCGGGGCTTGCTCCATCCCGCGGCAGTGGGGGTGCGCTGCCGCAGTTCCACCACGAGGCCCGTATGACGGTGACATAGCTCGGGCACGACGACATAGACGATCTGCCGCTGCGCCGGGATCGCGCCCTGAACCATGGCCATTGGATCGATGGCATAGGACGTGGGGCGCATGAGCGTCAGTCGGCCCATCCAGTCGGGCTCACTGTCGCGCATGGCCGGGCGGGTGGCGACGCTGGTCGCCGCGCCGGGCCGCTTGCGAGCCTTGGGAAAGTGCGGTGCCATGCCTTCGATCTTGTCCAGCGCCTCGCGCCCGTCGCCGTTGACTGCCGCAGCGTCAGGGTTGGTCTGCACATCGACGATCAGGGCCCAGATGTGCTTGCAGAACCGGCCGCCCTCGAAGAAGGGACATGTGCATGACGCCGTCGGCGCGTCGCCATCGAGATAGATCGTGGTGGTGTAGCTCTGTTCGCCGTCGCCCTTGACCTGGCCGCGGAACAGTTCGCTGACCTCGGGCGCGATGCGTGTGACGTGCCCCTCCTGGTGGGAGGCCCGGCCGCGCATGCGAATGTGGCTTTGAAAGTAGGGCGCCCAGGTCCGAATCAGCGTCATCCGCTCACACTCCGCGCATCAGGAACAACCGGCCCCCGGCCACGATGGCCCGAATCGAACAGCTTATGCACAACCGCCCCGGGGAGCAATCACGCCGACCGATTTGTCAGGGCCATTGAGTTTTCCCGTGTGCCACGGATGAGGGCGAGGAACCTGCCGGCGATGGCTGGCTCGGATTGGGGCCAAGCGTCAGTTCTCCCCGACATTCGTGAAGGCGCTGCGGGCGAGACTTGTGCGGATAAACGGCGCAACGGCAGACACTGCCGTCGTCTCACCCTCGATCAACTGGTCGATGGGCTGCGAGTCATGCGTCTTGGCGGTGTCGAAGACGTGGTCGGTGATCAAGCAATCCTTGCTCGCGTTCACGAACGCCGTGTAGCCGTGATATGTGCGGCCGTGCTTATTGGTGAAGCTGGCCGCGCGGTCGCGCGTCGATTCACCCCCGGTGGAGGGTCACGACGACGCCGGAATTTGCAGGAGTGTACTGAAGTGTTCAAAATGCTTCACACAAAAATCTTATATCGTAAATAATTATTATAACAGTATTTATATAATAACTATAGCTTTATATCATCGGTGCATCTTGACAAGCAGACTCAATCAGGGTACATTTCCCCACAGTGATCGAAGTAAGTCAAAGTGTTCAGGCATCTTGGTCATGAGCCCCAGTAAGTCCTTGCCTTTGCCACGAAGTCCACTGGTTCGGCCGCTGGTCGCTGACCTGGCGGAATCGATTACAGCGGGCAGACTGAGGCCCGGCGCTCGGCTTCCGGCGGTGCGTGAGTTGCAGGGGAAGTACGGCGTCTCCATCGGGACGGTGCAGGCCGCGCTGACGCACTTGGGAAACAACGGCCTGATTGAGCGTGTGCGCGGAAGTGGCACCTATGTCAAAGGGCCGGCCTCAGCCAAGTCCGAGGGTTCTCGCCGGACCGTGTCGCCTTGGGTCTGTTTCTTCGTGCAACAGGACGAACACCACGACGCCACTTATGGTCGATTCGTTGACGCGTTGCTGTTGAACCTCCAGCAGGCCGAGATCTTGGCGGTGAGCGCGGCATGGGGGAATCAGGCCGGCGCCAACCAACTGCAGCACATGATCGCGCAGATGCACCAATCGCCTCCGCTTGCCGTCATTTTGCCGCACGTGGATGCGGCGCGAGACGAGTTCATCCGACGTTCGTGCCCGAAGGGTGTGCGGATCATCACGTCGTTTCGCCATCCGTACTTTGATTATCCGGGCTGGCACAGCGTCAATCCGGATATCTACGGTGCTTTCTATCACGCGACGGAGAAGCTGGTCGCCGAGGGCCATCGACGGATCGGTGTGATTCTCAAGCCGCGGCGCATCAGCGATGACCGCCCCTTCACGCTGCGTAAGCGCCGCATGTGGCACGCTGAGCAGATCCGCGGCGCCGGCGATGTGATCAAGCGAGCGGGCCTTTCGGACACGCTGACTTTCTACTACGCCAAACCGCTCAACATCTCCAATCACTCGGACATCATGGATCTGTCGAAGTGGCTGTCATCGCCGAACCGACCCACCGCAGTGATCGGTGAAGACACTCGTGTCGCCTCTGTGTTGCATGCGGCAGCCATGTCCAAGATCAATGTGCCTGGCGAGCTGAAGATCATCGGAATCGGCGACTCGAAGGCGATTGATGTGGAAACCTTCCCGCGGATTTCACTAGATTATGCGGGTGTGGCGCGTGAAGTGGCCAAGTTGGTGCTGGCCCATGATGAGGATATCGCCGGCGCTACCCGCAACATCGTCGTTCCGTTCCAACCATAGCCCTGTGTGAGTCCGCCCCAAACCGCTCATACGTTCATGTGTTTATTGACTTGAAAAACTCTCACCTCGGAAAGGAGATTGCTCATGTTCATGCGATCCAGTCTCGGTTTGTGTGTTGTGCTGATGCTCGGGTTGTCTTCATTCGTCGAGGGTTCGGTGCTAAGCATCGACTTCGGCGACCGTGCGGAATCAGGCCCCGGCAATCCTGTGCAGTCAGGCTTTGAAGTGTTCACGATCACCAATGCCAACACATTGACGACAAAGACCTATGGCGGGATCAGTGTGACTGTCAGCGACACCAACGCCTCGGGCAACCCGATTCTGGACGATAGACTGCGAGCCGCACCGGCCAACAGCGGCGGCTTCACTCAGTCGGACCTTCTGCGTGATTTCGTGTTTGCCGACGAGGGCGTCGTGGGGCACGGCCTGAATGTGCTGATCGAAGGTCTTGTGCCCAGTCAGCAGTACAGCATGACTGTCTGGTCATTCGACGGAAACTTCACGACTGCGACAGGGCGGCTGTCGGATTGGACAGCCAACGGCAACCTGGTGGCGGATAACTATGAACTCGATGGCACCGCGCCAACCAGCAACACGGACAAATCGTTCAGCTTCACGGTCGCGGCCAACGGCAGCGGGGCCATCTTGCTCAGCGGCGTTCAGGTGTCGGCGAGCAGCTCGGTCATCCTCAATGGTTTTGTACTCGAGTTGGTTCCCGAGCCGGGCAGCATGGCTTTGCTTGTGCTGGGATCGCTGATGCTAAGCAGACGCCGCGGTTGTGAGGAACGCCGGAGGATGTGACACGACGCAGCTAATCCTGTCCGCACGAATGCAGTTGAGTCCTGGGTGGAGTTGTCGGAAAAGCCTGGTGTTGAACGGAATGGATTAATAGAGGGCGCCGACTGTGGTGATGGATGCCTGTATCAAGGAGGTGGCCAAGGTGGTTTGGTTCCCAATGCATACAACTCCGTACGGCAACCGGCGACATGGTTTCACGCTGATCGAGGTTTTGGTCGTGATCTCGATCATTGCCCTGCTCGTGGCGATTCTCTTGCCGGCGCTACAGCAGACCAGGGCTACAGGCAGGAAAGTGACGTGTCTTTCCACCCAGCGACAACTGGCAATTGCCTCGGTCAGCTACGGCGTTGATAATCGTGATTTGCCGCCATGCGGCTACTACACCAGTGGATTCGGCGTGCGGCTCTTCACGATGCAACTGATCCCACGCTACATGGGAGGGGCAAAGGGGGGCTCTCTCGGCGGTGATATCCGGCGATCGCTACTGCATTGTTCGGAAGTCCAGGCGCCGCCACCGGTGCTCGGCTGGGACGGCTACACCTGGCCGGTCGGCCCGTCCAACTACTTTGCCAATGTTTACGCGGTTGGAACGTCCGGTGACGGACTATTCAACGCGTTCTTCGTCACCCGCATTCGATATGCCGACTTCAATCGAGCATCTTCGGTGATGATGTACGGCGACAATTCCGACACCACCAATTTCGCTCGATGGGAAGCTCGGGCCGTCCCGACGTCCCCGCCTGCGCCGGGTGCGTCTCTGGTCGCGTTTGATCCCTACGGCATGGCCCGACATCTTGAGACCGCCAACTTCATATATATCGATGGCCATGGCGTAAGCCTGACAGCGACGCAACTGATCAATAACGAGAATGATCTGTGGGGCCAGATCAAGCGCTAGACACTCCTCATGCTGTGTCAACGACGTCTGTTGTCTCGCAACAACCCAAGGATTCTGTAATGATCTCATGCAGGCGTCACGGTCTGGCCGGTCTCTGTGTGTTGCTGGTCATGGCGGGCACGATAGTCCGTGCCGCCGGTCAGCCGCAGACGGATACCGACAAGGTCGCGCAGGTTACGGCCGGCACACTGACCGAAGCGAACATGGCGTGGTGGGGGTTTGACGAGCATGATTCGACCGAGGCCTTTCAAGCGGCTTTGAAAAGCGGAGCACGGAAGATCACCGTCCCCAACATGGGCAAGCCGTGGATCATCACGCCTGTACGGATGCAATCCAACACCGAATTGATCCTTGAAGACGGCGTGGTGGTGATGGCGAAGAAGGGAGAGTTCCGTGGCATAAGTGATTCGCTGATTACCATCAGCAGCAACCTGGAAAATATCACGATCCGCGGGTATGGCGCGACCCTGTTGATGCATAAGGCCGATTACCAGAGCAGCGATTATGAGAAAAGCGAACGGCGTCACGGCATCCGCATCCGCGGGTCGCGCAATATCAAGATCTACGGCCTGACCATCCGAAGCAGCGGCGGCGACGGCATCCTGATCTCGACCGACGAGACGTATCCCGTCAGCCAAGACATCCACATCAAAGATGTCGTCTGCGATGACAACCACCGCCAGGGCATCAGCCTTGTCAGCGGGCGCAACGTGTTGATCGAGGATTGCGTGCTGAAAAATACGTCCGGCACAGCCCCTTCGGCGGGCATCGACTGCGAGCCCGACCGCGATGGCGCGCCGCTGTCAAATGTCATCATCCGCAATTGTCAGGCGCTGAACAACGAGGGGCCGGGGTTTATGGTGTATTACCTGCTCAAGAGCCGCAAGGCTCCACCGGTCTCGGTGCTAGTTGAGAACTGCCTGGTGGATGGCGCGAGCACGGGTCTTGTGGTCGGGGGTAACAGGAGCGACGGGCCGAAGGGACGCATTGAGTTCCGTGATTGCACGGTCAGGAACACGCGTGATTACGGGATCAGTGTGTATGACAAGGCATACGAAGGCGCTTTGACGAAGTTCACGCGTTGCACGTTCAGCAACGTTGCGCAGACGCGGCTGGACGACTTCGATCCCGCCGGTGATGACAAGGGATCAGCCAATAAGGAATCCCGCCCGAACAGTGCGTTTCTGATCTATGCCAAGCGACCGCAGCTTGCTCCACGCATCGGCGGAGTCGAGTTCGCCGATTGCGTGCTCGAGGACAACCACGACCGACCCTGGCTGGCCGTCGCGGGAAACGGGGCATTCGAAGTCAGCGATGTTCGCGGCAACGTCACAATCAAGAACCCCCATGGTGTGCGCATGGAAACCCCCACAGCGTTGCAGGTCAAGGGAATCCCCGCCGCCAAGCCGTAGCACGCGAGCCTTTCACCGAGTACCTCCATAGGATCAAGAGACATGTGTTTAACCCGCAGCCAGGTTGTTCGTTCGATGACAAGGCAGTTCTTGGTGGACATGATGATGAAGAATGCGAACAGGGGTTCAAAGTTAACAGTAATGTGCCTGATCGCCGTCTTGGTATGTACGAGCGTCAACGTTCGTGCCTCGAGCCGGATCGATACGCAGGCCATCGAGCAGGTCAAGTCCGGCAGGGAGACCGTGGCCAACGCCGCGTGGTGGGGATTTGACGAGGCAGAGAGCACGCACGCCTTGCAGAGCGCGATCGACTCCGGCGCGCCGCGGGTTTTCATTCCCAACATGGGCAAGCCGTGGATCGTCGATGAGCTTTTCCTGCAGTCGGACCAGGTCATCGAGTTCGAGCCGGGCGTGGAACTGGTTGCCAAAAAAGGAGCCTTCCTCAGTGACAGCGATTCACTGCTCAGCGCGATTGAAAAGAGCAACATCACGATAATTGGCAACGGTGCGACGTTGCGGATGCACAAGGATGATTACACGAAGCCGCCCTACATCAAGGCCGAGTGGCGCATGGGGATCAGGCTGGACAGTTGCAGGAACGTTGCCATTTACAACCTCAGGATCAAGGACACGGGGGGCGACGGAATTTATCTGGGCGTCCGCGGTGACAAGCAGCGTTACTGTGAGAATATCACCATCAAAGGTGTTATCTGCGACAACAACTTTCGACAGGGGATCAGCCTCATCAGCGGCGCTAACGTACTGATCGAAGACTGTGTGTTCATGAACACCTCCGGCACCGCGCCGTCTGCGGGCATTGACCTTGAGCCGGACAATGCGGACCACCGCTTGGAAAACATCGTGGTGCGTCGTTGCCTGGCTCAGGACAACGACGGGCCGGGATTCATGGTCTACGCGAACCACCTTCGCCAGAGCACCCAACCCGTATCTGTCCTGTTCGAGGATTGCGTGGTCAGGCGAGGCAAGAAAGCGGCCTTGGTGGTCGGCGCGTTCAATCGTGACGGCCCGGATGGGTTGATCGAGTTCCGTTCCTGTCTCGTGGAAGATAACCATGCCCCGGCAGTCCAGGTTTACGACAAGGACGCCGACCGAGCGAAAGTCGTGTTCCAGGATTGCACCTGGAAGCGTATCGCACTGCACATGCATAGTGAAGCAGACGTAGATCCCGAGACGGCCACAAGTCGGGGCGCATTACCGCAGGTGCCCATCGTCTTGTATCGGCGAGAGGATGCGAAAAAGATCGGAGACCTGGGAGGCATCGATTTTCGCAACTGCACATTGGTGGACACCAAGATACGTTCACCTATTGTGGCGTTTGCACGCGGTGGCGGCGAGGGCTATGTATCCCAGATCAGCGGCACAATTCGCGTCCAGGGCCCGCTATCTTCAGTCCCCCAGTGGAAGTTGATGCCACGTGACATCGACCTCGACCTGATCCGAGAGCCGTAACTATGAGGGCGTTGAACACACGAGGCGAACTTCCACCAGGCGGCTTGATTGAACAGATCATGCCCGAATCCGGCGGACTCCGTGTGACGGGGTGCGGCTTCAAGCGATCAGTTGTGGACTATCTCGATACTGTCCTCGTTGATGACGAAGGCATGTATCCGTTCGTTGAGTGCCCTGGCGAACCTTACACGGATGTCGAAACCAATTGTTGGGCGGTCATGACCCTTGCTCATTTGCATGCGTCAGACCGGATCGACGCAGTGCGCGATCGGTTTGTGAAATCGGTGGAGTCATTTTTCAATCCCCGCTTACAGCTCTACGAGCGGGATGAGGCGCAGAATCCGTCTGCGGGTTCGCCGTGGCGAATCCACCATGAGGTGGTGCTTCGCCACGGATTGCGCGCAGTCGGCGCGAGTGCGCGGCCGTACCCGCGAGGCGTTGCGATGCTGGAGCGATTCCCCTGGGCGCCGCAAAACGCCAATGACGTGGGCCAATGGCTGGAAATGCAGTGGGCGAAAGGGCCACGCGCCGGCGCCAAGCAGATCTTTCAATATGCTCTGCTCTACTGTTGGTTGAATGGCATGCACAGCGCACGCGACTTCGATCAGCACGTGCGTGACATTGTCGCGTTTCTGGAACATCGCCGGCATGCGGACACGGGGTACATCGGCGCAGGTCCCGGTGTGGACATCGGCTGGGCGATGCGCGGACATCGCAACCTCGTCCACAACCTGCACTGGCGCTTCGGTGTCGGCGAGAGCGATCACGCTCGCCTGGTGGCCAGTACACTCTCCTGCCGGCGATCCGACGGGCTGTTCCACGATGGAAGCATGTGCGCCAACATGGACGCGGTGCATCTCCTGGCCGAGTACGGGCTGCATGTGACGGACCAGCGCCGGCAAATTGTTGCCGTGATCCGCGATTGCATCGACTCGATCATGCAACAGTTGGCCGCCGATCCACTGGGCTTTCATTACGAACTCCCAACCCCCGGCCCAACGCAGACTCAGCGCCGTATCACCAACGGCACCGCGTTCGTTGTCTTCACCATGCGGTACTGGCAGGCCATTGATGATCGGGCACGCCGTGACTTGGATGCGATGCTGCGGATGGTGCCGGCGGCATGACATCGTGGCCCTCAGGAGATGATGTTGTCATGCATTCTGGCATGCCATCGTACAATGCTCCCACAAGCGTTCACGCTGCCGTGCAAACCTTGGCGTCGTGTGATGACATGGATTGGGTGAATATCACTGCTGCGACGGCAGAACAACACCATGAGTGAAATGATCATCAGCGACCTGGCGACAAACATTTCGGGGGAAGAGGGTTCGGCAACTGTTGAACCGGATCGCTGGATTGTGGTGCCATACCGTGCTGAAGGATTCACAGGTAATGCACTGCTCGCGCCGATGCGCAGCAAGCCTCGTGCAATCCACGTCCGTCTTCCGGCGATGGGGCAATGCCGTCTGTACATTGGCCTGTATGCCTGCTGCGAAGCGCCGGTCTGGATCCACGCGATGTTCGGCCGTCAGCGAGGACCGCGTCCCTGGAATCGCCTGCGCCTGCGTCTCTCGGATGAGCAATGGTTTGACGACCTGAGTCCGCAGGAAGGCACTGAGTCTGCGCGTGGATGCTGCATCTGTGAGATGCTGTGGCGAACCGAGCATTTATCTGGCCAGTCACTGGTCCTTGCGCCCCATACCAAAGAATCGTTCATCGACACGATGACGTTTGTGACCCATGTGCGGCTCGTACCCGAACACAACCCCCACCTTACACGGCAGGCGTCTGCTCGACGGCTTGTCAACTACTTCGACGGCAACTTCATGGGGCACTACGTCGAGAATCGGCAAGACATTGAGTCGCTCATCATGCCGTTGCGGGACAGCGATTGCGAAGCGGTGTTCTGGTTGACCAGCCGAGAGGATACGTGCTATTACCCGACACGAGTAGGCAATGTCCTGAAAGATCATCACACGCCCGGCGTGTACCCGCACTGGGCCGGGCGGGATCTTCATCGCATGCTCGATCGAGGCGAAGACCCATTGCAGATCGCATGCGATGTCGCGCATCAGGCCGGCATCAGGTTGTATGCCAGCTATCGGCGAATGACGCGACGACTGCCGCCGCACATTTTCCCACTCGACACGGGAGCTATGCTTGCGACGCGCAAGGACTTGTGCTGTGTTGACGCTGCCGACTGTCAACTTCCACATTTGAGCCTGTGCTATCCGGAGGTGCGTCAAAGGATGATCGATATCCTCACCGAACAGGCTCGTGAGTATCCCATTGATGGCGTGCACTTGTTCTTTTCACGCGGCGTCCCTTTTGTCGGCTTCGAGACGCCCTTCCGCAAAGCGTTTGCGGAGATGTGTTCCAGTGATCCTCGCATGTTGCCGGTGGACGACGAACGCGTCTGGTCTATGCGTTCTTTGTTCGTTCTGCAACTCTTTCGCGAGCTGCGTCGGGCCTTGGATGCGATCCCGCGCCAAGGCAGAGAGCCCCTGTCTGTCGCCGTGACGGTCATGAACCGCCCGCGGACATGTGCCTATTTTGGCTTGGACATCAAGCAGTTGGTAAGTGAGAAACTCGTCAACCTGCTCGTGCCATTTCCGTGTCACTACTTGCCGCCGAATCTGGACGAATGGCGCGTTCAGCCGACATTTGTCGCGGAGTTTGTCAAGGCGGTGGACGGAACGGGCGTGCGCGTTTTCCCGGATTGTGGATATCAGTTTGACGAACAGGCGAGCTCACTTCCCGACCGTGCCGCGGCGTTCTACAGGGCAGGCGCCCACGGCCTGCAGGTGGGACAGGGCGGCGTCCGAGACAACGTACTCGCACGGAGGCTTGGCAACATCGACAGGCACTGTGTTGATCAGGATACGGTTCGCGTCATCCCAATCGAGACTGTTTGTGATTGTGTCCTCGATCAGCACCAGGGACTTCATACGTGTGGATGAGTACGGCAACCCAACAGGACGATGGCACAAGAGGAATTGGCAGTATCTGAATGGGGGAATGCGAGGTGCAGAATGATACAATCAACCACGTTGCGACCGAGGATCATAGGAACCATGTTTCGGCAGTTTGTCGGTCCAGAAGCCATACGTATGGCGCAACGTGCGGAGCTGGATTGCGTCATGCTCGACATGGAGCACGGCCCCATCTCCTTTGAGCAGCTTTCAGCCACGGCGGTGGCAGGCCGGGCGATAGGAGTGGATGTGCATGTGCGGGTTCCCGAACTGTCCCGCGGTTATATATCTCGCGCGCTGGATTGCGGCGCTGCCGGTGTGATGGCGCCCATGATCAGCTCCGTGAAGCAGGCCCAGGCGCTGGTGAACTGGTCCAAGTATGCTCCATTGGGAGAACGAGGCATCTCGTCGGTCGGCGGCATGTCGGACTTCCATCGCTCAGCCTGCGCCGCCGAGATGATGCAGCGTGCCAACTGCAGTACACTTGCGATCGCTCAGATCGAAACGGCTGGTGGCATCGCCGAGATCGATTGCATTGCGGCCCTTCCAGGCATTGACGTGCTGCTGGTCGGCCCCAATGACCTTTCGGTATCGCTGGGCATCCCCGATCAACTGACGCACCCGAAAGTGGATGCCGCGATCGAGTGTGTGGCGGCGGCTGCAGCCCGCCATCACAAGTGCTTCGCCATGCATGCGGGTATCAATCTGCTTGAGCGATGGGCCTCGCGGGGGCTGAGCTTCATTCTGCATGGCTTGGACATCGACGTCTTTGCCACGGGGCTCAAGGCTCTGGGCGACGCGGTGCGCGCCCTTCCGCCGCTCGACTGCAGCCCACGGGAGGGCCATAGCACGGTTCATCGTGTAGTCTGACGCCCGGGGCACTCGATGGGTCTGCTCCTGGCCGCATGCAATACAATGCAGACCCGAGCCCCGTGCCGACGTTGACCATACGGCCACGCAGCGTGTGCGCGGCAGGTTCCGAATCTTCCCGAGATAGCAGTCATGGCAGACTTTGAAAGCATCGCACGTCTGGGGCTGGTCCACTTCATGGCATATCCGCAAGTGATGAAAGGCGACGGCCCGGTTCTGGAGACGCTTGCGGCCATCCTGGCCGACCCGGACTTCGAAGTGGTCGAAGTCACGCAAATCAACGATGCGCAGTCGAGGCGCTCTGCCCGAAAGATGCTGGCTGACGCCAATGTGACGGCCTGCTTTGGCGCTCAACCCGTGCTCTTGGGTCAGAAGCTGAATCTGAACGCCTTAAGCGTTCTCGATCGCCGCCGCGCCATCGATGCGGTCAAGGTCTGCATGGATCAGGCGGTCGAGTTGGGTTGTACGGGATTGGCGGTGCTTGCCGGAGCATGGACCGAGTCGGATGCCCAGGCGATCGAAGCCCTATTGATCGAATCGCTCATCGAACTGAGTCAGATTGCCGCAGGGGCGAAGCTGGATCTGACGCTGGAGATCTTTGACAGCACAGTTGACAAGAAGGCTTATGTCGGCCCTGCTGCGGTCGCTCAACGTGTGGGCGATGCGGTGCGCGAGCGCTGCGCGAATTTCGGACTGATGCCGGACCTGTCGCATCTGCCGCTGTTGTTCGAGACACCGCGTCAGGCGCTTCCACCGATTGCCCATCTCATCACGCACGCGCATATCGGTAATGCCGTGATTGCCGATCCTGCTCACCCGCGCTATGGCGATCAACACCCTCCGTTTTGTGTGTCGGGCGGCGCCAATGGTCCGTGCGAATTGGCCGAGTATCTCAGTGTGTTGCAACAAGTGGGGTATCTGTGCCCGGACCGCAGGCCGATCATTTCTCTCGAGGTTAAGCCTGCCGCCGATGAGGATATCGCGCTGGTGCTCGCCGGCTGCAAGCGCGTGCTGCGACAAGCCACTGCGATATTGTCGCGCGGGCTGACGGCGCAGCGTTCGTGTTGACCAACACAACACCGCACACGGCCGACATATGGGCGCGCCTGTCGTGGCTGCGGCGTGCGTCTGTGCCGCCGATTGTTACACTCGGGGCATGGCGACCGGATTTGCGATCAGTGTGCTGGCGTTGGCGGTGCTGGTCTTGTCGCTTGCGGCAATGGTGACGGGCGTGGTCATGCTCGTGGCCGAGTGGCGACGGGGCAGCGGCGAGGATGGGATGACGTGCGGGCGGTGCGGTTACTCGGTGCGGGGGGTGTCCACGCTGTCGTGTCCCGAGTGCGGAGCGGACCTGCGTGAGGTGGGCATTACCGCCGTGCCGAAACACAGGCGAGTCTTGCCGTGGGTGCTCATCGGCGTGGGTTTGCTGGTAGGCACCGCATGTTTCTGTGGCGGCCTCTTCGGCGTGCGCGTCCAGACCGCACCACCAATGACGGTACCGCTCTCTCAACCCACCGTTTCACCACCCGCCCCGGCCAGCCCGAACCCATAGGGATCGCCTTGGCGTCGCTACGGGCGAGTAGCCGCGACAGGGCGGTGCATGCTATGCCGCGGCGAGCGATGCTGGATCGAAGGCGACACTGCTGTCGTCGGCGACTTGCTTGAACTCGGCAATCTCGGCGTCGGTGAAGATCAGGCCGTGGCATTGCTCGCTGCGCAGGGCGGCGCCGTGCTCGATCTCGCCGGGGAGGATGGCGCGACCTTCCGGCGGGCGGTTGCCGTGGCCCATCACATCGTCAAGCACGGCCTTGACGTTGGCGGCCTGATCGCGCCGGCAGGCAAAGGCCCCACAGCTCAGCGCATCGGGATGAATCACCTGGAAGAAGAAGCTGGGCGTGGTTTTCTCATCCCCGGAAGTGACGTGTTCCGGCCGCGAGCGCAGGGTGGGCAATGAGCCGCCGATGAGCGCGGCGACGAGCTCGTTGATGAGCGACAGGCCGTAGCCCTTGTGCTGGCCGAAGGGCAACAGGGCGACGACGGCGTTGGGGTCGGTCGTCTCCTTGCCATGGCGGTCCACTGCAGCGCCGAGCGGCAGGGGCTTGCCCTCGCGTTTGAACTGCTGGACGCGGCCCATGGCCACCGTACTCGTCGCCCAGTCGATGACGATCGGGAAGCCCACCGCCTCGGTCGTCGGGAAGCCCCAGGAGTGGGGATTGGTGCCCAGGGTGGGGAACTTGCCGCCGAAGGGCACGACTTCGGCGAGGGCGGCGGTGCAGTTGGTGTAGGCGATGTAGCCGCGCTTAGCCGCGTCCATGACGTACCCGCCTCCCCAGAGGTAGTGGAAGGCCTGATCGACGCTGACGATCCCGACGCCAAACTCATCGGCGAGGCGGATGCACTCGTCGATGGCCTCGAAGGCGACGGCCTGCCCGAGCTTGCGGTTGGCGTTCCACTTCTGGCATGCCTTGAACTTAGTGGGCAGCTTCTGGATCGTCGCGCCGGGCACGCATCCGCGGCTTTTCTTGTTGCCCGAGCCAAAGTGGTCGTCCAGGTGCAGGGCCTTGAGCGCGTTGTGCGTCTTGATGCCGTGCCACGCCGCCATCTGGCAGAAGCGTGCCGCTTGCTGTGCCTCGTCGGCGGTGAACCCGCGCTTGCGATACGCGGCTTCGACGATGCGGTTATGAAGATCGACGGGGAGGATGCGTTCAGGCATGAGCGTGTGGGGTTGGAGTGCGAGCCAGACCCACAGAATAGCAGAGCGCACCGATTTGAGCGGTCCTGTTTGTGGATGATGTCAGGAGTCAACCCTCTTTGCCCGAGCCGCGCGCGATTACGAGTTGGTCGAGTTGATCTGGACGAAGCCCAGAAAGCGGGAGTTGTTGAGCATGTCGGTGTCCTCGATGAGGACGCGGGCGAAGACACCCCAGGTGTCGTTGAAGATGTAAGCCTGGTTGAAGTCGAGCACGAAATTGCGGGTGATGGTGTCGCCGGCGGCGACGGAGGGCACGGCGATGGTGGCGCCCAGATCGACGTAGCTACGGAGGTTGTCGAAGGCGTCGAAGTTGCCCATGAAGAACTGGATGCGGGTCGGGCCGGACGCGACGTTACCGCTATTGCTGAAGGTCAGCGACACGGGCAGGAGGTCGGGCGGATACGTCAGATTGATGTCTGGGTTGAAGGTGGAGTTGGAGATAGCCACGTCCATGAGTTTACCGGCGTCATTGTCGCGGATGAGTCCGATGGCGGAGGCGGTCTTGATGGCGGCGCCGCGGGCCTGGAAGAGTTCGATTCGGACGGTTTCGTCGAACTCGGGGTTGTTGTCGCCGATGACGTTGACCTGCACTTTCTGCTGCTTGACGCCGGGGGCGAAGGTGAGCTGGGCTGTGCGTGCGACGAAATCGACGCCGGCGGTGGCGGAGGGGGGATCGACGGCGAAGTTGCCGGGAGCAACGGCGCGGAAGCGCACGGTGGCGACGGCATCGAGAGCGCCCTGACGTTTGACGGTGAAGGTGAGCTTTCGCGTCTGGCCGGGGTCGCCCTCGGTGACGGAGCCGCCGGTAACGACGAAGCGCGACGCGGCGCGCTTGAGCCGGGCCTTGCGCTTCCTCTGCTTCTCCTGCTGCAGTGAACTGTATGCGTCAGGCTCGGCGTCGGCGGAAGTGGCGGCGGGCGCGGCCGAGAGCATGAGGCGCGGCTCCAGCGCTTCGAGGACAGGTGCGTGCATGGAGGATCTCCCGTTCGCGGCCATCGGACTCAGATTCGCAGACACTACCCCCTATTCGTGCCGCGCCTCACCAAGTGTACTTGACAGTGTATTCCACGGCCTTGCTCCCTTCCGCCGGGACTTGCACGTCGAAATGAATCGTGCGCGAGTCCATCTTGGCGAACGGCTCAGTGTGGCGCACGATCTCCCATGTCGTCCAGCGAAACAGGTTCTCGCGGATCACCACCTTCTGCGGCACGTTCTTGGCGTTTTTCACCGTGATGCGATACGTCTCTTCCATCGTCTTGCGGTTGTTGTCGATGAGGAAGTTCGTCTGCACGCGCTCGCCGGTGACGTCGAACGACTCGCCGGTCTTGATGAGTACCTGCTCGTTCCTGGCGGTGTGGTCGATCAGGTCCTCACCGACGAACTCCAGGCTCTGATCCGTGGGATCCAACTTGAACACACGGACCTTGCCCTTGGGCAGGGGGATGCCCAGCTTGTTCTCCTGCTTGTTGTCGAAGCGGATGTAAACGTCCACCTTCTTGCTGGACTGCTGGCCCAGGCCGCGGTCGATCTGGGGTGAGGGGAAAAACCAGTGCCGGGCGTGCTCGGGCAGGCCGTAATACACCAGCACCTTCTCGACGCTCACGCCCTGCACCGTCGGGAAGAGGGCGATCTGCTGAGTGCTGTTCTGCGCGATCGTGACCTTGCGCGGCAGGGTGTAAAGGTGGTACTCGAAAAAGCTCTTCTCCTCGAACCCGGCGGCGTCGGCCTCCATCATGACGGCGGCGCGGGCCTTCATCATGCCCACTTTCGGCTGCGGCGGCTCGATGCGCTGCACGTCGCCGGCGATCAGCTTCAGCGTCGCATCGGCGTACGTCGCGCCGCTCAAGTTGAGAATCGTCACCCATGCGCCCAGGTCCGCCTGCGTGTCGTCGGCGTTGAGCACGAGGTTGTAGTCGCTTCGCCACGTCACGCCCGACGTCTGGTACGTGGTTCGCACCGTCCGGGGGCCCGCCGCCGGCACATTCAGCCGCCACTGCAGCGTCGGCCGCGTCACCAGGCCCGCCGGCAGCGCGCCCAGCTTCACGTCGTTGCCCTGCGCCACCACGCGCAGACCCTCGTCGGTCAGCAGCGTCAGCCGCCCCTGCTGCGCCGACAGCAGCTTGCCCGACACCGGATCGACCTGCCCATCGCCGCGCGACACGTTCACCGTGATCTGCTGGTCCAGATATTTCTCGAACAGCTTCTCCGGGCTGACCAGATCGAACTGGAAGGACTGCTCCAACACGCTCACGACCTGGGCCTGGCCGCTGAGGTCCACGAGCGAGACGGTGGTCGGGTCGATGAACTGGGCTACGTCGGTGAAGGGCACGACGTTGACGCCCTGTTCCAGGTCGAGGCGGCGCGTGTCGCGCACGACGCCGAAGCCGGGAACCTGCGATGCGAAGCCGGGGTCCATGCCCAAGCGTTGCTGGGCGATGAACTGCTGAGGATCGAACGAGGCAGGGTCGGCGTGGGAGTAAATGGTCATCCCGACGCCAGGGTCCGGCGCTTGAGGCGCCTGGGCCGGTGCGACGGCGGGTGCGAGCAGGACAACTGCAACGACTGTGTGGCGAATGAGCATGGCGGCAATTCCTGGATAAGCGTGCATATTCGCGTTGGACGCACCACCGCGCAGCAGGTTCCCTCACCGCAGCATAGGCAGCGAGCCCAGCAGCGGATACCACAGCATGATGGCGATCGCACCGACGTAAAGCGTCAACCCAACGATCAGGATGATAAGCCCGGCCCGATAGGCGCGGGTCTTACCCTCGCGGTACGCCAGGCAGCTCAGCAGCCATGCGCGCACGTCGTCGCCGGGTTGCTGCGTGAGCCACCACAGGTGCAGCACACCCCAGACGACGACGATGGCCGCCAGCAGCGACAGCGATACCCCGCCAATCACCAACACTTGCGCCAGGCGATTGGTCCCGGCGATGAGTCGGCCGGAAAACCCCGTCACGGTGATGACCACACCGCAGAGCGTCAACAGCACCTGGGCGCGGTTGTGCAGGATGACGAACTGACGCTCCAGCAGTTCCATGATGCGCGGCTGGTCGGGGCCATACATCCTCAGAATGCGATCGGCCTCTTGTTCGGGCGTCATGTGCGCCATGGTCACCAGTGTACCCGCGGCGGGGGTCTCCGCGCCGGCGCCGAGGCTTCGCGATGCTCCCGATCGCAGCGCCCCGACAGCGATCGGCTACGATGCGGGGCATGAAGTTCTGCGATCTGCACATGCACTCGACGGCGTCCGACGGGCAGGACGTCCCCGAGGCCCTGCCGCGCCTGGCGAAGAAGGCGGGGCTGTCGGCGTTGGCGTTGACCGACCACGACACGACTGCCGGGCTCGAAGCCGCCGCCGCCGCCGCCAAACGCGCCCGCATCCGCTTTGTTCCCGGCATCGAGTTGTCGGCCGATCCGGACGTCGGCGGGCTGCCAACCAGGGAGCTAAAGGGCACGCTGCACATCCTGGGCTTGTTCATCCGCCACGACGCCCCCTCGCTCAAGGTCATCGAGAGCCGCCTGCTCGAAGCGCGGTGGCAGCGCAACCCGCAGATCATCGCCAACCTCAACGCCCTGGGCGTGAACATCACTTACGACGAGGTCGTCGCCCTGGCCCCGGGCGTTGTCGGCCGACCTCACATCGGGCAGGTGCTGGTCAACAAGGGCTACGTCAAGAGCGTCCACGAGGCCTTCGCCAAATACATCGGCGAGGGCAAACCCGCCTACGCCCGCAAGGACAGGCTCACTGCAGCACAGGCCATCGACGCCATCCACGATGCCGGCGGCCTGGTGGTCCTTGCCCACCCCGTCCAGCTCAAGCTCGATCCCGACGAACTCGAGCATGTCGTCGCCAGACTCGCCGACATGGGCCTCGACGGCATCGAGACCCGCCACAGCGATCATACGCCAGCCCAAGTCGAGCAGTACCACGTCCTGGCCCGGCGTCACGGGTTGCTCGCTTCCGGCGGCAGCGATTACCACGGGCCTCGTAAGCCCATCGAACTGGGCAGCCAGCACGTCCCCTATGCCACCTACGAATCGCTTCACGCGGCTTGGAAATTGCGCGCCGCATCGAAATGACGGGGCTAGAATATTAAGGCGGAATGGAGGTGTCGTATGTCCAGCCTTCTGTCCGGTCACACGAACATCGGTGCCATTCTCGGTGCGATCAAGTCCTCGACCAAGCCGGTGCATGTGGACCTGCACCGGCCGGAGAGGGCGGCGCCGTTCATCACGGTCAGCCGTGAGGCCGGCGCCGGCGCGCCCGCCATGGCCGAGGCGCTGGTGGCCATGCTCAAGGAGCGCGACCGCACGACGTGGCAGGTGTACGACCGCGCCCTGGTCGAGAAGGTTGCTGCCGACCATCGCATCGACCGGTCGCTGGTCGAGGCGGTGGAGGAATCCAGCCACAGTTGGCTCAAGGACATGCTCGCGGGCGTCGCCGGGCCGGCGTCGCAGCCCGACGTGGATGAGATGAAGATCGTCCGACGCGTGTCCGTGACCATCCGCGGCATCGCCCAGGTCGGCCACGCCATCATCGTCGGCCGCGGCGGCGTGTTCGTCACCGCCAACATGCCCGGCGGCATCCACGTCCGTCTTATCGCGCCACTTGAGCATCGCATCCGCCGCTTCGCCCAGGTGCGAGGACTCAGCCTCGATGCCGCACGCGATGAAGTCTTGCGCATCGAAGAAAACCGAGCCGCGTTCTATCGGCTCTACTGGCCCAGCCGCGCGCTGGATGTTCACAGCTTCACCATGACGCTCAACACAGCCGGCCTCACCGATCAGCAGGTCGCTCAGGCCGTATTGCCGATCGTGCCTCGGTAGATCAGATCCCCGCTCACTTCGCCGCTCGTCGCCGGCGGACGTGCCCCAACGCCGCCAGCAACAGCAGGGCCAGCGTGCCCGGCTCGGGAACCTGCGTGCCGTAGAGCCGCAACGACCAGGAGTTCCAGGTCCCGGTGCCAAATCCCGCATAGCCGTCGCGCACGCGCAGCGTCCAGTCACCCAACGCCTGTTCGCCCCAGTGTCGCGCCGACGTGAACGTCCAGTCGTAGTTGCTTCCGCTGTCGTCGTGAAGGTCGGCGAGGATCGACTCCGTGCCGTCGGGTGAAGTCAGCACGATCTCCAGATCACCACGGAAGGTGCTGAAGGTGGCGTTGAATGTCACTTCCACCCACTCAACAAAGAGGTCCTCGGTGACGCTGTGCGTTCGAGTCACTGCAGCGCCGAAGACCTGCGTGCCCAGCCCGTCGGGGATAGCCTGACTGACCGCCAGCGTGGGCGACGTGTAGCTCACCTCGGGCCCCACGTTCGTCCAGGTCTGAGCGGCGGCGACGGCGGCCTGGGCATCGACGGCGCCGAAGCCGTACTTGTGATTGACCCATCGGCCCGACCCGTTAGTCGTCCAGTCGCTGTCGGAGGCATGGTTCTTGCGTGCCGTGTCCACGAGGATGTGCTGCACGTCGCGGTAGGTGAGGTTGGGGTTGGCGTCGAGCATGAGCGCGACGACGCCGGCGACCAGCGGCGCTGACGCCGACGTGCCGCCGAAATCGTCGGTGTAGTTGTTCTGCCCAGCGATGCCGTTGTATCCGTTGCCGCCGGTCAGATCGGTGGTGACGATGCCCGCGCCGGCGCCGCTGGAGTGGGCCGACACCAGCAGGGGGGCGCCCGGTTCGGAGTAGGACGCCTGCACGCCGTTGTCATCGATGGCGGCGACGGCGATGGTGTAGCGACTGTTGGCGTAGCCATCGTAGTTGACGTTGTCGCGAACGCTCTGCCCGTTGCCGCCCGCCCAGATGTAGATGCTGCCCAGCCCGCCACGGCCGGTCTCCACGTTGTTCTTGATCGCCGCGGCAGTCAGGGCGCCTGGGCCTTCCTTGCGGTTGCCGTCGTCGGTGGGGCCCCACGAGTTGCTGTAAATGTCGATGGTCTGCGGCATGTGGCTCAGGGCGTTGGCCTCTTGCAGGTCAGTTGTGGCGGCGGCGATGAGTCGGATGCCCGCCAGGCTGGCCAGCGGTGCGACGCCACTGACGCCCGTGCTGTTGTGGCCCCGCGCCCCGATGACTCCGGCCACTGCCGTGCCGTGCGGGTCGGAACTCGTGGGTGCGGGGTCGGTGTCGTTGAAGTTGTAGTCGTAGCTCGCCACGGCGTGATAGTTGGCAGACAGATCTGGGTGCGTGTGCTGCAGTCCATCATCGACAACCGCAACGACCACGCCGCTGCCGGTGATGCCGTTGTAGCTGCCGGTGCCCCATACGTTGACGACGTTGGCGTCTTCGCCGGCTGTACCGCCGCTCTGGCCGGTGTTGTTGAGGTGCCACTGCAACCCGAAGAGCGTGTCGTTGGGGATGAACCGCAGCGACTGCTGGCGCGCCACCAGAGGCTGCAGCAGCGTGGCCTGGGGTATGCGTGATGCGGCTACCGCCAGCCCCGGTACGTCGCGGAATGTCACGATGAACGCATCGTCCACGTACGGCGCCCGCTCTACCGTCGCAACGTTCGGCAGGTTCCGCAGCGCGGTCAGCCCGCCATCTTCGCCAATCTGTACCACCCACTGTGCCGCTTTCGCTTCCGGCTCCGGCGGCGAAGGCTCGCGCACCTGGCCACGACACAGCCCCGCCCACGCCAGCACCGTAGCGCAAGCGCTCAACACCCATCCGACATGTCCGACGTTCCGCATCGACCCCCCTCGCGTTATGTGTTCCCACAAGTTACACGCACCGCAGCATCCTACGCAAGCAAAATCTACGCACGTCCACGTAACTAGAGCGGCCGATTCCCGCCAGGGGGTTGAGGAAGCCTCCAGTCAACCCAGGCTTTGTTGACCGGGATGCAAGGGGTGCTGGCGGTCGTTGTAGATCAGGGTTCCCGTAAGATTCGCGGGGAGGGTGATATGGCCCTCCAAGCCATCGCCGTGGCGATGCAGGTCGGCAAAGATCGGACCGTGGGGTGTGGCGACGCGGCCGCGGGCGTGCGTGAGGGGACCCAGTTGCGGCACGATGCGCACGGCGGGGAAGCCCAGCGCGGCGGGGCGCACGCCCAGGATCGTCGCCAGACCGTGAAAGATCGGATGACTCGACCAGGCGTGGCAGTCCGAGCGTGACGGCTCGGGCATTTCCATCGCGGTCTTGAAGCCCTTGCTGGGCAGGTCGTACCACAGCGTCATGCGGTCGAGCAGCGCGTCGGATCGTTTGGCGAGCCGGCAGACTTCGAAGAGATAGTGCTGGAAATAGATCGTTGCCCGGTGCAGGTCGGGCGCGGTCAAGAGTGTCCCGATCAAGCGATGCAGCTGTCCGTTGTCGAGCATGCCGCTCAAGGCCATGTAGCACTGGGCGTGCTCGGAGAAGCTGCCATGGTCGGGCGTGTCGGCGAAGAGGCCGCGGGTGTCATTCCAGAAGGTGCGACCCATGGCGTCGGTGAGCTGACGACGGCGTGCATCGAGCCGATCGGCCAGGCTGGGTTCGTCGAACCAGCGCTCGAGATCAGTCATCAGACCCAGGACATAGATCAACTGCGCCTGGTTGATCCCGCTGAGGCGCGAGCCGTCATCCGGCGGCACGCCTTGTCGCCACGCGGGAACCCAGTCCACCCAGTTCCACCCCTGGGGCCAACGGACCAGACCATCCTCGCCACTGCACGAAAGGAAAGTCTCGATCACGCATCTTGCCGTCGGCAACAGTGGCGCGAGGAATGACCGATCGCCGCGCCACAGGGCAAAGTCGTGCAGCATCGCCACCCAGAACAGCGAAAACTGCGGAATGATCTGCGGCGTATGCGACGGATAGCGCGCCTGCGTAAGCCCCAGCGGCGTCAACGACTGGCCGAACATGCGGATCGCCTTGCGCGGCAGGCGGTCGTCGTCCGTGGCGACGTAGGTGACCAGCGCTTCCAGCCGCGTATCGCCCGTGTACATCAGCTGCTCGTAATACGGGCAGTCCATATACGTCTCGTGCGAGCACATCTGCAGGGTCCGCCACATGATCGGCACCGCGGCGCTGAAACGCGGATCACTCAACTCCAGTTGCGGTGCTTCGGGCAGCGGATAACGCGTCTGGCGCACACCCACCGACTCCAGCGTCAGCGGCGCATCCGCAGTTTCCACCATCAGCTCGATGTATCGGCCACTGCGCCACCACAACGGCGAGAACTCCCGTCGCTCGCCACCGTCGGCCACGAAGGTGTCGCTTCGCCCGTGAAACACCTTGCCGGCGATCTCGTCACGATGGCCCTTGCGCCAATGTCGCGGATCGCCCTCGTACAGCGCCTCGGCCCAACTCATGCGCAAGCGTGCGCCGCGCCCACCGCTGAGCATCACCTGCGAGTAGCCGCAGACGTAGTCCTCCAGATCAACAATCACGCGCCGCCGCGTGTGGCCCGGCATGATCTGCGACCCCTCGCCTCGCCACAGCCTCTGCCATCCGTCCGCCTCATCAGTCAAGTGCAGCGATGGCTGCACGACGCCACCATCTTCGCCGTCTACGTGCCGCACGATGCCTACACCCCACGGTTCGTCCAGCATCGCCGGCAGCGTTGCCGGGCACAACCGCGGGGCGCGGTATTCGCCCCACTGATCCAGCGCGTCGCGAACGCGGCCCGCCTTCTCGACCGCCAACCATCCTTCTCCTTCTCCACACTCCACACCCCACGGATAGCGCCGACCATCGATACCCACCGTCCCGCCGGCAAAGTGGCCCGCACTCGTATTGACCGGCGACACATGCGTGTAGCCGTCGATCGGCTTGGCCTCCCAGGCCGCCACGCCGGTGTTAAGCAGTGGGCCCCACGGCTCATCGGCCGCCGCCACAAACCCCGGTCGCAACGTCAACTGCGCCCCCGGCGCCACGTGCTGCCACGGGTCCAGCGTCCAGACCCGCGCCACGATCGTGTGCTCGCCGGTATGCAGCGGCAGATCGTAAGTTTCGTAGTGCCACTGCAGCGCATCACCTCGCTCCGGGCCGCAGCCGACGCGCCGGCCATCGACCCACAACTCGTAACGCTGGTCGGCGCTCACGTGCAATCGCACCGTCGCCGCCGACTCGATCTCGAACGCGCGCCGGCACGCCCACACCACCGACTCGCCTCTCAGCGCCGGGCACACCACCCACTGGGCCGGCCATTGCCTCGCGTGAAACGGGTCCGGGTCGGGGGCTGCGAACGAGGGCCGATACCGGTCGGGCACAACAATGCGCATGGGCGGGCATCCTAGACTTCGGTTGCATGCTGTCAACGGCTGGTATGCTGTAGTCTCCACACTCCACAAGGACGGTCGCCATGACTCAACGACACGGATGGTTCCTGCTCCCTTGCTTGCTCGTTTCGACTGCGCTGGCGCAGGAAGGCCCGCCGCCGTCGGTCACGGGCGAACTGTTCCACGGGGTGGTGCGGCCCAGCAAACAGGTCGTGCTCACCGCGCCGGTCAGCGGCATTCTGTCTGAGCGGCTGGTCGATCGAGGCGATCGCGTCGAGGAGGGCGACGTGGTGGCGCGCATGGACGACGCGCTTCAGGCGCTGGTCGTGGCGTCGGCGAAGCTGCAGGCCGAGAGCGACACCGAGCTCAAGGCCGAGAGTTTGGCGCGCGACGAGGCGAAGATCACGCACGACTTGGCGGTCGAGGCGTTTCGCAAGGGCGGGGCCAGCGAGTGGGAGGTTCGCCGCGCCAAGCTGCAGTTGGAGCAGGCCGAAGCCGCCGTTTTTGCCGCCGGTGAGAAGCGCGAGCTGGCCAAGGTGAACTACAAGCTCGAAGAGGAGAAGCTCGCTCGCTATCGACTCAAGGCCCCGTTCAAGGGCGTGGTCGATGACGTCGCCGCCGAGGAGGGCGCGACGTTGGGCACGACAGACAAGATTGTGGCCCTGATCAAGCTCGACCCGCTCGAGGCCGAGTTGTACCTGCCCGAGTCGCTCTACGGCAAGCTGCGCGTGGGCCAATCCTACACGCTCGAAAGCGGCCAGCCCGGCATGAGCATGCTTCAGGCCCGCCTCAAGTTCATCTCCCAGAACTTCGACTACGCCAGCCAGACCTTCCGTTGTGTCTTTGAAATCGCCAACCCCGATTGGAAACTCCCCGCCGGCTTCATGGTGCGCCTGGCTTCGATTCCCGATTAGCCTAGTCCGTGTCGCTTGACACCCCCGTCCGCCTCCCTAGAATCGCCACAGATCGGCCGACACCATGCGGCCAGTGCCCATCTCCAAATGCCCTCCTAGCTCAATTGGCAGAGCAGCTGACTCTTAATCAGCGGGTTGAAGGTTCGAGTCCTTCGGGGGGCATTCTATTTTCAGCCTAGTTCCATAAATATTACGTAATATATTGACAACAAAGAAGTTATGCCGTGTGCTTATGTGACCCTTATCGCATAAACCGCGTTTGACCTCTATTTGACCTCTATGGCTATACTCCCTGAAACCCGCACCGAGGGAGTGCCGACATGTCACGACCGATCGCTTCAGGACGCGAGTTGACCTTCCACAAGCCGACTCGACGCTGGTGTAAGACCATCAGCGGCAGACGGTACTACTACGGTACTACTTCGGATCTGGCAAGAGCGAACGGGATCGTGCCAGCTATCGCGCCGCCGTCAAGGCCTACCGCCAGTTCATGGATCAGCGCGAGCTGGAGGTGGTCGTGGCGGAGGCCGCGGTCGAAGCGGCTCATCGCACGATGCGCCGTCTGACGGCGGTGGAGCGACAGGACAAGACGCGACGCGCGGAGCGCATCGACAAAGGGTGGTTGGATGGCGAGGACCTGAGTGATGATGACACACATGACCCGCAGCGTGATCAACCCTCGCCGCGGGGTCGTGACTCTGTTGCCTGGCTGGAGAACCAACGACGCATGCAGGCGATCGCGCAGGCTCGCAAGGATGGGACGTTGGATGAACTGCTCAAGGGCCGCAGTCCGCTGGAGTACCTGCTGGAGGTTCCTCGACGACGCACGTGGCGTCGCCCGTGCCTGACCACGCTGCGTTCCGCATCGACTTCGATGAGTGGCTGGCCGGACTGAGCCACCGCGACAGGCAGATGATCGAGCAACTCGCCGCCGGCGAACGGCCCAGTGACGTTGCCAAGCAACTTCGGATTACGCCGGCGGCGGTGAGCCAGCGGCGGGAGAAGTGGTGTGGGAGTTGGAACAAGCTCATGGGTGAGTTGCTGGCTGCGTGATCCGTTCTTCTTCAATTCTCCACTTGAAAGGCATTTCTCATGCTCGTGCTGTTCCAACCCGTGCTCACTGCCCTCGTCGGGGCGGCCCTGTCGGTCTTCGGCGTCTATCACACCCTGCTGCAGTTGCCATCGCCCGTCGTCTGGCACCACGTGCTGTCCGTCTCGCCCCAGCTTCTGATGGTCCTGGTCTTCCTCGGCTGCATCGTCATCGCCCTGACCGGGCTGGTCATGCTCTGGAACGGCGTCCACGGCGCCCGCATCCGACTCCATCAGATCCGCCGCGTCCGCTGGCCCGCCAGCTCCACCGCTACCAGCCACTCGCCCTACGCCGACCTCAACACCCCCTACGACGACCGCTGGTAACCCCCCCCGGAAGTTCTCCCGGAAGTTTTGTCGGAAGTAACCCGGAAGTAGCCCGGGGACTGACGTGGGGTTTCGGGGCAATGTCCGGGGCTTTTTCAAGGAGAATCCATGCCTCACCCTCTGCCTTCGCCCTGTCAGCGCGGATTCATCGCCGTGCTGGTGCTCATCGTGCTCGTCGTCCTGGCGCTGGGCTACTGCGACGTGCAGCGCACCCTCGGCGGTCACTGCAACATCAACCCCAGGAGAGCCACGCCGTGATCCGACTGACCTCCCTCATCCTGCTGGCGCTGGCGCTGCTCGCCGCCGGCTTGCTGGGGCTTGACGGCCTGGTGGGCCGGCGGGCCGAGCAGCATCACGTCGAGATCGGCGTGGCCCTAAAGAAGATCCACGAACTGCACGATCTGGTGACGCTCCGGGTGCCTGTTCAGTTCGTCCACGACGCTGCGATCCGCGGCCGACTCGGCGGCGTCGCCTGCCTGCTGGACATCCAGGGCCAGGCCGACCTCGGCGTGGACCTGGCCCAGGCACGACTCACCGACGTCAACGACCGCACCCGCACCGCCACGCTGCACTTGCCCGACGCCGGCGTCGCCAACGCCCGCTTGGACCTGCACGCCAGCCGCATCCTGCGACTCGAACGCCATGGCCTGTGGCAAATCGTCCCGCTCCCGCAGGCGAACAGCAACTGCTCAAACGCGCCCTGACCCAGGCCGAATCGGCCGTCCGCAGACTGGCCCACGACCCCGACCAGCTCGACCACGCCCGGCAACGGGCGCGAACCCTGTGCATCGAACTGGCCCGCGAGTTGGACTGGACGCTGCAGTAAACAACATGACCGCCGGCGTGTGATTCACGTCACGCGCCGGGGCTTTCTTTTAGCTATCAGCCAGTGACGACCTCGACGGCTCATGTTGACAGTCAAGAGGTCTTCATAACCTCAACCCAGTTCGTCCAGCACCAGGTCGATGACACTCATCACCGAGTCGAGATCGCCGGTGATCTCCTCGGGGAGCAGGCCAAAGAGTTCGTGGCGTCGTAGTGATGCCTGCTGCTCGGTGGCAGGCGGATCGTAGGCGGGCGCGTAGTAGCTCGAGCCGTCGTCGGCATAATCCACCGCCAGAACCCCGGCACGGACGTACTGGTCGAGTGTCTGTCCGCATCGCCGGCGTTGAACGATGCCAAGCGCGGCGTCCTCGCGACGGGGATGGTGTCGCGGGTTCGCTATCCGTTTCGGTATGCTTACACTCAAGCCATGGCCGACACGGTGCAGAACATGCGGCGGGAATACGCTCAGGGGGGGCTGCGCGAGGGCGACGTCGATCCCGATCCCATCGGTCAGTTCCGACGGTGGTTCGACGAGGCGTGCGCGTCGGGCATCATCGAGCCCAACGCGATGACGCTGGCGACCGTCGATGGCGATGGCCAGCCACAGGCGCGGGTGGTGCTGCTCAAGGGATTTGACGCGCAGGGCTTTACGTTCTTCACCAACTACGAATCGGCCAAGGCGCGGGAGCTGGCGTTGACACCGCGGGCGGCGCTGGTGTTTTACTGGGACAGGCTGGAGCGGAGCGTGCGGATGACGGGCACGGTAAGCAAGACGACTCGGGCCGAGTCGGAAGCCTATTTTCGTACGCGGCCGCACAAGAGCAAGCTGGGGGCGTGCGTGTCGCGGCAGTCGAGTGTCGTGCCCGATCGCGCCACGCTGGAGGCGCGGTTTGCCGAGTTGGCGGCGGCATACCCGGAGGGTGCGGATGTGCCTTGCCCGGCGACGTGGGGCGGCTATCGTCTGGCGCCGACGTGCATCGAGTTCTGGCAGGGCCAGCGATCGCGTCTGCACGATCGGCTGCGCTACACGCGGCGGCCCGACGGCCTGTGGGATCTTCAGCGGCTCAACCCGTGACTTGCGGGATAGAATCACGCGATGCCACCGAATCTCCGCTACGCCCTGTTCATGTCGCTGCTGGTGTTCATCGGCGTGCTGGGCATCCTGGTGATCGTGCTGTTGATGGGCGCGTGGCGTCGCTACCTGTCGCGGCAGCAGGAGGGGCGTGAGCGACGGGAGCAGTCGCCGCAGCAGGCGGACATCTGGCAGGTTTCGGGCCAGCGCCTGGCCGCGCATGACGCCGCCGACAAGGACGAGGACGACGCTTAGGAAGCGACGGGCTCGGGCAACTGCAGCACGCACCGTCCGGTGCCGGCGCACGACTCGCACTCGGGTGCGCCGCTGCCTTGCCTCTGGTAGCAGTAGTCGATGCGCGACTGGATCACGTCGAGCATCATCGGGTGCAGGCCGATGGGCGCGGTGACCATGAAACGAATGCCCGGGTGGTTGGCGGCGGCTTGGCGCGTCAGCGCGGGGATGTCCTGGGTCCAGTGCTTGCCGGGCAGGAGAAAGTAGGGGCAGACGATCACGTGGCGCGCCCCGCGTTGCACACACCGGGCAAACGCCGTGGCGATGGACGGCTCGGCCAGCTCCATGTGGGCCGGCTCGACGATGCGATAGCTGCCGTGCCCGGCGAACTGCTCGACAAACGCCTCGAGCATGGCGTTGGACTCGGCGCGGCGCGACCCATGATCGACGATGATCACGCCGGTGTCGGACGGCGCCGGTGCTGAGGTGTCGTGGGCACAACATGCGTTCATGATGGCAGCATTGTAGGCTTGGAATCGTCTGGCCGTTAGAATGCCGGCCCGTGTCCCAGGACCCGTTGACGTGAACCTCGACAGTCGCCTCCGCAAGTTCGTGCCGTCGTTGGCCAAGCTCACGCACAATCGCGTGGTGATGTTTCCGCTGGAGGTGATCGACCGGCTGGCGAACTGGCCGTTCCGCGAGGCCCGGCGGCTGCCTCCCAATCGGTTCCGTCTCCGCGTCGGGGTGGACAATCGCCTGCTCTTCAACGCCTTTCACTACCGCTACCACGCGGTCGATTTCTGGTTGCACGCCTTTGCCACCGGTTTGGCGTCGCCGTCGAGCGACATCCTCGACATCGGCTGCGGCTGCGGGCGCTACGCCGTGGTGCTGCGTCGCCTCAACTACAAGGGCTGGCGCTTCGCCGGCACGTACACGGGCCTGGACATCGACAAGGAAATGATCGACTGGTGCCAGCGCCACTTCCCGCGCAAGCAGTTCAGTTTTGTCTGGGCCGACCGCTACTCGAAGGTCTATAACCCCGCCGGGAAGGAGGGCGAGTATCGTCTGCCCTTCGCCGACGCGGCATTCGACCTGGTGTTCAGCACGTCGCTGTTCACGCACCTGCTGGAGACCGATCTGAACAACTACCTGCGCGAGTCGGCTCGGGTGCTGCGCCCCGGCGGACGGTTGTCGATGAGCGTCTTCTGCCTCGACACGTTCCGCGAGCAGGGTTGGCTGGGCCAGCGCTTCAGCTTCGCACACCAGGACGGGCCGGCCTTCATCGAAAGCCCGAAGTATCCCGAGGCCGCCGTCGCCTACACCCGACAGTATCTCGTCGAGGCCTGCCAAGCGGCTGGGTTCCACGACGTGACCATCGACGGCGGCACGATGCAGCAGGATCTGCGGGCGACACGCTGAACCGATGACGCAACGGTCTGCCGCCCACGCGCGTGGCATGCGGCCTCGACCTTCGATGCCCGTTGATGGCTCCATAAGGCGCCCATAGCATGCGCACATCATTCGTCCCACCCTGACGGAAGGGCCTCGCGCCGGGATGATCGCCAGGTCGTTCATGATTGCTGCTTCAGCTCGGCGGCGCCGCTGCGCGTGGCGCGTCGCCGGGACGATGGACTGGCCAACTCAACTCAACTTGTGGCTGCATGCAACAAGCTGCAGGATCCGACCAACAAGTTGATTCGCCCGGTCGAAGAGCGCGCAGAGCGGCCCTACAGTTTGGTTTATGTTAGCATATCGACGGCCTGGCGTCAACATGGATTCCACGTGGAAGGGCAAGGGTGCGACGCCTTGCGGGCGGAGGGGTGAACTGCTATTGTCGTAAATGTTCAGATAGTGACATAAAGATGATCGTTATTTAGATGGCAAGATCACAATCCGCCACTCATGCTGCCCAATTCAGTCGCGTCGTTGGCGCGGACGTCGCTTGCGTCGAGCAGGAACTGGTGCGTCCCCTCATTCTGAGTGCGGGCAGGATTGACCGGGTGACGGAGGCCAGGGTCCGGGTCGTGGTGCAGACGCCGGCGGGTGAGGCCGAGGGTTTGGGCTCGATCTATCTGAGCGATCTGTGGTCGTGGCCGGACGCCGCATTGTCGCACGAGCAGCGTGACATGGCCTTGCGGCAACTGTGCGCGAGCCTGGCGGCAGGCATACAGAAGCTGGTGGGTTCTGAACCCGCCCATCCGTTGGAGTTGGGGTTGCGGCTGCACGACGCGGTATGCCACCCGGGTGTCGTCGATGTGCCTGGGTACGACGTTCCAGTGCTGGCGCGGGCGATGTGCCTGAGCCCGTTCGACGCCGCGATCCACGATGGCGTCGGTCGGGCGCTGGGGGTCTGTGCGTTGCACCTGTACGACCCCGCTGCCGCCTTCACCAGTGCGGCGGACCGCTGGATGACGAGCCCCACCACGTGCCACGCCATCGCGGCGATGTTGAATGGTTCGCCGCGCGACCGGTTGCCGGCATGGTTGATCGTCGGCAAGGACGACGACATGGAACGCGACATACGGCCCTGGTACGCCGCTCAGGGCTACCGCTGTTTCAAGCTCAAGCTGCACGGCAGGGACGTGGCTGAGGACATGGCGCGCACCATCGAGGTGGCTCGCGTTGCGCGAGGGTGGGGGTGCGAGCCTCGTATCTCCGTGGACACCAATGAAGCGTGCCGCGACAGCGCGTTTGTTCTCGAATATCTGCAAGGTCTGCGACGCGATGACCCAGACGCGTTTGCGCGACTGGAGTACCTGGAGCAGCCGACGGCACGCGATATCGCGGCGCATCCGAGCGATTGGCGGTCGGTGACGCAGCTCAAGCCGGTGCTGCTCGACGAAGGGTTGACCTCGCTCGATCTTCTGCCGGTGGCGGCGGAACAGGGCTGGTCGGGCCTGGCGTTGAAAACGTGCAAGGGGCACAGCTTCGCGCTGGTCGCGGCGGCGTGGGCGCACGAGCGCGGTCTGCCCATCGCACTGCAGGACCTGACCAATCCGGGCGTTTCGGCCATACACGCGGCGCTGCTGGGCGCCTACCTGCCCACGATCAACGGTGTCGAATTGAATTCGCCGCAGTTCACGCCTGCGGCCAACGCGCCGTACCGAGGCGACTGGCCGGGCCTGTTCGACGTGCGCGACGGCTATCACAAGGTGGACCACCTGGCGCCTCTGGGTCTTGGCGCCGTCCTTCAACCAGGAAACGCTTCATGACACGTCCTGTGCGAATCGGCGCGGTCGGCGCCGGCTGGATGGGCTCGACTCAACTCCGACGGCTGCGCGAGCGCGACGATGTCGAAGTGCGCACGCTCTGCGAGGCGAACACCGGGCGCGGCAGGGCGGTGCTCGACGAGTTGGGCCTGACGAGCACCCGGCTCGTGGATGACTACGACGCCATCGTCGCCGATCCCGACATCGACGCGGTGTGGCTTGTCAGTCCCAACGCGTTCCATGGCCCGCAGTCAATCGCCGCGATCGAGGCGGGCAAGCACGTGTTCTGCGAAAAGCCCGCTTCGATCTCGTTCGCCGATCACCGTCGGCAGATCGAGCTGGCGGCCGCGAACCCGCAGATCAAGACCTTCGTCGATTACATCCTCTATTTCGATCGTTTTGAAGAATGCCTGCGCGGCCTGATCGCCGAGGAAGCGTTCGGCACCGTCACTCAGATGCAGGTCAACTATCGTCATCCGGTGAACATCGCCGGCGACAAGGTGTGGAAACTGCAGCGCGGTGTGATGGGCGATGCGATCGGCATGGGGATCAACCACGCCGTGTCGGTCCTGGTGCTGGCCATGTCGTCGCAGGCCAAACCGGTCAGCGTGTACGCCACGAGCATGCCTGCGCAGGTTCGCGGCTTCGAGGCGGACCCGATCTGGAACGTCCTGATCCGGTTTGACAACGGTGCGAGCGGATTTGTCTTCGGCAACATCGACAGCGCCAACGGGTACGACGCCTATCACAGTGTTTACGGCACGCGCGGGGCGTTGATCTTCGATTCGCTGCTCGATCGGCCACAGAAAGTCCGCATGTGGCGCGAGGGTGTGAACCAGGGGCGGTGGCATTACCCGCTGGACCAGGGCCGCTGCGAGATCGACGGGGTCGAGCCTTGGCCGGCCGACACCACCACGCCTGACTCGGGCGACGTCGTGCAGCACCAGACGTCCGTATGCGTGGATCATTTTCTGCAGTGCATTCACGACGACGTGCAATCGCCGCTGAGCTTCGTCAACGCGGCGGTCGTGGCCGATGTAGGATGGGCGGCCCAGGTGTCGGCGGCGACGGACAGGCCGGTGTCCTTGCCGCTGGATTGTGCGGAAGCGGCCAGCGTGCTTGATGCACTGGGCGTCGTGGAGAGTCGTTCATGAACAGGCCGTTGCGTTTTGCCGTCGTCGGCTGCGGGATGCTCGCCAGGTCGCAGCACATCCCCAACATCGTGCGTTCGCCCAACATGAGCCTGGCGGTCTGTTGCGATCTTTCGGACGACAACCTTCGCATCTGCCGCGAAGCGCACGGCGTCACGCGGGTGACACACGACTTTCGCCAGGCGGTGGACGATCCAGATGTGGACGTCATCTGTCTGGCGACGACGGAGAAGCTGCGTCTGCCCGTGATCGAGGCGGCGGCGCGGGCGGGCAAGCCGATCTACGTCGAAAAGCCGCTGGCCACGTCGCTGCAGGAAATGCTGCAGATTCAAGAGGTGGTTCACGCGTCGGGCATTGCGTTCTGCATCGGGCACAATCGCCGTTCGGCGCCTGCGGCGCTCGAGGCGCACCGCATCTTTCGCCAGCACATGGAGCATCCCCGGCCTTGCCCCTGGCGGTTCGAGCGCGAGCCTGAGCAGCGGCCTGCGCTTGCCGCCGACGGCGCCCCCGGCATGGCGGTGCGCGTCAACGACGACTGGCACTCCTGGAAAAGCTGGGTGTTCGACAAGACCCAGGCGCCGCATGGCCCGATGCTCTTCGAAATGACGCACTTCACCGACCTGTGCAACTGGTTCCTCCAGGATGAGCCGATCGAAGTCATGGCGATGTCGCAGAGCCTCCTCAACCATGGCGTGGTCATTCGTTACCGCGGCGGCGCGATGGCGTCGATCTTCATGAACAGCAGCGGCACGTTTGGCTATCCCAAGGAACTCTACGAAATGATGGGCGCGGGCGGCATGGTGGCGGTGGACCACCTGGTGGAGGTGCGCACCGCCGGGATCGCCGACGCGCCGGCACGCACGACGTTTCCAATGCTCGGGGACCGACACCCGACGGTGGGCGTGGAGGGCGGCATCTGCGGCTGGCTCGCCAAGAAGCGTGCCGCGTGCGAGGAGGCGGCGCAGCGAGGAGACCCGATGCTGCAGTTCACCGCCGAGCCCGACAAGGGTCACGCCCGTCACATGGAGCGCTTTGTGGAGCAGATCTGCGGTGGCGGGGCCGAAGTCTGCGGTGTCGATGACGCCATCGACGCCAGCCGCGTCGCGTTCGCGGCGATTGAGTCGGCCCAAACCGGTGTCGCCGTGAAGCTCGCGCGGGGGCCTGCGTGATCCGTCGTGACAGTTGCCTTATTGAACGTCTGGGAAATTTGCCCCATGTCCACCGCGCCTGACGATGTGGAAAGCAGCCTGCAACGGTTGCGGCGCGAACTGGATCGAACAGCGACGACGCCGATCTACCAGCAGATCGTCCGCGAGGTGGCCGACCGGATCGAGCAAGGCGACTGGCCCAGCGGCCTCCCCCTGCCCACAATCAAGCAGCTCACGCATCGCCTGGACGTCAGTGAGATGACGGTTCGTCGGGCCCTGAAGATTTTGTCTGACACGGGCTTGATTGAAAGCCGTCGTGGCAGCGGCACGGTGGTGGCTGGCGGCGCCCGTCGTGCGGGCCTCGAGGTTGCCGCACTGCCCGTCGATTCGTCCCGCAAGCTCCGCGTTGGGGTCGTCCAAGCTTCGCTGCACGACGGTTATCCGTTTCTGCAGCCGATGCTCAAGGCCCTGGAGACCGGGACCGGCGCCGAGGACGATGACACCTCGGTGCGGTTGCATCTGCTGCATCTGAGTCCGCGCGAATCGGACCCGAATGTCATTCGCCATCAACTGCCGCTGGACGAGTTGGACGGCCTGATGCTGATGTCGCCGATCAATGCGGCGTTGCTGTGGTTGTGTCAACGCCGAGCCTTGCCTTACGTGCTGCTGTTCAATGACGTCGCCGATGCGGTGAGCACGTGCGTGCTGTGCGATTATCTGCCGGGCATGCACGAGGCGATGGGTGCGGTGCATGCCGCGGGGTGTCGCCGTCCCGCGCTGGTCACCGCCGGTCCGGTTCGATTCAGCACCGGTCCGATCAGCGATGCATTCCGCCATGCTGCGCGTCTGCACGGCCTGATGGTCGGCGACGGTGACACGGTGGCCGCCGACTACACGCAGCAACATGGTTACGACACCACCCTGCGATTGCTGAAGCAAGACGATCGCCCCGACGCGATCTTCTACAGCTCGGATTTTCAGGCGTGTGGCGGCCTGCTCGCCGCGAGCGAGTTGGGGCTGCGCGTGCCCGACGACGTCAGCATCGTCGGCGCCGGGGCGGTGGTGACTTCGATGCAGTGGCCCCAACGACTTTCGACGATTGACCTGGGCCTGGCGGAGATGAGCCGACTGGCGTTGGCGGCGATCCGTCAGCAGCTTGAGAACCCGCCGCCACACCCACGACGCCTGATCGTCTCGTCCCGGTTTCTTGCCGGGCAGACGACGTTGACCGTGTGATGGGCTGTTGATCCTTCAGAAAGGGAGTCACGTATGTTGCGTTTAGCCGTAATCGGATTGGGACGTCGAGCGTTGGGTCTGGTGAAGACGATCCTGGAGTACGAGCCGTCGGTGGCGCTGGCCGGCATCGCCGACACTCAGCCCCAGCAAGTGCGGGATACGTTGGCGAAGGCGAAGATCGATCACAGCGATGTGCGGTTCTACGCCGACGCCGACGCGCTGCTTGCGCACGCCGATGCGTTCGACGGGGTGCTCATCGGCACGCGCTGCGTCGCGCACGCGCCCCTGGCGATCAAGGTGGCGGCCACGGGCCTGGCGCTGTTTCTGGAGAAGCCGGTCGCCATCACGACAGAGCAGGCGATGGCCCTGTATGAGGCGTATCGTGGCCGGGAAAATCGCGTGGTGGTGTCGTTCCCCTTGAGGGTGACGCCACTGTTTCGCGCTGTCCACGACATCGTGCGCTCCGGCCGTCTGGGCACGATCAACCAGGTTCAGGCGATCAACAACGTGTCGTACGGCGGCGTCTATTTCGGCGACTGGTACCGCAACTACGACGAAGTCGGCGGCCTGTGGCTGCAGAAAGCCACCCACGACCTCGACTACATCAACCACCTGCTGGGTCGCACCCCTCACTCGATCGCCGCCGTCGGAACCCGCGGCGTGTATGGCGGACAGATGCCCTTCGACCTGCGCTGCTCCGCGTGCGATCAGACCGAGACCTGCAAGGAAAGCCCCAAGCATCTGGCCCAGCGCGGCGACGGTGGGGGGATGAACACCACCGACCACTGGTGCGCCTTCAGCCGGGGCATTCGCAACCAGGACGCCGGCTCCGCGCTGCTGCTCTACAGCGACGGACTGCACGCCAGCTACACGCAGAACTTCATCAGCCGTCGCGGCGCTCTTCGACGCGGCGCGATCATCACCGGCTATGACGCCACGCTCGAATTCGACTGGGCAACCGACACCATCACTGTCCACGATCATCACACGCACCGCGTGGACCGCATCGCCGTCAAGGCCACGGGCGGTCACGAGGGCGGCGATCAGGAGCTGGTGCGCGGGTTCATCCAGCTCATGCGCGGGGAACCGATGCAGGACTGCGCCGATCTGCGTGATGGATTGGCCAGCGCCATCCAGTGTCTGGCCGCGCGCGAGTCGGTTCTCACGCGGCAGTTCCAGGCCGTGTCGCTGCCATGGTCCCCGGCGCCGTGCCCGCCGCTGCCCACGCTGGAAACGGCCGGGCTTTGAGGCCGACGCCGACAGGTTCAGACGCAGGGTTTCAGTACACGCGCACCTCGACGACGCGGGCGTGATCGATGCCTTGCGTTGCAGTGATCTCAATGCGCAGCGTATCGAGTTCGACTGGTGCGTCCAGCGGGTGAACGCACAATCGCTGATAGTTACCCGTCACCTCGTGGCACGTCGCCCAACGGCCCGCCGGATCACGGCGCATGATGCGGTAGTCGCGCACGGTTTCCTGCTGCGGCCGCCCCCACTGCATGCGTGCAGCATAGGCGTCGCACTGGGTCTGGGTCAACACGCGATGCAGGCCGGTGTCGAACACCAGTCGCACCTCGCGGGGCCGGATCGGGTGCGGCCAGCGCAGTTCCAGCCACGCGGGCAGGCCCGTCGTCGGATCGCTCATCCAGCGATGCGTTCCCGGGCGCGCCCGATCGGGCTTGACCCCGCCCGATCCGTGGACCGCGCGGGTCTGGCCCGACAGCACGTTCACGGCAGCGCCGTCGGCCTGCTGGCTGGACGCAGTGACCGTCGCCGACCGAGCCAGGTCCGCCCCATCGTCATTAACCGCGCCGATCAGGAACACATCGTCGCGCAACAGCCGCTGCTGAATCCGCTTGATCGCGGCCGAGTTTGCGCTTAGTTCGCTTGGTTGGATCCCGTGGGCGACGGCCGAGGCCGCCGCCGTTCCCACGCCCTGCCCGATCACGGCGCAGGTGGCCATGACTCGGGTGGAAGCGAAGGCGATGTGCGTCGCCGAGATGTTGCGGCCGGCAAACATGAGGTTGGGCACGTTGCGGCTGACGCAGGCGCGAAGCGGAATGTCGAAAAGGTGAGGCACGTGATGTTGACGACAGGCGGGCTCGTTCGCGGCATCGACGCCCTCGGGCGGGTGCGTGTCGATCGGCCAACCGCCGTAGGCGATGGCGTCGGGCTGCGGACGCGACTCCAGCACGTCCTGCTCGGTGAGGATGCACTGGCCGATGAATCGACGGCTTTCGCGCTTGCCGGGGAGGAACCCGATCCACTCCAACGCCCAGTGCTCGGCGTTGTGACCCTCGTGATTCTTGACGTGATCCCACACGCCCAGCACGATCGCCAGCAACTCGTCGCGGATCGTCTCGTTGTCCTTGATCGTGTCGAGCGTGCCGCCCCATTCGCACCACCAGTAGCCGAACCCCAGCCCGTTGTCTTCGCGACTGATGGCATGCGGGCGATGCTTGAGCAGGGTGTCGTCGAACTTGCGCGCCCATGCCGGCGCGACGAACGGCATCGGCCGGTCGTGCTTGCGCGCGGTGAACAGGATCGTCGAGCCCAGCGCCTTGTCATCGGCCTCATCCTGCGCCAGGGACTCGCCGTGCTCGATCTTGCCTTCGCGTCCGCGTCGGAACAGGGCGCCGGCCTCGGCGCCGAGTCGGCCGTCACCGGTGCAGTCGATGAAAATCTTCGCGTCGATGTGGAACTCGTCTTCGGTGCTCTGGCGCACCGCGCGGGCGCGGGCGATGCGGCCGTCGTCGTGTCGCTCGACGCCCACCACGGCCGTGTTCAACATCAAGGTCAGATGGGGTTCGGTGCGGCATTTGTCGTAAAGGATCAGGTCCAGGATCGACGCGGAACGCTGCGGGTTGCGAACGGATGCCTCGAGACGAATCTCCTCGATGATCCCGCCCTCACGTGCTTCGACCGACAGTGCGGCGCCGCGGTGGCCGCTGGCGTCGGCGCCGGCGATGTGCATGCGCACTTCGCTCGACGCGTTGCCGCCCAGCACGGATCGATCCTGGCACAGAATGACCCTCGCGCCGTGGCGCGCCGCCGCCAGCGCGCAGGGCACGCCCGCCGGACCGCCGCCCGCCACCAGAATGTCACACTGCAACTGATGCTTATTCACGGCTCGCCTTCTTCCTTTCGCTTGTCCACGGCTATTCGTACAGGTCGGTGCTCAGGTACTTCAGTCCACTGTCGCAGACGTAGAACGCGATCGTTCGCCCCGCCTCCGCGCCGCGGAGCAGTTGCACCGCACCCGCGAGGTTCGCGCCGCTCGAAAACCCGCCGAAGATCCCCTCCTCCCTCGCCAGCAGTCGCGCACATGCGATCGCCTCGTGATCCGTCACGCGCAGATAACCAGCCACCGCGCTGCGGTCCAGCAGCGAAAGATCGGCCATGGCATAGCCTCCGCCCTGCACCTTGTGGCGCGGATCGGTGACGGCGCGGCCCGACAGCGCCGCGGCGGTGTCGGGCTCGATGATGTAACCTCGCACCTCCGCCCGGCGGGCGCGCAACGCCTGCATCGTCCCCGCAAACGTCCCGCCGGTCCCCGCGAAATCGACGAACGCGTCCAACGCGCCCCCAGACTGCTCCCACAATTCCACCCCCGCGTGCATTTCATAGGCCAAGGCGTTCGAGGGTATGTGAAACTGGTCGGCGCGAAACGCACTCCGCTGCGCCACCAGCTCCCGCGTGCGCATCTCGACCCGCGCCAGGTCGTGGCCCGACACCTGACCCGGCACAGAGCCCGGTGCCTGATCCACCAGCTCGACTTCCGCGCCGAGCGCGCGCATCATCTTCGCCCGTTCCGGCGTGTTGCCCTTCGACATCACGGCCACGAACGGGTGCCCCATCGCGCGACAGCAGATCGCCAGGCCCGTGCCCGTGTTCCCGCTGGTCAGCTCGACGACGGTCTGGCCTTCGCGCAGCGCGCCGCTGGCTTTGGCGTCGGTCATGATCCGCAGCGCGATGCGGTCCTTCTTGCTGTAGCCGGGGTTGAGATACTCCAGCTTCGCCAGCAGCGCCCCGCGCAGCCCCAGCGTTCGCACGAGGCGCGACAGCCGCACCAGCGGCGTATGGCCGATCGCCTCGGTGATCGATTCCATGATGAGGGGCGTCCCGGTCATGCTAGGCCCCTGATGTGAACTGGAATGCATAGAGCTTGCAGTCCCGGGCCTCGACGTGCAGGCGCACCGGGCGACCCGCCAGCGCCGCCACCGAGTCGGTGTCGCGCCAGCGCACGCGCGCCGCGATGTGGTTGCGATCCACCGGGATGCAGTTGACCAGTTCGTAGCCGGGTATCGGCCGCTGTCCTTCGTCGCGCAGCTCGACGCGCAGTTGACCCAGGGCGCTGCAGTCCGCGTTGACCTCCAGATGGCTGCCGGTGAACTGCAGCATGGGCGTGGTGAAGGCGCCGCCGGCGTAGTCGGCGTCGGCGGAGACAAAGCCGTCGAGACGGCTGATCGCCACCCCGACGCGCCCGCCGGTGTTGTGCCCGTGCGTGACCGGGAACCCCACGTAATATTGCCAGACCGTGTCGCCCCGGCGGATCATGCCCGGCGCCATGTAGATGCAGGCGCCGTCCCAGTCCAGCCCCAGGCGCAGGAAGGGCGAATAGTCCGGCCGCCGCCACGCGATGCCGTCGGCGCTGGTCGCCACACGCACGTCGATCGGGCCGTCGTTGCTCAGCCTCGGCACGCCCAGCGCGTCGGGCTGGGCCTTGCCCTGCGCGTCGCCTCCGGGGGCCGGGTCGGGGTAGTGTCGGTACAGTGGCATGAAGCTGAAGTAGTACGTGTCGTCCGCCCACGGGTATTGCGTCACGCACGGGCAATACACGTCCACCTCGGGCGGATCGGTGCTGCCGGGGTCGGTGTAGATGACCGGATCGCATTCGTCGCCGACGCGGCTGAGCGTTCCGCCCGGCCCGGTCTGCGAAGCGGGATTGCGACGGAACGACCAGGGCAGCGCCATGGGATCGGGCACGACGACGCGCGCGGCGCAGCGCGGTCGGCCGGGCAGCAGCCAGCGAAAGTAGGCCACATAACTCTGCAGCCGCCGGTCGTAGAGCAGTTGATTCTGCGAGTCGTGGAAGTACGGCGACGCCCACTTTTCCTGGCGCTTCCAGCGCAGCCCGTCGGGGCTGGTCAACAGGTAGGTCGCCATGAAGTAGCTGATGGTGCCGTCGGGCTGTTTTTCGCCGTGGACGACGCCGCGTGCCTCCGGCCAGGCGTCGGTGGGGAACATATTGCACAGGGCCTTGTAGCGGTGGGGCTCCGGGGCGAGCGGGTCGTGCATGATGCTGCCGTACGTGCCGGGCATGACCACGTTGCGCGTGATGACACCCGGCAGGTCGAACAGGCCCAGGTCGGGCTTGCGCCACGTCAGGCCGTCGTCGCTCTCGGCATAGCGCATCACAAGCTGGCGCGTGGTGGCCCCGGCGGGGCGCGAGTCGTACCACATGCGGTATCGACCGTCGGCTTCGAGCACGCTGAGATAGGCATGCACGCCGCGTCCCTCGTCGGCGGCATCGGCGGGCCAGTCGATCGGCCGGCGCAACTGCGGCGGGTTCACCACCAGCCGCATGCCCCGGCTCCGGTCGAACCAGCGATCGTCCACGAATAGTTGCTTGCGGTTACGGACTTGGACGGACGCGGCGGTCAAACAACACCTTCCTCAGCATCTCAGCAGTTCGTGGGTGGCTACATCGCCCAAGTCAGGGCAGGTACATGGCGTTGGTCATGGTCTCAAACTTGTAGCGACTCACATGTCCGTCCATATGCGTCACATGCGCGGCTTGGTCATGGATGAACTGCACTCCTTCCGGGTTATACCAGATGCCAGGATTATTGATTCCCGCGTATGACGGTGCCGACGCGACGATGGCGCTATTGGCGTTATCGACGAAGAGCAATGAACCTGAATGATTGCGGTAGGTCTGCAGCCGCCGACCGGTGGTGTGTTTGTTGTACCCGTAGTCGAGAAACCAGTTGAGCGCGCGCAGATAACCTGTCTGGTTGATCGGGCAGTCGCCGACGGTGTCAGAAGACTTGAACGTGCTGTTGGCCACCGGCAGGTACTTGAGGAGCGGCCCATCCCCGTCATACCAGTGGATGATGACAGGGCCCGGAGTGACTTGCTCATGCACAAAAAACCACTCTTTGTGGTCCTGCAGGTACATGTGCGTCGCCAGTCCGAACTGCTTGAGATTGCTGGCACACTTGATGGCCTTACTCGAATTGCGAGCTTTCTGTAGAGAGGGCAACAGGATCGAAATAAGCAGGGCCACGATCGAGATCACCACCAGAAGTTCGATCAGGGTGAAACCACGACGCTTCATAGCCAAGGTCCTTCGTACAACGGCTCGAAAACATGCAATGTCAATGGGCGAGCGGGCGATCAGACCTGCCCACCCGATACGTTCGCGCTTCCGGTCAGCGTTGGCGACGCTTAACAAGCACGAGCGATCCGAGTCCGATCAGCACGAGAGATGCCGGCTCGGGAACGATGTACTTGTCAACCAGATAGGTTGTGACCGCTTGCCGATCATTGGACGAAAGGTTGCTTTCGTATACGAGAATCTCTGCGATCTGACCTTTGAAACGAGTCTGGGTTGAGGGGTTGACAGTGCGACCGCCCACCGTGAGGCCGGTCATCGGATGCGTATTGCCGTCACTCTGATTTTCGGCGAATGTTCCGGCGAGGGTACCGTCGGTGACTTCGATCTGATTGAACGTGCTTCCCAGCGACAGCATGATGACTTGCCACTTGCCGAACCCGATGGGAATGGAGGTAATGAAATCACCACCGTCGCCGGTGAAGTAAGTGCTGGGGTTGTTGGTGCCCCGGACACCCAAGGGCCGTCTGCTGCTGTCGTCTCTTCCGTCGATGGCATAGTTGTTGACGCTCTCTGGACCGTCCTCGTCGAAGCGGACGACCACGAAAATCTGCTGCGTGCCCGTGATGGTGCTGCCGAAAACGCTGAGGTAGGTGTCATCCGCGCCGTCGAACTCGACTACGTTGTGAAGCCCGTTACCGGTGTTGCTGGTGACGAGTTGGGCTTGACCGCCGCCCCCCGTGCCCAGGTTGGTGCGGGTGGCCGCAGGGGCCGCGGTGGGCGCCTGGTTGTTCAGTTGCGTAACCCCGCCGCCATCGGTACCTACGCTCGTACCGTCGAACCCCCATAGCAACGTGCCGGCCGCAGTTGCATCGACCACGGCTGCAGACACCGGACTTGCCAGCATGGCCACAGACGTGGCCACGACCAGACTCAGGACAGGAATCGAACACGCCAGGTTCAATCTCGCTTTCATCGCCTCTACTCCTTCGTAAAAATGCCGAGAACGGGGAATTGGCACAGACGAACAACACAATGTCATTCGTCGATCACATGCATTCACGATCGTTGCTGCGATTTCACCATCGGACCCCTCCGTCGGGCTAACTCTTATCTTCAACCGCATTCCGCCTCGAGCCGCAATTTGCACGAACTTCCGTGCGTGCCTGAAATCCGCACGTCTTGCGATGTCACACGTACACCCCGCCGGGCAGGGCCTCCAACTCTTGTGCCCCAACGTCGCCGTTCGACTGCTCGCCGGCGTCGGACCATCCCTCGCGGCTGTGGTCGGTCTCAACCGCGTGGGCAATCTCGCGCAACATGCTCAGGAAATGGGTCTCCTCTGCCGCGGTCTCGAACCCCGACACCGCCAGCGCGGTATATGGCGGGTGGCCGACGGTCACCGCCAGACTGATATGCGTCGGCCAATGCACCGCGGCATAGCCGGACTCGCGAATCTCCCGGATCGCCTGCATCAGTTGATCGGTCCTCGGATAGAGGCCAGGGATGTCGGTGCGGTCGCCATAGAGTGCGAGGATGGACTCATCCGTGCGATGGGCCAGCAGCGCCAGGCCGATGCTGGACTTGGTGGCCGGGGAGATCCACTGGCGGACACCTTCGATTGCTGGCTCGTTGTCGTTGCGATAGTAAAGGAACGTCACCTGGTCGCGCCACAGGACGCCGGCGGCGACGATGTAGGGGTACTCCAGCAGCGGCTTGGTGTGCTTGATGACGCGCCTGAGCAGACCCGAGGCCGCCAAATTCTGCGTCGCCAGCGAGTGCATCCCGGCACCGGGGGCATACCGCCGCGATTTGTCCCGGTACACCACGCCCATCCACGACAAGGTGGTCAGCAGCCGGCTGACCCGAACCGGGCTCAGGTCGAGCGCACGAGCGATGCTCACACCGGTGACCGGCTCCGGGCTGGCGGCCAGGTAGCGCAAGACCTCCACCCCATCGATCAGGCCGGAAACGACTTGGGAGGGCTTTTTGTCCATAGGGCCGCCGTCAAAAATATCTATTAAAGATATATCACGCGCTTCGCGTCTTGTCAATGGATTTCTACAAAAGAAATATGAATGGCCTCATCCGCTGCGGACCGGATAGCGCACGAACGCACTGCGGCAGGGCTGGCCGATCACGATGTCCACGGTGGCCGCCGTGCAGTCGCAGACCAGGGCGGCGGTGGTCACAATGTCGGACCCCGGCACGGGATGGAGGCAGATGCTGCGCGGGTAATCGCTGTGGTCGGTCAGGATCGATCGCATCGCCGCCACGTCGAGCCGGCCTCGCCCGGCGTCGAGCAGTCGCTGCATGTTCCGTTGCCGACAGTGCGAGGACACCGTCACCTGGGCATCGTTCTGCTGCGCCGCCAGCTCCGGGCACAGCACCGTGTTGGCGTGCCCGAACGCAAGCCCGGCAATGTTCCGACAGTCGCGCCGACCGGCGACACTCTCGACGCAGATCGCATCGCCGGCGGCGTCGGCGATCGTCATGCAGCCATTCTCCATCGGCAACTCGTCGATCGCCCGGCGGATCGCGTGGACCGACGCCGCCTCGGCGATCAGGTAGCGCATCAGCGAGTACGGCACGGTGTCGAGGTCGGCGGGTCGGGCGTACAACGAGTTGCCGGTGCACCCCACGCCATGCGAGTTGAGTCCGATGTTGGCGATCCACCCCGGATAGTTGAGCGTGAGCACCGTCAGGCCATCGTCGTAGCTGCGGCGCATGACGTGATAGCGGTCCAGCGGCGCGCCCGTGTCCTTGGTCTGGCCGATGAGAACATGACCGTCCGCCGTGGTCTGGGCAGCGCAGTAGAACGCGGTGCAGGATTCGCGGTTCGTGTCGGCCAGCTTGGCGCCATCGCGGGTCGCGGCGAAGAAGGCCCGGGGCCAGTCGAGTCCGCTGCCGTCGGCCAGGCCGCGGATCTCGTCGATCGCCCGCGGTGCGTGTCTGCGAAACTGCGGTTCGTACACCTGTGCGTATCGTTCGAGAAATGCCGAGGCGTCCGTACCGCATCGGGCCACTATCGCATCCAGCGTCGGCTGAAACTCGGCGACGATCTGCCGCGCCAGCGCCTTGCCGTGCTGCACGCCGATGTCGTACGCCGTGCCGCGCCAATCGTGACATGCCTGGGTGTGCTCGGTTGATGGAGGCATGGCTGCGTTTTCCATGCCGACGATCCTAGACGAGCGACTGGGCGAACGCCACAAGGTCTTCGATGGCCTGGGCCTGCTGCCAGCGTCGCGTGTCGTAGAAGAAACCGTGCTCGGTGGCGGGATAGGTCTTCAACTCGACGCGCCGTCCCCGCGCGAGCATGCGATCGCGAAATTGGCGGGTGACGTGCGGCGGAATCATGTGCTCGTATTGCGACTCCATCAGAAAGACCGGCGGCGACTGCTCGTCGATGTAGTGAATGGGTGACACCTGCGTATAGAGGTCGGGGCGCTGCTCGAAGGGGACGCCCACCGCGTTCTGAATCGGCGACCACATGCCGGGAAAGATGTCTTCCCAGGGCTCGAACGTCACCGGCGCCGACTGCACAGCCACGCCGATAGGCCGCACCATCGCCGGCGACGCCAAGCTGGGATCGTCGATCACAGTGTCGCCGCACGCGCCGGGCGGCGCCAGCGCGAGCAGAAGCCCCAGATGCGCCCCGGCCGAGGAGCCAAAGACCACCACCTTAGGCGAGCGACCCGCTTGCTGTAAGGCTTCGACGAACCGAGCAAAGCTCAGCCGCACGTCGGTCAGTTGGACCGGGACGCGCGCCCCGTCCAGGCGATAGTCGGTCGAAGCGCAGGCGATCCCTCGCCCCGCGAGCACCTCGATGATGGTGTGAAAGCGGTCGCGCGATCCGTGCCGCCAGCCGCCGCCATGGACAAAGAACACTGAGAAATCGGTGCTGCCGGCGGTGGGCAGAATCAGGTCCCAAACCCGCCCTGTGATGACGGGGCAGTCGTGGTACGCCGTGTGGATGGTCATGCCCATGGGTGCGATTCGCTCGCCCGCGCCGCTGTGCGGCCGGCGATCAGCGCATTATACACGATATTTCTTTAATAGAAATCTATTGACGGCAACGCGCTCCGCGAATATATTGCTTTAATAGATATTTGTGTGGTGCTGTACGTTGTCACTGCCGTCCCTTGTGTTTTCTCTTCATCCGCAACCCCTAAGCTGAGGTGCGTATGCCGTCACACGACCTGGTTCGACGAGTCTGTCGCTGTTGTGGTCTTGGTGTTGTCATCATGTGGATCGGGATCGCGACGGATATGAGCATCGCGGCGGGGGAGGTCGCGACGGTCCGCCTGGCCGCCGGGGGTGTCGCCGAGTTTGACATCGTTGTAGCCGACGCCGTGCCGCAGGTCGTTCCGCCCGCGGCCGCCAAGCCGATTGAAATCGAGTTTGGCAATCCGCGCACCTCGGTCTGGGAGACGGCGCACCTGCTGGCGGAGTACCTGCGCGCCAGCACCGGGGCGACGTTTGTGGTCAGGAAGGAGTCCACGCAAGCGACGAGACCTGGTGCTTTGCATCTGGGCGCGACGCAGTTTGCCAAAGCACGTCTGGCCGACGAGTCGCGCGCCGGAAATCTCGACCCCGACGGGTTCATCCACGACATCATCGACACGAAGAACATCGTGATCTTCGGCGGTTCGGACCTGGGAACCGAGTATGGGGTGTACGACTTTCTCGAACGTCACGTCGGCGTTCGCTGGTTGTTCCCCGGGGAGATCGGCGAGCATGTGCCGTCGCATGCAACGCTCGATGTGCCTGCCGGATTCTTTCGAGACGAACCGAAGTTCCTTACCCGCTGCTATCGGCCGCATCGCGTCGAGGGCGCCATCCTCTGGGCCAGCCGCAACCGCGCCAACCTGCGCGTGGAGTTTCACCACAACATCCCCAAGCTCTTTCCACACAAGCTCATCCGCGAGCATCCCGAACTCTACCCCATTATCGATGGTGAGCGGTATCTCCCGCCCCGCATCAACATGGACACCTGGCATCCGTGCTACACCGCGCCGGGCGCCGTGGACGTGACCGTGGGGCTCATCAACGACTTCTTTCGCAGGTATCCCGAGTACAGTTCTGTATCGCTGGGCGTCTCGGACGCCAACGAGGGGCGCAACTGCCACTGCGAAGCCTGCGTCGCCCGATACCCCGGCACGCTCAATACACTGGGTTTTGAGGAGCGATCGAATATCTACTACGACTGGTGCAACAAGGTAATCGCTGGCGTGTTGGCCAAATATCCCGACAAGAAATTCGGAACGCTGGCGTACCGTGGCGTGACCGATCCGCCGCAGGGATTCGCCGTGCACGATCGCCTGGTGCCCTACATCTGCTTTGACCGCATGTTGTGGGCGGATGCGACCCGCGCGGCGCAGGACCGAAAGATGACCGAGGGTTGGGCGCAGGCCGCGTCGGAATTGGGTTGGTACGACTATCTGTTTGGCGAGACATATGTGGTGCCCCGCATCTACTCGCACACGCTGCAGCAGGCGCTGCAGTTCGCCTATGCGAACAAGGTGCGGCACTACTACGGCGAGGACAGCCCCTCGAAGGACTGGCACGAAGGGCCGAAGGTTTACATCGCGCTGCGGCTGCTGTGGAACCCCGACGCCGATGTCGATGCTCTGCTCGCCGACTGGTGCGAAGCGGCGGTGGGGCCCAGGGCCGCGCCCGCGCTCGTGCGCTACTTCAATCACCTGGAGACGTTCTGGACCAAGCGCGTGCCCCGGACCGCGTGGTTCGGCGACCGCAGCAAGATCTACTTGATCTTCAACACGCTCGGATACCTCGACGCGCTGACCAAGGAGGATGTGGACAAGTGCATGCAATGGCTCAAGCAGGCCGAGGCGCTGGCGGGCGACGCTCGGCAGAAGCAGCGCGCCACGCAGCTGCGCGAAGGCTTTGAGAAACGACGGCGCGACTCAATCGACTACTTCATGCTCAACAACCAGATTCCCACCGATCCCCGGCGGCTCCGTGACGTGAAGGTGGCCCAGACACTTGATTTCAACAGTCAGCCCAGCGGATGGGAGCCCTACTCGTCGGAGAACCGAGGCACGTGGCACTGGGAATCCGGCGCGGGTCGCAATGGCTCGGGCGCCTTGCGCCTGGACAACGCCACGGCGATCATCCGCCGCGGCACGACAGTGAACCCCACGGGCACGTATCGCATCAGCGGGTGGTACAAGGTCGAGGGCGCGCTGCCCGACTCCTCCAGGCTGGAAATGAAAATCGAATGGCGGGATCAGAACCGCGAGGAGTTTCGGCGGCAGATGCCCTCGAAGCTGTTGCCTGTTGACAAGGCGGGCCAGTGGCAGCAGTTCAGCCTGCTGTGCCTCACCGCTCAAGAGCCCGGACGCGAGGGGCACTCGCTGGGCATCGGCCTGCTGCTGCACAACGCGCCCGAGTCCAGCGTCCTGTTTGACGACATCACGGTGACCGAGATCGCCACCAGGCCGTGACCTGCCGGTCACTTCTCCGTCGGCACGACGATGCCGCGCATGATCGTGCGTTGCGTGAGGATGAAGATGACCAGGGTCGGCAGGCTGGTGATGACGACCGACGCGAACACCCCGCCGGAGTTGGACTTCTGCTGGAACTGGAAAAGCCAGACGCTGATCAGCCACATGTTCTGGTCGGGCGCGACAAGCAGTGGATAGAGGAACGCCGTGTATGCGCCGTTGAAGGTCATGAGTGCGATGACGGCGAGGATGGGCTTGGACAAGGCCATGGTGAGTTGGAAGAACATGCGAATCTCGCCGGCGCCGTCAATGGTGGCGGCTTCGTAGAGTTCGGAGGGCAGCGAGTCGAAGAAGCCCTTCAGCAGGAAGATGAGATAGCCGTTGGCGGCCAGGGGGATCACCAATGCGGCGAAGGTGTTCAGCAGATTGGTCTGGCGGAGCAGGATGAACTGGGGGATGAGGGTCACCATGGGCGGGAAGGCCATGGTGGCCATGAGGATGAGCAGGAATTTGTACGTGCCGGGCAAGCGGAAGCGGCTCATGGCGTAGGCGGCCAACGGGTTGATGAGCAAGGCCGTGACGATCGCCAGCACGCAGAAGATGATGGTGTTGAGCAGGGCGCGGCCTTCGAAGATCAGCTCGTCGAAGACATTGATGTAGTTGCGAGTGGTGTAAGTCCACCGCAGCGAGCCCGCGTGGCTGAGAACATAGTCGTACTCGATCGCGGCGGCGGGAATGCGCGAGGGCGGTTCGCCTCGGGCCGTCTGCCATTGGGTCCAGGCAAACTCCGGACCGATCAGGCGAAAGGCTTCAACGGGCTGGCTTTCGAGGAACTGCTCGTAGTCCTGTCGCAAGCGTCCGCTGAGCCAGGCGCCGTCGGGCAAGGCAATGTCGTCGAAGGAGGCCAGGTCGGTCTGCCACGCCTTGTTGAGCTGCGCCAGATCGCCGAGGTAAGCCTCTTTGAGGTAGGTCCTGAACGCTTCCGGCGAGCCAGTGAAAAGGATGAAGCTGGGATTGAGTTCCTTGCGGACGAACTCGATCCATTCAGCCCGGAGCTGCGGTTGATCGCTTCCGGGAACCGTCGCGGGAAGCTGGAAGTCGGACCACTGCGTCAGCGGCACGGCATGCGCGGCGTTGTAGGCGTCGGTCGAGGTGCGGCCATAGGTGGGATGCACCATCGATTCCATGAACAGTCCGGTGAGCGAGACGAACTGAATATGTGCGATGTCTGCCTCGGCGAGAAGGTCAAAGTAGGTCTGATGAATGGCGTCGTCAGGGTGGTCGTAACGTCGCGTGGTCCAGCGCGGCGGACTCATCGTGATGGTCGTCCAGCTCGATGTTGCCGCGCCGGCGCTTTTGCCGAACGCGGCGAGGTCGCCGTCGAAGTGTTTGCGAAGTCGGGTGCGCAGCTCGCGCAAGCCCTCCGGCACGGTGCGCACGCCCGAGGTGGCGCCGAGCACTTGCCAGTGGCGCGGGGGCTGAGTGTCGGCGACAAAGCGGCGGAATAACTCGACGATCTTCGCGTCGTGGGAGTGCGGCGGGGCGGCGTCACGGAAGCTGAAACACGTTGTGCCGTGGGCGCGGTTGAGGGCGTCGATTTCCTGGTTGTACTTGGTCTCGAGGAATTTCCTGTACAGGGTTTGCGTGTTGGTCCAGAAACCGGGCACGAGGTCCAGATCGGACTGGTCCAGCTCACTGCGCACTGAGCCGGAGAGCATGATGGCGAAGGGATAGAGGATCGTGATGCCGCCCAGGCTCAGTGCAGCGATGATCGCGGCGTAGAGCAGACGGCCGCGCCAGCCTCGGGCTTCGACTGTGGAGATGATGGGCATGGGTGGGTTCCGGGCTGTGTCGGTGGTCTAGGCGCGGCCGGCGGCCTTGAACTCGGCGCCGGAGAGCATCTTGAGCTGGTAAGCGGTGAACGCGATCAGCAGGGCGCCCAGGACCCACGCCATCGCCGCGCCGGCGCCGAACTGCAGTTCCATGAACGTGCGGGTGAAGATCTCCAGACCCAGGATGTTGGTCGCGTCGCCCGGTCCGCCGCCGGTCAGCGCGAGGATGTAGTCCGTGCCGCCCTTGAATGCACCGATCACCGCGGCGATGAACTGGATCGTGATGAGGTATTTCAGCCGTGGAATCGTGATGTAGAACAATTTCTGCCAGTGGTTGGCCCCGTCGATGTCGGCCGCCTCGTACAGGTCGCCCTGCACCGTCTTGAGCGCGGCCAGGTACAGCAGGCATCCCGGCCCCGCGCCGGCCCAGACCAGCGGCAGCACCGTGCACAGCATCGCCAGTTGCGGCGAGGCGATCCATCGGATCGGCGCCAGCTCGAACCGGCCCACCAGCGACGAGAGGCACGTCATCGGCCCCATCGCCCACAGCGGGTAGAGCGTCAGTCCGACGAACACCAGCGCCACCGCAGCCGTCAAGCCGCGAAACGTCCACGTCGCCTCTGTCAGACGCCACGGCAGCATGACCAGAAACACCACCAGGCTCAGCCACAGACCCAGCACCGTCCACTTGACGATCGTCGCCATGATCCACGGCAGGTGGTTGAGCGAGAGAACGACCTGGTTGAGCATGCCGTTGGGCGTGGCGTCGTAGAACTGCTTCCACAGGAACATGATGATGACCCCGGAGATGACTGCGGGCAGGTAGTAGATGGTTCGGAAAACGTACTTGAGCGTGGAGGTAGGCACCTCGTCGAGCAGAATGGCCAGCAGGATCGGCGGCCAGAAACCCAGCACGATCGACAGGGCCACGAAGTAGAGCGTGCGCCCCAGCGACGACCAGAACCGCGGGTCGAAAAGCACGTTGGCGTAGTTATCCACGCCCACCCACACGCTGTCCATCACAATGCGGTAGTCCGTCAACGAGATGCCCGCGCCCCAGACCAGCGGCACATAGAGCCAGCCGAGCGTCAGGAGCAGACCGGGCAACAGCAGCGCGTAGCCATAGATGTATTTGCGCCACTTGCGCCCTTCCGGGGGCACGGGCGAGACTTTGCTGAAGTAACGCCACACGGACACCATGCCCGCGATAAATACCAGGCCGACGACGGCCAACACGAGCGAGCCCAGCACGCGCCGCGTGCGCATGACGGATGGGGGGATGTTGCCCAGGACGCGGATGTTGACCTCGTTGGCCGAAGCTTCGAGCACCTGCTGGATCGCGGCCACGCGGCGATCGTGGTTCATGCCCTGGAGGTCCATTTCCAGCGCCTCGTGGATTGGCAGGGACAGGTGGCGGTAGATGTTCTGGGTGTTGCGGCCGAAGGGCTCGGGCACGCCGCCGGCCATGCCGGCCTCGAAGGCCTCCTGCCAGCCCTTGGGCACCTGGCGCAGCACGCGGTCGTGACCGAACCGGGCCAGCAGGCGCGGGTTGACGAACTGGCCAAAGCCGTTTTCCACGTACACGTCGGTGCGAATGCGCTGGGCCGTTTCGCCGGTGACGAACCAGATGTACCGCATCGTCGCCAGTTGCTGCTGGAGCGTCGAGCCGCGGTACACGCCCATCATGCGACAGTTGACCTCGGCGCTGGCGTTGCCGCTGGGGCCCATCGGCACGGCCGCGAGCCCCACCAGTTGCGGGTTGAGCTCGCCGATGAGTTCCTCGTCGAGGTAGCCGAACTGCATGGCGACCTGGCCGCGTTGCCACATCAGGCCCAGCTCGCTGGAACCGATGTACACCGCGCCGCTGATTGTGCGGCCGTCGCGCTCGAAGGGCTCGTGCAGCAGCCGCCAGAGGAACTCGACGCCCACCGCCGCCTCACGCGTGCCGTAGGACGCGCGCCACGTCCCGTCCTCATCCTGCCTCACCGCCCGCGCGCCGGCAGAGACCAGGAACGTGTAGGCTCCCCAGCTCAGGTTCTGTCCGCCCGCGATCGCTAGGCCATACTGACCCCGCTCGGGCACCGTCAACCGCCGAGCATAGTCCAGCAATTCGTCCCAGGTGCGCGGCGGCCGGTCGGGATCCAGCCCCGCCGCCGCGAACAGGTCCTTGCGGTAGTGCAGGCCCATCACCAGCGTGCCCGTGGGAACCGCCCACACGTGTTTGCCCAGGCCGCGGCCGCTTTCATCCTCCCGATACACCACGGGCCACGCCGGCTCGGGCACGCGTTCGTGAATCAACTGCAGCGCGCTGGCCACCTCCGCCTCATCGGGATCCGCTTTCCAGCGGTCGCCGGCCACAATCTCCCGCACGTCCTCTCGCTGCGACAGCACGCGCGCCAGCAGCACCTCGATCGGTTCGAGAAACCCTTGCGTCAGATAGGTCGAGCTTTGCCGGAAGTTCACGTAGATCCCGTGCGGCGGAATCCCCGCCGCGATCGCCATCAACGGCCCCGAGTCCATCGCCGAGCCGCCCACGCTGGGCATCACGAACGGCTCAACCTGGTAGTTGGGCCACTGCTCCGAAAACACACGCACCACCGCGCGACTCGCCAACGCCGACACGTTCGTCGCCGACGGGCTGGGAATGTCCTGCATGCGGATACTCACCCGCGACGCCTGATCTGCGGCGCGTGCGATGGGCACACCGACGATGGCCGCCAGCGCGATCCCACAGAGCACCCGTGTGACGTGGAGACAAGTATGCCTGTGTGTGAAACAGTGTGCCATGCTGAAGCGTCCGGTGCGGAGTGCGTCACCTGTCCGCGGCAGTTGCCGTCGTGATGCATTCGGAGAATGGGTGAACAAACGGGAGGGTGTCAAGAAGACGGCGGTCATCCGTATCGAGGGTGGGCGATCCTACTTGCTTTCTGACGTCGTGCGAACGGGTGAGGAACGGTGACAGCGCCTGGGTCAATTCGGCGAGTTTGGGATTGGCCTGTGCCGCCTGATAGTTTGAGCCCATCAGCACATCCCAGCCCGATCCGAGAACCGCGGCGCCGGCCAAGGTATAGGGCTCGATCTTGTCCAGGGTGACGCCTCCGGTGACAAACAGCGGGAGCAGGCCGTGGAACGGCGCGCTGGCCAGAATGCGGATGCGACCCGCTTCGCCAGTGCCTGCGACATAGAAAAGCTTGGCGAAGTGTGCGCCGGCTTCCAGCACGCGCACAGCCTCCCACGCGGTTTCGACCCCGGGGATCATCACGTGTCCACCCGCCAGCCGCGCGATGGATCGTTCCGACAAAGGCAGCGCGCTGACGAAGCCGTGAACGCCCAGGTCGGCCAACTCGTCAAGCGAGGGGAAGTCGGGGCGTCGCAGTCGCAGATGGGTCAGCAGTCGGCCGTCATCCACGACACTGCCCACCAGCACCGTCAGATCCGGGAACTGGCGGACGACACGGCGGATGTCGTCGCGCACGTCTGATCGGCGGCACGTGATCTCCACGACGTTCGCCCCCGCGGCGACCGACGCCTCGGCCAGCGCGACCGCGTCAAACGCATCCGCGACGAAGATGGGCACAAAGCCCTGCCACAGGACCCTCAGGTAGTGCTCCACGGTTTGAGTCATCGCCAGGTCCCTTGGGGTGTTGCAACGATCTGTTCCCAGGCCTGTTGCAGCTTGCTCACAAAGTGCAGCATGACTTTGGCCTGGGCCTCGACGGTGCAGCCGCCGATGTGCGGCGTGATGATCAGGTTGTCGTGCGCAGCCGCATAACGCAGCAGCGGTCGCAGGTTGCGGTCTGCATCGCGCTCGCCAGTGATGACGTCCAGCCCCGCCGCGGCAAGGCGGCCGCTTTCCAGCGCCGCGAGCAAAGCGTCCTCATCGATGACGTCCCCGCGCGAGGTATTGACAAGCACCGCGCCACGTTTCATCCGAGCGAACTCGGCAGCACCCATCAGACCACGGGTGGAGTCGTCCAGGTGCACGTGGATCGAAACGATGTCGGATTCAGCCAGCAAGTCGTGAAGCGGCATGCAAACGACCTCAGGATCGCTTGCGCCCCGAGGGTCCGTGGCGATCACGCGCATCCCGAACGCGCGTCCGAATCGCCCCATCATCGACCCCAGTCGGCCATAGCCCACGACGCCCAGCGTGCGCCCGATCAACTCGTGACCACGCACCGCCATGGCATTCCACCCGCCCGCGCGCACCTGACGCAACGCCTCACGCATGCGGCGGCTGCAGGCCAGCACCAGCAGCCACGCCAGCTCCGCCGTGGACTGCACGCTGTCAAGCAGGGCACGGTCATCCTTGATGGTCACCACCCGGATGCCACGGGCCTCGGCGACCCGCACGGCGATGTGATCGCTGCCGGTGGACGGCGTGCCGATGATACGCAGATCCGGCGCCGCGTCGATGAGGGCCTGGCTCACCTCGTGCGACAGGCGCGGCACCAGAATGTCCTGCCCCTGCATTCGCTCGACAAGTTCCTCAGTGGTTGGCGACGCAACGGTTAACTGCGCAAATGCCTCCAGGTGCGATCGAACCTCGGGCACATCGTCCAGAATGTCAGGCCACGTCCACAACAGGCGCGGTTTGCTCATCACCGCCTCCCTGTGTCGTCGGCAACCGGCATCATCACGATCGTCCTCCTCGATCCGCAACGAGCAGCTCATGACGTCCCGCATTCAGGATACGCCCATCCGGTAGAACGGCGACCGTTCGTGGCGGCACCGTCGCCTCCAGCCTCAAGCCCGATGGCGTTCTGAGACACGCCATCGCCACCTCACCCGCCGGGGTAAGAATCATACCGTTTGCTCGCGTCGCTGCGCAGGGCTACTTGGTCAATGTCACCGATGAACGCGGGCTGATGGTGTCCACGAGCCACGAGATGGTGCCGTAGCTGCTTCCGCAGAAGTCGCGGGCTCGATTTACAGCTTGTCTGCCGCGAGCGAGGCCAGCTCGCTGCGTTCGCTCCTGGCGAGGGTCATGTGGCCGACGAGGGGTTGACCCTTGAGGCGTTCGACGGTGTAGGACAGGCCGTTGCTGGACGAGTCGAGGTAGGGGTTGTCGATCTGACCGACGTCGCCGGTGAGGACGATCTTGGTGCCCTCGCCCACGCGGCTGATGATGGTCTTGACCTCGTGAGGCGTGAGGTTCTGGGCCTCGTCCACGATGATGAACTGGTGCGGGATGCTGCGGCCGCGGATGTAGGTGAGCGGTTCGAGCACGACCTGGCCGCTGTCCATGACGCGCTTGACGCGCTGCTCGGGGGTCTTGGAGTCGGCGTGCTGGCCGGTAAGACCGCTGCCGCGCGTGCTCATGAGGTAGCTGAGGTTGTCGAAGATCGGCTGCATCCAGGCTTCGAGCTTTTCGTCCTTGGTGCCGGGCAGGTAGCCGATGTCGCGGCCCATGGGCATGATCGGGCGTGCGACCAGTAGCTTGTCGTAGCGTTGCTCGGTGACGACCTTGGCGATGCCCGCGGCGAGGGCGAGCAGCGTCTTGCCGGTGCCGGCCGTACCCAGCAGCGTGACGAGCTTGATCTCGTCATCGAGGAGCAGATCCAGGGCCATGGTCTGTTGCAGGTTGCGGGCCATGATGCCGCTGACGGGCTTTCGCGGGCCATGGATAGGGATGAGGTGGTCGGTGTCCGCCAGTCGCCGCGCCAGGCCGGTGTGAGAGTCGTCCATGGCGTCGCGCAGTTGCACGTACTGGTTGGCGTAGAGGGTCACTGCAGCGGTTTTGCCGTCGGGCGTCTGTTCGACGAGATAGTCGCCCAGGCGGGCGATCTCGACCTGTTTTTCCTCGTAGAGCGAGTCGATGATCTCGCCGGGGACGGTGAGCGTGGCGTGGCCGGCGTAAAGGCGGTCGATATCGACCTTCTGGGCCTCGAAGTCTTCGACGGTGATGCCCAGGGCGTCGCTCTTGATGCGGACGTTGATGTCCTTGGTGATGAGGATGGCGCGTTTGCCCTGCTCCTTGAGTTTCCAGGCGACGCCGATGATGCGGTGGTCGGGGGTGTCCTCCTGGAGGGCGGGGGGCCTGCCGTCGGTGGCGAAGTCGATGCGGACGGTGCCGCCGTGGCCGTTCCACTTGACGCCCTCGGCGAGGTGGCCCTTTTCGCGGAGCTGATCGAGGTGTCGGATCACTTCACGGGCATTGCGGCCGACGTCGTCGTTCTGCTTCTTGAGCCGGTCGAGCTCTTCGAGCACGGCGAAGGGAATGACCACCTCGTTGTCGTCGAACATGAAGATCGAGGCGGGGTTGTGCAGCAACACGTTCGTGTCGAGGATGAAGCTCTTGGTGTGCGGCGGGGCGTGGTGGGGCGGCTGGGCCTTGCCGGAGCGGCGGTCGGTATGAGGGGAATGGCCGGCGGCGGGCGGTTCCAATTCGGCGATCGACTTGTCGGTCAAGACTCGTGCCTCCGAAGGACGGGTCCCGGTTGACGCCGGGGTTGCGTCCTTCACGGTTATCGGCTGATTCTAGTCGCGTCCCCAGCGATTTGCGCGCGATTTGCACAAGGGCCGCGACGTTTGCTAGACTCTACGATTCGCACCACGATCCCCAGAGGGCCTCCCGATGCCGCGCGTCTGTGCATATACAGGAAAGAAGACCACCACCGGCCGCAGCTACCGCCACCGCGGTAAGGCCAAGTACCTCGGCGGCGTGGGCACCAAGGTGACCAGTAAAGTCAAGCGCACCTTCCGCCCGAATCTGCAGAAGGTCTCGGCCGTGATCGACGGTGAAGTCAAGCGCATCAAGGCTTCGACCCGTGCCCTGCGCATGGGCATGGTGGTCAAGCCGCTCAAGCGCAAGTATGTTTACAAGCCCCAGGCCGACACTCAGGAGGCGGCCTGAACCGCCTGGCGAAGCTGGGCAGGCCCGCCCTCATGGCCACGCCTGCCATCGCACGATTTTTTGAGGACAATTCAGCCGTTGGGTTGACCAAGGCCCAAGCGGTGATAAAGCTTATCTGTACTCCCGGGCCGACCCTGTGTCGGCCGGGACCACGTAGATGACTGGCCGGGTCCGACATCGACGAGCCCAACCTCACCCGACACTGGGCACGATGGACCCCGACGACCGGCCGCCAACCTGACTCGATACACCCGCCCTCACCGGCGGGGCAGGACCCGGCAGCGCTCACGGCGCCGGGGGCGGTTCGCATGAACAGTCGCGACGACCAACGTCATCAGATCCTGCAGGCGACGGACCTCGTGCGCCTCATCAGCGAGCAGATCGTCCTCCGCGCCAAGGGCAAGGAGTTCGTCGGCCTCTGCCCCTTTCACGATGACAAGTCGCCGTCCATGTATGTCTCGCCCGCCAAGCAGATTTACAAGTGCTTCTCCTGCGGCGCCGGGGGCACGGCCTTCGACTTCGTGATGAATTACCACAAGATGTCGTTCATCGAGGCCCTCAAGCTCCTGGCCGACCGCGCGGGGATCAAGCTCGAGCGAAGGGACGAGGGACGTGGGACCAGCGACCAGGGGCCCAGCGAGCGCGAGTTGTTGGCGATCGCCAACGCGCGTGCGCTGCAGTTCTTCAAGGGTTGCTACAACCACAGCGACCATGGCCGCGAAGCCCGCGCCTACGTCGATCGCCGCGGCATCAGCCCCGACATGATCGAGGCCTTCCAACTCGGCTACGCCCCCGACCGATGGGACGGTCTGGTGCAGATGATCGGCGCCAAAGCCTGGGACCTGCGCTCCTTCGTCCTGGCGGGGCTGCTCAAGCAAAGGGATCAGGGATCAGGGATCAGGGATCAGGAATCCGACAGCCCGACACCCGACACCCGACTCCCGACACCCTCAGGCTGCTACGACGCCCTGCGCCACCGCTTGATCTTCCCCATCCTCGACGCCCTGGGTCGGCCCATCGCCTTCGGCGGGCGCAAGCTGCGCGATGAAGACGAGCCTAAGTACCTCAACAGCCCCGAGACCAAGCTGTTCAATAAGAGTGCCACGCTCTACGGCCTGCACCTGGCCAAGAAGCCGATCATCGACAGCCGCGTGGCGGTGATCGTCGAGGGCTACACCGACGTGATCGCCTGTCACCAGGCCGGCATCGGCAACGTGGTGGCGACGCTGGGCACGGCCCTGACGCCGCAGCACGCGACGGAGCTGAGGCGGTACTGCGACAAGGTCGTGCTGATCTTCGACGCCGACGCCGCCGGACAGAAGGCCGCGGATCGGGCCGTCGAGGTTTTCCTCACCGGCGACATCGACGTGGCCATCGCCGTCCTGCCCAGCCCTACGGGCGAGAAGGTCGATCCCGCCGAGTTGCTGGCGCAGGAGGACGGCCTGACGCAGTGGCACACGGCGATCGAGGCGGCGCGCGGCGCGCTGGACTACCAGTTCGGCCGGGTGCGCGATGACCTCAACGCCCAGACGACGCTCAGTGGCCGCCAACGCGTGGCCGAGGGATACATCCAGAAGCTGGCCACGTTGGGCATCGCCCGTACGGGCATCCTCAAGAGCGCGATGGTGCGTGCCCGGCTGGCGGACCTGCTGCACATCGGCGAGAGCGAGGTGGGGGCTTTGATTCAGCGTCTTGCTCCGCGGCGTGTGACCCCGCAGGTCTCGCCGGTGGCAGATGACTCGGCGCCGCAGGCCGACAATAATGTGGCGACGGACGTTGCCCTGCCGGTGTCACGAGCTAGACTTTCAGCCCTGCGCTTGGCAGAGCGGGAACTGATCGGGTGTCTGATTCGCCGCAACGATCTGTTTCACGCGGTGTTGCCCGACGGCCAGTCGCTGGATGAGGCGATCACCGCCTCGGAGATGATCACCGACGAGGGACGCAGACTGTATCACTGGATGCACGATCGACTGGCGGATGGGCAGGCGCTGGGCTTGTCGTCGCTGCTGGCCGACCTGGCCGCGGAGAGCGAGCACGCGTTGATTCAGTTTGCCACCACCGCCGACGCCGAACTCGACGCCAAGGGCTTTGACGACGCGGTGCTGACGGCGCACGCTCTGGCGATGGCCGACGCACTGGTGAAGCAGGCGCGTGAAATGGAGCGACTGACGCAGCGCATGACGCTGCTCCAACAGGTGCGCGGCAGCGGGGAGGCGGACGCGGCCAAGCGCATCATCGAGCACGTGCGGGCCGGCGCCTCGCCGCTGAGAATCGCACGTATCGGAGCATGAGCGGAGACAAGACCATCGGTGTCGTTCGTGTGGACGTCGCCGCAACGAAACATGGAAGGCCGAGAACGCTAGAGGGAAAACGAGCCTGACGCACGCAGGGACGAACGGCGGCAGGCGACGATGACGAGAGGTTCACTGTGATCACCGAAATGCACCCTGCGGTCGTGGAACTCATCGAATCGGGCAAGGCGCGCGGCTTCATCACCTACGATGAGCTCAACACGCTGCTGCCCGACGAGTACGTCGATCCCGAGCGGATTGACGAGTTGCTGGTGCAGTTCGACACGCTGGGGATTGCGATGATCGACGAGCTGCGTCTGCCCAAGGAGCAGCGTGGCCTGTGGATGAAGAAGAAGCCGGTGGTGGTGGAGGACTCCGGGCCGGAAGCCGCCGCCGAGCCGGCGCCGCCGGAGAAGGTCGCTCCGCCGGTGGTGCTGGACATCGAGGAAGGCGAGGCCGGCGAAGGCGAAGGCGGCGTGCCCGCGGCCGAGGGCGAGGTGGTGCTCGTCGATGAGGAGACGCTCAAGAAGGACCTGGCCGAAGCGCTGCAGGAGGCCGGGCACAAGCGCATCGATGACCCGGTCCGCATGTACCTGACGCAGATGGGCGAGATCAGCCTGCTCACGCGCGACGAGGAGATCCGCCTGGCGAAGAAGATCGAGACCTGCCGCATGATCTTCCGCCGCAAGGTGTTGGAGAACGAGTACTCGATCCAGACCGCCGTCGAGATTCTGGAGATGGTCCACGAGGGCGACCTGCCGTTCGACCGCACGATGAAGATCAGCACGGCCGAGGAGGACGCCAAGGGCAAGATCGCCGCGCGGATACCGATCAACCTCAAGACGGTGAAGAAGCTGCTGGAGCAGAGCCGCGCCGATTGGGAGGCCCTGGAGGCGCCCGGCCGCAAGACCAAGGAGATGGTCGGCCAGATCAAGGCCGGCATCAAGACGCGGCGGCGCAAGATGGCCACGCTGATCGAGGAGCTGTCGCTGCGCACCAGCAAGATTCAGCCCATGCTCAAGAAGCTCCGCGCCATCTGCGAGAAGAAGCAGGAACTGCAGAGCACCATCGCCGCTGCCGCCAAGCATCCCGAGCGATTCGACCCCGAAGACATCATGGTCATGAAGGAGGAGCTCAACGGTCTGCGCAGCCTCGTCATGGAGGAGCCCGACGACCTGAAGGACTACGTCGCCCGCATCCGCTGCGTCTTCGACGAGTACGAGCGTGCCAAGCGCGACCTGTCCGGCGGCAACCTGCGACTGGTCGTGTCCATCGCCAAGAAGTATCGCAACCGCGGCCTGTCCTTCCTCGACATCATCCAGGAAGGCAACACCGGCCTCATGCGCGCCGTCGATAAGTACGAGTACAAGCGCGGCTACAAGTTCTCGACCTACGCCACGTGGTGGATCCGCCAGGCCATCACCCGCGCCATCGCCGATCATGCCCGCACCATCCGCATCCCGGTCCACATGATCGAGACCATGAGCAAGCTGCGCAACATCGCCAAGCACCTGCTGCAGCAGCTCAACCGCGAGCCCACGATCGAGGAGATCGCCGAGTCCGCCAAGATGCCCGTCGCCGAGGCGCGCCGCGTGATGAAGATCAGCCGTCACCCGATCAGCCTCGACCGGCCCGTCGGCGAGAGCGAAGACAGCTACTTCGGCGACTTCATCGAGGACGAGAAGGCCGACAACCCCAGCGACACCGCCACGCAGGAAATGCTCCGCAGCCGCATCGAGCAGGTCCTCAAGACCCTCACCTACCGCGAGCGCGAAATCATCAAGCTCCGCTACGGCATCGGCGACGGCTACACCTACACCCTCGAAGAAGTCGGTCGCATCTTCAAGGTCACCCGCGAACGCGTTCGCCAGGTCGAGGCCAAAGCCATCCGCAAGCTGCAGCACCCCGTCCGCAGCCGTAAGCTCGTCGGCTTCCTCGACGGCAGCTTCGAGCCCGAAGTGAACTGACCCCCGCCTGTTAGCCGCGTGCGGCTGCGGATCAGCACCGATCCCACCCCAAGCCCACGGACTCCAATCCGTGGGCTTCTTTCGTTACCATGCCGCCCATGGCCGCCACTCGAAAAAAGTCCGCCAAGCCCACGGGGAGCCTCGACGCCTCGATTCGCGTCGTGGTGATCTACGGGGCTGAGCCGATGCTGATCCGTGAGCAGTACGAGACGCTGAAAGCAGCGCTCGAAGCCGAGCATGGCCCGATCGAGGCCAAGGTGTTCGACGGCAAAACGTGCCAGCTCGCCGACGTGCTCGACGAACTGCGCACGCTGGGGCTGATGCAGTCGCACAGCCTGGTCGTGGTCGATGACGCCGACCAGTTTGTGAAAGAGGAGCGCGGCTATCGCGATGCGGTGACTCGTTACGTGGACAAACCGTGCGACTCGGGCACGCTCGTGCTGAGGGCGACGCAGTGGAACCGGGGCAATCTTGACAAGGCGATCGCCAAAGTCGGCACGATCATCAAGTGCGACGCCCTCAACCACCGCGACGCGACGGCGTGGGTGATCGCCCGCGCCCGCGACGCTCATCAGACGAAGATCGATCCGAAAGCCGCCGCCATGCTGGTCGAGCGTGTCGGCGCATCGCTGGGCCTGCTCGACGGCGAGCTGGCGAAGCTGGCGGTCACCGTGTCGGACGGCGCGATCGACGCCGCGGCGATCGAGGCGCTGGTGGGGCGGGGCAGCGACGAGGAGGCGTGGGCGATTCAGCAGGAGATGCTGGCGGCGATCGACTCGGGCCAGGCCGGGCCCTTGCTGGCCAAGCTTCACGACGTGATCGAGCTGGCGGGCCATGCCGAGGAACTGGTGAGCTGGGCGGCGATGGACCTGTGCCGCAAGCTGCACCACGCGGCGGTGCTGCGAGCGGCGGGTCAGAACGATTTTGCCATCTGCAAGATCCTGCGCATCTGGCCCAATGAGCGGCAGGGGCCGTTCATGGCGGTGGCGCGCAAGCTCAGCACCCGCCAGGCCGCGAGGCTTCTGGACCAGGCTGTGGCCGCCGATCGCCGGGCGAAATCCGGGTCGGGCGATTTACAGCAGAATCTTGAAGGTTTGTGCGTGGCGACGGCCGATATCGCAAGCTAACCCCGCAGTTTTTGCGCATGGGTCAGGATGACCTGTTTCGGGAGTGCATGGAGGCACGATGCGACGCGATTGGTTCCTGATTGTGACTTGCGGTGCGTGCGTGGCGCTGGCCGCGTGTCAGCAGCAGCCCAAAGCCCAGAAGCCTGGCGCGGCGGCGGCGGACGTGGACGCGGCCGCCGAGGCCCAGGCCCACGTCGATTCGCTGCGCCAGGCGCTGGCGCAGCACCCTCCAACTGCCGACGACGCCGGGCCTCGCATTGCATGGATCGATCCGTCCAAGGCGGCCAAGACCGACACCGTGATGGGCCTGCGCAAGGTGGACGCCGCCGCGCCGGAGGCGCCGTCGAAGAAGCCCGCCGCGTCTTCGGGGGCGGCCAAGCCCACACCGACCCAGGCCTATGGCATCCTCCTCGAGCACGTGCAGCACAACGCCCACCTCACGCCACTGGGTAAGGCCACCGCCGCCGTCACCCTCACCTCGGCGCTGCCCGGCGAGCGATTCGATGATGCCGCCGCGCTGGCGCCGCTGCGCAGCTACGAACGCGACGCGATCGAGCGCTACCGCCACGTCATCGCCGCGCTGCACGCCAAGGTTGCCGCCGGCAGCGAGCTGGATCGCCAGACGGTGCTGGGCGAGTTGGAGGCGATGTTCGAGCATGCCCCGATCCGAATGCGCGGGGTGAAGCTGTGCCAGCGGGTGCGTGGCTTTGGCTCCTACGACGAGGCCGACGCCGCCGCGCTGCTGGCGGGCCGCGAGCATCGCATGATCGTGTACGTCGAGCTGGAGGACTACCGCGCGATGCCCGGCGTCGGGCCCGACGGCCAGTACGAGGTCAAGCTGTCGCAGGAAATCGAGCTGTTCAACGAGGCCGACGGCCTGGCGGTGTGGCGCGTCGATCCCGTGCAGATCGTCGATCACTGCCGCAACAAGCGGCGCGACTTTTTCGTCGTGCAGCTCATCAAGCTCCCGCCTCGCCTCAATGTGGGCAAGTACCTGCTCAAAATCCGCGTCACCGACCAGCACGGCGGCAGTGTCGATGAACGCACCGTCCCCATCGCCGTCGTCGCCGACGCCGCGATGGTGGGCAAGTGAGCCCCAGCGGCAACGCACCACTCACCACCCACTCCCATCTGCTACCATTCCGCCCATGCGGGTGCTGGCCGATGCAGACCAGGTGACGCAGCTTGTGGCACGGATGGCCGGGCACATTCGTGGCGCGATGGCGTCGAGCCGGCACGAGCATTGGGCGGTGGTGGGCATCCGCCGCCGCGGCGACGTGCTGGCGCAGCGCATCGCGCCGCAGCTTGACCCCCGGAAGTTGGATCGCCGCGTGGGGTCGCTGGACATCACGCTCTACCGCGATGACCTGTCGGAGATCGGGGCCCAGCCGGTGGTGCGGACGACGCACATACCGTTTGCGATCGACGGCGTGGAGCTGGTGCTGATCGACGACGTGCTGATGTCGGGCCGGTCGGTTCGTGCGGCGTTGCAGAGCCTGATGGATCTGGGCCGGCCGGCGAAGGTGTGGCTGGCCGTGCTGGTCGATCGTGGTGGACGTGAGCTGCCGATCGAGCCGAACTTCGCGGCGATGACGGTGGGCGACGTGGCGGGTCTGACCGATGGCGATCGCGTCGAGGTGCGGCTGACGCCGATTGACGCCCAGGACGCGATCGTCCTGCGGGAGGCGGCGACATGATCGACTATCGCTGGCCGCATAAACACCTGCTGGACCTGGAGAGCCTGTCGGCGCAGGACATCCGCTTCCTGCTGCGCACGGCGCAGGGCTTTGCCGACGTGAGCACGCGCAGCGTCAAGAAGGTGCCGGCGCTGCGCGGCAAAGTCGTGGCCAACCTGTTTTTCGAGGACTCGACGCGCACGCGCAGCAGCTTCACGCTCGCCGCCAGCCGTCTGTCGGCCGACGTGCTGGAGTTCACCAGCAAGGGCTCGAGCGTGAGCAAGGGCGAGACGCTGCGCGACACGGCGCGCAACATCGAGGCGATGGGCGTCGATGCCATCGTCGTGCGCCATCATCTATCGGGCGCCCCGCACCAGTTGTCCAGGCACGTCCACTGCAGCGTGCTCAACGCCGGTGACGGCCAGCACGAGCACCCCACCCAGGGGCTGCTCGACAGTTACACCATCGCCCAGCGTCTGGGCCGCGCCGAATCGCTGGATTTCTCCGGGCTCAGCGTCGCCATCGTCGGCGACATCGCCCACAGCCGCGTCGCCCGCTCCAACGTCCACTGCCTGCTCAAGCTCGGGGCACACGTGATCCTCGTCGGCCCGCCCACGATCCTGCCCCGCGCCTTCGCCGACATGGGCTGCGAGCTGTCGCACCGCCTCGACGAGGTCGTGCCCCGCGCCCACGTCATCAACATGCTCCGCGTGCAGTTCGAGCGCATGCAGGGCCAGGCCTTCCCCAGCGTGCGCGAGTACGCAGCGTTCTTCGGGCTCACCACGCAGCGGCTGCGAAGCGCCCGGCCCGACGTCGTCGTCATGCACCCCGGCCCGCTCAACCGCGGCATCGAGATCGACTCGGCCGTCGCCGACGGGCCCCGCAGCGCCATCCTCGAGCAGGTGACGCACGGACTGGCGGTTCGCATGGCCTGCCTCTACCTTGTGACACACGCCCACGATCCGGGCACCCCAGTGTCCGAGCCACAACCCGCATGAGTTTCACGGCCACACAACCCGGCATGCTCCTGGTCATCTCCGGACCCTCGGGTGTGGGCAAAACCACCATCACGCACCACGTCGAGCGCGAGCTGGGCGGTGTGTTCAGCGTCTCCGTCACCACGCGCCAGAAGACCGCCGACGACATCGAGGGCCGCGACTATTACTTCGTCGATCTTCCCGAGTTCGAGCGGCGGCGCGATGCCGGCGAACTGCTCGAATGGGCCGAGGTGTATCCCGGCTGCTGCTACGGCACGCCGCGCAAGCCCGTCGAGGACGCGCTGAAGGCCGGGCGATTGATGATCCTCGAGATCGACGTGGATGGCGCAATTCAGATCAAGGAAAAGTTGCCGCAGATGTACGGCCTGTTCGTCATGCCGCCCAACGAGCGCGTGCTGCTGGACCGCCTGCGCAACCGCGGCCGCGACGATGAGGCCGTCATCCAGCGCCGCTTCGCCAAGGCCAAGCGCGAGATCATCAAGGCATGGGACTGCGGCGTCTATGAGCAGTTCGTGGTCAACCGCGACCTGGATCATGCCGTGAGCGAGGCGGTGCAGCTTGTCAGCGATGAGCTCGAGCACCGCCGGCGCGAGGCCGCCAAGCTGTTCTGATAGACTGATCCGCCATGGACCAGGCGGTCTTTCTCGATCGCGACAACACGATCATCCGCAACGACGGCGACCTGGGCGACCCCGAGCAGGTCGAGCTCATCCAGGGCGCCGCGTCAGCGATCGCGTCGCTGTGCGGGCTGGGATTCAAGGTCGTTGTGGTGACCAACCAGGGCGGTGTGGCGCGCGGCAAGTACACCGAGCAGGATGTCGAGGCGGTCCACGAGCGCGTCCGCCAGCTTGTGGCGGCGCAATGCACGGGCGCGCGGATCGATCGCTTCTACTACTGCCCGTATCACCCCGAGGCGACGGTGATGCGCTACAAGAAGGAGCACCCGTGGCGCAAGCCGCAGCCGGGGATGCTGCTGCAGGCGGCCGAGGACCTGGGGCTGGATCTGACGCGGAGCTGGATGATCGGGGACCAGATGCGCGACATTGAGGCGGGTGAGGCGGCGGGGGTGCGGACGATTCTCCTGCGTGCCGACGCCGAGCAACTGCAGCCATTGGATGTCAGTGCGATCGCCACGGTGCGAAGCGACGAGTCGGACAGCAAGGTCAAGCCGCGGTACATCGCTCGCAGCCTGGTGGAGGCGGTGCGGATCGTGGCGCAGAAGCGCAATGCGTTGGACGAGCCGGACGCGCCCAAGCCGGACGTGCCTGCGACGCCCTCGCCGGCGCGCAAGTGGGACGCGGCAGCGGTGGCGCGTCTGCAGCGGCGCGTGGAGAAGGATGCCGAGTCCACCCCGCCTTCGCCGCCATCGTCGTCGCAACGTGGCGAGGCGCCGCCGCGGGCGTCGCGTCCGTTCCGGCCGTGGACCGTCCCACAGGCGGAGGAGCCGGACGAGGCGTCACCGCCGCACCGGGTCGCGGCGACGCCGAGTCGTGAGTCCGCGCCGCCGCCGCCGCCCGTGGCCGAGTCTCCGCCGCAAGCCGAGGCATCGCCCCCCTCGTCGGAGCCCGCCCCCGATGTCCCGCCCCAGGCCGAACGAGGCTCCAGCGCCCAGCTCGCCATGCTGCGTCAGATTCTCCAGGAGCTTCGCAACCAGCGCGAGGTGCACGGCGAGTTCAATTACGTCTCGACCATCGTACTGGTCATGCTCGTGGTCGCCATCATCTGCTTCCTGGCCGCGCTGATGCTGGGCGGGCAGGACACAGCCCTGTTCCTCAAGCTCCTGGGCACCACGCTGGTGATTCTCCTGTCGTGCGTCGTCGTGTTGCTGCTGCGCAAGTGACCGCGATTGGTCCTCCACGAAGCGGACCCGCATAAGCGGGACTGCCTGCGAGCGATATACTTTCCCAATGCCCGAAGCCCGCCGTGACAGCGTGCCGCAGCGTGTGTTGGTGGTCGTGCCCACGTGGGTGGGTGATGTGGTGATGGCCACGCCCACGCTGCGTGCGATTCGATCGCTGTACCCGCAGGCCCAGATCACGGCCCTGGTGCGGGATGCGGTGCGGCCGGTGCTCGAGCCGTGCCCGTGGGTGGATCGCTACGCGACGATTCGCCGCCGCCGCCCGCGCAAAGTCGCCCCGCACGACGGCCGCCGCACGGGCCTGGTCACGTTGGCTCGCCGCCTGGCGACGCGCAAGTTCGACCTGGCCGTGCTTCTGCCCAACAGCTTCCGCACGGGGCTGCTGGTGCGCATGGCGGGCGTGCCGCGTCGGGTCGGGTACGAGCGCGACGGACGCGGATTCCTCCTCACCGATCGGCTCATTCCCCGCCGCGCCGCCGGTCGCTTCATCCCCACACCCACCCGCGATTACTACCTGGGCCTGGCCCGCTACCTGGGCGCGCACGATCCCGACCCGAGCATGGCGCTGTTCACGCGCGACGCCGACGATGTCGCTGCCGATGACCTGTTGCGGCGTGCCGGTCACGACGGGTCGCGCCCGCTGGTGCTGGTCAATCCCGGGGCCAACTACGGCGATGCGAAGATGTGGTTCCCCGACCGTTTTGCCGCCGTCGCCGATCGCTGCGCCGACGAGATCGGCGCTGCTGTGGCCCTGACCGGCGCGCCGAAGGAGCGGAGCATCCTCGACCGCGTCATCGCCTCGGCCAAGCGCCCCCTCCTCGATCTGTCGCGGCACGGGCTGAACCTGTCCACCCTCAAGGCCGTGGTCAAGCGCAGCCGACTCATGATCACCAACGACACGGGCCCGCGCCACATCGCCGCCGCGTTCGACGTGCCCGTGGTCACGATCTTCGGGCCGACCGACCCGGCATGGACTGAGATCGGCTTCGCCCGCGAACGCATGGTCCGCGTCCCGGTTTACTGCAGCCCCTGCCAGAAAAAGAGATGCCCGTTACGCGGCACCAGTGAGGAGCTGCAGTGCATGACCCAGGTCAGCGTCGAGATGGTCATGCACCATGCCGCGGAACTGATGCAACCCCACCCCGCGAGCGTCCCGGCATGAAGCTGGCCGTCGTCACCGAGCGCTACCACCCGGAAGGGGGCGGGGCTGAGCGATCGACCCACCAGATCGTGACAGAGCTGGCGTCGCGGGGCCACGACGTGACCGTGCTGGCGGGCAGCGCTCCGGAGGGCCTGGACGCGCCTGGCGTTGCAGTGGACGCCATGGCACTGAGGCCGCGCAGCCACGCCGCGAGACTGCTGCGTTTCAACCGTTACGTGTGCCGTCGGCTGGCCGAAGGGGGGTTCGACGCCTCGCTGTCGGTGACGATGTCGGCGCCGGCGACGGTGGTCCAGCCGCGCAGCGGGTGCGTCGCCGAGGTTCACGCGCGCAACGCCGCCCGCCGCGCATCAGCCGTCGCCCGCGCGGGCAAGCACCTGGCCACGGCGACGTCGCCCAAGCAGCAGGCCCTGCGCTGGCTGGAGCGGCGCACCGTCGCCGACCCGCGGGTCCGCCGCTTCGCCGCCGTCAGCGGATATGTCGCCAGGCAACTGCAGCAGCACCACGGCATCGACCCCGACCGCATCGAGGTGATCCCCAACGCCTCGACCATGCCGGTGTTCACCGATGACGAACGATCCGCCGCGCGGCGCGACATCCGCGCCGCCTATGGCCTGGGCGAGGCCGACTACGTCCTGCTGTTCGCCGCGCTCAATCCGGCGCTCAAGGGCTTTGACACGCTGCTGGCCGCCATGCGGATGCTGCAGGATCGCCGCCAGGCGCCGACGCTGCTGGCGGCGGGGGCCATCCGCTACCCGGAGTTGATCGCCATCGCCGCCGCGGGGCTCCGCGACCGCGTCAAGATCGTGGGCAATACCAACCGCATGGGCGAGTTGTACGCCGCCGCCGACGTGACGGTGCTGCCGACCTTTTTTGACCCGTCGAGCAAGGTGGTGATCGAGTCGCTGATGATGGGGACGCCGGCGATCAGCACGTCGTACAACGGGGCGAGCGATTTCATTGGGCAGGGGGGCGGCGGCCTGGCCGGGCGGGTGATCGCCGATCCCGGGGACGCCGAGGCACTGGCGCAGGCGATGGTCGAACTGGCCGACCCCGCCGAGCGGGCCCATTGCCGGGCGGCGACGGCGGGGATGGCCCAGCGGCTGACCATGGCCCGCCACGTGGACCGCCTGGAGGCCCTGCTGGCCGCCGAAACGGGGGGTTTGCAGGCAGCGGCATGATCCGGCTATACTGCGTGGCTCGATTTCACCCGAACTGACGTGGTCCCAACATGCCGACGATCAACCAACTGATCCGTAATTCCCGCAAGGTGCAGAAGGCCAAGAGCAAGGTCAAGGATCTCGACCGCGCCCCGCAGAAGCGAGGCGTGTGTTTGCAGGTCAAGACCGTGACGCCCAAGAAGCCCAACTCGGCGTTGCGCAAGGTCGCCCGCGTGCGCCTGTCCAACGGCCGCGAAGTCACCGCCTACATCGGGGGCGAGGGCCACAACCTGCAAGAGCACTCGATCGTGCTGGTGCGTGGCGGCCGCGTCCGCGATCTGCCCGGCGTGCGCTACCACATCGTCCGAGGCAGTCTCGACTGCCTGGGCGTCGATGGTCGCAAACAGGGTCGCAGCAAGTACGGCGTGAAACGCAGCAAGTGAGAACCACCGCGGCGCGTCAACCCTGCGACGCCCCGATATTCGACTTGAGACCTTCCCATTTTGGACTTTGACACCGCGGCAAGTAATCGCCCCTCGCGTCGAGGGTGCGGTGAACAGATGACCTGCCCGTCGGCAGGTGGATGAGCCGCCCCACGAAGGATGGCATCATGGCCGGTCGTATCACTGCAGCAGACACACAGCTCAAGCCCGATCCGCGCTTTGGCGACAAGGTGCTCGCCCGATTCATCAATTGCGTGATGAAAGACGGCAAGAAGCCCGCGGCGATCCGTTGCGTCTATGACGCCATGGATGAGATCGAGAAGCGCACCAAGGGTGAGCCGCCGGCGCTGGAGGTCTTTCTCAAGGCCATCGACAACGTGAAGCCGGAGGTTGAAGTTCGCTCCAAGCGGGTGGGCGGCGCCAACTACCAGGTGCCGATGCCCGTCAACCGCAAGCGCCAGCAGAGTCTGGCGTTCCGCTGGATTCTCGAGGCCACGCGCAGCGAGAAGGGCAAGCCGATGAGTCTGCGGCTGGCCAAGGAGCTGATGGACGCGGCCAAGAACGAGGGTAAGGCCGTGCAGACCCGCGACCAGACCCACCGCATGGCCGACGCCAACAAGGCCTTCGCCCACTTCGCGTGGTGAAGCCCGGAATAAGCCCCGCATTGGCATGACGGGGCTGCGACATACACGCAACGCCAAAGCCCCGTCATGCTAATGCGGGGCTTTTTTGTTGCGCCATCGCTTCGAGCAGATCGCACGTCATGCGGATACCTGAATCGCGGTCGCGCAGGCGATCGGCGCATCGGCGGGCGCTGGCGACGATTTGCGGCTCGCCCAGGAGCTTGTCCAGCGCCGCGGCCAGCACGTCGGCGCTGAGGCGGGCGGGGCGGATCGACGCGCCGGCGCCCAGCCGTCGCACCCGCGCCGCGTTGTCAGGCTGGTCGTGGCTGAAGGGGGTGATGAGCTGGGGCACGCCCGCGGCCAGCGCCTGCGACACCGTGCCCACCCCGCCGTGGTGGACCACTGCAGCACATCGAGGCATCACCGCGCCGAACGGCACGTAGCTGGCGTGGTGCACAAACGCCGGCAGGTCGCCGGGCAACTGGTCGGCGAACCTGGTCACCAGCAGCCCCCGCCGCCCCAGCCGGGCGCACGCGGCCACCGCCGTGGCGAACTGCTCGTCGGCGTGCATCATCGCCGAGCCCCAGGTGAACATCACCGGCGCTTCCCCTCGCGCCAGAAATGCGTCCAGCGTCGGGTCGGGCTCGTGCAGGTCGCCTTCGTCGTAAAGTGGAAACCCCGTCAGTCGCACCTGGGCCGGCCAGTCCGGCGCCGGACTGGCGTACCACGCGGGGAACAGCCCCAGCGTCAGCAGCGGCGAGTGCCACCACGGCTCGATGTGCGCGATAGGGGGCAACTGCAACTCGCGCCGCAGACGGTTCACCGGCCCGCGATAGCCCCGGTCAAAATAGACGAGGTCCACCAGCCGGAAGAACAGTCGCCTGCCCCACGCCGATCGCGGCATCGGCACGCCATAGTCCGACGGTTCGGCCACGCTGCGGAAGATGCTCGGCTGCAGATGTACCGACGCCAGCGGGAAGCCCAGCTTGTCCTGGGCGATACGGGCCGCCAGCGCCAGCGTCGTCGCCGCCGCGATCGTCCGCCCCGGCTCGTGCTCGGCGGCAATCAGGTCGTAGAGCCGGCGAAGGTTGACGCCGACCGATCTGGCGATCGTCGCAAACCCCCTCCGGGGGTGCCACAGCTTCGGGTCGCCCGCCAGGCGGAGATAGTCCTCGTCGCTGCCGAAATCGATCGCTGCCAGCCCCGCCCGCCGCGCCACGGGGGTGAAGTGCCCGCTGGCGATCACCACCACGTCATGGCCCCGTGCCGCCATGGCCCGGCCGATCCCAATCATCGGGTGAACGTCGCCGGCACTGCCGATCGCGATGAGAAGGCACTTCATGCGGCGGGCATTGTAGGGCGGCTATCGTCCGCCGGTGATCGCGCGCACCCGCTCGAAGAACGTGCGTTTATGATCGGTGTTGATCGACCAGTTCACCGGCACGGTCTGAAATCCGCTGAGGTGCTCGAAACGCGGCTCGCGCGGCCGGGCGGCCCAGTCGTGCTTGCCCTGGAACTGCCCGCAGCCGTAGCCCTGGTCGTAGTAACCCCACGAGCAACCTTCGTCAACGCTCACGTCGAGGTTGCGCACGTCGACCGAGTCCTCATTGCACAGGATCGGGCGCGGACGAGTCGCCAGCGGGTGAGACCGCTTCAGCGCCTGCAGCTCGTGTCGCCAGGTCTCGGGCGGTGAGTCGTTGCCATGAGGCATGAAGAAGTCCACTTGGTCGGCCCAGTCGCCGTCGGGCAAATGGCTTTGCGGGTGCGTGCTCACCCCGACCAGCAGCCGCCGTCCGCCGAGCGTCTGGCCGCGAACGATCTGCAGAAGCTCACCGATCCCCTCCGCCTGAAGCAGGCCGGGACCGGCCTTGATTTCGTTCCTTACATCCACGAGGACGTTGCAGTAGCCGGTTTCCAGGAGCCATTGGGTCATGTGGCAGGTGGCGCGACGGATTGCGTCATCGCATTCGAACCGCTCCTGCCGCCAGTAGAAATAGTTCACGATGACGACCATGCCCGCATCGTCGGCCGCGCGCAGCACGCGGCTCAGCCGCGCCAGCCACGGACCCTTGAGCGAGCCATCGGGTGCGAATGCCGTCGTGATCGTGCTTTGATAGACGGGTGAGGTGTACACCGAACCGCCGCCCTGCAGCCCGACAGTGACCCCCAGCAGGCCGTAGCGTCGGTATAAGTGCAGCGCATCGCAGAACTCGGCGACGTTCCGGTCCGGGTCCCATTCGCCGGTGTCGGGGTAGGCCCACGTCCGCCGCGTGGCCGGGTTTTCATCGTCGAAGATCGCCTGGATCATCCGACTGTTGAAGAGCAGGCCCTCGATGCGGCGGCCTTCGTGGGATACGCCCGCGTAAGTGGGTTGGCCGTCGATCAGAAAGTCCACGCCGTCAATCTGAATCGTTGTGCTCACGGGCTCGGGTTCTCCACGAGGATCGATGCCCCGGTTTGGGCGGATCGGTAGCACGCTTCGACGACGGCAAGTGTACGCAGATAGTCATCTCCGCTGGTCTCGAACGGGCGGCCATCGCGCATGCGGTCGAGAAAGTGGCGCTGGGTGTGGTAGCACGAGTCGCCTGCGAAACCGCGACGATCGTGCGGATAGTCCACCGCAACGGGGCTCGCGCCCAGCCGCTGCCAGGTCAGGCTGCCGTCGTAGTCGAGACGAATCGTGCCGCCGTCGCCTTCGAGCTGCAGTTGTCCGAAGGTATAGCGGGCGTCGGCGGCGGGGCATGGCGGGTCGTTGTAGCGGTTGCCGTCAAGTACCGCGATTGCGCCGCCTTCGAGTTGCAGGACCGCGTGGACACAGTCCTCGCCCGCGATGACCGGGTTGAGCCGGCGGTGCCACGCCGTGACGCGTGAGATCTCGCCGGCGAGGAAGCGGAAGGTGTCGATGAAGTGGACGCCGGTCTCGAACATGAACAGCCGAGGATAGTCGCGGAAGTAAGGCTGTCGGGCGCGGTAGGCGTCGCTGCCCCAGCCATCGCCCAGTCGGCAGCGGAAGGTGATCGTGTGCAACGCCTCGCCGATCGCGCCTTCATCGAGCATGCGCCGTATGTGGCGGTGCCAGGGTTGAAAGCGGAAGTTTTCGTGCACCATCAGTCGCACGCCGTCACGGTGGGCGCCGGCGACAATGGCCGCGGCTTCCTCGAACGTCGTCGCCAGGGGCTTCTGGCAGATAACATGCACGCCGCGCGATCCCGCCGCACGGCAGATAGACCGATGCGTGCCCGGCGGCGTGATCACATCGATGAAGTCCGGCCTCACCTCGTCAAGCATGCTGCTCACATCCGTGAACCAGTGCCCCACGCCCAGACGAGCCGCGGCATCGACGGCACGGGCGGGATCGGCGTCGCAGACAGCGACCATCTCCACGCCGGCGAGCCGCCGCCAGGCATCGAAGTGATACTGGCTGAAATAGCCCGCCCCGATGCAAACCCCGCGTAGTCCAGCCATGGCGCGACTATATCACGTCAATCGGCTCCGTTGACAGCGGGCTGGACTCGGGCTAACATTTCGACCACAACTGAAGACGCTGCTTATCGAGAGTGGCTGAGGGAACGGGCCCGTCGAAGCCACCGCAACCGCCCCCGCCGCCGGAGTTTCACCGGTGTGGCGACCAGGGAAATGGTGCGACTTCCCGCCTCCTCCCTGTGCAGGGCGGGGGGCAGATAAGAAGCGGCCGACATTCCATCGCCGGAATCGAAGCCCCTTATCTGTCGCGGACAAGGGGCTTATTGTTTGGATGGGTCCGGCTATGAGCTACGTGAAATCGCTGCAGTGCAAGGAGTGCGGCGCCGAGTACGGCGTCGAGCCGCGGACGGTGTGCGACGTGGACTTCGGTCCCGTCGAGGTGGCCTACGACTACGCGCGGATGAAGGGTAAGGTGACGCGCGCGTCGATCGAGATCGGGCCGCGGTCGCTGTGGCGATACCGCGACCTGCTGCCGATCGAGGGCACGCCGCGCGCCGGGCTGCGGTCGGGCTTCACGCCGCTGGTTCGTGCCGATCGGCTCGCCGCCGAGTTGGGCGTGCGCGAGCTTTACATCAAGGACGACTCGGCCAACTACCCCACGTTCAGCTACAAGGATCGCGTCGTCGCGGTGGCGATCACCAAGGCGATCGAGTTCGGCTTCGACACCGTGGGCTGTGCCAGCACGGGCAACCTGGCACACAGCGTCGCTGCCCATGCCGCGGCCGCGGGGCTCAAGACGTTCGTCATGATCCCTCACGACCTCGAAGAGGGCAAGATGGTGGGCATGAGCGTCTTCGGCCCGCACGTCGTGAAGATCAAGGGCAACTACGACGATGTGAACCGGCTGTGCTCGCAGATCGCCGACAAGTACAAGTGGGCGATCGTGAATGTGAACCTGCGGCCGTTCTACACCGAGGGCGCCAAGACGCACGGTTTTGAGATCGCCGAGCAACTGGGATGGCGACTGCCGCAGCACACGGTCGTGCCGGTCGCCGGCGGGACGATTCTCCCCAAGATCTATAAGGCGTATCGGGAGTTCGTCACGCTTGGGCTGGTCGAGGACAATGGGCCGAAGATGTACGGCGCCCAAGCCGCGGGGTGCAACCCGGTGGTCAAGGCGATCCAGGACGGCCAGGAGCTGTTCCACCCGCAGAAGCCCGACACGATCGCCAAGAGCATCGCCATTGGCAACCCGGCGGATGGGTATTACGTCATCAAGGTGTGCCAGGAGTCGGGCGGGTACGGCGAGTCGGCCAGTGACGCGGATATCATCGACGCGGTGAAACTGCTGGCCCGCACCGAGGGCATCTTCACCGAGCCCGCCGGCGGCACCACGCTGGCGTGCGCGATCAAGCTCATCCAGTCCGGCCGCATCCCCGCCGACGAAAGCATCTGCGTGTGCATCACCGGCAACGGGCTCAAGACCACCGAGGTCATGCAGGGCCAGTTCGCCCACGCCCCGGCGATTCCCGCCAAACTCGCCGAATTCGACCAACTTGTGCAATCGCTCCAGGAACCCGCAACCGTAGCAATCTGAGGATAGACATGGCGACGAACATCACGATCGACATCCCCACAGCCCTGCGTCCGCAGGCCGGCAACCAGGACCGCGTCACCCGCGACGGCGACACCGTCGGAACCGTGCTGGGCGCGCTCACCGGCGAATATCCCGAACTGGGCAAGCGCCTCTACAAGGCCGAGGGCCAGCTCAACCGCTTCATCAACGTGTACGTCAACGACGAGGACATCCGCTTCCTCGACAACCTGGACACGCCTCTGAAAGACGGCGACGCGGTGTCGATCGTTCCCGCGATCGCCGGCGGTTGACGCACTTGGCCCCCGGTCAATGACCGGGGTCTATATGGATGAACCATGAAAACCACACGCAAATGCTGGCTCACCTTCGAGAGCGGCAAGCAGAACCAGCCGTGCCTCTGGAAGATGACCCGCAAGTACCCCGACGTGGTCTTCGACATCCGCCAGGCCAGCGTGCAGAAGGACATCGGCATCATGGCGGTGCTGTTCGAGGGCGAAGACGACCAGATCGACGCGGCCCTGAAGTACCTCGTCGAGCTGGGTGTGAAGGTCGACCCCGTGGAAGGCGGCTCGCTGGTAGCCGGGTGATGAAGATGACAACTGCAACTGAACTGAATCTCGACCGCTATCACCGCCAGATGCTCCTGCCGGGCATCGGTGAGGATGGCCAGCGCAACCTGCTGGGCAGCACCGCACTGGTCGTCGGGTGCGGCGCGCTGGGTACGGTGATCGCCAACATGCTCGCGCGGGCGGGCGTCGGGCATCTGGTGATCGTGGACCGCGACTTCATCGAGTTGACCAACCTGCAGCGGCAGGTGCTGTTTGACGAGGACGACGTCGCCAACGCGATCCCCAAGGCCGAGGCCGCCAAGCAGAAGATCGCCAGGATCAACTCGCAGGTGCGCGTCACGGCAGTGGTCGATGACGTCAACCACAGCAACATCGAGCGATTAGCTTTAGAAACTTCCGGGGGGGCGGTGGACATCATCGTGGACGGCGTGGACAACTTCGAGACGCGCTATCTCGCCAATGACGTGGCGGTGAAGCACGGCATTCCGTACGTGTATGGCGGCGCGGTGGGCACGGTCGGCGCCGCCTACCCGATCCTCCCGCACACGCCCGGCGGCGACTCGCCCTGGGAGAAGGCGGGCAAGGCCACGCCCTGCCTGCGCTGCATTTTCGAGCAGGCCCCGCCCCCCGGCGTCAACCCCACGTGCGACACCGCCGGCGTGCTCGGCCCCGTCGTCTCCATCGTCAGCAACTTCCAGGTGGTCGAGACGCTCAAGATCCTCACCGGCAACTACGCTGCAGTGGCCCCCGCCATGCTCCACGTGGATGTGTGGACCAATGTGATCCGCCAGTTCAAGGTCGCCCGCGCTTATGACGTGGGCCAATGCGTCTGCTGCAAGCAGCGCCGATTCGAGTTCCTCGAAGGCAAGTTTGCCAGCGGCACGACCACGCTTTGCGGCCGCAACGCCGTGCAGATCACGCAGCCTCCCGGCAGCCAAAGGCTCCAGTTCGACGAGATCGCCGCTCGGCTGCGCGCCCACGGCAGCGTCAACGCCAGCAAGTTCATGCTCCGAGCCGACATCACCGACAACGGCCAGCCCTACGAGCTGACCCTGTTCACCGACGGCCGGGCCATCGTCAAGGGAACCAAGCTCCCCAATGTCGCCAAGAGCATCTACGCCAAGTATGTTGGAGCATGACCAGGAGAGGCCATGGGCACGGCTGAATCCACCGCGAGCAGATCCGCGCACCGGCACGATTGGCTGCTGGCGCTGGGTTGCCCTGAGCTGCCCGAGACGCTGGAGATCGACGGCGTCACCTGCACCCATGAACTCACATTCAAGCACGATTTCTTCGCGGCGACGGGGGTGTACGTCATGAACGGCCGCAGGATCGTCGTCAAGTTCGGGCGCAGCGCGTCGTTGCTGGGAGTGTCCCTGGCATGGCTGGGTCGTTGGCTGACGTTCCGCGAGGCCCGGCACTACCACCGATTGGCGGGTATCGAGGGCGTGCCGGCGTTCGTGGGCATGGCTCACTGCAACGCATTCGCGCACGACTTCATCCCCGGCCGGCCGCTCACCGCCGACATGGACATGCCCGACGATTACTTTGCCCGTCTCGATGTGCTGCTCGACCAGGTCCACCAGCGCGACACCGCGTACGTGGACCTCAACAAGCCCGAGAACATCCTGGTCGGCGACGACGGCAGGCCGTACCTCGTGGACTTTCAGATCAGCTACGCCCCCCTGGGCCGTTGGGACATGCTGGGCTATGCCCTGTTGCGACTACTGCAGCGTTGCGATCGCTACCATCTGGCCAAGCAGGTGCAGCGATCCTGGCAGACGCACATGACCGACGCACAGCGGTGCCAGGTCGCCATGCCCCCGGTGTGGATTCGCGTTCACCGCCTGATCGCCCGGCCGATCATCCTCCTGCGCCGTCGCTTCCTCGTGTGGCTGGGCGTGCGCGACTCGATGCGAACCAACGCCGAAACCGGAACCCTCCACAACTGACGCCCACGCGCAGCCGCAACTCGGAAAGCCGCCATGCACGTCATGATCCAATCCCTGCTCATGAGCTGGACCCGCAACGGCGACTACGCGCGCAAGCTTCTGGCCGACATCCCTGAGGATCGCATGACCCACCAGCCCGCCCCGGGCATGAACCATCCGGCGTGGATCGTCGCTCACCTGTCGGGCTATCACGACACGCTGGTCAGTCTCATCCGTGGCCGGGCGTTCGATGATCCGAAGGGTCATCGCTTTGGCATGCAGAGCAAGCCCGAGGCCGAGCTGTCGGTGTATGGCACGAAGGCCGATCTGCTCGCCGAGTACGAGCGGGGCCACGCCGCCGTTGCAGATGCCCTCGCCGCCATGGACCCGGCGCGCCTCGAGGCCGACACGCCGCTGGAACGCTGGCGACCCGTCATGCCCAGGATCGGCCACGTACTGGCCTACGTCATGCTCGTCCACCCTTCGACGCACCTGGGGCAACTGTCCGCCTGGCGCCGCCAGCAGGGCATGGCGTCGGTTTGAAACTGCCGAACGAGGCATGCCGGATGTCAAACAGCACAGGCAAATCGGCGAACGGATCATTCGGCAGTTCGCATTCGACACGTGGCATTGAACACCATGATTTACTTCGATAACGCGGCAACATCGTTTCCCAAGGCCCCCGGCGTCGGCGACGCGATGGGGCGGTTCCTCGCCGAGGACGCGGCCAACCCGGGGCGCGCCGGACATCGCATGGCGGTCGCTGCCGAACGCATGCTCGACGACGTGCGCCTCAAGCTCACGCGTTTCTTTGATGGCGAGGACCATCATCGCATGGTCTTCGCCATGAATGGAACCGATGCGCTCAACATGGCGATCAAGGGCGTGCTGTCCAACGACGCGGCCGTCGAGCATGTGATCACCACGGTGCTGGAGCACAATTCGGTGAGCCGCCCGCTGCAGGCGATGCTGGCTAATCGGCAGATCGAGCTGACGCGCGTGACGTGCGATGATCAGGGCTTTGTCGATCCACAGGCGATAGCCGACGCGGTGCGGCCCAACACGCGGCTGATCGTCATGACGCACGCCAGCAACGTGCTGGGCACGATTCAGAACGCCGAGGCGGTGGGGCGGGTCGCGCGGGACAAAGGCGTGCTGTTTTGCCTCGACGCAGCGCAGACGGCAGGTGTGGTGCCGATCTCGATCCGCAAGATGAATGTGGATCTGCTGGCGTTTCCCGGTCACAAGTCGCTGCTGGGGCCGACGGGCACGGGGGGGTTGTACGTGGGCCCTCGGTGTCCCGAGCCCGCCGAGGCCGTCGCCGCCACACATGAGGCCGGCGGCATGGACAACGTCGTGATGCGCCGCGCTCGTCTGCGCCCGTGGCGCGAAGGCGGCACCGGTGGCGACTCGTCCACACCCACGCAGCCGGCGCTCTATCCCTATTATCTCGAAGGCGGCACACCCAACACCGTCGGTATCGCCGGCCTCGGCGCCGGGCTCGACTACGTCATCGCCCAAGACCCCGCCAAGACGCTCGCTCACGAGCAGGCCATGGTCCAGACCATCATCGACCGCTTCGGCGACGACCCGCGCTTCACTATCTATGGCACGCGCGACGCCCGCCGCCGTGTCGGCACGCTCAGTCTCAACATCAGCGGCTACGAAGCCCCCGATGCCGGGTCCATCCTCGACGACAGCTTCGACATCGCCGTCCGCCCCGGCCTGCACTGCGCCCCCTACATCCACCGCAAACTCGGCACGTTCCCCGGCGGCGCCGTCCGCATCAGTCCCGGCCCGTTCAACACCGACGACCAACTGGCCACCCTCCTCGATGCCCTCGATCAAATCGCCGGGTGAAACTTGACATACCCGCCACACCTCGCCATACTTCCGCCTATGTCCACCCATGGCCGCTTTTACTTTTTTGGGTACTTCTGGTTTACCCGGCCCCACGCCGCGGCGGTCAGGTCATAAGTCTGGAACACCAACCCACGACACCATGACCCCGACGCGGCAGGCGTCGGGGTTTTTTATTCAGGAAGGATCTTTCCATGATCGTCGTCATGCGTCCGGACGCCTCCAAAGACCAGGTTTCCCACGTCCAACAGCTCATCAGGGAAATGGGCCTCAAGGATCATCCGATCGTCGGCACCGAGCTGACCGTCGTGGCGGTGATCGGCGAGGACCGCAAGAAGGACCCCGGCGTGTTCGAACAGCTACCGGGCGTCGATCGTGTAATGCGCGTGCTGGCGCCGTACAAGATGGCGGCGCGGGAGATGAAGAAAGAGCGCACGGCGGTCAAGGTGGGCACGTCGTGCGTGGTCGGGGGCAAGCAGGTCGCGGTGATGGCCGGGCCTTGCAGCGTGGAGAGCGAGAAGCAGATCATCGAAGCGGCGAAGCTGGTGAAGGCGGCCGGAGCGCACGCCCTGCGTGGCGGGGCGTTCAAGCCGCGCACCAATCCCTACAGCTTCCAGGGCCTGGGCGAGTCGGGCCTGAAGCTGTTGGCCAAGGCGCGGGCGGAAACCGGCCTGGCCGTCGTCACCGAGGTGGTCACGCCCAGCGAGGTCGATCTCGTCGCCGAGTACGCCGACTGCCTGCAGATCGGCACGCGCAACGCACAGAACTTCAAGTTGCTGGAGACCTGCGGCAAGGCCGGCAAGCCCGTGCTCTACAAACGCGGCATGTCGATGACGATCGACGAGTTCCTGCAGGCTGCCGAGTACATCCTGGCCGCGGGCAACCCCAACGTCATCCTCTGCGAGCGAGGCATCCGCACGTTCGAGGACCACACGCGCAATACGCTGAGCCTGTCGGCGGTGCCCGAACTGCACTTCCGCAGCCACCTGCCGGTGGTGATCGATCCGTCGCAGGGCACGGGTCATGCGCGGCTCGTGCCGGACATGTGCAAGGCGTCGGTGGCGTGCGGCGCCGACGGGCTCATCATCGAGATGCACCCCGATCCCGAGCACGCCATGACCGACGGCGCCCAGTCGATCACGCCGCAGACGCTCGACGAGCTGATGAAGAGCCTGGCGCGGGTCGCTGCTGCAGTGGACCGAAGCGTGTGAGGGTATGATGCCCGCATGTTGAAGAGAACCCTGGGCAGTTCGGCACTGGAGGCGTCGGTCGTGGGATTCGGCGCGTGGGCGGCGGGCGGCTGGATGTGGGGCGGCGCCGATGCGGACGAAGCGGTGCGCGCCATACACGCGGCGATCGATGCGGGGGTGAATCTGATCGACACGGCGCCGGTGTACGGGTTCGGTCGCAGCGAGGAGATCGTCGGCCGTGCGATCGCAGGCCGGCGCGACCGGGTGATCCTTGCCACCAAGTGCGGGCTGATCTGGGATCGGGCCGAGGGCGAGTTCCACTTCGAGAACGAGAAGAAGGTGTACAAGCACACCGCGCCCGACTCGATCCGAAGCGAGGTCGAGACGAGCTTGCGCCGGCTGGGCGTGGAGACGATCGATGTGCTGCAGACGCACTGGCAGACGCCGACGACGCCGATCGAGGACACGATGGCGACGTTGCTGGACCTCAAGCGGCAGGGCAAGATTCGCGCGATCGGAGTGAGCAACGCCAGCGTCGAGCAGATCGAGCGCTACCGCGCGCTGGGACCGGTGGACGTGGACCAGGAAAGCTTCAGCATGATCGATCGGCGGATGGTGCGGTCGGGCCAGCTCGAACACTGCCGGCTGCACGACATCGCTGTGTTCGCCTACTCGCCGATGTCGCGTGGGCTGCTTACGGGCAAGATCGGCCCGAACCACACGTTCAAGCCCGGCGACCACCGGGCCGAGCAACCGGCGTTCAGCGTGAATAACCGCAGACGGGTGCAGGCGATGCTCGATGCGATCCGTCCGATCGCCGACGCGCACGGGGCGACGCTGGGGCAGTTGGCGATTGCGTGGGCGATTGCGCAGCCGGGCCTGACACACGCCCTGGTCGGCGCGCGCGACGCGCGGCAGGCGACCGAGAACGCCGCGACGGCGAACATCGCGCTCAGCGCGGATGATCTGGCCCACATCGACGCGGCCATCGATGCTTACGCGCGCACCTCGACCTGACCCCGCAGGAGCCTGACGATGACCGAGGAGATCCAGCGCATCACGGTCGGTGAGTTCGACGAGCTGATCGCGTTTCTCGACGCGGCGTTCGGGCACGAGACGCCGGATCGCTCGTTCGTGCATCTGCTGCCTGGGCTGTATCGTCGCCAGGAGGTCAACTGCAATCACAACTATGCCATCCGCGTCGATGGGCGACTGGCGTCGGTCGTGGGCTTGTTCCCGATCGAGTGGCGCGTGGGCGACTCGGTGTTGCGCGTCGCGGGCGTCGGAGGCGTGTCGGTGGGCCACGACTTTCGCCGCACCGGCCTGATGACGCAGCTCATGGCGCACGTGCGCGGCGAGATTGCGGCGCAGGGCTATCACCTGTCGTACCTGGGCGGGCAGCGGCAGCGTTACCGTTACTTCGGCTGGGAGATGGCGGGCGTGACGGTCATCGCCGACGTGGAGCATCGCAACATCAGGCATGCGTTCGGAAACGCGCCGGCGGCGGTGACGCTCGACAAGCAGCCCGACGCGGCGGCGCTGGCGGCGCTGCACGACGCGCAAGCCAGTAGCTGCCGGCGCGGCGATTTCGGCGCGGTGCTGCGGCACTGGTTCTGCCGGCCGATCGCGGCCCGCGATGCATCGGGACGCGTGGTGGGCTACGCCGTGGTCAATGCCGAACGCAAGCGCGTTCACGAACTGGTGGCGGTCGATGGCGACACTGGCGTGCAGATCGTGCGAGCGCTGCTGTCCGGCGGCGAGCCGTGGTCGGTGAGCGTCGCGCTGCAAGCGACGCAGGTGGAGCTGATCCGCGCTATCAGCGAATTGGCCGAGCGGGTGCGGATCGAGCACAGCGGCAACTGGCAGGTGTTCGACTGGCCGGCGACGGTGGGGGCGCTGATGCGGGCGCGGCATGCGTCGTCGCCGCTGGCGCCGGGCGAGGTGGCGCTGGGAGCCGACGGTCGGGCGTTTCGCATGGTGGTGGATGGCGACGGCCCGCGTTGCGAGCCGTTTTCGGGTCGTGCTGCAGTTGAACTGGACGGGACGGCGATGACGCGGCTGCTGCTGGGGCCGCTGCCGCCGGCGGCGGTGGTGGCCGACGCCCCGGCGCCGCTCAGTGCGTGGTGCCCGCTGCCTCTGGGTTTTTCAACGCAGGACCACGTGTAGCGGCGACGTCGCCGGCCAGGTGCTGCTGCATCTTCTGGCGGTAGCGCGTCGGCGATAGCCCCACGTCGCGGCGGAAGGTGGCGCTGAGCTGAGATGCGTAGCTGAATCCGCAGTGCGCTGCGATCAGCGGCATTCCCCAGTCCGTGTCGATCAACAGCATCTTGGCGTGGTCCAACCGCACGCGCAGGATTTCCTGGTGCGCGCTGCGACCGATCTTCTGTCGCATGCGCGCCTCCAGCGTGTTGCGGGACACGGCCAGCTGCGCCAGCAGGTCCGGGACCGTCAGCCCCTCGCAGGCGCGATTGTGAATCGCCGACAGCGCCTGGGCCACCAGCGGATCGTCGCTGAGCATGGCGTCAGTCGATCCGCGCCGCACGATCCGCGCCGGTTCGACCTTGATGGGATCCAGGCCCACGTCCTCGCCCGCCATCATGCGATGCAGCAGGTGCGCCGCCTCCCATCCGATGCGCACGGCGTTGTGGTCGATGCTCGACAGTGACGGATGGCACAGCTCGCAGAACAGGGGGTCGTTGTCCACGCCCAGAATGGCCACGTCCTCGGGCACGCGGATGCCTGCCGAGGCGCACGCTTCGGCCAGGAGGAACGACGTCGCGTCGCGTCGCGCCAGCACGCCGATGGGTTTGGGAAGCGTGCGCGCCCAATCCTGCAGAACCTGGATCTGCGCGATTTCGGTCTGTTTGGCCTCATCGAGGCGAAACACGTGAATATCGTGCGGCTTGTAAGCGCGCGGCGCTTCTTTCTCGAACGCCTGACCGCGCGTGTCCATGTGGTAGGTGGGGCGTTCGAGGCTGGCGTAGGCCACGCGCTTGAGGCCGATCTGGCGGAAGTAGTCGAACGCCATGCGCACCAGTGCCGCCTCGTCGGTGGTGACCAGGGGAAGGATGCCTGCCGCGGCGATGCCACTGACCACGACGATGGGGAAGCCCAACTCACTGAGCTGAGCGATGCGGGTGGTCTCGCGGGCCTCGACGATCAGGCCGTCGAGTGGGCGGCGGGTCCAGAACTCGGGGCGGTAGTTGCGGTCCCAACTGAAGCGCCAGCCGGCCTGCCGCTGGGCGTAGTCGATGACGCCTTCGAGGATGCGCCGGCCGAAGGAGTCCACGGCTCCGACCTGCACGCCGATGCGTCGTACAGCCCTGTCAGATGAGGAGTTAGCTTCGTGGGCCGCCATTTCTGACATAAAGCATAAAACATTTGACAGAAATATCAACCCTCTTTGGGGGGCGTGGGGTAAATCTGGTGCATGACGTGGCGGACGGTCTGGAATCCGGGGCCTCGGCCGGTACCGCGTGTGAGGTGTATGCGTATGCGACGAACGGCTTGGTCAGTTGGGTTGCTCACGGTTGCACTCGGATGGGCGACGGCGTCGGTGCGGGCGGCCAACCCCGACGAGTTCGAGGTGTTCAGCTACGACCTGCTCAACGGCGGCAGCGTCGAACTGCCCGGTCGCCTGTTCGTGCCCACCAACTACGACCCCACGCAGAGCTACCCCCTGGTCGTGTTCCTCCACGGCGTCGGGTCGCCGCCATCGGGCAGCAACAACACGGGCCAGATCACCAACGGCGGGCTCGACAACCTCCTCGCCAACGCCAAGACCCGCGATTTCTTTCTTTATGCCCCGCAGTCGAGCAACGGCTTCTGGCCCGACCGCGAGCAGAAGCGCATTGTCAACATGCTCGCCGAGGCGACCACGCAATACAACATCGACGCGAGTCGGTTGATGATCACCGGCTACTCCGGCGGCGGCGGCGGCACGTGGAAGCTACTCGAAAGCTACGGCGGCGTGTTCGCCGCGGGCGTGCCCATCGCCGGCTCCGAAAGCGATCTGACCCTCGCGCCGAACATGGTCGGCAAGCCCATCTGGGCGTTTCACGCTCAGAACGACGGCGTCGTTGCCGTGGGCGTCACCCGCACTCACATCAACGCCATCCGCAATGCCGACGGCCTGCCCAGCCTCACCTTTCCCATCGGCACGGGCACCACGTTCTACTCCCACAACAACCTCCAATACACCGAGTACACCTCCGGCGGCCACGGCATCAACGGCACGGTCCTCAACACCGCCGCCATGTACAACTGGCTGCTGGGCCAGTCCAACGCCAGCACGGTCACCACGCTGCAGAAGGACAAGACGATTCTCTTCGACTTCGGCACGGTCAACGCCGACATCGTGGACAGCCGCAACATCGACAGCCAGGGCCGATTCTGGAACTCCGGCGACACGCAATCCGACGCCACGCTCGGCATCGCCGTGGGCTTCGCCCAGAACAGCGAGGGACTGCGCACGTCGGTTCATCTGCGCGTGATCGACACGTTCACGTCGCGCGCCGCTCTGGGCATCACCGATGGCTCGCGATACGACGCGGGCATCGCCAGCGACTACTGGTACACCGGCGCGTCGGGCAATCTCGGGGCGCAGTCGCAGCCGGGCATCGTCGTGCTCAGCGGCCTGGCGCCCGGCGGCGAATACAAGATCACCCTCTTCGCCTCCAGCGACGACGACGGCGGCCGCGGCCGCATCACCCGCTACATCATCGGCGACCTCATCCGCGACCTGGACGTGGCCCACAACTTGACCGACACCGCGGTGTTCGAGTCGGTGTTCGCCAACGAACTGGGCGAACTGCAACTCACCGTCACCGTCCCTGCGGGCATCACCTCGCGCTACGGACTGTTGGGCGCGATGGAGATCACCGCCGTCAATCTCCATGGCATCCCCGAGCCGGCCAGCGTTTCGCTGCTGCTCGGGGCCACGCTGCTGTTAACCCGTCGGCGTCGTGCCGGCGGCCACCATGTGATCCACCCTCACCCATCTTTGGAGGAATCGCGATGAAGACCTGCAAGCACGCCATCACGCTCGCCGCGGCCGCGCTCGCACTGGGCATCGGCGGACAAGCCTACGCCACCCTGATCGCCTACGAAGGCTTCGCCACGCCCGGCGATTACACCGACGGCAGCTTCATCAATGCACAGACCGGCGGCGGCGTTGGTGACTGGACCGGTGACTACATCCTGGGCTCGGGCGCGGGCGCTACCAACCCAAGCCAGTTGAAGACCGTCACGGCATCGATGACCTATTCGACATTGCTCACCACCGACGGCAGCGCCACCAAGAACGGTGCGACCACCACGGGCAACCGCATGGAACTGTACCGCAGCGTCACCCTCGGCAATCTCTTCCCCGACGACAACAACGTCAACACCGGGTACCTCGGCGAAGTGTGGTTGAGCGCGATCATCAATCGCACCGCCGGCGGCAACGGCTGGTACATCTCCATCAGCCACACCACGTCCATCGGCGCGCAGATGGGCATCGGCATCGGCGCGGCCAACAGCGTTCCGGCTGTGCAGGGCGGCATCCAGAACAACTTCGGCCCCACCGACGCAGGCACCGGCCCGACCGCCATCACCAACGGCACCAGTTACTTCGTTGTTGCCCGCATCACGAACAATGTGACCAGCATCATCAGCGACGTCGCGCAGCACAACCCCATCATCGATGTCTGGCTGAACCCAGACTTGACAGATGATCTTTCGGCCGTCGCCGTCGGCGGCGGCGACGTGACGCACACCCGCTTCTACCAGGGCATCGCCACCTGGAAAGACGCGGCGTATTTGCAGATTTACTCGCATCAGGCCACCCTGATCAACATGGACGAGATCCGCATCAGCACGACTTATCTTGATGTGATTGGCATCCCCGAGCCCGGGAGCCTCGCCCTGATGGCGCTGAGCGGGCTGTTGATGTTCCGTCGCACCCATCCTCGGTGATCCGCGCGAGCAACCGCGGATCGCCTACTCCGCGGCGGATGCTTAACGCATCCGTCGCGTTTCGAGCGGAGCGGAAGAGGCCTTCACCATGAAAGTGAAACAGACCTGGCGATGGTTGGCGGCGGCGACGGTGCTGGCGTGCGCCTGGGCGCAGGCTGGGGCCCAGTCGCTGCAGTTGCCGCCGCTCGTGAGCGACCACATGGTTCTGCAGGCCGACGCTTCCGTGCCCATCTGGGGTCAGGCCGGCGCCGGGCAGTCGGTCGCGGTCGCGTTCGCCGGGCAGCGCAAGACCGCCGTCGCCGACGCCGACGGGCGGTGGCGGGTCAACCTCGACCCGATCAAGGCGGGCGTCGCCGGCGAGTTGCAGGTGAGCCTGGCCGGGGGCGAGTCGCGCACGATCAAGGACGTGCTCGTCGGCGAGGTGTGGTTCATCTCCGGGCAGTCCAACATGGAGTATTACGCGCACGGCCTGTCGAAGGAGGGCCGCTCCCTCGACGACGCCAACCTGCCGAAGCTGCGCACGTTCAAGGTCGTCAAGGAGTTCACGCCCCAGCCCATGCCCGAGGTGCAGGGCAAGTGGGTCGTCAGCACGCCCGAGTCGATGCGGTACTTCTCGGCGATCGGCTATCTCTTCGGCAGTCAACTGCAGCGCGACCTCGACGTGCCCGTGGGCGTGATTCAGGCCACCTGGGGCGGCACGCGCGTCAAGAACTGGACGCCGCACGACGCGCTCGACGCCGACCCGCGCTTCGCCCCGATGCTCGAAGAGGAGCGCGGGTTCGGTCCGGGCCCTGCCGACCGCGCCGAGTTCACCGCCCAGACCAACGCCCACAAGCAGGACAACACCCTGCCCAAGCCCGTCGATGCCCCTCACTGGCCCTCGCGCATCTACAATGGCATGGTGCATTCGGTCATGCCCTACCGCATCCGCGGCATCCTCTGGTACCAGGGCGAAAGCGACGCCTACAACGCCGGCCTCTACGGCGACTGCTTCCGCGCCATGATCGGCGCCTGGCGCAGCCGCTGGGAGCAACCGGAGATGCCCTTTGTCTTTGTGCAGTTGCCCGGCTACCGCGATGCCACCGAGCAGCCGCAGAACCGCAGCTTCTGGGCCGAGCTGCGCCAGCAGCAGATGGCGGTGCTCGACATGCCCAACGTCCACATGGTCGTCTCGACCGATATCGGCGACGTGGACATTCACCCGGCGAACAAGATGCGGCTGTTCCCGCGGCTGTACGGCATGGCGACGGCGGCGGCGTACGGCCGGGGCGACGTGCCGCGCTATCCCCGTGTGACTGACGTGCGGTTCAACGGCGGGCAGGTGTATGTCAAGTTCGACACGCCCGGCGGCGCGCTCCAGACCGCCACGGGCCAACCGGTGCGCGGGTTTGCGCTGGCCGGGAACGATCGCAAGTGGCGCTGGGCCGACGCCGCCATCGATGGCGACGCCGTCATCGTGCGCAGCTCCGACGTGCCCCAGCCCGTCGCCGTGCGCTACAACTACGCCGAGCAGACCACGGACCTGGGTAATCTTGTGGACAGCGCGGGTCTGCCTGCCGCACCGTACCGTTCCGATCAGTGGTGATGTTGCGCGAGTGCTCGCCTCGCAAAGGATGTGGATCATGATCGACAGTGCCAAGCATCGTGTTCGCGGCTTCACCCTCATCGAGTTGCTCGTCGTCATCTCGATCATCGCCCTGCTGATTGCGCTGCTGTTGCCGGCGCTGGGCAGGGCGCGAGACGCCGCACGACTGGTCAACTGCACCACGAACCTGCGGCAGATCGGCGCCGCCTGGCTCATGTATGCCCAGGACCACAAGGACTACTGGCCCGCCGGCGACATGAACGGCGACAATATCATCGACGGTCTGGACGCCACGCACGGTCGACGACTTCTAGAGGTCATGCTCCGCGACTACATGAACATCAGCTTCGACGTCAACGGCGTCGCCGGCGGCCCCTACATCTGTCCGTCCTCGCCCCTGGTGGCCCGACCAGCCGGCAGCATCCTCCAGTACGCCCGCAGCGACGGTGTCGCGCACAACTGGACGCTCAACAGCTACCACGGCCTGCGATTCCACTGGCTCGACGCCCTCACCGTCAATCCGCCCAACTGTGGCGGCGGATCGTGGCGCACCGGCTTCTTCCGCACGCCCGTGGCCGTGTCTCTGCAGTTCTGCACCCGTCACCAATCCAACCCCACCTCCTTCCTGAGCTGGCACCCCGATCCCGTGCGCCCTGCCGTCTTCATCGACGGCCACGCCAAGGCCCTGTCGTCGCCCGGCTACAACGCTGAAGACAACGCCATGTGGAACCCCCTCCTCAACGTGCATCGCGTCAAGGGCACGAAAAACTGCAGCGACTTCGTGATGTCCGAGTTCTGACCGCCGCACGCCATCTCACGATCCGCCGGATCGGCCGCGGCGACGCGGCGCGATCCACATCTCACATAGCCCGGTAAGGCGATCGTGCGGGGGCAAGGCGTGACGCAAAATTGACATGGATCGCGGCGTTATTGCCAAGGTATTGGCGGGGAAGGCGGGTAACATCGACATGTGGTGATCTCCACTTCCCAGCAGCCGCACGACAGCGGTCGCGGAGCGAGGTCCAGCATGATGCACGCCACGCCAAGACGCGGTTTCACCCTGATCGAGCTGCTCGTCGTCATCTCGATCATCGCGCTGCTCATCGCGCTGCTGTTGCCGGCGCTGGGCAAAGCGCGGGATGCGGCACGGGTGGCGATGTGTCTATCCAACGAGCGGCAGATCAGCCTGGCCCTCACGCTGTACGGCAATGACTCGAAGGCGCGGACCATCGCCCTCTACGCCAACGCCGGCGGCGAGATCACCACGTGGTCGAGGTTCTACAGCGGCGAGCCGATCAACGGCGCCGAGTTCACCCGCGGCGGCGACTATCTGGTGCCGTCGGCGACCTACGGGTGCCCGGGTAATCCGCATTACGCCTATGACCTGCAGATGAAGCGGTTCGGCAGGACGAACTACAGCTACGGCATGTACGCGGCCGGCGCCGATCACGCGACGCTGGGTCTGGACTTTGCCGAGCACCATCTGGACCCCACGCGGCCTCGGGCGCAGTTGCACGCGCTGACCCGTGTCAAGTCGCCTTCGGCCACGGTCTGGGTGGGCGATACCACCGCGAATCGCACCAACTGGGGCGACGTTCCCGGCGGCGGCCCGGGCCGCATGACCGGAGCGTTCAACACCCAGGACATGCCGCCCGCGTGGAACTGGTTCGGCGGTCGGCTGCACCTGGTCCATCCCGGCGACACCGTCAACGTGTTGTTTTTCGACGGTCACGCCGGCACGAAAACCAAGGAGGCCCTGTACGCCTCGGCCTCCAAAGTCAAGTGGTTCTACGAGCATTACCCCAACCCGATCAACCTGCCGTGAACGGCCGGGTGACGTGGTCGCGGATGTGGCTCGTGCCGGCGACATGGCCCGCGCACAGCCCGCGCCAAAGGACAAACCGATGATCTGGATGACCCAACCGGCACGCCTTGCTATCGCTGTTCTGGCGTCGAGCGCACTGACGACCTCGTTGCGGGCGGGTGTGACCGTCGCCGAGCATGCCGAGGGCGCCCGCTGGCCGCTGGGCGCCGCGGCGGTGGACGTGGCGGGGGGGCGTGCGCCGGCCGAGTTCACGGCGGGCGTGCTGTTGCGCGGCGGCGAGCGGATGGCCCAGACGTTCACAGTGCGCGAGGCCTGTACGCTGTCGCACATCCACGTGGCGTACAGCAGCGGCAACGACGGCGGGACGATCCAGCTTCGCCTTCAAGAGGTGGACGTGGCGTTGAGCGACGACCCCGCCGCCTACGTGTACGCCCAGCGGGAGAACCTGTTCGCCACGTCGGACCTGGCGTTCGAGTACCCGGGCGGGCGGCAAGACATCGGCGTGCTGTCGCTATCGTTCACCGGCGACGACCGCGTGCGGCTCGAAGCGGGCAAGACGTATGCGATCGAGTTCATCGATCCGGGCACGTCGCCGCGCGGGTTCACGCTGCGGCGGCGCGGGTCATCGACCTATCCCGCGGGCGCGATCTTCGTCAACGGCATCAGCCTCAACGGTGTCAACACACGGAGCCTCGGCATGCGAATCTTCACGGCGGAACAGCCCGGCTCGGATACCCCGGACGCGGCCCCGGCGGTCCCGGCGGCCGCGGCGCCGCCGACCGTTGCAGTGACCCCTGCCGCGGGCACGGGCCCCAACGTGTACCCCGACTTCGCTCCGCAGGCTTCGGGCCAGCCCGCCGCGCCCAAAGGCAAGGCTCCGGCCCCCGTGCCCATGCCCGACGGCAAGGGCCTGCTCGTCAAGCTCGACGATTTCGCCAATGACCCCGCCGAGTGGAAGTTTTTCAACGGGCAGGAGTTCCCCGGCGCTACCGGCTCGCTCACCGTCGTGGGCGACGCGCCGGGCGTCGAGGGCGGCGCCCTCAAACTCGTGGGCGACTTCACCGGCGGCGGGGCGTACGTCGCCGTGACCAAGGCCCTGGCTATGCCCGGCGGACACGACCTGGCGTGCATCCGACTCCGCTACAAGACCGCGAACGTGCAGAACGTCACCGTGCGCTTCGGCGACGGCGGCGGCCAGATCCACCAGCGCAAGAACGTCGCACTCGTGGCCGATGGCCAGTGGCACGACCTGGCGCTGCATGTGAGCGACATTGTCGGCGGCGAGCACTGGGGCGGTGCCAACAACGGCAAGTGGAACGGGCCGGCGAAGTTGCTGTCGATCAACATCGGCGTCACCTCGCACCCGGAGCAGAAGCAGCTCGAACTGCTCATGGCCGACATTCGCGCCGAGGCGGTCGATGCCGTCACTGCCGAGGGGCACGATACGGTGAAGGCCGGCGTCACCGTGCTCGCGGCGTCACCCTCGCATTCGGTCAGCACGGCGGACTACGGTTTCAAGCTCACCTATCGCTGGCAGTCGCAGCCCACGCAGCGCGACTACAAGGTGTTCATGCACATCGTCGATGGCGAAGGCAAGACGGTGTACGATGACGACCACTTTCCGCCGACGCCCACGTCGAAGTGGAACGGCCTGGTCGAGTACACGCGCGACGTGTGCCTGCCGCGCTGGGTCCCCAAGGGCAAGCAGACGCTCGACGCGCTGCCCGAAGGCGAATACAAGCTCTACGCGGGGCTGTACAACAATCTCGGCCGCAAGCCTGTGCTCGCGTCGCAAGGCGCGACGCCTGATGAGGAGCATCGCGTGCTCATCGGCACGCTGACGATCGACAACAACACGCCGATCCCGCCACTGGGCGAGCCGACGCTCGATCTGACCGGCTACAAGCTGACATTCAACGACGAGTTCGACGAGGACATCAAGGTGTCGGCATGGGGGCCCATCACGGAAGGCGGCGCCAAGTGGATCGCCCACACGCCCTACAAGGGCGACTTCGGCGACGCGAAGTTCTCCGATCCCGTCGAGGGCTTTCCCTTCACCGTGGACAACGGCGTGCTGCGCATCGAGTGCCGCCACGACGGCACGCGCTGGCGCAGCGGCCTGATCTCCTCGCTGGACACCGAGGGCAACGGATTCAGCCAGCAGTACGGCTACTTCGAAATGCGCGCCAAGTTCCCCGCCACGCCCGGAACCTGGCCGGGCTTCTGGCTCACCGGCGTCCGCCGCGTCACCCACCCCGACGACAAGGAGTCGCTCAACATCGAGATCGACATCGTCGAGCAGTACGGCCACTGGCCCAACAAGCTCTCGACCGCGCTGCACATCTGGGACCGCAGCGGCAAAGGCCGCGGCAGCCATCTGGGCGTGCGCCATCTCGTGCCCGGCATGACCGAGGACTTCCACACCTACGGCGCGATGGTCACGCCCGAGCACATCATCTACTACTACGACGGCGTCGAGCTTCGCCGCGAGCCCACGCCCGAGTGCGGCCACGCCCCGCTCTACGTCCTGGCCGAGCTCGCCGGCGGACCCGGCTGGCCCATGGATCGCACCCCCAACCCGACGTACATGCACATCGACTACATCCGCGTGTATGCGAAAGAGTAGCCGCGCAATCGCCCGAGACGCGCTTGACGAGAACTTGATACGAAACGATGCATTCCTTGGATTGGCAGATGCCGGCCAGAGCGTATGCTCGATATGGAGCGCGGATCTACCGCCGCGCGAGGCTGTGGGATTGGCGTTGTGGGATTCGTTCTAACCTTCTTTCGTTTTGGAGGAGCCATCATGACACGTCGCATGATCACCATCGCAAGTCTGGTCTTCGCCACGACAACCGGTCTGTCCTCACTGGCACATGCGGGCATCGTGACGACCGAGGCCCAGCCCATTTCCGCGTGGACCGGCACACCGACGATTGTGGCCGGCCCGCTGACCAACGCCACCGGCGAGGTCGCCAACACGAGCAACCTGCGCGCCCAGTCATTCCTGGCGCCGACGAACGGCGTCCTTGACAAGGTCGATGTCGTCTATACCACCCGCAACTTCGGCGCCAACGCCCACCTCGACACCGTGTTCGTGCGGCTCGTCGAGTTGACCCCCGCTCAAGCCGCCGCCGAGACCTATCCCAGCTCGCTGACCAGCCTCCTCACCGCCAGTCTGTCGTTCGGCATCACCGACGCATCGAACACCGGCGGGGCCAACATCACCGTGGGCGGCAGCACGAAGGTGCTGACCCTGGACTTCACCGGCGCCGATGAAGTGACGCTCGTGGCGGGTAAGTATTACAGCTTCGAGTTCTACGGCGGCGATGGATCGTTCATGGTCTATCGCGGCAACTCGGTCGCCAACGACTACGCCGACGGCGCTTATTACCTGGCGTCCGGGGCGTCCAATGTCTTCGGCGACCGGACGCACTACGGCCAGTCGTTCAACCCGGACCGCGGCGGCACCGAGCTGGGGATGGCGTTTTACATCGTCGTGCCGGAGCCGGCGTCGCTGGCGCTTCTGAGCGTGGGCGGTCTGCTGGCCGTGCGGCGTCGCCACCGCGCGTGATGCGGTAAAGTGTCGGCGGAAGCGGCAGCCCCATGACCGTACACCGCCGGGTCATCCTGCTGGTCGAATCGACTTCGTCCTACGGTCGCGGCTGCCTGCGCGGGATCGCCCGGTATGCCCGCGCCCACGGCGGGTGGACGTTCAAGCGGCGCATCTTCAAGACCAACGTCCCGGTGACGCTCCAGGAGCTGCGGGGCTGGGCCGGCGATGGCGTGATCGCCCGCATCGAGAGCGATCGTCTGGGCGGCATCCTGCGCGAGCTGGGCCTGCCGACGGTCGATCTGCGCAACGCGGTGCAGGTTCCCGGCTTCGGCGGGGTATACACCGACGACCGCCGCGTCGTCGAGCTGGCGATCGAGCACTTCGTGTCCAACGGGCTCAAGCACCTGGCGTTCTGCGGGTATCCGGGCGTGGACTTTTCCGAGGCCCGGCAGCGGGCGTTCGAGCAGATCGATGCGCCCGGCTGCGAGAAGCACGTCTATGCGGCGCCGCACGATCGGCACTGGGCGACCCGCCGCGGGCCCGAGGCGCAGCGCGAGGCGCCCGACGTGGGCGCGATCGCGTCGTGGCTGTTGCAGTTGCCCAAGCCGACGGGCGTGCTGGCGTGCAACGACACGCGCGGCCTGCACCTGCTGGAGGCGTGCGAGGCCGCCGGCGTTCGCGTGCCCTTCGACGTGGCGGCGGTCGGCGTGGACGACGACGACGTGCTCTGCGAGCTGTGCAACCCGGCGCTGAGCAGCGTCGCACCCAACGTCGAGGCCATCGGGTTCGACGCCGCCTCGCTGCTCAACCGCCTCATGGATGGCCAGCCGCCCCCCGACGCGCCCATCCTCATCCCGCCGATCGCCCTGGAGGTCCGCGAGTCCAGCGACTCGACCGCCCTGGCCGACCCCGTGCTGATCCAGGCCGTGCAGTTCATGCGCACCCGCGCCGGCGAGGGCATCAACGTGCAGGACGTCGTCGCCCACGTCGGCACCTCGCGCTCGACTTTCGAGCGCCAGTGCCAGCACCACCTGGGCTGCACGCCCCACGAGTTCCTCATGCGTTGCCGCATCGATCGCGTCGAGCGGTTGCTGGCGGCGACCGACTACAGCCTGGCGCAGATCGCCCACATGTCGGGCTTTCAGAGCTGCAGTTACATGATCAGCGTGTTTCGCGCCCGTGCCGGGCAGACGCCCAGCCAGTACCGCCGCGCCCGCCAGCCGGCGTCGAGCCGGTCCGACCCGCGGGGATGACGCAAGATTGGTGTTGGATGACGAGCTTTTGTCATCTGCCCGCGCCGGGGTCGGCCCTATTCTGGTGCGTGGCGATCGGCGCCGCGTCCGGGCGACGTGGCCTTCGCCGCTACGGAGCGATCCATGTCAGCGCAGCGTTTTGATGTCGTGGTTCTGGGCGCGACGCCGGGGGGCATCGCCGCCGCGATCGCCGCCGCCCGCCAGGGCTGCTCGGTCGCCCTGCTCGACCGCTGGCCCCACATCGGCGGCCTGCCCGCCAACGGCCTGGGGGCCACCGACATCCACACCCGCGGCGCCACCGGCGGCCTGTTCACCGAGTTCACCCGACGCATCCACGCCCACTACGCGCAGGCCTACGGCCCGCACTCGCCCCAGGTGGATCACTGCAGCAACGGATACCACTTCGAGCCTCGCGTCGCCGAGGTCGTCCTCGAAGGCATGCTCGACGAGCAGCCGGCGATTCAGGTGCTGCGGCATCGCCAGTTCGACGCCCTGGCCCAGCGCGTGACGGTCGAAGACGGGCGCCTGGCGCGGATGGCGGTGCGGAATCTGCAGAGCGGCGAGCTGGAGGAGTACGCCGCGGCCGTGTTCGTGGACGCCACGTACGAAGGCGACCTGGCGGCCGCCGCAGGCGCGCCCTTCCGACTGGGCCGCGAAGGTTTCAACGACCACCGCGAGCCCAACGCGGGGCGGGTGTACCTGCGCTGGTCCGGGCCCGCCGACTCGGGCGCGATCTTCGAGGAAGCCAACCGCGTGCGCTTGCGCTACGATGGCGGCGTGCCCGGCCCCGGCTCGACCCTCGAGGCCGACCACGCCATTCAGGCCTACAACTACCGCGTCTGCCTCACCGACGCGCCGGACAACCGCATCCCGATTCCCAAGCCGGCCAACTACGACCGCGGCGAGTTCGCGTCGCTGGTCGAGGACGTGCGATCGGGGCACGTCGTCGGGTTTCTCAACGACTACTGGCTGGACGCCGGCGTGGTCAACCCATGCCGACTGCCCAACGGCAAGACCGACTCGAACAACCATCACAGCGCGTTCATTTCGACGGACCTGCCGGAGGAGAACTGGCCCTGGCCGACCGCCGACTGGGCGTGGCGCGACCAGTTCGCCCAGCGACTGCGCGACTACACGCTGGGGTTGCTCTGGTTCGCGCAGCACGACACCGAGTTGCCGCAGTGGTTTCGCCGCGATGCGCAGCGGTGGGGTCTGGCCAAGGACGAATACACCGACAACGGGTGCTTTCCACGGCAGGTGTACGTGCGCGAGGGACGGCGCGTGGAAGGGGAGTACCTGTTCACCGCGCACGACGCGATTCCGACGGGCCCGGGGCTGCGGCCGCCGATCCACGCCGACAGCATCACGGCGAGCCACTACAGCATCGACTCGCACGCCTGCCGCAAGCGCGAGCCGGGGCGGATCGGGCTGGACGGGTTCATGTCGTATCCGACCGAGCCTTACACCGTGCCGTACGGCGTGATCGTGCCCAAGGCGGTGGACGGGCTGCTGACGCCGGTGCCGGTGAGTGCGACGCACCTGGGCTACGGCACGCTGCGCATGGAGCCGTGCTGGATGGCTCTGGGCGAAGCGGCGGGGATCGCGGCGGCGCTGAGCGTTCGCCACGGGCAGGCGGTGCGTCGCATCGACGTGGGTCAACTGCAGCACATGCTCGTGCGGGACGGCGCGGTGCTGCTGTATTTCCGCGATCTCGATCCGTCGCACCCGCGTTTCGCCGCGGCGCAGTATTTCGGCCTGCGCGGGGCGCTGCCGCAGTGGCACGCCCGACTCGACGAGCCGGTGTCGCCCGCCGACGCCCGGCAGTGGTGCGCGCTGGCGGGTGTGCCACAGCCCGACGACTGTCGCCCGGGCGTCACGACGCGCGGTGAACTGCTGCAGCACCTGTACGACGCCGTCCACCACCCGCCGGGCGCGACCGTTCAGACGAAGCCGCGCCCGGCAAGGCGCCGCGCCGTCGTGGAACGGGTGTGACGTCTCAGGTGAGCCTGGTTTCGACGAGTTCGCAGATGCTGTGAAGCAGGA
>CAZFDT010000007.1:0-112367 GCA_964518335.1 uncultured Phycisphaeraceae bacterium
TGCGGGAGGGGCCGAGCGCGGCAACTCGATCATCAAAACCGGCAACTTGCTCTACATGGTGATGATCGAGTTGACATGAACCCCACTTGCGAGCCTGCGGGAGGGGGTTGAGCGCGGCAACTTGAGGGTCGGAACGTGCAGCTTGTTGTGTGCGGCAACAAGTTGAGTTGGTTGAGCGGCCGATCCACCCTGCAGGCGCTTGCCATGAGGGCGGCCTGAGATGCCGGGGGACCATCGACGAGCCGAGAATCCGAAGCCCGAAGCCCGCCTGGTGGCTTACGACCGTTGCGTTCAAGCCCGCGCCAGCGCGTCATGCCCGCGCAGAGCCTGCCCTGGGATTGGGTGCGGGGCGACGATCTGCCGTGATGTGGGTCGCCCAAAACCCCGCACGCCGGAGGGACGGGCAAGGTCATGGACCGTCTGGCGGGTCATGCGAGGGGGTGAGAATCGCTGAATCCTCTTGGCGACGCAGGTTCCCGCCGACCGACCTGCGCTCGCCCGCCATACTTACACCGGCGGTCAGTCGATCCTGCCCCGGCTTGGCCGCACTCAGCGATCGAAAAGCTCCGTGAGGGTAAAGCCCACCGGCTGCACGTCGTAGTCGCTGCAGATGACGATCTTGAAACCATGGTGCGTTTGCGAGCTATCCAGAGGAAACACGAAAGAGAGCTTGCCCTTGTCCTTCATGGGCGTGCCGTCGGTCCAGCGGCCGCCGCCCAGGGAGTTGCCGTCCTCGTTGACCGCATACACCGCTTCGATGAACGGCCCCGATGGACCGGCGCCGGCCCGACGATACTGAATCGACACCGTCAGCTTGCGGTCGGCCGACATCGACAGGCGGTCGATGCGCAGCTCGACCCCGGCGATACTGGCGAAGTCCTCCATCACGGTGGCGGGGATCCGCTCATCGTGGCGGGCCTTGCCCAGGATCAGCGTCGCCTCGGCGTCCATGGAGCGCATGGCCCAGGGGACCTGAACGAGTTGGGTTTTGGACAGTCCGGTGACGCCGCTGTCGCCCAGGACGGCGCTGAAGTCCTCGGGAGGCCGTTCGCGGGTCGTCGTGCGTCCGCGCGCCGGCGCCGGCAGCATTTCGTTGCCGTTGCTGTCGTAGATTCGCAACGCGCGCAGGTCCTTGGCCACGGCGATCGCGTCGGCTTCCCGCGCCGGGCGCAGAAAGCCGTCGAACGACAGGTAGTGCTTGCTTCGCCCATCGTCGGCCAGGTCCTTACGCGACGACACATCCAGCACGGTCAACACCAGGCGGTGATCGGTCGTGGTGAAGTGAGGCCGCCGCTCGATTTCACCCGAGTCCTGGGCCGGAGCTGCAGTTGCCGCCAGGCACAGGCCCAAGACCGCCGTCGAGGATCGCCAGTTCATTGCCCGACTCCTTCCGCAAGGGGTGTGTGCCCATGCTGATGATTCGCGTGCTGCGCTGCCGGATCAAACCCCAGGCCCTGTGGGTAGGTGTCACGAGGCTCATAGCCCACGGCTCGCCGCGCCGGTTCCAGATCGGCGCAGGGCTTGCCGGCGTTGGCGCTGAGCACGAAAACCAAGTGATAGCGCTGCGGCAAGGGCGCTTCAACCGACGCCGCGAAGAATCGCACGGCGTCGTCGTGGCTGAGGTAGCCGCTGTGAGCGCCCGTCTCCTCCATGCGCCGCGCTTCCCGGGTGTTGCGCACGAACCAGCCGATGCGACAGGCCATGACCTCCAGGCCGTGGCGACGGGCGTACATTTCGCCCATCTGCTCGGCCCAGACCTTCATCAGCGCGTAGTGGTTCAACGGCGCCGGGCCGTCTTCGAGCCGGATCATGGCCAGACCCTTGTGGCCCGAGACCGCCTGCATCGAGCTGGCCAGCACCACGCGCCTGACGCCCAGCCGTCGGGCCGCATCCATCACGCGGAACAGTCCGATGACGTTGGGCTGCAGAAGCTTCTCGACCAACGGCGCGTCGTTGGGCTCGGCCGCCAGGTGAATCACGGTGTTGCACCCTTCGACGGCCCGGTCCACTGCAGCGGCATCGGCGATGTCGCCCACGACCACCTCGTCGCACCCGCCGTGCTCGACGCAGTCGAACCCGCGCACGACGTGCCCGCGCGCCCGCAACGCCGGCGCAATGACGCGCCCGATCGCTCCGGCGCTGCCCGTGACCAAGATGCGGTGAGCTGCGCTAGACACCGATATCCTCGTTCCACAGATCGGGCCTCGCGGCGATGAAGTCGCGCATCAGCTTGAGGCAGCGAGCGTCGTTGAGGTTGATGAGTTCGACGCCATGGGCAGCGAAGAGGTCCTCGGCCCCCCGGAAGTTTTCATTCTCGCCAATGACGACCGTCGGGATGCGGTACAGCAGGCTGGTGCCGGTACACATGATGCAGGGGCTGAGGGTGGAGACGAGGACCAACTGGGGCCAGTCGCGTCGTCGGCCGGCGTGGCGGATGCAGGCGACTTCGGCGTGGGCGGTGGGGTCGCCGCTCTGCACGCGCAGGTTGTGGCCCCGAGCCACCACCTGCCCATTCCGTGGGTCGGCCAGCACGCTGCCGATGGGCAGGCCGCCTTCACGAAGCCCGGCTTCGGCCTCCGCCACCGCTTCGTCCATCCAACGTTGCAGCATGGTCTGGTCCATGGCCGTATCCTACCGCACGCCACCAACCATGGGCTTGCTGATTCTGTTCATCTCGACCGCTGCGGGGCTGTGCCTGATCGGTGCGGCGGGGCTGCTGTACGGCCTAGCGCACCCGCCCCGCACGACGTATGCCTCCGCCATTGCGCGAGGCCTGCCGACCGATCCGGGAGAATTGGGTCTGGCATTCGAAGAGGTGACGCTGTCCTTGTCCGACGGACGCGACACGCCGGGGTGGATCGTCCGGGGCGACAAACCCACCGGCCCGGTCGTCATCGTCAGCCACGGCTGGGGCGACGGGCGGTACGGGGCGCAGTTGTGGGCCCCGATGTTTCTGCCGCACGCCAGTCGCGTGGTGTTCTACGACATGCGCGGCCACGGTGAGTCGCGCGCCCGGACCAGTCGGTGCGGCCTGGTCGAGCCCGACGATCTGCGTGCCGTCATGGATCGGCTCGGTGGAGATCGCTTCGTGCTGATGGGTTACTCGATGGGGGCGTGCGTGTCGCTCGTGGCGGCGGCCAAGGACGCGCAGGCCGGTCGGGAGCGGGTGGCGGGGGTGATTGCCGACGGGGTGTATCGCTGGTGGGACGAGCCGATCGCCGGGATGTTTCGGCTGAGGCGTTGGCCTCCGCAGCCGCTGTGCTGGCTGGCGGGGGCGTGGATGTGGCTGACCCACGCCGAGTTTCGCTGCTTCGACCGGGCGGCATGGGCGACCCAACTGCGCTGCCCGCTGCTGGTGCTGCACGGGACGGCCGACCCGATCTGTCCCGTGACTTCCGCCCAAGCCGTCGCCGCCGCCACACCGCGAGCCACCTGCGAACTCTTTGAGGGAGCGGGCCATCTGGATCTGGCTACCGCCGAACCCCAGCGCTACCGTAGAATAGTGGACCAGTTCATGGAAACCCTGGCATGACTCTGACGAATACCCTGCCCGACCTCTCGTTGTCGCCGCCGATCGACCAGATCGGCGTCGAGGAGCGCGTCGATCGCCTGACCAAGCGCAGCATCAAGAAGCAGTCGAAGGTGGCGGCGCTGAAGCTGGCGCTGTCGATGATCGACCTGACGACACTCGAAGGCGCCGACTCGCCGGGCAAGGTGCGACAGCTCTGCGCCAAGGCCCGCCAGTTGCACGATGCGCTGCCCGACTTGCCCCACGTGGCGGCGGTGTGTGTGTATCCGACGCTCGTGGGCGTGGCCCGGCGATGCGTCGAAGGCACGGGCATTCACATCGCCGCCGTCGCCAGCGGATTCCCCAGCGGGCAGTATTCGCTTCAGACCCGTCTCGACGACACGCGCTTTGCCGTCGGTGAAGGCGCTGACGAGATCGACATGGTCATCAGCCGTGGGCGCTTTCTCGCCGGCGACTACAACTACGTCTTCGACGAGATCGCCCAGATCAAGGAGGCCTGTGGGTCAGCGCATTTGAAGGTGATCCTGGAGACTGGGGAGCTGGGCACACTCGACCAGGTCCGCCGCGCCAGCGACCTGGCGATGCACGCCGGCGCCGACTTCATCAAGACCAGCACGGGCAAGGTGCAGCCCGCGGCGACACTGCCCGTGACGCTCGTCATGCTCGAAGCCATCCGCGACTTCTACCAGTCCACCGGGAAGATCATCGGCATGAAGCCCGCCGGCGGCATCAGCACCGCCAAGGTCGCCATCCAGTACCTCGTCGTCCTGCGCGAGACGCTGGGCCAGACCTGGATGACACCCGACCTGTTCCGCATCGGCGCCAGCCGCCTGGCCAACGACATCCTCTTGCAACTGGTCAAGGAGCAGACCGGGCAGTACCAGTCGCTGGACTATTTCTCGAAAGACTGATCCATGACACAGGCCCTCGAATTGAACTTCAAGACGAATTGGCAGTACGCTCCGGCGCCGGAGAGCCCGTCGCACGCGAAGGTGCGCGAGCGCTACGGGCTGTTCATCGGCGGCGAGTTCGTCGAGTCGGCCTCCGGCAAATACTTCGACACGGTCAATCCCGCCAGCGAAAAGAAGCTCGCGGAGGTTGCCGAGGCGAATGAGAAGGACGTGGACCGTGCGGTCGCCGCGGCCCGTAAGGCGTACGACAAGACGTGGTCGAAGCTGTCGGGAGCCGAGCGTGGCAAGTACCTGTACCGCATCGCGCGGATGATCCAGGAGCGAGCCCGCGAGTTCGCCATCATCGAGTCGATGGACGGCGGCAAGCCGATCCGCGAGTCGCGCGACGTGGACGTGCCGCTGGTGGCGGCGCATTTTTTCTATTACGCCGGCTGGGCCGACAAACTCGAGTACGCCTTCCCCGGGCGGACGCCGCGGCCACTGGGCGTGGCGGGGCAGATCATCCCCTGGAATTTCCCCCTGCTCATGGCGGCGTGGAAGCTCGCCCCGGCGCTGGCGTGCGGCAACACTGTCGTGCTCAAGCCTGCCGAGACCACGCCACTGACCGCCCTCAAGCTCGCCGAGCTGATTCAGGACGCCGAACTGCCGCCGGGCGTCGTCAACATCGTCACAGGAGCGGGCAAGACCGGCGCTGCACTTGTCCAGCATGCCGGCGTGGACAAGATCGCGTTCACCGGCTCGACCGAGGTGGGCAAGATCATCCAGAAGGCCCTGGCCGGGTCGCACAAGCACTTCACGCTGGAGCTGGGCGGCAAGGCGGCCAACATCGTCTTCGAGGACGCCCCGCTGGACCAGGCCGTGGAGGGCATCGTCAACGGCATCTTCTTCAACCAGGGACACGTCTGCTGCGCCGGCTCTCGTCTGTTCGTGCAGGAGTCGATCGCCGACCGCCTGGTGCGAAAGCTGCAGGACCGCATGAAGACGCTGATCGTGGGCGACCCGCTGGACAAAAACACCGACATCGGCGCCATCAATTCGCAGGCACAACTCGAGAAGATCGAGGAGTACCTGCGGATCGGTCAGGGCGAGGGCGCCACGATCTGGCAAGCGCCGTGCGACGTTCCGGGCAAGGGCTACTGGTGCCGACCGACGCTGTTTCTCAACTGCGCCCAGTCGCACCGCATCGTGCGCGAGGAGATTTTCGGGCCCGTGCTGGCGGTGCAGACCTTCCGCACGCCCGAGGAAGCCGTCGAAAAAGCCAACAACACGCCCTATGGCCTGTCGGGTGGCGTGTGGACCGACAAGGGCTCCAAGATCTTCAAGGTCACCAGCCGCATGCGCGCCGGCGTGGTCTGGGCCAATACGTTCAACAAGTTCGATCCGACCAGCCCCTTCGGCGGTTTCAAGGAAAGCGGCGTGGGACGCGAGGGCGGCCTCCACGGCCTGGCGGCTTACTGCAACATCAACTAACCCCCGGAAGCGCGAGAACGATCATGGCCAACAAGCGGAACAACAACGGACAGACCGCGACGCTCAAGCGCCGTCGCGCCAGCCGATCGGTGGACCTGGACACAAGCCCCGGCGCGAGGCTGGGCGTGCTCAAGACGTACAAGGTTTACATCGGCGGCAAGTTTCCGCGCACCGAGTCGGGGCGATACGAGAAGGTGGCGTCGCCCACGGGCGAGTTGCTGGCCAATGTGTGCCGCTGCTCGCGCAAGGACTTCCGCGACGCGGTGGTGGCGGCCCGTCCGGCACACGAGAAGTGGGCCAAGGCCAGCGCCTATTTGCGCGGGCAGATTCTCTACCGCGCCGCGGAGATGCTTGAAGGCCGCCGCAGCCAGTTCACCGCCGAGCTGATCCGCCAGGGCGCCGACCCCGGGCAGGCCGAGGCCGAGGTGCTCGCCGCGATCGACACGCTGGTGTATTACGCGGGCTGGTGCGACAAGTATCAACAGGTCTTCAGCAGCGTGAACCCGGTGGCGTCGTCGCACTTCAACTTTTCGGTGGTCGAGGCAGTGGGCGTCGTGGCGATCATCGCCCCCGAGGTCCAGTCGCTCGCCGGGCTGGTGGGCGTCATCGCCCCGGCCATCGCGGGCGGCAACAGCGTGATCGCGCTGGCGTCACACGCTCGCCCCCTCTGCGCGGTCACGCTGGCGGAGGTGCTGCACTCGTCCGATCTGCCCGGCGGCGTGGTCAACATCCTCACAGGCCAGCGCGACGAGCTCATCGAGCATTTCGCTTCGCACATGGACGTGAACGCCGTCGTGTATTGCGGCGACGACACAGCGCATCGCAAGACGATCCAGACGCTCGCCGCCGGCAACGTCAAGCGCGTCGTCTTCCGCGACCGCACCGACTGGCTCAGCGACGACGCACGCGGGCCGTACTTCATCCTCGACACGCAGGAAGTCAAGACGACGTGGCATCCCGTCGGCCTGTAGCATGTGCGTCATGAACACGAAGACCATTGCCCTCAAGGGCGTGAAGATCGGCCCCGCCCTGCCGCTGACGATCGTTGCCGGGCCATGCGTCGCCGAATCGCGCGAACTGTGCCTGCAGATCGGCGCAGCGATGCGCGACGCCTGCGCCAGGCACGGGCTGAGCTTCATCTTCAAGGCCAGCTACGACAAGGCCAACCGCAGCTCGATTCACAGCGAACGCGGCCCCGGCCTGGCCGAGGGATTGCAGCTCATCGTCGAGGTGGGGTGCGAACTGGGCGTGCCGGTGACGACCGACATCCACGAGCCGTCGCAGGCTGCGCTGGCGGCCGAGGCAGGCATCGACCTGTTGCAGATTCCCGCGTTTCTCTGCCGCCAAACCGACCTGCTTGTGGCGGCTGCGAAAACCGGCAAAGCGGTCAACGTCAAAAAAGGCCAGTTCGTTTCGCCGATTGAGATGGCGAACGTGGTCGAGAAGCTCACGCAGTCTGGTGCTGCGGATCTGATGCTCACCGAACGCGGGACCTTCTTCGGCTACAACCGCCTGGTCAACGACTTCGTCGGGCTGGGCGATCTGATGGACCTGGGCTGGCCGGTCTGTTTCGACGTGACCCACTCGACCCAGCAACCCGGGGGCCAAGGCGGCTCGTCCGGCGGCAGACCGGAACGCGCCCCCCTGCTGGCCCGCGCCGCAGTAGCGGCCGGCGTGCATGCTCTCTTCATCGAGACGCACCCCAACCCCGGCAGCGCCCGCAGCGATGCCGCAACCATGCTCCCGCTGCAGACCACCATCGCACTACTGGCGAAACTGGCCGCCCTGCACACCGCGGCGCAATGCGCCACCGCGTAGCAGAATGCTAAAGCCGTCAGCAGCCGTTCATCAACCACCGGCGGCAGCCATGCCCTTCATGACCACATTCATGATCATGTTCACCACAAAGGCCGCGGTCCAGATGGCCATGATCTTGGTGTGTCCCCACTGAGCGTGGCGAACCCAACCGAGAATGAAGCCAACGATAGGACAAATGCTGAGAATCCCAAACAACGGGCCGTCTTCCTTCTTGAAGGCGGTGATGATGGTGAGAATCCAGCAGACGAGACTTGCGATACCCGCCGCGAGGGCGACGATCAACAGCACGATCTCCCTACAGGCAACTCCAATCAGGGGTGAAGGGAACTCACGGCCGCGAACGTCGGGCCGTAGGGCATCAGGCGAACGATCCAACATGCAATCAGTGCGAAACTGAGAATGCTTGTGATTGCCAGTCGGCGTTCCATCCAGGCCACGACGTCGCAAAGCGCATCGCGCCACGCGCGCGGCGAGAGGGCAGCTATCGCCAGCAGCGTCATGCCAAGCAGCGCTACCAGGCCCAGGGGGTGAACGCGAACAGCTTCGAACCAGGAGCCGTGAAGAAGCGCCGCACTGCTTCGCGTCAGCCCGCAGCCAGGGCAAGGCACACCCGTCACGTCAGGGAGCGGACATGACCACAGTCGCAGCCCTCCAAGGGTCGTACCCAACTGCACGACCAGTGCAGCCGACAACAGCAGACACGACACTCGATGGCGCATCAATGTCGAGAACACAGGCGCTGTCATCCACTCGATCAACCGACCGCGAGTTGCCTTGTCCAGCCCCATGAAGCCCCGCATACTGGTAGATGAGCGACAATTGTACTGAGGTCCACGAAATGTTTCACGCGCCAGCCGGGCCCTACTCTCGACGGGAAGCACCCGCCTACGATGATGCCGTGCAATAGCCGCCACGAGGGCACGTTGCACGAGGTATGAGGCGCGTGCTTGGATGGTGCGCGCCTGCCAGGATCATCTTCCTTGTGACGGATGATGGCCCGCCGTGGACAGCAGCCAAGGACCCCGCATGCCACCGACCACCACTGCCCCAGGGCGCCACGCGTCTGCATCGCCGCCTCACGCTTCATCGTCGGCGCCTTCCCCGGCCATCCCCCACGAGGAAATCCTCGACACAGCCAAGATGGTCAGCCAGGCGCATCAGAAACTGCTGAGCCAGCTCGAGCGCGTCATCATCGGCCAGCGCGAGGTCATCGATCAGATGATGCTGGCGCTCCTGTGCCAGGGTCACGCGATTCTGGAAGGCGTGCCCGGCCTGGCGAAGACGCTGATGATCTCGAGCCTCGCCAAGTTGCTGTCGCTGGACTTCGGCCGCATCCAGTTCACGCCCGACCTCATGCCCAGCGATATCACGGGCACAGAGATCCTGGAGGAGGATCACTCGACGGGCAAGCGGTTCATGAAGTTCGTCAAAGGGCCGCTGTTCGCCAATATCATTCTTGCCGACGAGATCAACCGCACGCCGCCGAAGACGCAGGCCGCCTTGCTGCAGGCGATGCAGGAGTACCAGGTCACCGCCGCGGGTCAGCACTATCCCCTGTCGCTGCCTTTTTTCGTGCTGGGCACGCAGAACCCGATCGAAAGCGAAGGAACCTACCCCCTCCCCGAGGCGCAGCTCGACCGGTTCATGCTCAAGATCAAAGTGGACTATCCCTCGCGCGAGGACGAGATCAACATCACCATGGCGACGACCGGCCGCAAGGCCGCGCCGCTGGAGGCGGTGCTGGGCCGGGAGGATATCCTGCGGATGCAGACGGTGGTGCGCGAGGTCCTGGTGGCACGGCCGATCGCGGCGTACATCGTGAGCCTGGTGCGTGCGACGAGGCCGAATGAACCGACTGCGGCCAAGTACTGCAAGGAGTACCTGACGTGGGGCGCCGGCACGCGCGCGTGCCAGTCGCTGTTGCTGTGCGCCAAGGCCATGGCACTGCTCGACGGGCGGACGCACGTCGCCGCCGATGACGTGCGCGCCATCGCCAAGCCGGTCCTGCGCCATCGCCTGGTGACGAATTTCTCGGCCGAAAGCGAGAAGATCAGCGCCGATGACATCGTCGAGCAACTGATCGCGGATGTGAAAGAGGAATAAGGTGGCGAACCAGAAGCTGCTGGACCCCAAGGCCATCGCGCTGGTCAGCCGACTGGAGCTTGTCGCCCGTCGTGCGGTCGATGGATTCCTCTCGGGACGGCATCCCAGCCCATACCACGGATCGAGCATCGAGTACGCCGACCATCGTCCCTACACCATGGGCGATGAAATCCGCACCATCGACTGGAAGCTGCTGGCCAAGACCGACAAGACCTACGTCAAGCTGTTTGAAGATCAGACGAACCTGCGGGCGACAGTGATCGTGGACAGCTCCGCGTCGATGGGCTTCACCAGCGACACCGACAGGCATCCGACCAAGTTCGACTACGGCTGCCGAATCGCTGCCTGCCTGACGTACCTGCTCATCCGCCAGAAAGACGCGGTGGGCCTGGCCTTGTTCGACGAGAAAATCCGCACCTATCTGCCCGCGCGATCCACCCCCAGTCACTTCCGGCTCATGATTGAACAGATGGAGCGCTGCCAGGCCGCACAAACGACCGCGTCGGGCAAGGTGATGATGGAACTGGCCTCACGCATCCCGCGGCGGGGCATGGTCATCCTCATCAGCGATCTGATCGACGATCTCGACGGCATCGTGCAGGGCTTGGCGCGCTTTGCATTCGACCGGCACGATGTCCTCGTGTTTCATGTCATGGACCCTGCGGAGCTGCAGTTCCCCTATGAGGGACTGACGCGGTTCAAGGATCCCGAAAGCGCCCAGCAGATCATCAGCAATCCCCGGCATGCGCGCAAACGTTACATGGAGGAGCTGACCGTGTTCCTGGAAACCTGCCGCAGGAAGTGCCGCGAACGCGATATCAGCTACGAGCTGTGTGCGACCGATTCGCCATACGAGATGATTTTGAGCCGTTTCCTGGACGAGAGACGGATGGCGGCCAAATAGGAAGCTCAAAGCAGTGAGTGGTGTGTGGCGACGGCGCCTGCTTCGGCCACTCACCGCTCACCACTCACCATGCTCAACCCGCTGCTCCTCTGGTTTCTGCCTCTGGCGCTCGTGCCGCTGCTGCTGCACCTGATCGTGCGGCGGCGTGTGAAGACGGTCGAACTGCCGACGCTGCGTTTTCTGCTCGGACAGTCCGCCCAGCAACGACGCAGGCTTTGGCTGATCGAGATCCTCGTCATGCTGCTGCGCACGCTTGCGGTGGCGATGCTTGTGCTCATGGTGAGCCGCCCGGTGGTGGATCGCTTCGGGTTCCTTTTTGGCGGGGCTTCGGGACAGGATGTCAGCGTCATCGTCGATGGTGGTGCGGCGATGGGCATGTCCAGCGGTGGGACGACCAGCCTGGAGCGAGGAAAGACTGCGATCCGAGCTGTGCTCGACCGTCTCGACGGTGACGACTATGTGCGCATCATTCGCGCCGCGGGCAGGCCGGAAGTCGTCGCCACCGGCTTCGCCCGTCATAAGGAGCCGTTGCAGGCGACCGTGGACGCCATGGAGACCTCGGCGGCTGGCAGCGACCTCATGCGGGCGATCGAACTGGCCGTGTCGGGCGATGCTCGCGGGCCCCGCACGCTGTATGTGATCACGGACCGTCGCCTGCAGGCATGGCGCGGCAGCGAAGCGGCACAAGGCCTGGCCCGGGTCCACCCCAAGCCGCGCCTGGTGGTCCTCGATGTCGCCCCCGACGAACCGCCGAGCAACGCCGGCATCATCGGCGATCCACCCAAAGACCTCCGCCCCGTCGTCGGACTGCCCGTGCAACTCACCGCCACGCTCTTCAACAGTTCCACAACGCAGGCCCGCGACACGCTGCTGACGCTCTTTCTTGACGACAAGCAGGTCACACAGGAGAGCGTGTCGATTCCTCCAGGCCAGCGTCTGACACGCACCGTCACGACGACTCCCCTGCGTCCGGGCGTCATTCACGGACGCTTCGCACTTTCGCCCGACGCATTCCCCGAGGATGACGCATTCCTTTTCAGCCTTAATGTCGAACCCAAGGTCGTGGTGCTCGTGGTGTCAAGCGCGTCTACGAACGACACCGCATGGAACACGCGATTCGTCACGTCCGCCCTGCGGGCACCCCTGGCTGCTCAGCGCGGCCTGGCGACGACTGCCCGTGACATCGCCGAGGCGCTGGACATCCGCGAGGTCACGCCTGACCAGATCAACAAGGAACGACTGAGCCAGGCTGGCGTCGTCATCCTGGACAACGTGTCGCCCAACGACGATCAGATGCGCGAATTGCGGGGCTTCATCGAAGCCGGAGGCGGCGTGCTGGTTCTTCCGGGCGCCGCGGTCGATGTGGGCCGCTACCAGCGGCTGCTGCTGCAGGGTACGGGGATCAAGCTCAACGATTCTGTCGGTGATGCCAACGACGAGACGCGGTTCGCCGCGATCATCGACCGCGACCTGGCCCACCCGGTGCTGCGCGTTTTCGAGTCGGCGGACGCCAACTACTTTGCGACCATCAGACTGTTTTGTCGCTTCCCGCTGACCGCCGTCAATGACGAGCCGGCGGCCACAGCGATGTTGATGTTGCCCGAGGGCAAGGCAGCGATGATGGATGCTGCAGTGGGACGCGGGCGAATCATCGTCGGGGCATTTGCATCGGACGCCAAGTGGTCGAACCTGCCGCTGAAGCCGGAGTTTGTTCCGCTGATGCTTCGCAGCGTGGCATACTTGCGTCGTGCGCCGCGCGTGACGCTGGCGTCGGAGCCCAAGGCTGGCCTGCCGCTGGTCGTGGCTGTGAGCGAGCAGTGGAGCGACGCGCTGGTGCAGGTGACCGATCCGACGGGGCGACCTGCGTCGCTGGACGTCGGACGATCAGCCGACCAGCTTGTGGCAGCCTTGGCGCAGACACAGCGGCGAGGCTATTACCAGTTCACGATCACCCCCCGTGCGGCCGACGCCCCGATGACCGTGTCGCTGGGCACGGCGATCAACATCGACCCCGCCGCACTGGATATGACGCTGGCTGACGAGGCGGCCATACGAGGTTGGCTCGCGCCCATCGAGCCGCTGTTTGTCTCGGGCGCGCCGGGTGAATCGACCATCGGCGAGCGCCTTGCCGAGCGACAGGAGACGTGGCGATGGTTGATTTGGGTGATGTTTGCCGTCGTGGGCGCGGAGTTCATGCTTGCCACACTCTTGCCATCCCGTGATGCTGCCAAACACGATGGTCTGGGTCGGCCTCGCGGCCCAATCGGACGCCTCGCTGATCACGGGATCGGCATGCTGCGCCGCGCCGGACTCATCGAATCCGTGAGAGGGCTTGACCGATGACGACACATCCTTATCCCCCTGACGCGCGGGACCTGACAGACCTCATCGCACAGACGCGAAAGCGCCTTCGTCGCACGTGGCTGGTCAGCGGCTCGGCACTTGTGCTCGTCGCGGTGGTGGGCTGGCTTCTGCTGGCCGCCACGATTGACATGATTTCACCCATGCCTGTGCCCGTGCGCGTGTTCGCCGCGTGCGTGTTCTGGCTGCTGCTGGCTGGCACGCTGGGCACGGCCGTGCTCTGGCCATCCATACGTCCGCTCCGAGACATGCGTGTGGCTCGTTTGATCGAGGCCATGCTACCCACCATCAAGAATCGCCTGATCTCCAGCCTCGACATTCATCAGCGAGCGACTGGCAACGGCACGACAATCAACCGAACGTTCTACGATCGGCTGCTTGCCGATACGCGAACGCGACTGCAGCAGTTCCGAATCGAGATGGTGGCCGACCCTCGACTGATGGTCCGCAGCAGTCTGACAGCCGGCGCTGTGCTGCTGCTGACCATCGTGATGGTGCTCACTTTCCACGAAGCGATGCCCGCCGCGCTGGCGCGCGTCCTGCGGCCGACGGCTCCGATTCCACCGGTCTCTCACGTGCGGATTGCTGCCCCAGGCGACCTGACCGCACTGCTCGGCGATCCCCTCCGCATCGAGGCCAAGCTCACGCGCGGGGAAACCGATTCGCTCGTTATCAAACTCAAGGGCCAAGATGGTCAGTGGGTGCGGTATCCCATGACGAAAGCGGATGACGGATCCTTCGTGTTTGCATTTGGCGGCGTGCAGGAGTCATACCTGTACCAGATCGAAGGCGGGGGCACGTGGACCAGGCCTCATCGCATCACCGCCCTGCAGCGCCCGGTCGTCGAAAGTGTGACTTGTGCGGTGGCACTTCCCGATTACATGGGATTGGACGACCTGCAACCCGTTGCGCATGGTGCAGCGCAGATCAGTGTGCCGGAGGGTGGCGCGGTCATCATCACCGCCGCTGTCAAACACGATCCCACCTCCGGGCGCGTGCTCGTCTATGAGCCCCAGCGCCAGACGCGTCGGCTGGTCGATGAGCGAGAGATCGTCTGGTTCGACGATCGACCTCCTGCCGACGCACAGATGAACAGCGATGCGACATGGGTTCCTCAGCCCGCGTACAGCGGCACGGCCTCGCTGCTGCTGGACGAATCGCGGCCGAGCATGTCCTTTCAGACACGCCTCAATCCGCTGGATGTCCACAAAGATGACGCATTGATGCTGTACCTGCGGGCGGACCCGCTGGCTCTGCCGACGAGCGTGGTTGTTACCATCCACGCACACAACCAGAAAGCACCCGGCACTTGGGTCATCAACGCCGAATCCCTGCCGCCGGGGGAATGGGTGCGGCTGGACCGCAAGATCGCTGATCTCGGGATCAAGTCTTTCAAGGACGATATCGCAACGCTCGTAGGCTTCGGAATTGAAGCGAGAGCCGGGCGCGTGCACGCCGATCGCGTTGGTTCACTGCAGCGGCGAGAGCGCGACGAGGAAGCAACATCACTCGTGCGAATCGGTGAGTTGACCATGACGACCGACGCCGCCACCGAACGTTGGACGGGTCGCGTGCCGGTCCATCAAGATGTCTATATCGCGATGTCATTTGCCAACTCATCCGGGCACGAGAGCGTGACGATGGAGCCGCTGCGTATCGTGGCGACCAGAGACCAGCCGCCGACGGTCATTGTTGAGAAGCCCGGTCGAAGCCTGACGCTGCAGCAGGTAGAGCCGGTTCCGATCGTTGTGCGTGCCATCGATGACTGGGGAGTGCAGGCGGTGGGCATAGCCTACGGTTCCACCCGCGAGGACTTCACTGAAGCCGACTGGATCAGGACATTCGATCAGCCGCAGCGCAGCCAGCTCGCCATGACTGCCCTCAACGTCGTGCAGCGCGGCCTATCGCCGGAGAAGCCTGTTTTCTACCGCGTGGCGGTGCGCGACAGAAAGGGGCAGATCGCCTTCAGTCCGACGATGGAAATTCTGCTTGCGCCCCCTGCCGCAGAGGGCGTCACGGAACTGACGCGGCCGCTTTCGGCCGGCCTGCTGGAAGGGCTGAGCAAGCTGCTCGACGTGCAGGGGAAAATCGCGCAGCTCCCCGCCGAACTGCTGGCCAACCTTGCCGTCCTGCCTGATGGAAAGATGGAGTTGAGCCCCGACGCGGACCTGGATGCCCGGCAGATGGAGCAGCTCAAGGAATTGCATGCGCTGGTCAGGCAGCAGCAGGAGATGCTCAGTCAACTGGAGAAGCAGTTTGCCGACGGGGCGACGCAGGCGGACAGCTCGCCGTTGGCGACTTTGCCGGAGGCGGAGGCCCTGTCCGCCATGCAACGGGAACTGAGCGACCTGGCGGCACAAAACGCGCTGATGTCGCCGGACGATGCTGCCGCCCTGCAGGCGATGCAGCAGGAGCTCGAAACGATGAACGCTGCGCGCGACCAGATGGCTCAGGACGCCGACGCCGCGCAGCAGCAGATGATGGATGCCCTGACGCGCCTGCAGGCGCAGCAGACCACCCGGCAGTTGTCGCGGCTGAGCGACGTGCTCGAGGCTCAGAAGCAGAACCTTCACGCCCTGTCTCAGCAGATGGGCGAACTGCAGCGTCTGGCACAGATGGCGCCCAGCGCCGAGGCGCTCGCCGACGTCAGCCAGCAGCAGCAACAGGTTGATCCCCAGGCGATCGATGCGATTCGGCGTGCGAATGAGCTGGCGCAGCAGGACCAGATGCCCCCGGCTCCGTGGACCCCGCCCGGTCGAGATATCGAGGGCCATCCCGTCGAAGCGGACACACCCGAGGAGAATCCCGCCGCACAGCAACAGCAGCCCAGCCAACCACAACCGGCGGGTGATGCCGCGGCCGACGAGAATTGGTGGGACCAGCCCGTCGATGCGCCCCCCGACGCTGTCACGCTGCAACACAACGAGCGGTTTGCCGAGCGCCAGCGCCCCGTGGAGCAGCCGGCCACCCCGACACAGGCGCCGCATCAGCCACAGGGACAACAGCAGCAGCCACCTCCTCAGGGCGAATTTCAGCAACCTCTGACTCAGAACAGCAATGATCGGCAACCTGGCGGCCCGGCTGCGGCGCAGACGCCCAGGCAAATGCTCGTATCGCACCAGGGCCAGATGCAGCAGGCGCTGCAACAGTCTGCTCAGGGACTGTCGCAGGCGCAGCAGCAGCTTGGCGAGTTGGGCCAGCAAATGCAGGCTGCCGCCCAATCGCCGGGCGAGCTGGCCGGGCTCATGGGGTCGCCCCAGATGGCCGCTGCCGCGGCGATGGCCCAGGCCGCGGCCCAGCAAAGCCAACAGAACCAACCGGGCCAGCAGGGCCAAGGCGGTCTGATGCCATCGACATCCACCAGCCTTGGGCCCGACAGCGTGCAACTGCGGCCGGGCATGCTGATCGTCGGGGAATTGGCCGATCTGCCGCCTGACCGTCGCGCGACACTTTACCGCCTGCCTGCCGAAGTGCGTCAGCCAATCATCCGAGGCATGACCGAGAAAGGTCCCGACGGATATCAGCCCCTGATCGATGCCTACTTCCGCAGTCTGTTGGACGTGGAGAACCCGCAATGACCGCATGGCTGTTGCGCACGATCGGCATCGGAGGAGAGCTGACCCAGCAGGTGGACAACCTGGACTGGATGGCGGCGCGACCGATCTGGTTGTGGCTGGCGATTGTGGGCGCCCCCTTGCTTGGACTTCTGATCGCTCGGCGCCACCGTGCGAGCCTCTCGCACATTCGTGCGTGGGCACGCCACGCACTTACCGCTTGTCGCGTGGGCTTCTTCGTCCTGCTCATGATCGTCCTGGCCGGTCCTTATGTGCGCCTGCATCAGCAGGTGACAAGCAAACCGATCCTGGCAATCGTCATCGACGAGTCGTCGAGCATGAAACTGGCGTCAGGCCCCTTTGACGCCGCACGCGTGGAAGCCCTGGCCAAGACTGCGGGTATCGTGCAGGCAAACACCAGCGCCGACCGCAGCGAACTTCGCAAACAGCTCAATGCGCTGACCCGTGAGGAACTGCTGCGAGAGGTGCTGCGTTCACAGCACGACGCGATAATCAAGCCGCTTAGCGAACGGTTTGATGTGCGACAGTACCGCGTGGCGTCGGAGGTGCGACAGATCGATCCCGCATTTGCCCCAGCGGCACTGGCTGATGATCAGACCCACGATACCGCCCTTGGCGCCGCGTTGAGCCAGGCGATCGATGACGCGGCGGGTCGAGCTATAGCGGGCATCGTCCTGTTCACAGACGGGCGGGCGACAGCGGGTGTGGATCCGATGAGCGTGGTGCGTGGCGTGGCGTCTTCCAATGCCATCGAAGCTCCGGTCTGGGCGGTGCCGGTGGGCAGTGACATGTCGCCGGGAGCGGATGTGGCGGTGCTGGACGTGCTCGTGCCCCAGCGGGTGTCGGTCAAGGATACCGTGAGCGTTATCGCGACTGTCGGGGCCACGGGCCTCAGCGGCAGGCAAGTGCAGGTGCGGCTGGTTGAGGGCGACAAGACACTGGATACCGCCGCACTGGTTCTTGACGACCGTCCCTCGCAGCAGATCACACTCATGTGTGACGCCCCCGAGGCCGGCGCAAGGCTCCTGAGCGTCGAGATCGACACGCAGCCTGAAGAGGTCGTCACAGCCAATAACAAAGCGCAGGCTTCGCTGGAAGTCGATGCTCAGAAACGTAAGGTGCTGTATCTCGAAGGCTACCCGCGATGGGACTACCGATTTCTCGATCACGAGTTGAGGCGCGACCACGGGCTAGAGGTCACCCTGGTGATGGAGTCGTCTCTGGTGGATGCGGGCATCCCCCCCCAGGAGTTGGCAGCCAGGGCACAGCTTCCTGAAGATGCGGAGGGGTTTGCCGCGTACGACGTTGTGCTGCTCGGTGATGTGTCGCCGGATCTGCTGCCACCACGCTTGATGGATCAGCTTGTGGTTGCGGTCGAGGACAAGGGCGTGGGGCTGATTGTGCAGGCTGGATTCACGCACATGCCACATCATTTCACGCGTGACCCGTCGTCGCCCATGAGCAGACTGCTGCCGGTGCGCGTGCGAAGTGCTGCGGGGCAGGGCGGGATCGATGCGGAAGCATTTTCGCCGTTTCGAATGCAAGTGACCGCCGGCGGTGCGATTCACCCCGCGTTTCGTCTCTATCCCAGCGCCGAACGCAATCGCACGGTGTGGAGCCAGATGCCCGTCTTTTACTGGGCGGCGGACGCGCTGGAGGCCAAACCCGCGGCAACCGTGCTTGGCGAGTTCGAGCAACAGGGTCGAACCGTGCCGCTTGTCGCCGAGCAGTGGGCAGGTCGCGGCCGCGTGCTGTTCATCGGAACCGACTCGACATACCGCTGGCGTCGCAACATCGGAAGCGCGCTGTTCGGTCGGTTCTGGAATCAAGCGATCCGTCACGTGGCGCGAGCCGAGGACCGAAACGCAGATCAGACGCTGCTGCTGGCGTCTCCCGCGCGCGCGGAGGTGAACGAATCCGTTCACCTGGAGCTGTTTCTTGCTGATCAGGACCGGCGCACGGCGCCGGGCGACGAGGTCGTCGTCACCGTCGTCGGCGCCGATGAGCGCATCGAGCGGCTGGCGCTGCGATCGGGGGGCGAAGGCGGCTACTACACCGGACGCTGGCGCCCCACGCGACAGGGCCGGTTCACTGTGACATTCAGCGGCGCACGCGAAACGGCGACGGCCACCGTCGTCGTGACCACATCGGGCCGCGAACACGTGCAGCCATCGGTCGATCGTCCGGGCTTGCGAGCCATCGCCTCCGCATCGGGTGGGGCGATCACTGAACTCGACAGTCTGCACGAACTGCCCAAGCGCCTCAAGGGCGAGCCCACCACCCTCGCTCGGATCGTCGAGGATGAGATCTGGGACAACTGGTTCACGCTCCTGTTGCTGGTCGGGCTCTACTGTACGGACGTGGGCATCCGGCGGCTTCACGGCCTGACGTAAGGGAATGCCGATATGAAAACCGCTCTCACATGGATGACGGCCTTCAGCGTATGGCTGCCCTGCACGGCGGGGATGGCGCAATCGCCTGCGGAGAGCGAACTGCTTCCCGATCCCGCGGAACTTGCCCGCGTCGAGGCGGCCGTGGACAAGGCTCTGGAGTTCCTCGTACGTGCACAAAACGCCGATGGGTCGTGGCCCAGCCAATTGGGTTGGCGCAACAACGGCGTCAGCGCCATTTGCCTGTTGGCATTTCTGGGGCGCGGTCACACGCCTCGGCGCGGTCCACTGTCGCCTGTTGTGGACCGCGGACTGGCCTACCTGCTGTCCACGCAGACCGAAAGAGGGCTCTACGCTTCACCGAACAAGAGTCACGGGCCGATGTACGACCATGCCTTGGCGACACTGGCGGTGATCGAAGCCTGTGGCTACGTGCCCGAACCGGAGGTGCGCCAGAGCGCTCAGCGTGCGATCGATCTGATCGTTAAGTCGCAGAATGCCCAAGGCGGGTGGAGGTATCAACCCGTGCCCCAGGACGCCGACTTGAGTGTGACGGTCATGCAGATCGTGGCGTTGCGTGCGGCCGTCAATGCACGTATGAGCGTGCCGGAGACGACATTGAGCAAGGCGCTGGAATATGTCCGATCGTGCGCGGTGCCGGACGGTGGATTCGGGTATCAGGGGCCAAACAATCCCGCTCCGGCGCGTACGGCCGCGGGTGTCCTGAGCATGCAGTTGCTCGGCGCGTTCGACGATCCCGCTGTTCGCAAGGGCCTCGACTACCTGCAGAAGGCCGATGCGGGCAATCGACGACACGAGCACTACTGGTATCTGTCCTACTACGCAATGCAGGCTCACTTTCAGGCCGGTGGATCCGACTGGCAACGCTGGCACCCTAGAATGCGGGAGACGTTGCTGCAGTCACAGCAGTCAGATGGCAGTTGGCCCGGATTTAACGAGGAGAAGATTGCCGGACCGCACCGCTGTTACTCGACAGCATTAGGGGCGATGTGTCTGGAGGTCTATATGCATTATCTGCCCGCGTATCAGCGTTGATTCATGCAGGAGTGCGTCGCCAGGACAATGAAGTTGCTCCGTGCCATCGTCGCAGCAGGCCCTGCTTTCGCGCTGTCGTGCTTGGCCGCGCTGTCATCGGCTGACACCGTCCGAGTCACTCTGGATTGTCCCGACCAGGTGCTACAGGCCTGGGCTGTCGAGCGGCGTGTCACACCCACGGGCATCACGATGCACAAGACGCCCGCGCGCGTCGATGGGCAAATGATCAGTATCGAGGGACTGGAGCGAGGTCGGCGTTACGACTTGCTGATTCAGACGCGAGCTGGGCTGATCGAAGGATGGGACGCCAGCGTGCCGGCCAGCGACTACGACCCCGAGCAGCCGCTTGACGATGCAGCCAGAGGGATGATTCTCGCGAAGATCGAGAAGATGGAACGGCGTGCATTTTACGACGACGTCTTTGTGCTGGATATCGCGGGCAACATTCAGCACGCCGCCGTGCTGTTGTTCAAGTTTCATCATCGTGGATTTGTTGAGGCCGAGGACCGGGGGCCGGACCTGGTGTGGCGTGTTGATCGCATGCAATATGAGAATCCGGACGAGCAGAGTTGGGTTCCACACACCAAGCTTGCGTTGTACGCCCTGCAACGTCATCGCGTCACGCGGTCGCAATACGATCAACTGCGTGTGCTGCTGGATCGGAGGCTGGGCGGTATCGCGTGGGCGGGCGATAGCTCAACCGTCGATCTGGGCACGATCACGTTGCCGGCTCCGCCGCCTGGCGTGCATGCCTGCGACGAAAAAGGGACCATTATCAAGCCGACTCGCCTCAAGCCCGATCCGCAGGTGAGCGTTATTCCTTCGCCTGGAGCGCGCCAATGACAGATCACCTCATGCGACATCCACGGATCATGATCCTGGCGGTTGTGCTGACGACCATGGCGGCGGCGCAAGCGCAACAGCGCAAGCTCGGCACGATCGGTCCACCTCCGCGGCAAGATCCGCAACGGCAGACATCCGCCGAAGGCCTTCCCCCCCTGCCGCTGCCCGCCGTGCCCCTGCGTCGTAGCGAGCCGAAGGCCGAACCCGCGCCGCCGCTGTTCATCGGCAAGCTCAAGTATGGCCAGACCCAGGACTACATGCCCAACCCCGGCGATGTCGATTCACTGCTCCGACACGTCCGCGCCCAGCTCGATGCGTGGTACGGGTGGCAGCTCTATGGCCTCGACGAGCTTGTCGCGGCGCACCAGGCGGGCAACAACAGCACATTGCCCATGCTCTACATGACAGGTTACGAAGCATTTGCCCTCAATGACGACGAGCGGCTGGCGCTGAGGCAATACGTCCTCGACGGCGGCACGATTGTCGCCGACGCTACATTGGGAAGCCCGGCGTTCGCACAGTCGTTCGCCAGTGAGATGCAACAGACTTTCCCCCAGCACCCGCTCAAGCCGCTGCCGCTGGATCATCCCGTCTTTCGCGGTTACTACCCCTACACCCATGTCCATTACTTCACCGTAGCCGGTGGCACGCACACCAAGACACAGGGACCACCCGAAATGCTCGGTGTCACCATCGCGGCGCGCACCGCGGTGATCTTCTCGCCATACGACATGACATGTGGTTGGGACGAGTTCTATGCCCCACCTCCGGACGCCAAGGTTCCCGACGCCCCTCGCACCAAGGCCATGCTGCCCGGCGACGCCATCCGCATGGGCATCAACATTGTCAGCTATGTGTCGGCCCAGCGGCGATTCGGACGATCGCAGGCCGAGACGCGCCAGATCATTGGCGACCAGCCGCAGAAACGCGCCGGCGTGCCGCTGGCCGTGCTTCGGCATCAGGGCGACTGGAATCCCGACCCCAACGCGCTTTATCAGCTTCTGCGCCTGGCCGCCAATCACACCAGCGTGCCCATTGAGTTTGAGCTGCGCACCGTTGACGCGAGCCTCGAGCAACTGGCTGATGTGACCGTGTTGATTATCCACGGCATGGATGACCCGGTGCTTTCCGACACCGACGTGTCAGTTCTGCGTCGACATCTTCAGGCCGGCGGATTCATTTTTATCAACAATACGTCAGGATTTGCCACGTTTGATCGTGCGGCTCGCACCCTCATCACCCGCATCACCCCCGATGTGGCACTTGAGAAAATCCCCCTCGACCACCCGCTGCTGACGAATCTTTACACAATCGACGTGATGCGCGATGCCGGCACGATGAAGCCGCGAGCACCTGACGTTGAAGCCGTCACGGTCAATAGCCGCGCGGTGATCGTGTATTGCCCCACCGACACGTTGGCACAACTCAAAGGCATCCATGACCCATACGCCAATGCCTATGACCGCGAGTCGGCATCCAAGCTGGCGCTGAATATTCTCACCTATGCGATGAAGAGGTAATCATGACCGCACTCGGCTCCCCCAAGTTGTCCCGTTTGGCAGCGCATCAAGAAGCGCCGAAGCTCGATCCCGCCGCGCTGGCGTCCCTGGGCGAAGCCCGCCAGAAGTTGCGCGACGAGATTGGCAAAACGATCATCGGACAGACGCACGTGCTCGACGACCTCCTCACCGCCATCTTCGCCCGCGGCCATTGCCTGATGGTTGGAGTGCCCGGCCTGGCCAAGACGCTCATGGTCCAGAGCGTTGCGGCCGCGGTGGACCTGCAGTTCAACCGTATCCAGTTCACACCCGACCTGATGCCTGCCGACATCACCGGCACGGAGGTGATCCAGCAGGCACCGGGTGGCGGCGAGCGCAGATTCGAGTTCGTCAAAGGCCCGATCTTTGCCAACATCGTCCTTGCCGACGAGATCAACCGCACACCCCCCAAGACGCAAGCGGCGCTGCTGCAGGCCATGCAGGAACGTCGCGTCACCAGCGGCGGACAAACGTACGATCTGCCCAAGCCGTTCTTTGTCCTGGCCACGCAGAATCCCATCGAGCAAGAGGGCACGTACCCGCTGCCCGAGGCCCAGCTCGATCGCTTCATGTTCATGCTGAAGGTCGATTATCCGACGCCGGCGGAGGAGTTGGCGATCGTCAAGAGCGCGCCCAGTGAAGCGTCGCCGTCTCTCAAGCCCGTGCTGAATGCCAACGACATTCTGCGATTGCAGGACATGATTCGTCAGGTCCCGATCAGCGACCATGTGGCGATGTATTGCGTCAAGATCGGGCGCAGCACCCGACCGGCTGACGCCATCGCACCGGCATTTGTCAAGGAACAGGTGACCTGGGGCATCGGCCCGCGCGCCACGCAATACCTGGCTCACGCCGCCCGCGCCCGCGCCGCGGTCAACGGCGAGTATAACGTCACCTGCAATCATGTCCGTCAGGTCGCTTCTCTTGTGCTGCGTCATCGCATCATGCCCAACTACCACGCCGAGGCAATGGGCGTGACCGCCGACGCGATGGTGGCGCGCATTCTCAACGAAGTCAGCGAACCAACACCCGCCGAATATGACCAGCTCAGCAAGGCATGACGCTCGCCCACAGTGAACTCGATCGCCCATGGGCGCCCGGCACTCGGACCACCCGCACGCCGGATCCCGCCGCCTTGGCCAGGCTGGGCAACCTGCATCTGGCGGCTCGCCTCGTCGTGGACGGTCTGTTCTCAGGCCAACACAAGTCGCCGCGCAAGGGTTTCTCCATCGAGTTTGCCGAGCATCGCCAATACACCCCCGGGGTCGATCCGCGACACCTCGACTGGAAGATCCTCGCCAAACGCGACAAGCTCTACGTCAAGCAGTATGAGGAGCAGACCAATCTGCGCGGCTACATCCTCGTCGATGTGTCGGCTTCGATGCACTATCGCCACACCGGCGCAATCACCAAGCTCGACTACGCCTGCCTGTGTGCCGCTGTGCTGGCTTACCTCATGCAGCAGCAGCATGATGCCTATGGGCTGATTCTCTTCGCCGACGAGGTCCGCACCTTGATCCCGCCGCGGCAGGGCAAAGCGCATCTGCACGTCGTTCTCGACGCCCTGCAACGGGTTGAGCCCTCCGGCCGAACCGACGTGACGCGGGTATTTCACGAATTGGCCCAGCGTATGAACCGTCGCGCGCTGGTCATGGTCCTCAGCGATCTACTTGGCGATCGCGCCGATGCGCCTCAGCTCGTCGATGCGATAGGTCACTTCCGCCACCGCAAGCATGAAGTCATGGTGATGCAGGTTCTCGATCATGCCGAGATGAGTTTCCCGTTCAGGGATGCAAACCAACTGCAGGACATGGAGACGGGCCGCACCATCGCGGCCGATGCACAAGCGCTGCGCGATCACTACCTTGCACAACTTGGTCAGTTTATCGATACGCTTCGTCGCGGATGCGCCCAGCGCGAGGTCGGCTACGCCCTGGCCGATACCTCACAGCCGTTTGATCTGTTCATCACTGATTTCCTGACCCGCCGTCACCAGATGCACGCGGCGAAAGCGATGACATGACTTTCCTGGCTCCCTGGTTTCTCATTGGCATAGTCGCCGCGGCCATTCCGCTGCTCCTGCACCTGCGCCGATCGCGCCAGAGCAAACCCATCCTCTTTTCCTGCACGCGATTCTTCGATGAGGAGTTCCTCAAGGCCACGCGCCGGGCGCGCGTCCAGGACCTGTTGCTGATGATGCTGCGCATGCTTTTGCTGGCGCTGCTTGCCCTGGCCTTGGCGCAGCCGCTGCTCAAATCGGGCGCATTGACGGGGCTGCTGGCCGCCGGACAGGCGCGTCGTGTGGTCATCGTTCTGGATGACTCTGCATCCATGGGCCAGTCCGGTCGGTTCGACGCGGCCAAAGCACGCGCCCTGGCGGTCCTCGGCGAACTCTCGGCCGCCCGTGGCGATATGGCGTCGCTCGTGCTGGGGGGATATCGTGAAGGCGGACCGGTTGTGCTCTTCGATCAACCCACGTCAGACTTGGACGCCGTGCGCCGGGCGATCGATGGCGCGACACTGACGGATCTGGCGACCGACTTGCAGCATGCGATCGCCGCCGCGGACAACGTGCTCAGTCATGCCGCTCACGGCCAGGTCGTCGTCGTGAGTGATCTGCAAGCCACGGCATTCGCATCCGATGAAGTCGCTTCCCCCGGTCCCACACACACCATCGTGTTTCTGGCTTGTGCCGACGATCATACCGATAGCAACGTCTCGGTGGACGCGGTACAGGTGGGTGCGGCGCGACCCATGATCGGCGTGCCGTTCACTTTTCGCACACTTGTCACCAACCACAGCGACAAGCCTCGAACGACGCGCGTCCATCTCGTGATCGGCGAGGAGGTGGTCGCCACGCGCAGCGTCGATTTGCCGCCGGCTCGTGGCACGATTGTTCGCTTCATCCATCGCTTCGCGCAGCCGGGATGGCACGCAGGGCGCGTTGAACTGGATCCGACGCAGGCCAACGATCCGCTGGCCGTTGATGATCGCCGCTACTTTACCGTCCACGTTGACCAGCGGTTGCGCGTGCTTGCCGTCAATGGGGCGCCTTCGACCATCGCTCATCAGGACGAATTGTTTTTTGCGACGACGGCTCTGGCTATTGGTCGTTCGGATGAACGTGGCATTCAACTGAGCAGCATTACCCCGAGTCAGATCAGTGATGAAACATTGACCGGGCATTCTGTGCTGGTGATTGCCAACATGCCTTCGCTGGCCGAGCCTGCGCGACAGGCGATCAGCCGATTCGTCGATGCGGGGGGCAGCGTGCTGATCACACTTGGCGACCGCACAGACCCTTCGGTTGCCAACCAGTGGTCCAGCCTGATGCCGGCCGTTCTGAACCAAGTCGTCCAGGGTGGAGGCGTCACCACAATCGATGACGGTCATCCTGCGCTGGCGGGCCTGGCGATGGCTGGGGGCTTTAGCGCCGCGCGCATCGATCGCTACTTCAGTGTCTCGCCCATCCATGCGACAGTTCTGATGACCACCGAGGGCGGTGCGCCGCTACTGGTGGAGAAACCCTATGGCGCGGGCCGCGTGCTGCTGTGGACCTCCACCATCGATCGTGACTGGAACGATCTGCCGCTTCAGCCGGGATATTTGCCGTGGCTCTATCGCCTGTTGACTTACCTGGCGCAGCCCGCGCTCGATCGTGGCACATTCGCGCTGACTGGTGACAGCGTGCGGATTCCCACGTCCGTGTGGAAAGACACGACGCTGCGGATTCAACTGCCCGACGGCACCACCGCCTATCCGTCGCCTTCGCCGATCGGGAGCATCGTGCTGACGGACACACAGCAGGCCGGCGTGTACCGCGTGCTTGACACGCGCAGACCGGATGCGGATCCAGCGATGATATTTGCGGTCAATCTTGACCCCGACGAATCGCGCCCGGCAACGCTCAGCAAATCGGACATCGATGCTGCGATTGCGCCTGACAGCGCCTGGGCGTATGTGCCGCCAGGTCAAGGCGCAAGCGACGCCGGGCTCGTGTCAGCGCACAGCAGCGGCATCTGGGACGCCTTGCTGATCGTCGCCCTGGCTGTCGCGATTGGCGAGCCTTGGCTGGCCAATCGACTGTCCCGTCGAGGTCGAGGCGCCGCAGCAGTGCAGATGTTGTCCACGCCGATGAGGACTGCAGCATGATTTGCACGCTTGCCAATCTGCGCTTTGACAACCTCAGTCCCCTGTGGGCTGTAGCAGGTGTGCTGGCAATCGTTATCGTTGCAGTAGCCTACATGGCGATCTGGCGTCGCACGGGGCGGCGACTGACGCTCGTCTTCATGGCGTTGCGTATGGCGGCCGTGGTGGCACTGCTCGTGGCGATCACCAAGCCGGCCTGGGAAAGCACGACTCGTCAGGAGCAACGCCCGGTCGTTGCGGTGCTGCTTGACACGTCGCAGAGCATGTCCTTGCCTCACGTGTCGGGAAGCGGCATCACGCGCTATGAGCGCCTGCGGCAATGGGTGCTGGCATCATCGTCGGCACGGGAGCTATCGCGTCGCTACGCAGTAGCGAAGTTTGATCTTAACGGCACTGCGATCACGACAGACACGATTCCGCAAGAGCCGTTGGCGGAGCGGACCGACCTGGTCCTGGCATTGCGGGCCGCCGCGGCCAAGCTGCGCGGCCAGCCAGTGGCCGCGGCATTGCTCATCAGTGACGGTCAGGACAATGTAGGACGCGAAAGTTTTCTGACATTGAGAGACTTGCCATTTGATGTGCATACGATCGGCTATGTCGCGCCCGTGAGCAGCGGTGACGACTTGGCAGATCTGGCACTGAAGAATATCGATGCTCCCGCTCGGGCCCGTTTGCACAACACTACGCCAATCCAGGTGCATGTGCAGCGCGATGGGGCGACCCTCTCTACGGCCCTGCTGACGCTGGAGCGCGGCGGCGAGGTCGTGGCCATGAAACCGATCACGTTTGAAGGAGCGGCCACCGATCACATGGTGACCATTGACTTCACGCCCTCCGAGCCTGGCGATCTCGTCCTGGCCGCCCGAATCACCACCGAAGTGCGCGAACGCAGCGTGCGGAACAACACCAGGCTCTTTCGAATCAAAGTCGATGCGGATCCGATTCGCGTGCTGTACATCGAAGGCGTGCTCCGCAACGAGTTCAAGTTCCTGACAGAGCGATTGGGCGACGATCCTGACGTGGATCTCATCAGTTTTGTCAAGGCCGCGACGGACACCTCCAGCGGCGAGGCAGCGGTGGCGGATGAACTGGTCACCGACGAGCGCCTCAAGCAAATCGACGTGGTGCTGCTTGGCGACTTCGATTCCCGTATGCTCAGTGAAGCGACCTATCGCCGGCTGCGCAGCTGGGTCGAGCTTGGCGGAGCCATGATGGTGCTGGGCGGTTATCACAATCTGGGCAGCGATGGCCTTGGCGTCACGCCACTGGCAGAGCTGCTGCCGGTTGAGTTGGACCCCGACGGGAGGCAGATCGAGCAGCCTTTCACTTTTGCGCCGACCGACGCGGGGTATCGTCACCCTGCAGTGTCTCTCAGCGGCCAGCTTCAAGAAGACGCTGCGGCCTGGGCAGACTCCCCGATGCTGCGCGGCTTAGCGGCGACAGGCGATCCTCGTCCTGCCGCAGTGGTCCTTGCTCGACACAGTCCAACAGGTCAGACGGTGCTTGCCACGCAGCCATTCGGCAGAGGCACGGTGACACTGCTCACCGCTGACAGCACGTGGCGATGGTCGCGCCTCTCACGATTGGCCGGTCGGCCCGATACGCTTTATGCGCGTTTCTGGTCGCAGATGATTCGCTGGCTTGCCGGCCGGGATGAAGAGGCGTCAGCCACAGGTCTCACGCTGCACACCGACGAGGTGGTGTACCGCCGGGGTCAGACCGTGCGCGTCACGGCACGCGTGGACCCAACGGCCATCAACAGTGATGCGTCCGTGCCCGATCTGAACGCCCGAGCACCCGACGGGCGGACGCTCAAACTGATGCCTGTGCGCAGCGAGACAGATCCCAACATATGGACCGCTCAGTTTCAGCCCGATCGTGGCGGGCGGCACGAGGTCAGCGCCACGCTCGGCATGGACACCCAACTCATCACGCGCGTGGCTGAGCTTGAGGTTGAAGGTGCAGACCTCGAGCTCGATAACCCATGGCCGGACCCCAGCCGGCTCAGGCAGATCGCCTCCGTGGCCGGCGGAACTTACAGCGATATTGACGATGATGCGGCGATCGCAAAGCTGCTCGATGCCCTGCCTGATGAGGCGAAGGTGATATGGAAGACACACTCGCGATCGCTGTGGCACAGCCCGGCATTGTTCCTGGCGTTTGTCGTCGCGCTCAGCGTGGAGTGGTTTGTGCGACGGCGACACCAGCTCGCGTGAGCTTGTAGAGGTACGGATATGACGCAAGCCTACAGCCTGATCCTCGGCGCCATCCATGAGACCCGACAGACATGGCGCCTGCGCCGGGCAGTCGAGGGCGTGCTGATTGCAGCCACGACTGCGATGTCGGTGTTGCTGGCAGCAACGCTGCTTGATCAGGTGCTCGATCCGGGGAAACTGGGCCGTACGGTTCTGGCCTCCATGTTCTGGTGTGCGGCAGCGTACCTGTCTTGGCGGTACATTGGGCGAGTCGTGGCCCAGCGGCACAGCGATGATTTCTTCGCGGCCCTGCTGGAACAACGCGCGACGGGTCTATCCAATCGTCTCATCAACGCCCTGCAACTGGGGCGTAACAGCGGTGCGGCGCCACACCTTGTGGAAGCCATCATCAACGACGGAGCGGCGGCGGTTGAGAACATTGAGCCGGGAAGGGTGACCGCAACGCAGGTGTTGCCTCGGGCGGCCGTGGCGATGGGGGCCGTGCTTATTGTCGCCATCCTGTACCTGCTTCTGGCAGGAGCAGCCGCGACGACGAGTCTTGCGCGCGTGATGTTGCCGTTTGCGAACATCGCTCCCTTTACGCAGACGCAAGTGGACATTGTCTTACCGGCGAGCAGTCCAGTGCCGCTGTTGGAAGGGACGCCCCTGACCATCGAAGTACAACTGAAAGGACGAGAGACGGACGCCGCTGAGTTAATCTGGAAAGACCAGGTGGGCATCCAGCGTGTGATCGCCATGCGGCGTGCCGATGGCGGCCTCTTCACGCACACGTTCGAGTCCGTGTCTGCGCCAGGCAGCTTTTTCGTGCGGGCAGGCGACGGACGCAGCGACGATATTGCCGTGCACGTCATTTCGCGGCCGCGCATCGCCGAGTTGCAGGCGTCGATTAAACCACCGGCCTATACCGGTCGCGATGCCCATCACGTCGAACGCTTCGATGGACACATTGTCGCGTTGCCTCGCAGCACGGCCGTGCTGACCATTCGCACGACGAAGCCACTGCGGTCGCTGACGCTTACCGGCATGGACCAGACCGTCGATTTCCATACCGAGGGTGATGACACGACGTGGATCGGCATGCTCGCGGTCGAGCGCAACGACACGTATCGTATTCAACTCCGTGACCGTGAAGGTTACGAAGTAGAGGATCCAGCCACTTACACCATCTCGCTCCAGCGCGATGCATCACCGACAGTTGCCATCACACAACCGGGCCGAGACGTGCAGGTTCGGCCCGGTGAATCGCTCCTCGTGCAGGTCATGGCGCAAGACGACCTGGGGGTGGCAGAGGTTCGCCTCCTTGGGCAGTATTCCGCTTCCAGCGATGCGCCGCGCCCACTGGCTGAATGGCGCCACGAGACACGCGGCATGCAGCGCGTAACGCATGGGTTCACTGCGACGGTGGAGGAATTGGGGCTCATGCCAGGCGATCGGTTTGAATACTGGGCCCAGGTGATGGATCACCTCGACGTGCCGGGCGCCAATCGCGCCGAATCGCGGCGATACAACATTGTGGTGGTTTCACCGCAGACCGCCGACCAGATGATGGCCATGCAGCTTGCCGACTACGCGAAAGTGATTGAGCAGTTGATCAAGGCCCAACGTCAGAATCGCGCTGAAACCGCCGATCTCAAGCCTGCCGTTGGCTTGATCCAGCGACAGGCATCGATCCGCGATCAGACGCTCAAGCTCACTGAACTGATGCGACGCAACGCCTTTCCCGCGCGAACCATGATCGATGAACTTGAGGCCCTTGGGAGTGGCGCCATGGCCCAGGTCATTACCGGCTTGGAGGGCTATCGCGATGCCATGGCCCTGGATGACGGGAAGCGGCTCACTGTCGCCACTTTGCCCGTGCAGGACCATATCGTCACTTCGTTGGAGGACATTCTCGAACGGCTTCATCGTGGCGACCAGGTGCGAAAGACGCTTAAGAAGATCGAGAGGAACGATCCCGTCGCTCACCGCCAGACTCTCGCCATCGCCGCCAAGCTCGCGGCGGATCTGGATTCCTTCCTCACCGACATGAAGCAGTTCGACGACCATTTCGACAAGATGGCCAAACGGCGCGACAACGACGTGACCGGCGCCGATCTCGATGCCCTGACGCCAGTCGAGCACAGGCTGGATCGTTGGGGCAAATGGGCCAAGGACACCGTGGATGAGATTCTCAAGCTGCCCGAAGGATTCGTCAAAGACTCGATGCTGGCGGAAAACGTGAGCACGATCTTTGAGGAGATTGAAAAGAAACAGCGTGCTCCGACCACGGAGATCGCCACACCGATCGAGGAAGGGATTAAAGCCTTGGCCACAGAAGTGGCGGAAGATCTGGAGATGTGGATGCCTGACGCCGGGGACAGCGTCAAGTGGACGATGGAGGACCCCATCGAAGGCCGCTTTGAGGTTCCTGAATTCACGCTGCCAGACAGTCTGCAGGATATGGTGGGGGATCTGATCGAGGACATGGCCGAATTTGACGAAGAAGCCGATGACGTGACTGGCGGATGGGGTGGAAACATGCAGGTGGGCTGGGATATTGCGGACGGGCCAATCAGTTCGTTCGCGGCATTGGGCAAGACCGGCAACCAGCTTCCCAATGACAGTGAAATGGGTGGTCGCAGCGGTGCGGGGCGGCGAGGCAAGTCATCGGGTCAGATGGTCGGCGCTGAATCGTCGGCAATGGAAGGCCGCCCCACGCCCGCACGACTGACGAATGAACCCTACGAGGAAGGCCAGGTACACAGCAGCAAACAGCTCGATCCCCGCGGCGCCACGGGCGGCGGTCGCAAGACCGGCGGCGGCACGCGCGGCCTTCAGGGCGGCACACCGCCCGATCTTGTCAAGGATATGCATCGTCTCGCCGACAAACAGAAGCTCCTCCGCGAGCAGAGTCAGCGAGTGGCACGCCAGCTCGACTTTGGTGGCCGATCCATCGACCGCATCGATCAGGCCGCTGCCTTGATGCAGGATGCCGAACATGCCCTGCGCGACCTGCGTTACGACGATGCCGCGCGGTTGCGCAAGGCATCGCTCGCCGAGTTACGGGCCGCCGCCGGCCAGATCGACCAAAGCGTGTCACTGTCGCTTCAGAAGGCTCGTGACCTTCCATCGGACATGCGCGAGCAGATCATCAGCGGCAGCCGGCAGGCCATGCCCGAAGGATACGAGGAGATGGTGGGTGAATACTTCAAAGCCCTGGCGGGAGCTTCCGACTGATGCGTGACGCTGTCCGATGTTTGATCGTTGCATGTGCGCCGGCGTGTTGCAGCGTTGCCGACGCCAACGTGCCCTGGCATGCGGGTGGGTGGTTACACCGGGCGCTGGTCGAGGTGACCGGGGAAGGTTCAGCGGGTGTAGATGTCGCCGCCGTGCATGTGATTCACTGTGGCTTGGCATTGGCGACCGCGAACGACCTGCGCATTTTCGACGCTCATGGACGGCCCGTGCCATACGAAGTGGCGTATCACCATCCCAAGCGAGACTCTCTCATCCTGCTGCGAGCCCAAGGCAAAGGGGAACGGTTCGCCATCTATTTTGGCAAACCTGATGCGACAGTGGACGGCATGAGAGCGATTCGTGCCGAGCAAGTCGGTGGCGGACCGCCGACCCCCGGCCCTGCCGCACAAGGCTGGACACCCAGAGCCGGCCTCGTCCTTACCACCCTCCGCCGTCCCCGAGAGACACCTAACCCTCTCGGAGTCGCCGATATGCAGGCACTTATCGACTCATCCCCCGGACTCGACGGAGCGAGTCTCGTCAAAACCATCAGTCACGGTCTCAATCCGTTCGGCGACAGCGACTACTACATCAGTGCCTATCGCGGATGGCTGCAGTTGCCCGCGCAGGGCACATGGAGCTTCTGCACAGCATCCAATGAGGCCAGTTTCAGCTTCATCGACGGCCGCGAACTGGTGCATTGGCCCGGCCGCCATACCGAGCAACGGGGCAAGTATGGCGAAAAAGCCGCGACACACACGCTGCAGGCCAGCCTTCACTACGTCGAGTACTACCATGAAGAGGTCCTTCTGTACCAGACCGCATTCCTTGGCTGGAAACCGCCAGGTAGCGAGCGCCACGACGCCATTCCCGCGCGCGCATGGCCGCAGCCGCACCAGGGAGAGGTGATCGGCTACGAGGATGCCCCCGGCGATGCATCTGTCATGCCCCTGATCCTGCTTGCCGACAGCCTCTGGCCCCAGATGCGTTCGATGGGGCAATACACCAGATACGCCTTAAGCCCCCGGCTCGTCGCGCCGGCAAACTGGACGAAGTTCGAGTGGGACATGGGCGATGGCGCCACAAGTACGGCCGCGTCCCTGTCGCACGTCTATCTCCGCAGCGGCGACTACATCGTGACATTGCGGGCGACGCGAGATGATGGTCGCGTGGTGACTCGATCCTGGCCGCTCACGGCGTTCCCCATCGAGCATGACCAGCTGCCATTTCGTGTCGGCGATCCTGCGGAGTATCACCACGCGCTGGCCGCCCGTGACATTGATCGCATGGCGACCGACGATCTGGCGGAGCTGGCGTGGTTTCATCGCGAGTTTGGCGATGCTGCGCGAGTTCGGGCCATCGCTGAATCGGCTTTGTCCAGAGCAGAGAACGGGCACGCGCGACACGCCGAATTGCATCTGCTGGCCATCGGAGATGCTGGTACGTTCGAGCAATGCTGGTCGGCGCCGATCGATAACGACACGGCACGCAACGCCGCGAAGCAACATCTTCAGGATGTGCTGGCAGTCGGGCCTGAGGTGCGCATGCAACTCAACGCATTGGGCAGACTGATCCGCCTTGATGGCATCGAAAGTACGAACCTGCAGGCAGCGTTGCAGTGGTTCGATAAGGCCGATGCTCTGATGATGCGGCTTCGCGCATCCAGTCTGATGGTCGCGGCCTACCGCGAGTGCGTGACAGCGATGGGCGATGCTTATTTGTTTGCCGGAGATCGCGAGAAAGCGCGGACACGTTATACCCAGGCCGAGGAACTCAATCAGCCCGTGGTTCCGCCCAGTGTTCGTGCCGCCAGGACGGGCGCATTTCCCGAAATCCTGCAGCAGACCTTTGCCGACAGGAATTGGGCTGCGGCTCAGGCGGCGATCGATGAATGGCAGGAGCATTTTCCGGCAGACATGGTCGGCGGTGCACCTCTGTTCTATCGCGGGAAACTGGCCATGCTGCGGAAGCAGCCTCTAGCTGCGGTGCGTATCCTGCAAGTGGCGGCCCGGGCGGGACGTGGCAGTGAGTTCGAGGCCGAGGCCAGAGTCCTCCTTGCACACGCCTATCGACAGACTGGGGACGATGAGGCGTACCGCCGCACGCTCCGAACGCTGATCGATTCCGGGCTCAGCGGCCAGTGGCGAGATCAGGCGCTGAGAGAGTTGAAGGAGTAGTTGAGTATGCATGCCACTGGAGGTCTGCTCTGCCTATGTACGTGGATCATGGCGTCCGTGGTTCATGCGCAACAGCCGGATGGCGGGACGATGCTGCCGGCTGGCAAGACCTACGTCGGCGAGTATCCCGCACATGCCGTCAACCTGCTTCCCAATGGCGACCTCGATGAACCCAACGACGCGGGTGACGGTCCTGCTCACTGGCAGTCTCCGGATGCATTGGTTGTTCACTGGATCCAAGAGGAAGGCCGCGGCCGTGTGATCACGATCGATACCGATGTCTATCAGCGACAGGCATATGACTGGTGGATCGAGCGTTACCTGCGAGGTGCTGCACTGGACTATGCCCCCAAGCGCCGACCCACGAGTGGCGCCAAATACGACACCATCGCGGGACTCGATGGCGGGTTCTACTGGTCTGATCCCATCGCCGTCAAAGCGGGCGGCGCCTATCGCGTCTATGTCGATGCCAAAGGGCCAAAGGCGAAAGTGTTCATTCGCGGATACGTGAATGAACCGACCGTCAGTTTCGGCGACGAGGCGCCGGCAGTTCAACAGATCTTTCGTCAGGCTCGAGGCGAACCTGATAAGGATGCCGACGGACGCCCCGTCCGATACCGCCTGCGCTACAGTTACACGACCTGGTTCGCGGTGGGTGGCAGCGACGAATGGACCACCTACACCCACTTTCAGCCCCGCCATCCCAACAACCGTGAGATCACCGAGGACGTGCGATGGATTCGCATCATGCTCTATCCCTACTGGCCTCCTGCCACGTACCAGTTCGACAACATCCGTGTCGTAGAAGTGTCGCCTGAAGAGGACCGCTCGCGCGGGAACATTCGTCCGCTCGAAGGCGGCGACAAGGCCGATCTGGAAGAGGGGAAGACCATACGCTAATCGCACCGCCTGGGCCCGAGGCTGCAATAGCACGGCTAAATACTGCTGAGCAACAATGAGCAACTGTTGCGTTCTCGGCCCGGTCACGGTAACATGCAAGAGTGGCGGTACGGATCTGCCGTGATCGCTGTTGCGAGGCTGACACACTCTTCCCGGTGACGAAAGGACAAGGTGATGGTTGCTCCACCCTTCTTTTCGTGGCGAATTCAATGTGTACTCATCGCACTTCTGTTGGCTGTGAACTGCTATGCCGCCAACCCAAACGAGTTCCTCGTTCTCAACTACGACAGATACAACAATGACACGGCGGATATGACCGGTCGCCTGTTCGTACCCACAAACTACGACTCCAGCAAGAGCTATCCCCTGGTGGTCTTTTACCACGGTGCGGGCGAGACCGGCTACGACAACACCTCGCAGGTCAACAGCAACATCAACAACCTGCTCGCCGCCGCCAAGAACCGCGATTTTTTCCTGTACGCGCCGCAGGCGCCTAGTTGGTGGAGCCTGGCAAGTGTGGATGTCACGATGCGTATGACCACGCGGATTCAGCGGGACTACAACATCGACACGTCGCGGACTTACGTGACCGGGCTATCGATGGGCGGCGGTGGCACGTGGTACGCCATCGGACACTACGGCGAGGCGTTCGCGGCCGCCGTCCCGATCTGCGGCGTGGCCGACTCCGTGCATCTGACCCAGAACATGCCGGGCAAGCCCATCTGGGCTTATCATGCGGTCAACGACGGTACCGTCTCCGTCGCAGCTTCGCGCAACAAGGTCAATGCCATCCGCGCCGCCGACGGCAAGTCGTCTCTGACCTTCCCACTCAATAACAACCCGAGCAATCCCTACTACAACACCGGCTCGCCTTACTACTCCGACGGCTCCACGTTCTATCAGGAAAACAACCTCCGCTACACCGAGTACAGCAGCGGCGGCCACGGCATCTGGGGGCGCGTCTATAACGAACAGCCCATGTACGATTGGTTGTTCAGCCACACGCACATGGCCACGAAGCCCCAACTCGGTGAGCAACTCCTCTTCGATTTCGGCGCCACCACCCACACCACCGCCGACAGCCAGGGACGACTGTGGAACAGCACCGAGTTCGGCACCGAGCGAACCAGCGAATCGGCGATCGCCTTCGCCATGACCAGCGAGGGCCGACGGACCCCCGTCAACATTTACGTCAGCGACACTTTCGCCCACGGGGCAACCAATGACGGCGCCACCACCAACGCCATGTTCGATCCCAACATCGCCATGGACTCGTGGATAACCGGGTCCTTCACCAACAACGCGCTGGCTCAGAATGAGCCGGGCATCATCGTGATCGAGGGGCTCACGCCGCAAGACGAATATCGCATCGAGCTCTTCGCGTCCATCCTCAACGACGACGGTGGAAGGGGCCGCATGACGCGCTATGCCATCGGCGACGAGTACCGCGACCTCAACGTCGCCTTCAACCTGAATGATCTTGCCGTCTTCGAAAGTGTGTTTGCCGACCTTTACGGCAATATCACTCTGAAGGTGACCGCAGCAGCCGGAACGACCTCGCGCCAGGCCCACCTGGGAGCCATGATGATCATGGCCGTCCCAGAGCCTGCGTCGCTCATGCTGCTGGTCCTGGGTCTCCATGCAGTCCTACGGCGTCACGGCCATCGGCGCAGGTAAACACCTGCGCCATCCGCCCCACCTCGACCCTGACCGGCATGGCGGCAGCGCATAGTGCAACTCCTGCTACCGTGTACCAACCATCGGTCATATGATCGAGTCCGTGTGACACTGACTCAAGCCCACCTCTGTGGCGGGCCAGGGGATGGCATGGCGTGACGTGGGCACAAGCCGATGATAGAAAGCCTTCTCCGCGATGCGAAGCGACCCCGCCAGCCAACGCCCGCATCTCGATTTCAGCATGGGAGCACGACATGATGCGACGATACCTCATGATTGCACTGCTTCTGATCGTGGCAGGATGCCAGGCTCCGAGCCAACCGACGTTATGCCAGGTGTCTCTGATCGACGCGCTTCTGGCGGGACAATACGACGGCGTGGTCACGGTGGGGCAAGTCAAGCGTCGCGGCGATTTCGGCCTGGGCACATTCGACAAGCTCGATGGCGAGATGATCGTGCTTGACGGCACGGTATATCGTGCGGCGGCGGACGGGTCTGTCGAGGGGGTGGGCCCGGAAGTCACCACGCCCTTTGCCGCCGTGGTGCGGTTCAAGCCGCAACGCACGGTTCCGCTGCAGGGCGGGGGGCTGGACCAGGTTCATGCCCAGCTCGATTCAGCGATCGGCAACCTCAACATGTTCCACGCGGTGCGGGTGCGGGCGACGTGTGCGACGCTGACACTGCGCAGTGTGCCGGCACAGTCGCCACCGTATCGACCACTTGCGGAGGTCGTGACGCATCAGAGCGTATGGACGCACGAGCAGATCACCGGCACGTTTGTGGGCCTGCGCTGTCCCGATTACGCCGCAGGGCTGAATGTGCCGGGGTATCACTGGCACTTTCTGAGCGACGATCGCCGCATCGGCGGCCACGTGCTCACGGCCGATCTGCGCCCGTGCAGCGCTGCAGTGGCTCTTGTCTCCGAATGGCACGTGATCCTGCCGACTGACCATGCCTTCGGCCAGGTTGATCTGCAGGCAAACCGCGCGCAAGAACTGGAGCGCGTCGAGAAATAGCCCGCCTTTTTACAGCCGGTGCAGATGGAATCCGCCATCGACGTTGAAGACTTCGCCCGTGGAAAAGGGGAAGCGATCTTCGGCGATGGCGAGTACAGCAGCGGCGACATCGTCGGGCCGGCCCCAGCGGCGGATGGGCGTGATGCCGCGCTCGTCCTCGAGAATGAGCTTGTCGTACTTGGCCTTCACCGGGCCCGTCATGTCGGTGGCGATCACACCGGGTCGTATCTCGTACACGCCGATGCCATGCTCGGCCAGACGTGTCGCGAACAGACTCGTCACCATGGCCAGGCCCGCCTTGGCGACGCAGTATTCGCCGCGATTCACGCTGGCCGTGTAGGCGCTGATGGAACTGATGGTGACGATTCTGGCTGCCTGCGGCTTGGTGTCGATCATGTGCCGAGCCACCCGCTGGGTCAGGAAGAACGTCCCCTTGAGGTTGGTGTCCAGGACATAGTCCCAGCTATCCTCGCCCATTTCGAGCATGTCCGCCCGCACCTTCGGCGCGACGCCGGCGTTATTCACCAGCAGGTCGATGTCGCCGCCAAGCGCCACTGCAGCGGCAATCAACTTTTCGTGGTCGGCCAGGTTCCCCACATCAGCCTGCACCGTCATCGCCCTCCCACCGCCCTGTCGAACCAGCGCCGCGGCTTCGTCGGCGGCCGCGGCATTGCCGGCATAGTTGACGACCACGTTCCATCCGGCCTGGCCAAGAACCACGGCGATGGCGCGGCCGATCCCGCGGCTGGCGCCGGTGACGATCGCAGTACGGGGATTGGATTTATCCATGGCGGTGCTGAGTCGCATGCGGCTGAAGGATCAGAGAAAGAACGTCGGATACGGCTGGCCAGTGGCCATGCGTTTGATGAGGTGGGCCAGCTCCAGCAGGTGGTAGTCGCCCCACATGCTCGACTCGCCGCAGGGAACTTTGCGCCCGCGCGGCACATGGTCCCAGCCGTTGGGTCGGTGATAGACGCTGTGCAGCAGCAGGCCCTGATGTCCGGACTTCATCGACAGGTAAGGTTCATCGAAGAGCGTGCGGGCGACGGTGAGGCCCGCAGCGACGTGCCGCTTCGACTTGAGATAGTTGCCCAGACGGATCAGGCCCTGTGCGGCGATCGCCGCGGCGCTGGAATCGACCGGTTCGTGGTCGTTGCAAGGATCGGCGGGACGATCGCGCCAATGCTGCAGTTGACTCAGGCCGGGAGCGCCGTCATCCCAGTAGGGAATGCCGTCGACGGCAGTCACGTCGTGGAGGTAGTGGTCGCAGGTTTCCACAGCGTTTTGCCGGTACACCTTCATCACGTCCGATTTCGCCAGTCCGCAAGCCGCCTGGAAGTCGCGGCTGCTGATCGTGGCTAAGAACTCGAGTTCTTCGGCGTAGCCGAGCATGGCCCACGCCAGGCCGCGCGTCCACGTGCTGAAGGGCGAATAGCCCTGCTGGGTGGCGCGGCAGCGGAAGTTGCCGTCGTTGCGGTTGAACACGGCCTCGTGTGCGGTGCGCCCGCGCACATCGTAAGTGTGGTCGCTGTCGCCGTGGAACACGATGTATTTCGCCGTGGTCAGGCCGTGGAGAATGCTGCGTTTGAGGAGGTTGGCGGACTTGTCGTTCTCGTGCATGAGCACGTGGCCGAGCTGCCACGCCACGCCGAGGATGCGCGTTGTACGCATCGTGTCCACGAACAACGAGTGCGGGCCGTTGAACGAATAGATGTAGCCCATCCCTTTGCTGCCGGACCATCGCGCCGCCTGCACCGCCCCGCTGGCGGCAATGGCATTCTCATACACCTGACGTTCCCAGGCGTTCTCCTTGATTCGCCCTTCGTTCATCAGCCGCAGCAGGTTGCCGTAGGTCGAGAGGTTGTTGAATCCGTGGTCGTGGACACCGACGTGTGTCACATGCGGCAACATTCGCTCGATAGTACGTGTGCGGCCCAGTTCGATGAGCTTGCGATCCTCCGTCGCATCGCCGGTGAGAATCAGCCAACCGTACTGAAACCCCTGCGTCCACTCGGTCCACCCGCGCGAGGTGTAACGCCCATCGACAGTGAACACGGGCGTGCCCTGGCGCGGGTCCCACGACTTGTCGAGCTGGCGCCCCTTGCGGGTGGCGATCTTGAACACACGGTCCACTGCAGCAAGCAGCGAACGGGGAGTGATGCTGGCGTCGATCTTCATGGGCTAGGACTTGTACACGGTATTGGGGTCGAAGACTTCCTCGTCGGTGACGCGCAGGGCGCTGTCGCCATCGACGACGCGGTAGAAGCAGCTCTGGTAGCCCACGTGACAGCACGGGCCGTGGCTGCGGCACGAGAGTAGCACCACGTCCTGGTCGCAATCGACGCGGGCCTCGACGACCTCCTGAATGTGGCCGGACGACTCGCCCTTGACCCACATTTTATTGCGGCTGCGACTGTAGAAGGTGGCTTTGCGCGTCTGCAGGGTCTGCTTCAGAGCCGCGTCGTTCATCCACCCGACCATGAGGACGCGGCCCGTAGCGTGGTCCTGCACGATGGCGGGGACGAGGCCCTTATCGTCGAACTTCACATCCAGCGTCAGCGTCGTTTCGCGTGCAGTGTCGGACATAGGGGCGGATTATAGCGGTCGGGCCCGCCTCCACGCGTGCCCGATCATGCCATCTGTTTCACCGTCGCCGACAATGACGTCTGCCGCACGGCATCGACCAGCGCCACGATGTTGTCCCACGGCACGTCCGGCTCCAGCACGTGCGTCGGCGCCACGACCAGCGCCGCCCCTTGCCTGGCGTGCTCAGCCAGATGGGCGACCAGGTCGCGCACCGCGTCGGTGGTGCCGAACGGCATTGTCGTCTGCGTGCCCACCATGCCCCAGAACGCCAGCCGCTGTCGATAGCTCACGATGAGGTCGTCCACAGGCATGCACTCGGGCTGCATCGGGTTGAGGATATCGACGCCGATCTCAATAAGGTCGTCGATGATGTCGCGGATGTCGCCGTCGCTGTGGTAGCGAATCCAGACATGGTGGTCGCCCTGGTGGCGGCGGATGGTGTCGATGACGCGAGCGAGGCGCGGCTTCAGATGCTGGCGCCAGTAATCGGGGGCCATCATCATGCCGTGTTGCGTCCCGACGTCGTCGCCCAGCCCGATGACGTCGGCGCCTGCGCGGCTGTATGCCGTGGCCAGCACGCAGGAACGATGGGTGTGCCAGTCCAGCAGCCAGTCGGCGATGCCGTTGCCCTCGGCCAGGTCCATGAACAGGTTGTCCATCCCACGGGCATACCAGGCATGCTCGAAGACCGTGCATTCCATGTTGGCCACGGCGGCGCGGCCCTCGGCGTGAGCGCGCCGCACTTGTTCGGGCAGTTCCGCCCCCAGCGCCGCATCGTCATAGTCGGGCCAGGGCAGCGAATCCAACTGCTCCACGCGCTGGATCGCGCTCAGGGGGTGGATCATCTCCGTGAGGTGGTAGGCTTTGCCCAGCGTGTGAACCGGCGGGCGCACGTGCGCAAAGCCCATCGCGTTGACCTCGCAGTGGTCAGGCCAAACAAAGCCCAGCGCCGCCGTAACGTCGCGCCAAGCCTGCGGGTCGCCACGAGGCAAGGCGATGCCGACGCTGCGAAAATCCAGATCGAACGCATCGGTGGCGCTGTCACAGCCGGTGCGTTCTTTCATCTGGCGCAGCACGGGGCTGGTCATCGGCAAGTCGATGGGTAAGTGCAGCGCGCCTTGGCCGCGCATCATCCGGTGGAAATTGTCTCGTCTGGTCATAGAGCTGCTCGGTGCTCAGGGCCGCATGGCCCTGAAGGTCACACCCCCCATTCGGCGCGGGCCGTCGCCATGGGCTTGACCTTTGCCGGCTCTGTCATCCACGCATAGTGGCCGATCGGATTGTCGCCGATCCATCGTTCGTCAATCGGCGCCGAGGCAGGCTGAAAGCGCACGTCGCACGACAGCCGCCAGCGATCGGTCACGTTCGTTGTCGAGGCGTGCAAAGTGTACATGCCGAAAGTCAGGATATCGCCTGCCCGGAACGAGGCGGTCTTCCACCGCCCGCCGAACCGGGACACGATCTCTTTCATGTCGCGGCTGAACCAGCCCTCGACGCGATCGCGGTCCACGTCCATACGGCCGTAGGTTCTGCGGAGCTTCTCGAAGCCCGGCGCGTTGTGCGAGCCCTCGCAGATCGCCAACACGCCCTGTTCGATGTCGATGTCGCCCAGCGGAACCCAGCAGGTCATCAGCCGATCGGTGCCACGGCCCATGTACACCACGTCGTAATGGGCGCCGGTGAACTCCTCGTGGCCCACGGCTCGCAACCACTTGAAGTCGTAGGTGGTCACCGGTTCGTCGAAGAAGCGACTGTAGAAGTCAAAAAGCTCAGGAGCTTCGAGGACTGCCCTCACCGCCTCACAATGCGTGATGCCTCTGCGGCCCATCATGCCCACGCTCTTACCGTACTGCCCCATGACCCCGTCGAGCGGCCGCGACCCCGGCTCCAGACCCTCGTGCTCGGCCATGTAGTGCAGGATGGTCTCGCGAGCGTGCTGAACCTTGCGGGGGTCGATCAGGCCGCGCATGAACAGGTAGCCATCTTCGTTGAACCGAGCCCGCAACGCCAGGGGATCGAGGCGCAGATGGCTGCTGTCGCGCAGCTCGCCGAGGCCCGTGTCGGGGTCGGGACCGGGGTAGTGAAAAGTCTGATGGCCGAATTGAACTTGCATGGGTTGGCTCCGTTCGCAGGGCTACCGACATGGATTTTCTATCATGAACAGCCAATTGCCATGGCCGCACTGCCCAACAACTTGTATTATTTGTCCGCATGGCTACCCCCTTGTTCCGTCCGGCGCTGGAGGTTGACAGCGGCCTGGGCCGCGTCAGCCAGGCGGGGGAGTTGCATAAGGACGATGTGGGGCCGGATATGCGGCCTTACCGCACATTCGGGCGGTTCGCCATCGTTTACCTGCTCGAAGGCCAGGGCCACTACGCCGACGCCCAGGGCATCGATCGGGCGGTCCGACCGGGTGACCTGATTGTGGTCTTCCCCACACTTCCTCACCGCTACGGCCCTGCCCCTGGGCAACGCTGGCGCGAGGTGTATCTGGTCTTCGAGGGTCGGCTCTTCGAGCCATGGGAACAGACCGGGTGGCTCGATGTGCGCCGGCCGGTGCTGCACGTCGAGCCGGTGACGACGTGGCAGCGGCGTATTGCGGCGGTGCTCGACCCCTCCCCGCCGACCACACCCGCGGCGGCGCTGGTCGAGGTCTGTCGCCTGCAGCAGTTGCTCGCCGACGCGCTGGCGACCAACGATCCGACCCCGCATGGCGCGGAGGCGACGTGGCTGGCGCAGGCCCGCATCCTGTTGGAAGGCGACGACGACCTGGCGCGGGTGGCGCACCTGTTGCACTGCTCCTTCACCACGTTCCGCCGCCGCTTCACCCTTCTGGCGGGCATCTCGCCAGCACGCTACCGCGCCCAGCGTCGGATCGAGCGGGCCTGCGAACTGATGCATCGGGCCGACCTGACGGACAAGCAGATCGCCGCCGAGCTGGGCTTCTGCGACGAGTTTCATTTCTCCCGCCGGTTCAAGCAGATCGCGGGCTTATCACCGCGGGCGTACCGACGAAGCCTGCCCTGATGCCTGAGGGCAAAGCCCAAGAGGCCGTATCATGGTCAGGCATGGCCTCACACCGCGGCGAACTGGGACTGCTCATTGACGTGGCGCAGCAACTGCGCGCCGACGATGGGCGGCCCGAGAGCGAGCTTCATCGACGGGACCGGGCCGTGGGTCTGGCGATCGACGCCCGGCGGCTGAAGCCTCGCGCCATGCTGCAGTCGTGGCTGCAGCGCGTGACGGACGATGGTGAGAACGTCCAGGGCCGGCGGGTCGATTCGGCGATATTCATCTCGTCACTGGTGCTGCCGCTGCTGGGCGTCCTTGCAGGCGTGACCACAGCCACGGCCGTGTTTCACTATGACGGAACGCTGCCGGTCAATGTGCTGAAGGTGCTGGCGGTGTTTGTCCTCCTGCAGGTGGTGCTGCTGATGCTGACGGTGGTCGTGATCTTGCCCGCGGGGCTGCGGCGGATCGTGCCGGGGCTCGACGGCATGCAGGATGCGTTGTCGATGTTGAGTCCGGGCCGATTGATCGTGCCTCTGATGCATCTGCTGCCGCAGACGTGGCGCGAGGCGTTCGCTCGGCTTCGCGCCGGGGGCGAGGCGCACCACCGCCTCTTTGCCGGTGTGTACAAGTGGCTGGTGCTGCAGGGGTCGCAGCAGTTCGCCGTGGGCTTTAACGTCGGCGCGCTGCTGGGCGCGATGGCGTTGGTCATGGGCACGGACCTGGCGTTTGGGTGGAGTACGACGCTGCAACTGCGTGCGGAGGACGTGTACCGCTGGACGCGATCGCTGTCGCTGCCGTGGTGGTGGATGCCGCAGGCACAGGCGTCAGTGGAACTCATCGAGGTGACACGGTTCTACCGCACGCCGGAAGGCGGTGTGTTCGATGTGGGGCTGGACGGCAACCCGCGGACGCCCGGCGGCTGGTGGCCGTTCCTGGTGATGTGCATCATCATGTATGGCCTGCTGCCGCGGCTGATTTTGATGTATGTGGCCAGACGACGGCTGACGCGGGCGATCGAGCGGGCATTGACGCTGCTGCCTGGCGCGGCGGAGCTGCGCGATCGTCTGCAGCGGCCGTGGATCGAAACCGGTTCCCAGGAGCAGGAGGACGCAACGAACGGCGGGCCGCACACGTTGAGAGAGGCGCAGCCCGGGAGCGACATCGACCGGCACCGACGGACGGTGGCGATCAACTGGTCGAACGTGCCCGTGTCCGCCGAGGCGTTGCGGACGACGCTGGCGCCCCAGGTGGTGGAGGCGGGCCAGATGGACCTGGCCATGGACCGACGGGCGATCGAAGCGGCGCAAGTGGCTGGAGAGGGTGCGGCGGCGATCGTGGTGCGGGCGTGGGAGCCGCCGCTGATGGATCTGGTGGATTTCATCGTCGAACTGCGGCGGGCGATGGGCGAGGGACGACCAATCCACGTGGTGCCTGTGAACGTCGGCGCCGATGGTCGCCTGGCGGCGGCGTCGAAGAACGACCTGGCGATCTGGCGGCGCAAAATGGCCACGGTGGGCGACCCCTGGTTGAAAGTGGCCGACGCACCATGTTGAACACGTCGAGCCATGTCGTCGCCGACGTGCCGACCTTCGCGGTGGTCGGCCACCCGAACAAGGGCAAGAGCAGCATTGTCGCCACGCTGGCGCAGGACGACACTGTCGCTATCGCCGCCCTGCCGGGCACGACCACGCGATGCCACGCCTATCCCATGCGCATCGACGGCGCCGTGCAGTATGTGCTGATCGATACGCCGGGCTTTCAGCGTGCCCGCACCGCGCTGGCGTGGATGCGGCAGCGCGAAACCTCCGCGGCCGAGCACAGCGCCATCGTCGAGGCGTTCGTGCGCGAGCATCAGCGGCGCGGCCAATTCCCCGACGAGTGCGAGCTGCTCACCCCACTGCTGCAGGGCGCGGGCATCCTCTACGTGGTGGACGGCTCGGTCCCCTACGGCCCCGAGTACGAGGCCGAGATGGAAATCCTCCGCTGGACCGGCCGGCCCAGCCTGGCGCTGATCAACCCGATCGGCGGCGAGTCGCACGTGGCGGCGTGGGAGGCGGCGCTGCACCAGTATTTCAAGGTCGTCCGTGTTTTTAACGCCGTGACCGCTGAGTTCGACAAGCGCGTCGAGCTGCTGCGGGCGTTCGGGCAGTTGCGCGACGCCTGGCGCCACCCGCTGCAGCGCGCGGTGGATGCCCTGGTGGATGACCGCCGCCGTCGTCACCGCCAGGCCACGCGCGCCATCGCCCAGATGCTCGCCGACATGATGAATCTGACCGCCGCACGTCCGATCGATCCCGACGACGACCCGGCGACGTTCAAGCGCGAACTGGAGCAGCGGTACCTCGACGCGCTGCGTCGTCGCGAGCGCGACGGCCGCGAGACGGTCGAGCGTGTGTACGACCATCATCGACTCCAGCGTCAGGAGCGTGACGTGACAGTCGAGGAAGGCGACCTGTTCGCCGTGGAGCAGTGGCGCCTGTTCGGGCTCAGCCGCACGCGGCTGGCGATGCTCGGCGCCGCCGGCGGCGCGGCGACGGGCGCGGGCATCGACGCGATGGTTGGTGGGCATTCGTTCATGGCCGGCGCGGTCATCGGCACGGTCGCCGGCGCCGTGTCGGCCGTCGTTGGCGGGCCCCGCATCGCGCGCGTGAGGCCCAACGCCATGCTCGATCGGCTGCCGGGCGGGCGGTGGCTGGCCAGCGCCGCGGGATTGAACCGCCCTGTCGGCGGGCGCGAGTTGCGCGTCGGCCCCAGTCGCAACGTCAACTTCGCCTATGTCGTGCTCGGCCGGGCCATGCACCATCTCGACCGCATTGCGCGTCGCACGCACGCCGACCGTGGTGCACTGCAGCTCGACGACGCCGACCGCCTCCGCTGGCACGAACATCTTGCCCCCGGCGACCAGGCCGGCTTACGTAAGCTCGTGTTGCGCTTGACCCGAGGCGACGCAGACGCCGCCAGCGAATTGGCCCAACTTCTGGCCGATCACACTGTCCGTTCCGACGCTGGAACGCTTCCCCAGGCCACCGGGTCAAGTGTCCTCATTTCTCCGGCCGATCAGCCGATATAACCGCTACCGCCGTTACACGCCTACGTCGCGTCGGGCGATTGTGGTCGAGGAGTCGCGTTGCGACTTGACAGCCACCAAGACCGTTGTAAGCTGGTCGTGTTCACGATAGAGTATGCACGCCGAACAGAACTTGAGGCGCGTGCAGCGTCCGGAGTGAGCGGGAGAATTCGTGAACCGGTTGGGCCCGGAGGTGCTGTTCGGACATGCTTCATCGCTTCATCTCAGCCGTGTGCGCCTCGCTGGTGCTCAGCGTCGCCGCTCATGCTCACTCCGAGTACGAGCAGGTCGTTGAGCTGCTCAATCCCATTCACTGGTGGCGATTCAGCGACATCGTCACGCCGCCGACGAGCACCGTTGACGACGAAGTAGGCGGCCTCCATGGGGTCTGGCACAACGGGCCCATCCTCGTCGATGGCCTGTGCGATCCCGATGATCCGGCCGCCCAGTTCTGGAACGCCCAGGGACCCACGTGGGGCATTTTCGACCACAGCCCCACGCTGCAGTTGGCCGAAGGAACCATCTCCTTCTGCATGATCGACACCACCAAGATCCTCGAAGCCGCCATTTTCTCCAAGGACGCCAACGGCTTTGGCGGGGGCGGCCACCTCACCATCGGCACTCTGCCGGGCGCCAACATCACCACCGGCAGCCTTTATGCACGCCTCCAGTCCGATTCCGCCAGCCACCTGGTGACCACCGAGCCCATCGACATCAACGTCCTCTACCACGTCACCTTCTCCTTCGGACCCCAGGGCATGAAGCTCTACATCGACGGCAACCTCGTCGATGAAAATCCCTACAGCGGCGGGATGCTCGCCAACCTCGAACCCTTCGTCCTGGGCGCCTCCACCGCCTACAGCGGGCAACTGTCCGCCGATCCGCTGCGGCATTACTGGTCGGGCATTCTCGACGAGGTGCTCATCTTCGATTACGCCCTCACGCCCGAGCAGGTGGTCACGCTGTATCAGCAGCGCCTACCGCAAATCCCCGAGCCTGCCGGCCTGTCGCTGCTGGCCTTCGCAACCGTCTTGCTCGCGCGACGACGACGGCGGGGATAATCGCCAACAGCCAGTCCACAACGACGACGCCACGACACAACTCGGCGGCAGGTTGGCCGCCGGCTGTTGAATCGTGCGCTCGTCCATATCACTTCAGCTCGACCGACCAGTACGCGTGGTCGAGGAACGCTCGCCACGAAGCATACTTGTCGCTGCCCAGGCGAAGGCTGACGATGGGGTTGCGCTTGGGCTGCACGGGCTTGCGCACCAGGTGCATGTGCGCCTGGTGTGGCGTGCGGCCGCCCTTGCGGGCATTGCACCGCGTGCAGGCGCACACCAGGTTTTCCCACGAGCTCTGGCCGCCCTGGCTCCGCGGCGTCACGTGGTCCAGCGATAGCTCGTTGGTCGGGAAATGGTGCCCGCAATACTGGCACACGTTCTTGTCCCGCGCGAAGATGTTCCGCCGGTTGAGCTTCACGTCCTGACGCGGCAGGCGGTCGTAGCCCAGCAGGCGGATGATCTTGGGCACGGCGATTTCCATCCGCACCGTCCGGACCCAGTCGTACTGGTGGGCCTCGGCGAAGTTCTCCCGGATCGTCGAGACCTCCGCCCAGCTTTCAAAGTCGTGGGCGGTGTACGACCCGTCGCCGACGTGGATCACCTCGGCGAGGTCGCGCACCAGCAGCGAGAACGCCCGCCGTGCATCGACGACACGGATCGCCATCCACAGCTTGTTGAGCACAAGGACGTGGGCGTTGAGGTTGTACGTGCTGCCGGGATGGGGGAGGGCGGCCGTCGCGGCGATGGACATACTTCCTGCAAACATACTTCCGGGAGCTGGGACAGTCATAGATCACCCATGCGGGTCGACCCAGCCGGTCTCAGCCGGCGGCGCCGACTCGAATGCCAACGCGACGAATCCTAGCCGCCACGCTTCCGATTGCAAAGCGAAAAATGCGCAAGCCCCGGTCCCCGGTCCCCCGGTTCCCCGGTTCCCCGGCCCGCCATAAGTCCGCGGCACCCGAGCATCCGCACTTCATCCGCACCATCCGCCGGTGGCTATAGCCTGCGATGGCTCCACCATGGCCCCATATCCTCGTGCTCGTCCCGCCTGCGTCGTGCGAGCAACGCCGGCGAGGTCCACTTGCCAAAGAGCGGTCGGCGCGGGCCGGTCGGCGCGTTCCGATCAAATACCGTACATTCTACCGCGCGGCCCCGCCGAATCAACCCCCCGCCGACGCGCGACGCGACCGGCGCCGCCAACGCCGCTTTGCCTCGCTTTACACGCACTCGACCCGTGGACTATCCTTGCGGCATGGCGACCCCACGGACGGCTACCCCCGGCAGATCGCAGGCACTCCCCCCCGGCAGCCCGCCCCCGCCCCTGCGCGACGCGTATCGCCGGGTCTGCGACACCATCGCCGACGCCGCCATTCGTGCGGGGCGAAGGCCCGCCGACGTCATCGTGGTCGCCGTCACCAAGAACGCCTCGCCCGACCAGATTCGCCAGCTCGTGGAGATGGGCCACGGCGATCTGGGGGAAAACCGCGTGCAGCAGTTGCAGCAGCGCGTCCCCCAGCTCAACGAGTTTCTGTCCCGCAAGAAGACCCTGGCCGGCGCCGTGCCCAAGCAGCACGAGCTCACCGCCGACAAGGTGCGCTGGCACATGGTCGGCCACCTGCAGCGCAACAAGGTCAAGGCCGTCGTCCCCCTCGTTCAGCTCATTCACAGCGTCGATAGTCTGCGCCTGGCCGAGGAGCTTCACGCCTACGGCGCCCGCACGGATCGCGTCATCGACGTGCTCGTCCAGGTCAATGCCAGCGGCGAAGCGAGCAAGACCGGCATCGCGCCCCCCGCGGTGCTGCACCTGGCCGAGCAGATCGACACCATGATTCACCTGCGCATGCGCGGCCTCATGACCATGGCCCCCTACAGCGACAACCCCGAAGACGCGCGACCCACCTTCGCCCGCACCGCCGAGCTTTTCCACGACCTCAAGTCCGCTCGCATCGGCGGCGACGCCTGCACTGTCCTGTCCATGGGCATGAGCGGCGACTATGAAGTCGCCATCAGCGAAGGCGCCAATGTCCTGCGCATCGGCCGCGCCTTGTTCGGCGAGACCGAAGAGCCCCCCGCCGACTGATCCCCCTTCGCAGCGCGCCGCCTGTATGATGCCGGGGTGTTCGGCTCGCACCTGTCCATCGCCGGCGGCCTGCATCACGCGCTGGAGGAAGCGCGGGGGCTGGGCATGGATTGCGTGCAGGTGTTCACCAAGAACCAGCGGCAGTGGTCGGGCAAGCCGGTGGACGACGCTGCAGTGGACCTGTGGCGGCGCCACCAGGCCCAGACGGGCATCGGCGTGACCGTGAGCCACGACAGCTACCTCATCAACCTGGCCAGCCCCAACGCGGAGACCCTGGGCAAGTCGCGCGGGTTGTTCCGCATCGAACTGCTCAACTGCGAAGCCCTGGGCATCCCGTGGCTGGTGACGCACCCGGGGGCGCACATGGGCGAAGGCGAGGAGGCGGGGCTGGCGGCGGTGGCGGCGTCGCTGGATGCGATTCACGCCGACCTGCCGGGGCTGACGACGGTGACGTGCCTGGAAGTGACGGCCGGGCAGGGCACGTCGCTGGGCTGGCGCCTCGACCATCTGCAGCGGATCATCGAGCGCATCAAGCAACCCGAGCGCCTGGCGGTGTGCCTGGACACGGCCCACCTGCTGGCGGCGGGCTACGACCTCACCGGGGCCGCGGGGATGCGCAGCGTCCTCGACGAGATCGATGCCACGGTCGGGCTGGACCGGGTGAAAGTCGTCCACGTCAACGACTCGAAGACGCCGCGGGGCAGCCGGGTGGATCGGCACGCGCACATCGGCCAAGGGCACGTGGCGATGGCGGCGTTCGTCGAGCTGGTGAATCACCGGCATTTTCGCGGCGTGGCGAAGATTCTCGAGACGCCCAAGGAGGACGCCCCGGACGGCCGGCCGTGGGACGCGATCAACCTGGCGGCGTTGCGGGGCCTGGTCAAACGTCGCAAACCGGCGCAAAAAAACTTGACGTCGCGACATTCGAGCCGAACAATAGAAGCAGACAGACGAAACCGGAAAGGAGGTGCGGCGACAAGCAGACGACGGACAACGTGACAGCCGGGCGAGGCGACAGATCGGCAATCGAATTGTTTTCCGCTATTCTGAAGTACCATCATTCGCGTCTCGCTCGGCTTTTTTCATGCGCACAGACTGACGGGCCATGGCAAAGCGAACGACATCGCAGCTTCGGATCGTCGAGCACCCGGTGCTGGGTGAGCTGCTCACGGCGGCGCGTCGTCGTGAGACGCCGCCACCGCGGTTCCGCCAGGTGATGGCCCAGATCGGGATGTTGCTGGCGTACGAGGCCACGCGCGACCTGCGAACGCGGAAGGTGCGGATCGACACGCCGCTGGAAACGATGGACGGGGTGGAGCTGCGCGACGCGGTGACGATCGTGCCGATCCTGCGTGCGGGGATGGGCCTGGTTGAAGGCATAAGTCGCATCTTCCCGGAAGCGCCGATCGGTCACATCGGGATGTTCCGGGACGAGCGGGCGTTGCGACCGGTGAGTTACTACGAGAAGCTGCCGCCGACGCTGGGGCAGGGCGTGACGCTGCTGGTGGACCCGATGCTGGCGACCGGTGGCAGCGCGGTGGCGGGGCTGGAGTTGCTCAAGCAGCGCGGGGCGCGAGACGTGCGGATGGTGTGCGTGCTGGCGTCGCCCGAGGGCGTCAAGAAGCTCGCCAAGGTCCACCCGACGACGCCGGTGTTCACCGCTGCACTTGACCGCGAGCTGGACGATCGCGGGTACATCCTGCCGGGCCTGGGCGACGCGGGGGACCGACTCTTCGGCACGGGCGGCCGCTAGCCGCGGGCGGCACAACACACCTGCCAAGCCGCAAGCGGCGCAAAGCTCACAGACACCGCTTGATCAGATGCCGCACCGCGTTCTCGACGGTGAGGTGGGTCACGTCGAAGACGTGGGTGGCCACGGCGCGATAGACGGGGTCGCGTTGGGCCAGGACGGCGTTGATTTCGTCGAGGCCGCCGCCCAGCGCGGTGAGGTTCGGACGGGTGGCGGTGGAGTTGGGGTCGGCCTGGACGCGTCGCAGCAGTTCCTGGGGATCGCAGGCGAGATAGATGCGAACGGCGTCGGGCGCCTGCTCGACGGCGGCGCGGGCGTCGGGCTGCATGAGCGTGCCCCCGCCCAGGGCGATGACCATGTTGGGCATGGCGCAGAGGTCGCGTGTGACCTGGATTTCGGCGGCGCGCCAGGCGGGCTCGCCGTGCGTGGCCCAGATGTCGGCGATCGAAGGGTTGTCGAACCGCTTGCACGCCTCGACATCGACGTCGGCAAATTCTTTCCAGAGCTGGGCCGCCAGCTTCTTGCCGATCGATGTCTTGCCGCTGCCGCGATACCCGAAGAGGATCACGTTCATGGGCGGTGATTGTAGCGGGGGCTAAGATAGCCACATGCTCACGCCCCGGTCAGCGAGTCAGCGATTGGCGCGGCTGCAGGCGCATCGCAATCGCCCCGAGCGCGACACGTCGCTGCACTTCATCGCCGAGCAGTTCAAGCGCGAGGTGGAGCGGCCCTACAGACAGCTCGCGTCGATCGGCGCGGTGTGGCGGCGCCTCGTCCCGCCCGACCTGCTCGAACACACACGCCTCGACGGCCTGACCCGTGGCACACTGCGCGTCACGGTGGACAGCAGCTCCCGGCTCTACGAACTCGACCAACTCCTGCGCAGCGGCCTGCACACCCAGATCATCCGCGAACACACGGGCCCGGCCTTCCGCAAGATCAAACTCGTGGTCGGGGCGATCACAGACCCCAAAGCAGACTGATGAGCGTAATGGTCACGGCCATGACGAGCATGTTGAGGGGGAGGCCGAAGCGGATGTAGTCGGAGAAGCGGTAGCCGCCGGGGCCATAGACCATGAGGTTGGTCTGGTAGCCGATGGGGGTGGCGAAGTCGTTGGAGGCGGCGAACATGACGGCGACGGCGTAGGGCAGGATATCGGCGCCCGAGGCCATCGCGGTGGCCTTGGCGATGGGGAAGACCAGGACGGCGGCGGCGTTGTTGGTGATGATGGCGGTGAAGGCCATGGTGACGAGATAGACCATGACGAGGCAGAGGACGCGGTTGTCGCCGGCGAGGTCGATGAGGAACGCGGCGACGTGGTGGGCGGCGCCGGTGCTTTCGAGCGACTTGCCGATGCCGAAGGCGGCGCCGATGACGATGAGCACCTGCCAATCGACGCTGCGTCGGGCCTCGGTGGTGCTGACGCAGCGGGTGACGATCATGAGTCCGGCGGCGAGGAGGGCGGCGTTGAAGACGCTGATCCACTCGGCGGTGAAGGTGACGACCATGGCCAGGAGGATGGCCAGTGCGACCCAGGCGCGGTCGTGACGGCGAGGCGTGGAGCCTTCGACGCGGCTGACGAGGAAGAAGTCGCGGCTGTTGCGCTGCTGATCGACGAAGGCGGGTCGGGACTCGAGCAGGAGCGTGTCGCCGGGCTCGAGGACGATGTCGCCGATTTTCTGCTTGAGCCGTTCGCCGTTGCGGGCGACGGCGATGACGGCGGCGTCATAGACGCTGCGGAAGCGGCCCTCGCGGATGCTCTTGCCGGCCATGGGGCAGGAGTTGGACACCACCGCCTCGACGAGGCAGCGCTGGGTGAGCGGGGCGTCGAGCTTGAAGACTTGGTTGGTGGCGGGGACAAGGCCGCGCATCTTGCGGAGGTCCACGACGGACTCGATGACGCCGACGAAGACGAGGCGGTCGTCGGCCATGAGCACCATGTCGGGGCCCACTGCAGCGCGGACCTCGCCGTCGCGCTCGATCTCCACCAGGTACAGCCCCGGCAGATGGCGAAGCCCGGCCTTTTCGATGGTCTGACCCACCAGCGGGCCGGCGGCCTCGACCATCATCTCGACGGTGTATTGCCGCGGATCGTCGGAGACGCTGATGGCGGCTTGGCGCTCGGGCAGGAGCCACTTGGAAGCGATGAGGACGTAAGCGATGCCGACGATGGCGCAGGGCACGCCGACGGGGGTGATGGTGAACATGCCCAGGGGCTTGACGTCGGGGTCGGCCAGGAGCAGGCCGTTGACCACCAGGTTGGTGCTCGTGCCGATGAGCGTGCACGTGCCGCCGAGGATCGCCGCATAGGACAGCGGGATGAAGAGCTTGCTGGGGGCGATGCCCGTCTTCTTACACCAGTCGCTGACCACGGGCATGAACATGGCGACGATGGGCGTGTTGTTGAGGAACGCCGAGAGGAAACTGATGGGCGCCATGAGGCGAATCTGAGCGTCGCGCACGCGTCTGGGCCGGCCCAGAAGAGGCTGGGTGACGAGGTTCATCGCCCCGGTCTGCGTCAGGCCCGCGGCGACGATGAAGAGGACGGCGACGGTGAGCAGGCCCTCGTTGCCGAAGCCCGAGGCCATGTCGCGCGGCGAAGGGAAGGCGTCCGACCACGCCCGCAGCGTCATGAGCAGCGCCATGCCGCCGACAATGATGGTGTCCGGCGACGCCAGATTGCGCACCAGCGCCAGGGCCATGAGGCCGACAATGCCGAGCGTGACCCAGGCTTCCCACTGCATAAGCGTGCAATTCGACGATACGTGACGACAGAGCGGCTATTGTACCGGCATGAACCCGACACGCGACCCGATCGGCTCGATGATGGTACTGGGGCTGGCGATGCTGCTTGCCGGCTGCGCGACTGGGCCACGCGAAGGCGCCGCGCCAAGCGAGGGCTACGCCGCCACGGACGCCGTGGCCGCCGCCGACCTTCTCCCGCTGGAGGCAGGCAAGGCGACGTATGTGCGCAAGCGCGACGGCAAGGAAAGTCGCGTCACGTTCACGCTCGCCCAGGCCGACAAGGGTTGGCAGTGGGAGGCCGAGGACGTGCGCAGCACCACGCTGGTGGGTGGCGGCAAGGACGGCATCGCCATCGCGCGCGACATCGAGTTCGACGAGGACGCCGACGTGCGTTACGACCCGCCCATTCCCATGCTGCCCGCGCGGCTGGAGCAGGGCAAGGCCGTCACCGCCAAGTCGCGGATGACCGTGTACGACGCCTCGGGCAAGTCCACCAGGGCCAAGGGCAACTGCAGCGTTCGCATCGATTTGCTGGGCAAGCGCAGCATCGACACGCCGGCCGGGGCCATCGACTGCTACATCGTGCGCACCCGCCGCGAGATTCGCCTGGACCTGGCCAGCGTCGATGTGGTGATCCACTCGGCCTACGCGCCCGACAAGGGCCTGGTGCATCAGGCCGTCGAACGCCACACCAAGGCGCTGGGGCTTTTCGGCGGCAAGTCCTCGGACGAGCTGGTGCTGGCCAAGTAGGGCGAGGCATTGACCGCCGCGCGCCGCCCGTCGATACTGCCGGGCATGGCCGAGCACGCCCAGCCGTTGTCCAACGTCGCCGCCCTGCTGCGGCTTCTGGACGTGTCGCGTCGTCTGGCGATGCCGTTCGACCTCGTCGAGCTGTTGCGGGTCATCGTCGATGAGGGCCGGGCCGTGCTCAGCGCCGAGCGCGGCAGCGTCTTTCTCTACGACGCGGCGACGCGCGAGCTGTACACCGTGGTCGCCACCGGCGTCGAGTCCATTCGCGTCAGCGTCGATGTCGGTCTGGCCGGCCTCTGCGCACGCCAACGCCAGATCATCAACATCGACGACTGCTACGCCGACCCGCGATTCAACCGCGACATGGACGCCAAGACCGGCTACTGCACCCGCTGCTGCATCTCCATCCCGCTCATCGGTGTCGATGGCGATCTGGTCGGGGTGCTGCAGATGCTCAATGCCGCCGACGGCAGCTTCAACGATGACGACGTGGTGGTCGCCCAGATCATCGCCGCCCAGGCCGCCACCGCGATTCAGCGCGTCCGCCTGATTGACGAGCGACTGACCAAGCTCAAGCTCGAACGCGACCTGGCGCTGGCCAAGTCGATCCAGCAGGCGCTGCTTCCCCGCCAGCCCGCCGCCTGCCCCGGCTACGACGTGGCCGGCTACAACCGACCCGCCGACGACACCGGCGGCGACATTTACGACGTGATCGCACTCCATGGCCCCGGCGACGAACCCATGCTCGTCATGCTCATGGCCGACGCCACCGGTCACGGCATCGGCCCGGCGCTGAGCGTCTCCCAGCTCCGCGCCATGGTTCGCGTCGGGCTCCGCTACACCACCGAGCTTGACCAGCTCATCGCCCACCTCAACGAGCAGCTTGCCGCCGACCTGCCCGAGGGCCGATTCATCACGGCGTTCGTCGGCGAACTCGACTCGCGGTCGCACCGCCTGGCCTATCACGCCGCCGGGCAGGGGCCGCTGCTGTGGTATCGCGCCGCCGACGGCACATGCGAGGTCCGCGGCGCCACCACGCTGCCCCTGGCGGTCGTTCCCGAGTTGCCCGTGGCGGCGCCTGACACCATCGACCTGCAGCCCGGCGACGCCGTGATCCTTCTCACCGACGGGTTCTACGAATATATGAACGCCGACGACGAGCAGTTCGGCCAGCAGCGTGTTATCGACTCGGTCGCGCGACATGCGGCACGCGATGCGAACGCAATCCTGAACGGTCTTCTCCACGACCTGGCCGACTGGGCCGGCGGCGCGCCGCAGAACGACGACCTCACCGCCATCGTTCTCAAACGAATATCGGCAAATGGGGATTGACGGCGAGGCGCGATCGTGGTTGACTGTGCGGGACGGAACGTGTCGGTGTCATCGAGTTCACCATGTATTGGGGGTGACCCATGTCGTATCGCAGTGCGTATCGTTGGCGTTGGACGTGGCGGATCGCGGTGGTGCTGGCGGTGTGGGTGCTGGCGGCGGCGCTCTTGCCCCAGCCGCAGTCGCAGGCTCGCATCGGCGACGGCGTTCACCCGATCATCGTCGGCGGGTTCAAGTACATGAGCAACGCCTCCTGCGCCGGCGGGGGCTGCCACGGCGATCCCGAGCCCAAGGAGCAGTCGGGCCAGTGGATCGGCGACGAGAACAACGTCTGGGCCGAGAAGGACCCGCACGCGCACGGCTTCGCCACGCTCAAAGACGCCGCGTCCAAGGCGATGGCGGACAAGCTGGGCATCGCCGATGCGACGGCGTCGAGCCGATGCCTGACCTGTCACGCCATGGACGTGCCCGCGCCGCAGCGCGGCGAGTTGTTCGCCTTCGAGGATGCGGTGGGTTGCGAGTCGTGCCACGGGCCGGGCGAGAAGTATCTCAACCCGCACGCCGAGGCAGGCTGGACCGCCGCCAAGCGCAAGGAGTTGGGCAGCGCCGGGCTGTTCAAGCAATTCGCCCTGGTGGACACCAGCGATGTCGCGGCACGGGCGACGACGTGCGTGGCCTGCCACCTGCAGATCGACAAGGACATGATCGACGCGGGCCATCCGCCGCTGGAGTTCGAGCTGTACGCCTACAACTACTACATCAGCAAGAAGGGCAAGGAATTCGCCACGCACTGGACCGAGCCGACGGGCCAGATGCAGGACGCGCGGCTGTGGGCGGTGGGTCAGGCCGCGGCGCTGGCGGCGGCGGACAAGCAGCTTGCCGACTGGAAGGCCAAGGGCTGGGACACGGCGTCGGCGCAGTCGCTGCGTGATCTGTACGCGGCGTCGGCGGCGGTGGCGAAGAAACACTTCGGCGCCGACACGGCGACGGCGTTGAGCAAGGCCGAATACACCCCCGCCAAGGCCGCCGCCGCTGCAGTGGACCTGGCGGCCCTGGCGCCCAAGGCCGCCGACGGCATCCAGCGCCGCATCGTCGGCTTCGGCGTCACCGCCCTGGGCGCCGCCACGTTCGACGGCAAAGGCGCCGACGTCCCCGACGCCTTCTGGGAGGCCTATGCCACCGCCACCACCGGCGAAGGCGGCGACGCCTACCTCGCCGCGGTGAAGCAGATGGCCGACCTGGCGCAATAGTCCCGCCACGCCGGACCTGAGTCTTCGAAGGTCCGGATCGGCCACGTCGATCGCCGCACGACATCCGGGGCTTCGAAGACTCAGCCCCGGCGTGGAAGCCCTGGAACGTCATGTCTCGTCAATCGACCAAAGTCGTGATCCTCGGCGGCGGGTTCGCCGGCGTCTATGTCGCGCGGCGGCTGCTGCAGTTGGCCAAGGCCGACGACGGGCCCGACTCCCTGGGACTGCAGGTCCACCTGGTCAACCGCGAGAACTACATGGTCTTCCAGCCCATGCTCGCCGAGGTGCTCGGCGGCAGTGTCGGCGTCGCCGACACCGTCACGCCCCTGCGCCGCCTCCTCCCCGGCGCCAAGCTCTACATCCGCGACGTCGAAAGTGTCGATCTGGCGGCCAAGACCGTCACCTGCTCGCCCGGCTTCCGCCCCAGGCCGCTCGTGCTGCCCTACGACCACCTCGTGCTGACGCTGGGCAACGTCACCGACTTCCGCGGCATGCGCGGGCTGGCCGAGCATGCTTTTCCCTTCAAGACGCTGGGCGACGCGCTGGCGATCCGCAACCACGTGATCCGCGTGCTGGAGGAGGCCGCCGCCGAGACCGACGGCGATTTCCGCCAGCAACTGCTGACGTTCGTCGTCGCCGGGGGCGGGTTCAGCGGCGTCGAGGCCATGGCCGAGTTGCACGACTTCGTGCGCCGCTCGCTCAAGAGCTACGCCATCGACCCGGTCGAGTGCCGCTTCGTCCTATTGCACTCGCGTGACCGCATCCTGCCGGAGCTGGACCCGGCGCTGGGCGACTGGGCCGGCCGGTTGCTGCAGGAGCGCGGCGTCGAGGTCAAGTTCAACTCGCGCCTCGCCGCCGCCACCGCCGACGAGGCCATCCTCGCCGACAAGTCGCGCATCTGCACCCGCACGCTCATCTCCACCGTCCCGGCCCACCCCAACCCCGTCATCGACGCGCTGCAGTTGCCCAAGGACGGCGGCAAGCTGCTCGTCGATAGCGCCTGCCGCGTCAAGGACACCGCCCATGTCTGGGCCCTGGGCGACTGCGCCCTGGTGCCACTGCCCTCCCAGGGCGACAAGCCGCGCTTCGCGCCGCCCACCGCCCAGCACGCCATCCGCGAAGCGACGCTCTGCGCCGACAACATCGTCGCCGTCGCCCGCGGCAAGCCGACGCGCGTGTTCGATTTCGGCGGCCTGGGCACACTGGCCGCGCTGGGCCACCAGAAAGGCGTGGGCCAGGTCTTCGGCGTGAAGATCTCCGGCCTGCTCGCCTGGTTCGTCTGGCGCTCAGTCTATTGGGCCAAGCTCCCCGGCTTCTACAGCCGCATGCGCGTCGGCCTGTCGTGGCTGCTGCACCTGCTCTTCCCGCCCGACCTCACCCAGCTCAAGCTCGCGCCCACCAGCGGCATCGACCGCGAGCACTTCGAGCCCGGCGAGACCGTCTTCGAGCAGGGCGACCTGGGCGACCGCGTGTATATCATCGTCAGCGGTAAAGCGGCCGTGATCCGCCCCGCCCCCGGAAATGCCCCCGGAAGTCCCCCCGGCAGCGGCCAGCCCGAGCAGGTCCTGGCCGAGTTGGGCCCAGGCCAGTATTTCGGCGAAATGGCGCTGCTCCGTCGCCATCCTCGCGCCGCCACCGTCCGTTGCGTCGAGCCCATGGACGTGCTGTCCATCGCCAAGGGCGAGTTCCAGGCGCTCGTCACCAGCCTCGCCGACCTGCGCGAGGGCTTTGAAGCCACCGCCAAAGCGCGCGAGCAGGAAGCGGCCCGCCAGGGCCTGCCGGTGCGATGAGCGGACGCAGGCGTGCGCGCACCCGCGCCGCTGCCCCAGGGCGGAGCCACGGCTGGCTTTGACACGAGTATCAGCGTGGCCACACGCGGCCCTGACGTTTGCTCGGGGGCGGGGTTCGGGGTATTCTGCCCGGTTCACCCTCGACCCGGTGGATGCTGCGCGTGCGCGTGGCGGCGGGTCGATGGCGTCACAACTTGACGCTGGTGATGTGCAGGCGGCCCCGAGCCTTGGGCCGCGACCCGCTGTTGCCGACTCGTGTGGAGTCGGCCGGGTAAACCGGATCGAAGGAATCCTTTTCCTCTCATGGTCAACAAGAATCTGATTGCAACGCTGGATGTGGATGATGTTTTGGCGACGCAGATGGTCGCCGATGCCTACGGTCAGGCGGTCGCCGACGGCGACATGGAGAGCCTGATCTCCGACAAGGTGGCCGACCTCAAGCCCCAGTCGATTCTCAAGGGCAAGATCATCGGCAAGGCGGGCGATGACTTCCTCGTGGAGATCGGGCTCAAGAGCGAGGGCATCCTCCAGCGCGGCGAGTTCGACAGCCCCGAGGAAGTCGAGGTCGGCGACACCGTCGAGGTGCTGCTGGAGGAGATCGAGGGCGGCACGGGGAACCTGAGCATCTCCAAGCGCAAGGCCGACCGCATCCGCGGCTGGGAGAACATCGTCACGACCAAGCAGGAAGGCGACGAGGTCCACGGTCGGGTGATGCGCAAGATCAAGGGCGGGCTGCTGGTGGACATCGGCGTGCCGGTGTTCCTGCCGGCGTCGCAGGTGGATATCCGCCGCCCCGCCGACATCGGCATCTACATCGGCAAGGACGTGGCCGCGGCGATCCTCAAGATCGACACCGAGCGTCGCAACATCGTCATCAGCCGCCGCAAGCTGCTGGAGGAGCAGCGGGCCGAGGCGCGCAAGAAGCTGCTGGAAACGCTGCAGGTGGGCGACATCGTCACCGGCGCGGTCAAGAACATCGCCGACTTCGGCGCGTTCGTGGACCTGGGCGGGATCGACGGCCTGCTGCACATCACCGACATGTCCTGGGGCCGCATCAACCACCCTGCCGACATGCTCAAGATCGACCAGAAGGTCGAGGTCAAGGTCCTCAACATCGACCGCGACAAGGAGAAGATCGCGCTGGGCCTCAAGCAGAAAGATGCTTCGCCCTGGGAAGACATCGAGAAGAAGTACCCCGCCAATACACGCCTGCGCGGGCAGGTCACCAACATCATGTCCTACGGCGCGTTCGTCAAGCTCGAAGAGGGCGTCGAGGGCCTCGTCCACATCAGCGAGATGTCGTGGACCCGTCGCATCAACCACCCGTCCGAACTCGTCTCGATCGGCGAAGAGGTCGAAGTGGTCGTGCTCGATATCAACAAGGACAAGCAGGAAATCAGCCTGGGCATGAAGCAGACCGAGGTCAATCCGTGGGACCTGGTCGCCGAGAAGTATCCCCCCGGCACGGTGGTCGATGGCAAGGTGCGCAACCTCGCCAGCTACGGCGCGTTCGTCGAGATCGAGCCGGGCATCGACGGCCTGCTGCACGTCAGCGACCTGTCGTGGACCAAGAAGCTCACGCACCCCAACGAACTGCTCAAGAAGGGCGACCAGATCAAGTGCGTCGTCCTCGAGGTGGACCAGGAGAAGCAGCGCGTTGCACTTGGCCTCAAACAGATGAGCGAGGACCCGTGGTCCGAGGCGATCCCGACGCACTACCAGCCGGGCATGATCGTCAAGGGCAAGGTCACCAAGATCACCAACTTCGGCGTGTTCGTCGAACTCGAAGACGACCTCGAAGGCCTGCTGCACATCAGCGAACTGGCGGACCACAAGGTCGATAACCCCCAGGACGTGGTCAAGCAGAACGAGGAAGTCGAGGTCAAGATCCTCCGCGTCGATATCGACGAGCGGAAGATCGGCCTGTCACTCAAGCGAGCGCAGTGGACCGCCGAGCAGGAGACGGCCTCGACGCGCAAGAGCGGCGCCACGGCCGCCCCGTCGCGCGGCGGCATGGACAGCCACGGCGCCCTGGGCACCGACAAGATCACCTTCGGCCAGGGCGGCGCGAAGGTCGGCGAGTAATTCGTCCAGAGCGATCTCCCGATGAAATGATGAATCCCACGGACGGCCGTCCGTGGGATTCTTTCATTTCGTCGGCGACAAGTGTTGGAGGAAATGCACGGCGGAAAGGCTCCCCGGTCAGGCCCGTTGCAAGACGGGATGATCGCTCTGAGCGGCGGCATACTCCAAGGCAGCACGGATGTCGTCGGCTTCGAGGTAGGGGTAGTCGGCGAGGATCTCCGACTCGGGCACAGCGGCGGCGAGCAGGTCGAGAATGTCCTTGACGCGGACGCGCAAGCCACGGATGCACGGGCGGCCGCCGCACTGGTTGGGGTTGACCGTGATGCGATCGAGGTGGCTCATAGCTCAATATGATATCCAGCCGCTGGTCATGCCGCATGAAGCCGCGGCTCTTCGAGCGGGACGGGGCAGACGTCGCGGCGGCCGCAGCCGTTGCAGTGGGCCCCTTCCCAGATCGCGTCGAAGTAGGCCGACGCCGCGTCGATCAGGTCAGGCGAGCGGGTCCACATGCCCATCTCGAAGTTGCGGCGCGTCGGGCCCTTGGCGCCCAGCCCCGCGCCGGTGAGGTTGGCCGAGCCCACGTACATGCTCGCCGCATCGACGATCACGACCTTGGCGTGCAGGCGCGGGCAGCGCCGGATGACCAGACGCGGCGGCAGCCCGCCCTTGACCTTGCGCAGCTCCTCCAGCGCCGCGCCGCTGGGCACGCCGGCGTGAAGGATGCGGATTTCCACGCCCTGCCTGGCCAGCTTCACCAGGTGCGCAATGATCGACGGCGCGCGACGGGACTTACTTCCGGGCGTGGGCACGAGCATCGCCTTGAAGTCGGCGGTGGAGATCGCCAGGCTCGACGTGGCCTTGAGCATGCCCGCCACGACCACACGGTCGAGGTGCTCGGCGTCCACCACCAGTTCGCAGGGGGCGTGTGGCATGGCGGCCTCACCCGGCCGCGGCCGCGACCATCTCGGGGATCGATGCCCGCAGCGCTGTGACGATCGCTTCGCGCGAGGCGTGCTGCCACGGATGGCCCGACCCGTGGTGATGGCGCAGGCGGTCGAAGGTGTCGCTGAGTTGCTGGATGTGCGCCGGCGTCGGCGGCGTGGTGCGCCACAGACGGATCGACTCGTGCGGCGTGGTGAGCATGTCCTCGCTGCCGTAGGCCAGTTCCTCGTAGAGCTTTTCGCCCGGCCGCACGCCCGTGATGCGAATCGGCACGTCCACGTCGGGCTCCAGTCCCAGGGAGCGCACGTAGCGGTGGGCCAGGTCGATGATCCGCACCGGCTGGCCCATGTCGAGCAGAAAGACCTCGCCGCCGCTGCAGAACGCGGCGCTTTGCAGCACCAGGCCCGCCGCTTCGGGAATGGTCATGAAGTACCGCTGCATGTCCGGGTGGGTCACGGTCACCGGCTCGCCGCGGGCGATCTGCTGCGACCAGATGGGCAGCACGCTGCAGGCCGACCCCAGCACGTTGCCGAAGCGCACCATGCAGAAGCGCGTGTGCGAGTGAGCATTGAGGTGCTGAATGTAAAGCTCGGCCAGGCGCTTGCTGGCGCCCATCACGCTCGACGGGTTCACCGCCTTGTCGGTGGAGATCATGACGAAGCACTCGCCCCCCGCGGCGGCGAAGGCGTCGGCGATGGCGCGCGTGCCGTAGAAGTTGTTCTCGATGGCCTCGGCGGGGTGATCCTCCATCATGGGCACGTGTTTGTGCGCGGCGGCGTGGAAAAGCACCTGAGGCTCATGCCGACCCACCACCGTCGCCGTGCGCGTCGCGTGCGTGACGTCGTGGAGCACGGCGGCGCGGGGCACGTCCGGGTGCAGCCGGGCGATCTCGCGGTCGATCTCGAACAGGGCGTTTTCGGCGCGCTCCAGCAGCACAAGCCGGCCCGGCGCGAAGCGCGCGACAATGCGGGCGATCTCCGACCCGATCGACCCGCCTGCCCCCGTGATCATGACCGTTCTGCCGGCGATGGTGCGGGCGATGGCGTCCTCGTCGAGCGGGCGAGCCTGTCGATCGATGAGGCGGGCCAAGTCCACCGGCGAGGCGGCGGCCGCGGTCTGCCCCAGCCTCCCGGCGAGTTGGTCGGCCAAGGGCGGCATCCAGCGCCACGCCACACCGGCCCGATCCAGCGTGTCGGCGACGGCCTGGCGCACCAGCGTCATCGCCGCGGGCAGGCAGATCAGCGCCAGGTCCACCCGTTGGCGGGTCAGGACGGTGGGCAGGTCGTCAATGCCGCCGAGGACGGGCGTGGCTGGCACATCCACCGGGGCCAGGCTCTTGGCCAGCACGCAGCCCAGGACCACAGGGCTGTCCGGGTGAGCTGCCAGCAGCAGGTGCAGTTGTTGAACCGTCGCCGGGGTGCCCACCAGAATCGCCCGGCCTCGCCCGCGGCGCGGCGGCCGGCTGGCGGGAGGGCTCGGCTGCAGACGCATCGCCAGACGGGTCATGACACCTTTATCGGCACCGCCGCCGACCCGGCATGACGATTGTGCGGTTTGTGGGGTGTGTGACGTAAAGCACGCCCCCTGCGGCGACGATACCTAAATCCGTCGGCGGACCGAACGCCGCCGCCACTGGAGACGCAGGCATGTCTTTCTCCTTCACGGGCACGGCCGAAGCACGACACACCCCTCGCCTCAAACTCCCGGCCATGTACACCCTGCTCCGCATCAAGCCCCGCGGCGCCGAACGCTTCAAGTGGACCGGCCACATCTACGACATCAGCACCAGCGGCATGCGCTTCGAGATGGACACCGACCTGCCGGCAGGGACCGAAATCGAAGTGAGGGCCATGCTTCCGGGAGCCACCCCCACCACCGTCACCGCCGCCGGCCGCATCGTCCGCCTCCACGACGACGACCCCGCCTATCCCCCCGTTCGCATGGCCATGACCTTCGACGCCTTCAGTCACCCCATCGACCGCCAGAAGCTCGCCGACTACCTCACCGACCGCGGCCTGCGCCTTGCGGCGTGAGCCAGCGCGATCGCTCTGGCCTCCGCATCAGCCGGGCCCATCCAAACCGTTAGTCGGAATCACTGGGTTTTTACCTTCACCAGGCGATGCGCCGGCCAATGTGGCAATGGCCCTCTCGGGCCAGGCCTGACGCCTGATGTCTCACGTCGGATGTGAAGCCAAACCACTGCATGCGACGCGTTCCCATTGACTTGCTGCTTCTGATCCCTGGTTCCTCAACCCGGCGTTCTCTCCCTTCCACTGCAATCCTATTTTACCCCGCGCCCCGGCCGCGCATAGTCTCGCCGGTGAATTATTCCGCATCGCGCCCCGACGCGCGGCGGCACGCCGCGGCTCGCTATCATGCGGCCATGATGCAACACCTCGATCCGGCGAGGACGACGTGGCATATCACCTTCGGCACCTACGGCACGCGACTGCATGGCGACGACCGGCCCACCGTCGATCGTGAGCACAATCGGCGTGGGCAAGGCTTTGTCGGCCGCGACGCCGATCGCGCCGCCGGCGAACGCAACAAGATGCGCGGCGACCCTGTCCATCTCGCCGCGCCACAACGTGCAGTCATCGAAACGCTCATCCCCGACATCTGCAAAAGGGGCGGCTGGACCTATCGTATCGCCGCCGCGCCCGACGATGAGGACCACGTCCACGTCCTGCTCGATGCCGATCCCTCGATCGATCCTGACGCGATCCTGAAGTGGCTCAAGCGCTGGCTCGGCGAGGCGATGACGAAGCGATGGAACAAGCCCGTCAGCGGCACCTGGTGGGCCAAGGCCGGCTCGACGCGGCCTGTCGATGACGAGACGTACCTGAGCAACGCGTATCACTACATCCGCAAACAACGGACGGTTCGGCAACCGCAATAGGCGAGCCGCCGCGTGTCGCCGCGCTTGTTCCCCCGGAAGGCGCGGCGGCACGCCGCGGCTCGCTGGCTGGCGGTCAACCGGCGATGGCGACCTTGCCGTGCGGGGCGGGGTCGGCTGCTGTTGCAGTGGACGCCTCGGCGCCGCGGGTGACACCGGGCTGGTGGGGGGTGAGGATGGCGATCTGCCAGAAGTCGAAGAGGCTGATCTTAAAGCGGTAGGCGACGTGCAGGTCGCAGTCGCCCATGCACTCTTCGAGGGACAGGTCGCTGCGCCAGCCGATCTTGACGCACAGGGGGTTGAAGACTTTTTCCCACCACGCCAGGAAGGGGCTGGCGGAGAGGAAGTGGTTGAGGACGACGATGCGGCCGGTGGGCTTGACCAGCCGCGCCGCCCACGCCAGCAGGCGGGCCGGCTCGCTGACCACGCTGATCGTGTGGCTGATGACGATGTGGTCGAAGCTGGCGTCGGCGAACGGGGGCAGCATGGCGTCGGCGTTGACCAGGTGGCAATGAGCCAGGTCCAGGTCGCGCTTCTTGTCGGCGGCCTTGGCGAGCATGCCCGGCGACAGGTCCAGGCCCACCACCGTCACGTTGCGCGGGTAGTGCCGCAGCGTCATGCCCGTGCCCACGCCCAGGTCCAGCACGCGGTCGCCTTCGCGCGGCCGCACGTGATCCAGCGCCCGCAACTGCCGCCGATGCACCAGCGCCCCGAAGGTGCGGTCATAGATCACCGCCCAGGCGTCGTAGGTCTTCTTCGTGATCGACTCGCGCATCCGCGACATGGCGACGAGTTCCTGTTCCCTGCCCACCAGCCCGGCGCCCAGGTCAAGGCGAGGGGGCGGTCAGCCTCTTGACCAACCCGATGATATCGTCTGCCGTCGCTCCCTCAAAGAACTCCCCCGCCAGATTTCCCTGCCGGTCGTACACCAGGATCGCCGGCACCACCAGGTCCCGCCACTGCCGCCCCAGGCCCCGCACCGCCGCGATCTGGGCGTCCGAGTCGGGGGTCAGCAGAAAGGCGTCGTCCGTCGCCCCGTGCTGCTGCAGAAACGCGATGGCTTTGGCCTCCCAGTCGCCGGGCGAGTCGAGTGTCACCGTGACCGGCCGCACCCCGGGAAGCTGGTGCAGGCCCGTGTGCAGGGCGGGAAACAGCTCGATGCACGGAGCGCACCACGTCGCCCAGAAGTCGATGACCAGCACGCGGTCCTGCGCCGCGGTCTGCTCGATGATGCGCTGCAGCGCCCCCAGATCGACCTGTGTCAGCGTGGTCAACGCCGGGGGCTGCTCGGCAAGGAGCTGGTGCTGCGGGCTGGCGGGCGCGGCCTGGGTCGGCGCGTCGTCGCCACAGCCGGCCATGGCCCATAGAATGGTTCCCAACACAGCCATCGTGCCACGAGGAGTAAACGACATCATGCGATTCCGTTTCGGCGCTGGATGGGTCATTGTAGTCATTGCGACGATGCTGGGTCTGGCGGAGGCGTGGGCCGACGACGCGCGGGCCCTGCGGCGGACGCCGGTGGTGGAGGTCTTCGAACGAACGCGCGACGCCGTGGTGAATATTTCCTCGACGCAGATTATCCAGGTGCGGTCGGTCAATCCGTTCGATCAGTTGTTCGAGAACTTTTTCGATATTCCCCGGCCGCCGGAGTTTCGTCGGCCTCAGGAGCGGGAGATTCGCCGCACGAGCGTGGGCTCGGGCTTTGTGCTGCACGCCGACGGGTACGTCGTGACCAACGCGCACGTGGTGGAGCGGACGGCCGAGCGGAAGGTGATCTTCGCTGACGGTCGTGAGTTCGACGCCCGGATCGTGGCCGCCGATCCGCAGCGTGACCTGGCGGTGTTGAAGATCGACGCCGACAGGCCGCTGCCGGCGATCGAGCTGGGCCACAGCGGCGACCTGATGATCGGCGAGACGGTCATCGCCATCGGCAATCCGCTGGGCTATCAGCACACGGTCACGGCGGGCGTGGTGTCGGCGGCCGACCGCACGCTCGACGTGACGCCGGAGGTCCGCTTCGAGGGACTGATCCAGACCGACGCGTCGATCAACCCCGGCAACTCCGGCGGTCCGCTGCTCAACGTGCTGGGCCAGCTCATCGGCGTCAACACCGCCATCCGCGCCGACGCGCAGAACATCGGCTTTGCCATCCCCGTCGATCAACTGCGGCAGATCCTGCCCGAGATGCTCGGCGTCGAGCGACGCTACGGCGTGGTCACCGGGCTGGTCGTGTCCGACGTCAACGGTCACTGCCGCATCCAGCGCGTCGTGCCCGAGTCGCCCGCTGCCGTGGCCGGCATCCCCGCCGAGTTCGACATCGTCGCCGTCGATGGCAAGCCCGTGCGCTCCAGCGTGGATTTCCACATTGCCCTGATCGGCCACCAGCCCGGGGACAAGGTCACGCTCGATCTGCTGCCCGCCCATGCGGCGGGGGGTGACCAGCGCACCGCGGCATTGACCCTCGCAGCCCGTCCCAAGCCCGACGGCGGCAAGCTGCTGATGCAGCGCCTGGGCGTCACCGCGCAACCGCTCGATGCGGCGATGGCGCGCAGCATGGGCATGACCGGCGCCAAGGGCCTGCTCATCGAGCGCATCGACCCCGGCAGCCCCGCCCAGCAGGCCGGCCTCGAACGCGGCGACGTGCTCCTGCAGATCGGCCGGCACGAGTCGGCCACCCTCGACGACGTGGGCCAGCTCCTCGACCAGATCGCCCCCGGCACCCCCATGTCGCTGGATGTCCTGCGCCTGCAGGGCCGCACCATCTACCGCCTGCGCGTCCGCGTGGTGACAAGGTGAGGCTCGAACACATCAGCGCCCGTGCCGCCCCAGCAGCAATGACCGGTGTCATCCTGCTTTTCGCCGAGGCGCCTCTTTCATGATCTGCATCAACCCCCGCAAAGCCCGGTTGACAGCCTTACTGTCTGGAAACGCCGCGCGAACGTCGTCATCGAGGGTCACGACAGTGACGCGAACACTGTTGCCGGCATGTCGGCGGCGGGCGTAACGTCCCACTTGGCCCTTGGAAAAGTCGTAGGGCGGCGACACCGACTTAGCCTTGCGAGAGGTCGTCTTTGATCCTTTGCTCATAGCTGCTCCGCTCTCTTGCGGTGGGTTTGCGTGCGCTGATTATACGGATGCAATCGCCACGTTCGGCATGCACCACGATCAGGAGCCGGCCGCGCTGCGAGCGGCCAATGGTGACGAGACGCTCTTCCTCTTCCGAATGCGTGACATCGGGAATCGTCACGGTCAGAAGATCCTCAAAAATGGTACACGCCTCCCGAAAATCGACCCGGTGCTTCCGCAGGTTCTCCGCGGCCTTGGCGGCATGCCACTCAAATCTCCGCACCGGCTCCATGGGAGTGAAGACTACCATGTTCGCTGCCCGCTATCATGCCCATGCGATGACACTCACCATCAACGGCGAACGCAGGACGCTCGACGGTATCCGCACCGTGAAGGATGTGATTTGTGCGATGGGCCTGGCGGGTCGTGCCGTCGCCGTCGAGGTGAATCAAAATGTCGTGCCCAAGCGTCAGCACGACGACGTCACGCTGCGCGACGGCGACGTGATCGAACTGGTCACCCTTGTCGGGGGCGGGTGAGCGACGCCCCATTCCAGCGGCAGCTCCATGTGAGTCCCGGGTATGAAACCTCGCGTCGCCGTGATCTGGCTCGGACTCGTGTTGAGTATCGCTGTGGTGTGCGGACTGGTGATGCTCAGCCCGCGTATGGCTCCTGTCAGAAAGGGCACGGCCACTGCGTTTTGGGCTCATGCGTGCGGTGTCAACCTGACGGATGCCGCCCCTGCAACGTCCATGGGGCGAGTCTATGCCGTGTCGAGCATGTGCTACTACGAGGACCAGCACATGCATGGTTCGGTGCTCTATTCTGTGCCCATGGCGGAGGTTCAACCCTCCTTGGCGCGAGTCGTGCAGATGATTGATCAACGCCTCCCCTCAGAGGAGGAGCCCGACGATGTGATCGTCGCGCTCGCGGCATGGCAGGCCAGGCCAATGGTGCAACAGACCGTTGATCGACTCGTCAGCGATTTGCATGAAGCACACATCTCGCGGCTGGCCAAGCAATCGCCGACGAGCATTACGGCAATAGGTGTTTACGACTATCTGTTCGAGCGGAGGCTTGAGCAGGCCAAGTGGTATTGGGCTAACCACGTGTTCGAGTGCATCTGGTTGCTCGGTCTGGTATGGCTGGCACTGTGGCCACTGCTGCGCCAGAGTCCGCCATGGCGATGGATTGTTCATCTTGCGCCATTGCCGCTGTTGTTCATGCTGCCGGTGTATCTCGGTTACGCGATCTTCACATTCACGTCGGCTGGACCCAGTGGCGGCGTGCTCTACCCATGGCTTGCGGTGATCGCAGGATCGCGGGGGACGTTCACGAGCCTCGATCACCAGATCGTCGAGTACCTGCCGCAGGTGCTCGAACCGCTATCGCAACCCATCGGTTCACCCATGGCGTTGTCCGGCCGCGGACTGACTGGTCCAACCGCAGCCGTCGTGACTGGCGTGGTGATTGGGCTTGTCGCCGGCGCTGCTGCCTGGTGCTGGAGGCGTCTGACAGTGCGGCGTCTGTTTCCGCATCGACCTTCGTGACAGTCAACGTGTCACTACTCGCCAGAGGGTAATGGTCCAGATCGGTAACGCCACACATGTTTCGAAACGTCACGCAGCTATACTTGCGCTTCATGGACACCGACATGACGACCACACTCGAACAACTCGACCCCCGGGAAGCGCCCCTCATCGTTGGCGGCCGCACGCTCGCTTCGCGGCTGATCGTGGGCACGGGCAAGTACGCCGACTTCGACATCATGCAGAAGGCGCTCGACGCCAGCGGGGCGGCAGCGATCACCGTCGCGGTGCGGCGCGAGCGGCTGTACAACGAGCAGGGCCAGTCGCTGCTGGACTTCATCGACACCGACCGTTACACGATCCTGCCCAATACGGCGGGGTGCTTCACCGCCGCCGACGCGGTGCGTGTGGCCCGGCTCGGCCGCGAACTGCTCGACCAGCTCGACAACCCCGGCAAGGACTGGGTCAAGCTCGAAGTCCTTGCCGACAAGAAGACGCTGCTGCCCGACCCCGTGGGCACGCTCGAAGCGACGCGCGAGCTGGTGAAGGATGGCTTCGCGGTGATGTGCTACACCAGCGACGACCCGGTCATGGCGGCGAAGATCAAAGAGGCGGGTGCGACGGCGGTGATGCCCGCCGGGTCACCGATCGGCAGCGGCCAGGGCGTGCTCAACCCCAACGCGATCCGCATCATCCTCGAGCTTCTCAAAGATGGTGACCCGACGTATCCCGTCATCGTCGATGCCGGCGTCGGCACCGCCAGTGACGTGACCATCGCGATGGAACTGGGCGCCGACGGCGTGCTGCTGAACACCGGCATCGCCCACGCCAAAGACCCGCTGCGCATGGCCCACGCCATGCGCCACGCCCTCGACGCCGGCCGCCTGGCGTACCTTGCCGGCCGCATCCCCAAAAAACTCTACGCCACCGCCAGCAGCCCGTGGACGGGCGTGATCAGCTACATCCCCGGCGAGTGAGCGTGGGTGCTATCAGCGGCCGTTGCCCTGCGACAAAGCCGCAACGCCGCGCGTGCGTGGCGGCGCTGCGACTTTGTGGCTGTGGGGTGAGCCGTGGCGTCAGTCGTAGGCTGCGTCGCGGTACGTGCCTTCGGTGAAGGTGAAGGTCACGTGGCTCAGGGCGTAGCGTGCCGCGGCGGTGCTCGACAGGCGGATGGTGTAGAGATCGCCGTTGATGCTCAGCAGCTCGATCTTGAAGCCATTGTCATCGACGTTGGTGGCGTTTTCGCCGCTGACCCATTTGGCGACGTGCCGGCCGGCCTTGGTCTCGACCTTGACGCTGTCGCCGGCGCCGGTGACGCGGATGACGAACGTGTCGCTGTGGATGGCGTTGTCCTCGCCGAGTCCGACCGGCGCGTCCTCGTACTTGACCGAGGCGCCGACGCGTTCGACGACGTAGGGCGTGCTCTGGCCACCGTCCTGCCCGGGGACGGTTCGCATGACCGTCGTCGAGCCATTGGTCGGCGACTGGACCACGGCGGCCGCCCAGGCTTGCTGGCCGACTGCCGAGAGCAGGACACACGCTGCGGCTGTCACGACGATGCGTTGACCCATGGACATGACGCTACCCTCGCCTTCTGTCCTGGATCCCATCTCACCGCCCCGCCGACGCCGGCGGCCTCCGGGCCGATCCCCGGTCGATGACGGCCGGGGTCTGCACCACGACCAACCTTACGATTCGGCGGCCCCGTGGGCCAATCCATTTCACCGGGATTTTGCTCGTGACGCGACCGCCCCACCGCCGCAGCGATTTTCGTACAATCCCGCGATGCTCAAGTTCTTCCGAAAGTACAACAAGTGGATCTTGGCCGTCGGCGCCTGCGTGCTGATGGTGACGTTCCTGGTGGACCCGTCGATGTGGGCCCGAGGCGGGGACGACTCGGGCGAGCCGATCGGCACGATCGACGGCCAAACGCTGACGGTGGGCCAGCAGCGGCGGGCGCGCGACGAGCTGACGCTGCTGGAGCGTATCGGCCTGCCGACGGTGGGCCGTGACGACGCCGAACTCACCTGGCTGCTGATGAAGACCGAGGCCCAGTCGATGGGGCTGGAGGCCAGCCAGTTCGAGGTCGATGTGGTGCTGGGCCTGCTGGGACTGGACGACGCGCAGATGGCGCAGTTGGCCCGTGGCGTGGGGGTGACGGCCGGGTACGTGCGTGAGGCGATCCGAAGCTGGGTGGTGATGCAGCAGTACCGCGAGCTGGTGCTGGGTCTGGGGCATATGAACATGCAGGAGCGGCTGTCGATGTACATGACGGCGCAAAGCCTGTACCAGCAGGCGTGGCAGGCGCCGGAGTTTATTCAGGGGTTCTATCTGCAGCAGGCGGGTGTGGCCGCCGAGGCCGCCGCCGGCCGACCTCGCGTCAGCGAGCCGCTGCTGCAGCGCATGGCGATGGATCAGTTGGCGACGGTCAAGTTCACCGCGCTGACGATCCCAGCGGGCAAGGCGTTGCCCTCGGTCGCCGAGCCGGCGGCGGACAAGCTGGCGGACCTTTTCGAGCGTTACAAGGACAAGCTGCCCGCGCGCGGCGAGGAGGCGACGGGCCTGCCCTTTGGCTATCGCACGCCCGATCGCGTCAAGCTCGAGTACCTGTCGATCCCGCTGGAGCGGCTGCGGTCGAAGGTGACGATCGACGAAGCCGATGCGATGGAGCATTACGAGGCGAACAAGGACCGCTACCGCACGCCGCCGAAGCCGGGCGAAGGCGACCTGCTGTCGCGTCAAGGGGAGCTGCAGCCGTACGCCGTGGTGCGGTCGCGGGTGATGGAGGAGCTGATCGACGAGAAGGCGTCGGAGCTGGCCGATCGCATGGTCAAGGCGGCGCGGGCGATGCTGCTGGAGCAGGCGCGTGGCCTGGTGGAGAAGGATGGCTACCGCGACGTGCCTGCGGACTGGGCGCCGCTGCCGCTGTCGTCGGTGGCCGAGGCGATGCAGAAGGACGCGCAGTTCGGCGTGCTGATGGACGCGCACCAGTTCGGCGACCGCTGGTTCGACGGGCGCGACTTGACGCAGCAGCCGGGCATCGGCCGCAGCAGTACGGGCGGGGCGCGTCCGATCCCGTTTGCGGCTTACGTGCTGTCCACGCGGGAGATCAACCCCGACTCGCCGCTGGCGTCGAGCACGCGGCTGCAGGTGGGCATGCCCAGCGCGCCGCTGACGGGCATCGACGGGACGCGCTATCTGTTCCGGCTCACTGCAGCACAGAAGACGCGCGCCCCCGACTCGCTCGACGAGGTGCGCGACCAGGTCGTCAGCGACGCGCGGCGCCTGGCGGCGCTGCAGGAGCTGCAGGCCCACGCGCAGGAATGGATCGACAAGGCGCTGGCGTCGGACGACTGGAAGGCGATGGCCGACGCGCAGGAGCTGTCGCTGGTCGAGTCGGGCGACGTGCCGCGGCGCGAGTTCGCCGGGCGGGGCCAGCCGTTGCCGCCGATGGTGGACCGCGTCGGCCGCAGCGCCACGGTGATCGACGCCGTGTTCGAGAAGGCCTACGCCCTGGCCGAGCGCGGCGTGGTCGCCGACGCCCCGCTCGCCGACCGTATCGGGGCTGCCGGCAGTGAGCCGACGCTGTCGCTGGTGGTCTTCCGCATCGAGGGCTTCACGCCGATCCCGCGCAGTCGTTACGAGCGCGAGGCGTCGTCGCCGCTGTTCAGTGTGCTGGTCAACGAGGCGCTCAAGCCCACCCTGGGCGAGGATCAGGACGTGGACGCGACCGATCCTCTGTCGCCGACGGCGCTGAAGAAGCGGCTGAAGTTCGTCGCCACGGGCGAGAAGGCGCCGGCCAACTGACGCTCGCTCAGCCGACCGTGGACCCGGCGGGCACGGCTTTGCCCGGCTGCAGCACGACCACGTCCTGCACGCTGTCGCCCTCCATGACGGAAGCCGCCAGCAGCATGCCGTTGGACACCTCGCCGCGAATCTGCCTCGGGGCGAGATTGGCCACGACGACAATCTGCCGCCCCACCAGCGCGGCCGGATCGCCCACATACTGACGTATCCCGGCACAGATCTGTCGCTGCTCCGACCCCAGGTCGATCTGCAGTTTCAGCAGGCGATCGGCGTTGGGGTGCGGCTCGGCGGCGATGATCGTGGCCACCCGCAGGTCCAGCTTGGCGAAATCGTCGTAGGTGATCGTCGGTTTGAGGTCCATCACGCCCAGGCTCCTGGCATACGCAAAGCCCAGAGCATAGCCGATAATGGCGGTGGGCTGGTGCGTACCATATTCCGGGCTCTGGTTTGACCTCATGCGGATTCCCCACCTTCGAGGACGGTTCGGGCGCAAGCGCGGCTGGCGACGGCGCATCGCGGCGGTCGGCCTGCTGCTGATCCTCTGCCTCGTGGCGGGCTATCTCTACCTGGCCAACCCGCAGCGCCTGTCGGGCTTCGCCTCACGCCTGCTGCAGGACATGACCGGCGCCGAGGTCGCCATCGACGAGGCCCGCTTCGGGATCGACGGCAAGATTCACCTGCGCGGCCTGCGCCTGCGCGTGCCCCACGTCGCCGGCGACGCCGGGCGCCTCTTCGAGGCCGAGCAGGTCTCCATCGACCACCGCCTCACCAGCCTCCTGCGCGGCCGCTTCGAGGCCACCTCCCTGGTGATCTTCGGCCCGACGCTCGTCCTCACCCAGGACCTGGCGACGGAGAAATACAACTACCAGGTGATGCGCGAGCTGCGATCGCGCGACGACGCCTCGTCGCCCGTGCTCGAACGCCTGCCCGAGCTGTTCGTCCGCAACGGGGCGATCGAGTTCGCCGAGCTCGAGGGTGATCGTCTGCTGCCGCTGGGCAAGATTCAGATCGACGGCAAGCTCGCGCGCGTCGCCGAGCACCCGGGCACGTACTTCTTCGCCCTGCGGCAGATGGCCGCCGATCGCACCGAGGCCCAGCTCACCGGTCGCTTCAATCTCCACGACCTGTCCGTCGCCGCCGAACTCGACAGCTTCAGCTTCGACAACCCCTACGGCAGCATCCTCCCACGCAAGCTGCGCGCCTGGTGGCAGCGGCTCAATCCCGCCGGCTCCATGCCGACCTTTCGCATCGCCTACGACCCCGACCCGACGATCGGCATGCACGCCGTCATCGAGGTGCGCGACGTCGAGTTGAGCCTGCCCTACGCCGACACCACCGAGGACGGCACCCAGCCCGCCTTCCCTCGCATGCGCAACGTCTCGGGAACCTTCGCGCTTGTGCGCGACACCGTGCTCATCGACTCGCTGCGCGGCACCATCGAGGGCATCGGCTACCAGATCGACGGACGGATCGACGGCCTCGACGAGGCGGCGCCCTTCCGTTTCGCGGTGCGCACCGACGAGTTCGACATCCCCGCCGATCGCAGCCTCTACGCCCTGCCCCGCGCCGTCGAGAAGGAAATCCGCCGCTTCGAGCCCGCCGGACGCTTCCACGCCCAGGCCATCGTCGAGCGACGACGACGCGGCGCCCCGATCGACTACGACGGCACACTCTCCATCCGTGGCGCCGACATCCGCTACGTCCGCTTCCCCTATCCCATGCGAGACGTGCACGGCACGGTCCGATTCACCGACGAACGCATCGACGTCGAGCGACTCGACGGCCGCGGACCCAACGGCGGGCGCATCCTCGTCACCGGCTCCGTCGCGCCCCCCGGCGACGGCGCCGCCGTCGAACTGCACATCCTCGTCACCGACCTGCCCACCGACGATCACCTGCTGGACAACCTCGAGCCCCAGGACCAGCGCATCATCAACATCATCGCCGACCGCGCCCAGCACGCCCGCATCGTCGAGCTGGGCCTGCTGCGCACTGGCGAGACGGGCGACGCGCCGCGCTTCGAGCTGGGCGGCCGCATCAACGTCCAAATCCACGTCACGCGAAACTTCGGACCCGACGAACGCTACGTCAACAAAACCAGCATCGACGTGGCGGGCGTCAACGTCATGTTCCGCTACTGGCCCTATCCGCTGCAGTTGACTTCGGGCAAGGTCCACATCGAGCCGGGCCTGGTCCGCGTGGACAACGTCCACGCCACCGGCCCGCACGGCGGCAGCGGCCGCGTCGCCGGCACCATCACCAAAATGCCCGACGTGCCCGGCCGCGGCGAACGCTGGGACCCGGACATCCACATCGTCGAGGCCACCCTCCCCCTGGACGAGCTCATGCTCGCGACCATCCCCCAGCCGCACGACCACTGGCTGCGCGAGTTCCACCTGCGCGGCACGCTCGACGCCACGGCGCACATCTTCGCACGCCCCGACGGCGAAGTGACCTTCACCGTGGACACGCGCGTCCGCGACGCCACCGCCGACCCCTTCGGCAGCGGGTTCGCCATCACAGGTCTGGCGGGCGACGCACGCATCGAGGAGGGCCGCGTCACCGTCACGGGCATGACCGGCCAGCGCGGCGAAAGCGTGCTCACAATGGACGGCCGCGCCGACTGGTCGCGCCCGCCATCGAAGCTGACCCTGAGCGTGGCGGGCACGGACCTGCGGATCGAGCCGCAGCTTCTGGGCCTGATCCCGCCCGACCTGGCCGCCGCCGCGCAGGCCCGCGCGCTGTTCGACGCCTATCGCCCCACCGGCCGGTTCGACGCACGCTTCGACTACGTCACCGACGACCGGGCCCCGCCGCGATTTGACCTGCAACTCCAGCCGAAAACGCTCGCCGTCGATCTCCGCGGCAAGCGCGTGGCGTTCGACCAGATCACCGGCAACGTGCAGGTCGCCGCCGATGAGATTCGCCTCGATCATGTGACGGCCCACTTCGCCCATGGCACGGCCACCGCCTCGGGCCTGATCCACACCGGCTCGCGCTCCGGCGCCGCCATCACCTTCACCGCCGAAGCGACTCGGATCGACGCCGTCGCCAAAGCCGTGCTGCCCCCCGCCGTCACGCGCATCGTCGAGGCCATGGAGTTCAGCGGCGGATACGTCATTCCCCGCGCTCGCTTCGTGCAGCGCGTCGCGGCGAACGACGAGGCGGCGATGGAGTTCGAGGGCGTCGTGCAACTGCGCGGCGCCTCGGCGACCGTGGGCGTCCCCATCGCCGAGCTCGACGGCGAGTTGTACGTGCTGGCCAGCCAGGCGGGCGACGCCGCCTGGCCTCGGGTGGACCTGCGCCTCGACGCCGGCAGCCTTCGCGCCGCCGGACGACTCATGCAACCGCTGCAGTTGCACCTGCTCACCAGCGACCAGCGCCTCGACCTGCTCCACGTCAGGCAGCTCCGCGGCGTGTGCTACGGCGGCCTGCTCGTCGGCGAGGGCTGGATCGACCTCGCCCGCCAGGGCATGTACCGCATCGCCGCCAGCCTCAGCGAAGTCGAACTCACCCCCTTCATGAACCCCCAGACCCCCGACGCCGCCACGCCGCAACCCGACTCCCCCACGCCCGATCACGACCCCACCGAGCCCGTCGTCATCGCACGCGACGACGCCACGCCCGACCCCCGCACCGACCGCTCCAGGGGCGTCATCACCGCCAGCCTCACCATCGAGGGCATGCCCGGCGAAGTCGCCTCGCGCCGCGGACGCGGGGCCCTGGTCATCCGCAACGCCGCGCTTTACGAGCTGCCCCTGGCGCTGGCGGCCCTGCAGATCGCCAACCTCACCCTGCCCCAGTCCAACGCCTTCGACCGCGCCTCCGCACAGTTCATCCTCGACGCCGACACCCTCCGCTTCGACGCCATCCGCTTCGAGGCCCCCACTGTCGAGATGAGCGGCGACGGGACCATGCAACTGTCCAACCGCAAGCTCGACCTGCGCCTGGTCAGCCGCAACCCCGCCGCCCCGCAGCTCGGCGCCGTCAGCGATCTGTTCAACGTCGTCAAGGACGAGCTTATCGCCGTGCGCGTCACCGGCACGCTCGACGAGCCGGTCGCCCGCGTCACCAGCTTCCGCGGCATGAAGCGTTCGGTCGATCGCGTCCTGGGCAGCCCCTCCGACGAGAAGCCTCGCCGCGCCACCCCGCCCAGCGGCAAGCGCCGTCAGCGCCGCGCCACGTCCCAGGGCGCCGCCAACCCCTAGCGCCGTCGTCTCGCCGGGGACTCGCGGATCAAGTGCAACACCCACGCGACGGCCGCGCACGGTCATCCGCGGCACGCCCGCGAAGGCGGGAATCCAGAGGACGCGCCCCTACGTCCCCCGGCCACGCCACTGGATGCCCGCTTTCCGGGGGCGCGGGCATGACGGAGGGTGACGCGGCTCTGCGACATCTTCTTATCCCGAACTCAGGTTGTCAGGCTTCGATGGGCGGGGCGTCGAGGGGCAGAGGGCTGGGCGGGCGGAGCTGGCCTTGGCGGATGCGGTCGCGCACGTCGCTGGGCGGGGCGCCATAGGCCTTGCGGAAGACGCGCGAGAAATGGAACTGGCTGGCGAAGCCGGTGCGCAGCGCGATCTCGTGGACGGTGAGGTTGGAGCGTTCGAGAAGCGTCATGGCCTGTTCGAGGCGCATGAGCTGAACGACGCGCATGGGTGAGATGCCGACGCCGCCGTGCGTGCGCTGGCGGAAGAGTCGGTTGAGGTGACTGGGGTTGACTTTGGCGGCCCGTGCCAGGTCGTCGAGCGCGATGGCGGCGTCGGGCCGCTTGCGGAGCGTTGCACTGAGCCAGTCGATGGCGCGCTGGATGGGCGGCACGGCGTCGGGGTCGAGCGGGTCGGGCGTGGCGGCGTGCTGGAGGAAGGCGTCGATCATGGCGACGACCGTGCGGCCGATCCACGGCGGGGGCACGAGGCTCCGCGTGTCGTGGCGACGACACCAGGCGTCGAGCACGATGCGAAACAGCGGTCGGACGGCGTCGCCGGCGGGCATGGCCTGACAGACCGGCCAGTGGGCCAGGTCGGGCCAGTCGCGCGGGCGGGGTTCGAGCATGAAGTGGAAGTAGAGGTGTCGGCTGGTCTGTCGTGCGTCCCAGCGATAGGTTTCGGTGAAGCCGGGCCGGGCGAGGATGACGGTTCCCGGCGGGGCCAGGTGCTCGCGGCCGTCGTGGGTGTAGCGTGCCGAGCCCGCGGTGATCCAGACGAACTCGAAGTCGGGCAAGGCGCGGGGCCCGAAGGTGTCGCCGGGCAGATATGCTGCGGCGCCGCCGTAGGCGTAGCCGAGGCAGACGTGGGCCGGCGGCGGAGGGTGTGGGGCCATGGCCGGGGGCGTCGAAGATTACAGCGAGTCGCGCAGCCCCAGGGGCCTGTCTAGGACCTCGCGGAGGACGATCGCCTGCCGCAGGGACGTGGGGTTTCGCAGGGCGATGGCCAGGGCCATCGTGCTTCGCCGGGCGGGGGCGAGTGCGACGGGCGACTCGACGGCGACGGCGGGAGCGGCCGGGGCGGCGCGACGGCGCTGCGGCTGCTGTTGCGCCTTGGCCTGACGACGGGCCTGGGCTTCGGCGAGGGCACGCTGCTGACGCTCGATCTCCGCGGCGCGGCGGGCCTGGTCGGCCTGCTGACGCGCCAGCGCCTCCCGCTGCTGACGCTGACGTTCCTGCTCGACCCTGGCACGACGACGCGGGTCCATCTCCTGCTGCTGTTGCCGTTGGCGCATGGCCTGACGACGCTGCATCTCCTGCTGCTCGCGGGCACGCAGCTGCGCCTCGCGCTGGGCGCGGCGATCCTCGATGCGCTGCTGAAGATCGGGCTGCGACGAGGCCGTGCCGCGAGCGCGACGCTCGTACTCGGCCTTGGCGCGCTGGCGCTCGATGCGCTCGGCCATGGTCATGTTGTCCGGCCCCGTCGTCCCGCCGGCGCCGCCGCCCTGCCGCAACTGCGCCCGGCGCCGCGCCGCCAGCTCGTCGAGCGACGGCTCGCCCTGCGACGACGCCGTGGGCATCGTCGGCGGCCGCGACGCCTCACGCCGCTTCTTGGCCAGCTCCGAGAGCGCACGGGCAATGGCCCCGCCGAAGATGATCACCACCGCCACGACCGCGCCGAGAATGTCGGTCCAGTTGCTGCCGCCGGGTTGTGCCAGTACGAAGGTCCAGGGGCTCATGGGCGGGTTCCTTGCTCGGGTCGGTCGTCGTGGTGGATTGTACCGGCCGCCGCCGCCGGGGCGACGACGAACACGGGGCGATCAGATCCGGGCACGGTCACGGCGGTCAACTCGACGCCGTACACCGGGTCGAGCACCTGCGTCGTCAGCACCGCCTGCCACGGCCCCGACGCCAAGAGCCGCCCGCCATCGACCAGCCACACGTCGTCGGCGTACCGCGCCGCCAGCGTCAGATCGTGGAGCACCACGAGCACGGCCACGCCCTCGGTCGCCAGGTGGCGAAGATGATCCATCGTCTGTCGCACGTGCAACAGGTCCATGCTGCTCACCGGCTCGTCGGCCAGAAGCACGCGGCCGGGCACGGCGTCGGCGAGCTGCGCCATCGCCCGCGCCAGCATCACCCGCTGCTGTTGCCCACCCGACAGGTGGGCGAAGATGCGGTCGGCCACCGGCGCCAGGTCGCACCGGCGCATCGCCTCGTCCACCGCGCGCGGCCGCGCGGGCTGGGCGAAGCGGCCCATCTCCACCACCTGCCGCACCGTGAACGCGAAGCTCACCCCGCCGCGCTGGGGCACGTACGCCATCCGCCGCGCCCGCTGCGACGGGTACAACTCGCCCACCACGCGGCCGTCCCACTCCACCTGCCCGCTCCACGGCTGCAGTTGACCGAGCATCAGCCGCAGCAGCGTCGTCTTGCCCGCGGCATTGGGCCCGATCATCGCCGTCATCCGCCCCGGGCGCAGCGCGGCGGTGACGCCATCGACGATCACCGCGCCATGCTCGTAGCCGAAGCGCACGTCCCGCAGATGCAGGGAGCCGTCGCCCGCCGGCGGCGGTCCGGTAAGAGCATCGTCCTGGGTGAGCGTTGCGGGCATGGCGGTCTGTGCGGCGTGGGTGACTTAAGGGGGGATTTTAGCGTCATGCCGCTTAGGTCGGCGGTGAGGATGCCCGATATCCACGAAGACGATGCCGCGAGGTGAAAGTGACGCCATGAATGCATCCCAAGCCCCGCCTTCGCCGCCCCACGCGCCGGACACCGAGCAGGTGATGAGCCTTCTGGGCGAGCTGGAGGATCGGTTTCACAAGCTCAAGCAGTGGAAGACCGAGTCGGACACGCGATTCGAGCAGATTCGCCGGCACGCCGACGAACTCGAGCAGCAGCGCAAGGGCCTGGACGACCTGGCGCAGCAGCTTGCCGCCGATCGCGCGCAGCTCGACGAGCGGCACAAGGCGATGGAGCAGCGCCAGCACGACCTCGACGGCGTGCGGGGCCAGCTCGATCAGCGCAAGAGCGAACTCGATGAGGCGTGGAAAGCACACGCGCAACAGCAGTCGCAGCTCGACGCCCGCCGCAAGCAACTCGAGGACGAGTGGAAGAAGCTCGACGCCCAGAAGCACGACGCGGGCGAGCGACACAAGCAGCTCGACGCCCGCCAGCACCAGGCCGACGAGGCGTGCAAGAAGCTGGAGCGCGATCAGGCGGCGCTGGCCGACCTGGGCGCCGAGCTGCAGAAGCGGCAACAGTCGCTGGTCGCGCATGAGGCCGACCTCAAGGCGCGCGAGGAGAAGCTGGCCGCCGATCGCAAGGCCCTGGCCAGTCAGACGCACGAGGCCGCCGAGCAGGCCAAGGCCCTGGCGGACCAGCGCAAGCAGTTCGACCAGGACAAGCAGCAGCTCGACGGCGAGCGGGCGCAGTTCGCCGAGCAGCGCAAGCAGTTCGAGAAGCAGCGGTTCGAGCTCAAGCTCAAGGCGGAGGCGGTCGAGTCGCAGGAGAAGCAACTGCAACAGGCCCGCGCCGAGCTGGCCGAGCAGGTGGCGTCACTGCCTGACCTGGACGCGCAGGGCAAGGCCGCGGCCGAGACGTTGAGCAAGATGCGGGCGGAGGCCGAGGCCCGCGCCAAGGCGATCGATGAGAAGCAGCGGCAGATCGACGAGCTGACGCAGGCGCTCGATGGCCGGGCGCAAGCGCTGCAGCAGCGCACCGCCGAGCTGGACGCCCGCGCCGCGGAGATCGAGCAGTTGCGCCAGACCGCCGCAGCCGGCGGCGCGGTCGGCCCGGAGATCGAGCAGCTCACCGAGGAGCTGGCCAAGCGCGAGACCGAGCTCAAGCGTCAGGCCGAGGCGTTGGCCAGGGACCGTGCCGAGCTCGATCACAAGCACGCTCAGTTCAAGCAGACGCTGCAGCAGAGCAAGGACCAGCTTGTCGCCGAGCGCGACTACGTTCACCAGAAGGAGAAGGCGCTGGAGGAGCGTGCGCAGAAGCTCGAGCAGAAGACGGCGATGCTCAAGAAGGCCGACGCCGCCGCACAGGCGCGGCGGGCGAAGCTGCACAAGTATCGCCGGCTGCTGAAGAACTCGTCCCATGCCATCAAGGACGCCCACGTCAAGGTCAAGAGCAGCAGCCAGCAGTACGCCGGTCTCGACAAGGAGCGGCAGATGCTCGTCGAGGTGAAGCGGTTCCTCGAGGCCAGCGAGGCCGAGATGGTGCGGCGCTGGGCGACGCACAAGGCAGCGGGCCTGGTCATGGCGGCGGTGGTCGTGCTCGTCGTGCTGGGCGCGGCGAGCTACCTGATCGGACAGAAGGCGGGCGCGCCGACGTGGCAGGCGACGATGCAACTGAAGCTGGACATTCCCGGCAAGACCCCCGCCGACGCCCAGTCGCTCACGACCACGTTCGGCACGATCCTGCGCGATGACGCGATCGCCGGAGAGGTCATCAATCAGATCAGCCGCGGCGGCCACCGCTACCTGCGCGAGCCCGGCGAGTTCCAGGCCGTCGTCGGCGAGCAGCTCACGCTCGAGGGACGCGACGGCGGGACCATCCACCTGGCCTATCGCGATGCGGACCCCGAGGCGGCGCTGGCGATCGTCGAGGCGGTCGGGCGGGCGCTGGTGGTTTACCAGATGCAGCAGGACCGCCGTGCCGAGCGGCCGGACACGATGACCGCCGAGCCGGCGACACGCGACACGTCGCCCGTGGCCGATCCGCGGATGAAGATCTCCGCCATCACCTTCGCCACGAGCGCGGGTGCGGCCGTGCTGCTGGTGGTGCTGGCCCGGCTGGCGCTGATCCGCAGCAAGCGTGTGTTCGACGAGCAGGCCCGGCAGATGCTCAAGTCCCTGGAGGACGACGCCGCCTGGGCCGAGCCGCAGACGCGCTGACGCGGCGATCAACTCGACGCGCTGGTGTAGTGCCGCAGGGCGAAGCGCCAGAACCATCGTGCAGCGGCGAACAGCGCGATGGCCAGCGCCACGGCGGCGCCGAGCCACTGCAGCGACGCGCGGCCCAGCATCGCCTCGGCAGGAACGGTGGTGATGAACGCCACCGGCACAATCACCGTGAACACCACGCGCAGCAGCATGGGGTAGGCCGACAGCGGATAGCGGCCGGCTTCGAGAAACGACGTGAGCACGTGCGTGACGTTGCCGACCTTGACGAACCAGATGCTTGTGGCGGCGAGGATGAACCATAGGCTGTAGAGCACGACGAGGGCCGTCGCTATGGGCAGGAGTCCCAGGACGACATTGGCGGGGGCCAACTGCAGCCGCCACGCCGCGTAGCCCAGCACGCCAAGCCCGGCGAGCAGGTCGGGCATGCCCCACGGCGAGATCGTGCGGGCGCTGATCCAGAACTGCGAGTCGATCGGCTTGAGCAGCACGAAATCGAGCGTGCCCGACTGCACGTGCCCCACCAGGCGGTTGAGATTGGGCCCCAGCAGCATCGAGGACAGCCCCTGCATCAGCGTGAACAGGCCCATGACCAGCAGGGCCTGCTCCCACGACCAGCCGCCCAGGGCGTCGTGGCCGCGGAAGAACAGCGACAGCGTGAACAGGCTGCCGAGCAGGCCCACGGCCGAGGTGATCGCCGCGGCGACGAAGTTGAGCCGGTACTCCATCTCCGCCGCCAGGGCGGTGGTCCAGAAGTGGCCGAGCGTGGCGACGTAGCGTTTCACGTCATGCTCCCATGGCCGAGTATTGGGCCAGTCCCTTGCGCCACGCCAGGCGCTGAAGCGCGATGAATAGGACGATCCATGCGAGCATGACGGCGGCGCCCGTGATTGCGCCGTCGCGCTGCCCCAGCAGGAGCTGCGCGGGGAAGTGCAGCAGGTAGGGAAACGGCGTCCACATGGCCAGGTCGCGCACCGCCGGCGGAAACAACTCCAGCGGCGCGACCATCCCCGACAGGAACAGGTACGGCAGGAAGAACAGATTCTCCACGCTGCTGGACCGCTCGTACCAGAACCCCAGCATGGCCACCGCGTACTGCATGAGAAAGCGCAGCACGAACGCCCCGGCGATCGCCGCGACGCCCAGCAGCACGTCGATAGCGCCGGGCGACCAGCGAGACGCCGGGTACAACAGCAGCACGCCCGCGACGATCGCCCCGGCAAACGGCGTCCGCGCGATCTTCTCCCCCATGTGCAGCGACACGTACCGCCACATCGGGTCGAGCGGTTGCAGCAGCATCGGCGACAGCCGACCGTGGATCAGGTCGTACTCGAACTCCCAGATCACCCACACCGTCGTGTACTGCCTGACAATGAACACCGCCAGGAAGTACGACGCCAGTTGCGCCGGGCCCAGCCCGTACTCGCCCTGCTGCGCTGCAGTGACCCACAGTCCCATCATGATGAAAGGCAGCACGTTGGCCAGCGCCCACAGGTAGATCTCCGCCCGGTACTCGAGCATCAGCGCGTGGTACACGCTCGTGAGCGTCCGGGCTTTGCGGGCGAGGGCTGGCATGGCTCACACGGCGGCAGGTTCCTCCGGCGACGGCGGCGCGGGCGCTTCCACCGCGCCCCGGTCGAACAGCTTGCCGATGATCTGCTCGACCGGCGGATCGCTGACGGTCAGGTCGGCCAGGTTCAGCGAGGACAGAAGCCGCCCCACCGTGGCCGTCAACGCCTCGCGGCGCACGAGCAGGCGCACCACCCGGCCGTCGATCGACTCCACTTCGCCGTAGGCGCCGAAGTCGGTGTCGGCCTGCTCGGCCGTGGGGCTCAACTCGAGGCGCACCTCGCGGTACGGGGCGAAACGCTCGATGATGCCGTCGAGGCTGCCGTCGTAGATCAGCGCCCCGTGGTGAATCATCATGACGCGCCGGCAAAGGGCGGTGATGTCGGCCATGTAGTGGCTGGTGAGCAGCACGGTCGCGCCGTAGCGCCGGTTGTATTCGCGGAGAAACGCACGCACACTCGCCTGGGCGTTGACGTCCAGGCCCAGCGTCGGCTCGTCGAGGAACAGGACGCCGGGCCGGTGCAGCAGCGCCGCCAGCAGTTCCGCCTTCATGCGCTGCCCCAGTGACAGCTTGCGCACCGGCTGCTTGAGTTCGTCCCCGAGATCGAGCATTTCCGCCAGCTCGGCCACACGCCGCGCCGCCTCGTCGCGCGGTATCTCGTACACCGCGGCATTGATCCGCAGCGAGTCCTCCGGCGGCAGGTCCCAGATCATCTGCTGCTTGTTGCCCATCACCAGCGTGATCTGCCGCAGAAAGTCGCGCTGCCGGCGAAAGGGCGTGTGCCCGACCACCTCGACCATCCCGGACGTGGGATGCACCAGGCCCGTGAGCATCTTCAGGGCCGTGGTCTTGCCCGCTCCGTTGGGCCCGAGGAACCCGACGAACTCGCCCGGCTCGATCGCAAGCGACACGGCCTTCACCGCCTCGATCGTGCGGTACGACCGGCGGAGGAAGTGACGCAGGGTCCCCATCGCCCCGGGCTGCTTGCGGGACACGCGATAAGTCTTGCTCAACTGCCGGGCGACAATCGCGGACATCGGGGCGATTGTAGCGACGAAAAAAATCCCGCTGCGGAATAACCCGCCCCACCCGTGCGTTCGTGCCTATGATGGACGTTGTCCGCAGGCTGTGTCTGTATCCTCACCACCAAGGAGACGAACGATGGCGAATCGACGGAATCTGCTGGCTCTGACGACGGCGATGGTCCTGGCCATGGGCGCCACAACGTGGGCGGACGGGGCGAAAATCGGCGACGCCGCTCCCGACTGGGAATTGGCGAGCGTGACCGACGGCAAGACGGTCAAGCTCTCGGAGATCGAAGGCATCGTCGTCATGATCTGGCAGAGCAAGGACTGCCCGTGGGACCGGATGCGGGCCGAGGGCGGCTACCAGCGCGTGCTCTCGCCGCTGGCCAAGGAATATGCCGACAAGGGCGTGACCTTCGTGGCCATCAACTCGAACCACAACGAGTCGGCCGCGGAACTGTCGAGCTATCACACCGAGCACAACCTGACCTACCCGATCCTCAAGGACCCGGGCAACAAGGTCGCCGACGCCTACGGCGCCAAGACCACGCCGCACATCTTCATCCGCGACGCGGCGGGCAAGCTGATCTACAAGGGCGGCATCGAAAAGGCCCCCACCAGCCCCGAAAAATGCGGGCAGATGGATGAGCAGTACCTCGTGCCCGTGCTCACCGCGGCGCTGGCGGGCGAAACCCTGCCCGTGACCGAAACCGTCAGCAAGGGCTGCTCGCTGAAGCGTCAGAAGAACTGATCCATCGTTTCACAGCGATCGCAAGCCCGCGCCCTTTCCAGGCGCGGGCTTTTCATTGCGCGGCGATGAGGCGATACACGCGGCTGTCGGGCAGGTCGTCAGGCAGCGCCGCGGCCTCACCCAGCAACGCCGCCGCCGCCACGTACCCGCTACGCACCGCGCCCTCCATCGTGGCGGGCCAGCCGGTGTCGGTCCAGTCGCCCGCCAGCGCGAGATTGCCGATCGCCCCCGTCGCCGCGGGCCGCCACGCATCGCTGCCGGGCGCGACGCTGAACGTCGCCCGCTTTTCCTTCACCACGCGCTGGTGCGTCACCCGTGCCTCGGCATGGATGCCCAGGGCTTTGCGCATCTCGCGCTCGACCATCGCCGCGATCTCATCGCCAGGCCGATCGACCAGATCGTGCGCCGCGCTGATGACGCCGTGCAGATGTTGCTCGGTGGGATCGGGTATGGTCGGACCACCTCTGTCCATACCCGATACCCGATACCCCATACCCGTCTTGTTGAAGATCCACTGCAGCGGGCTGTCCATCAGGATGAGGTGGGGCCACTGCATCACCGGCCTGTCGAAGAACACATGCACCCCGATGATCGGGCTGACGGTCAGGCGGTCGAGGCCGGCCAATCGCGCGTCGCCGGCGCGGCTTTCCACAGGCAGCAGCTTCGCCAGGCGGTCGAACGGCACGGCGCTGACATACCGATCGGCGTCCAGCATCCGGCCATCGGCCAACTGCAGCCCGCGAACCCGGCCGCCTTCAACGATCAGCCGCTGCGCGCTGGTGGACAGCATCACGCAGCCGCCGGCCCGTTCGATCACGCCCGTCGCCGGGTCGTAGAGCTTCACCAGCGGCGCGGCAGCCAGGCCCATGACGTACGACGACTCGTGGTTGAGAAACCCGTCCTGAAACACCTGCAAGGCGTAACGGGCCGCGACGCGACCGGGCAGCTCGTTGCAGGCGCTGATGATGATGACGGCCCAGAATCGGTCGATCGCCGAGCGAGTCTGGCCGTGCTGGACCAGCCAGTCGTCGAAGGACACGTCGCCCAGCCGCCGCCGACCCTCGCGGCCGACGCGCATCATCGCCAGCATGCCGCGGCTGATGGCCAGCTTGTCACGCAGGCTCAGACTGCCGAAGCCCAGCAGCGACCGGGTCATGTGCAGCGGGGCCGGCAGGTCGTCGGCCTCCAGCGTATCGACGTGACCCGCCGCGTCGGCGAAATACAGACGCCGATGCCACTGGATCAGATCGCCCACGCCCAGCCGCTCGTACAGATCGATCAGGCTGGTGCAGCATCCCAGCAGCACGTGCTGGCAGTTGTCGAGCAGGTCGCCGGTGGCCGGGTCGCTGAAGCTGGTGGCTCTACCGCCGAGGCGCTGGCGCGTCTCGACGAGGGTGACGCGTACGCCGCGCTGCGCCAGCCGCACCGCCGCGGCGATGCCCGCCAGCCCACCGCCGATGACCAGCGCATCAGACATGGCTGCGGCTCCGCCACGCGGCCTTGAACGCGATCATCGCCTTCTGCAGGCTGCTGAGCCTCACGCGCGACGTGAGCACCCGCCGCGGATTGGCGGCGATCCGCTCCAGCAACTGGCTGTAGATGCGCACCAGGGCCCAGCTCGCGTGGCGGCAATCGGGGCTGATGTGCCGCTCCAGCGACGAGGACATCTCGTAATAGCTGCGGGCCCGCTCGATCTGGAACTGCATCAGCCGATCGAATGCTTCATTGGCCTGACGCTCGACGAGGTCCTCGGCGTCGTAGCCGAAGCGCGCCAGGTCCTCGGCCGGGAGATACACGCGGCCGCGCCGGGCGTCCTCGACCACGTCGCGCAGAATATTGGTGAGCTGAAACGCCACGCCGCGATACTCGGCGAGCTGGTTCACGTCGTCGGCGCGTTCGTCGGTGCTGCCCCAGATGCGCACGCACGTGAGGCCGACGACGGAGGCGACCTTGTAGCAATAGGCGTAGAGCTGCTCAAACGTGGCGTAGCGGTGATGGGCCAGATCGCACTGCTGGCCGTCGAGCATGTCATGGAGGTGTCGGGGCTCGACGGGAAAGCTGCGCATGACCCAGGCGAACGCGGGCCAGATGGAACGCTGCGGCGGCTCGTCGGGCCACGGGCCGCCCTCGATCACCTGCTGCATCTGCTGGCGGAAGCCGTGGATGCGGCGGTGGCCTTCGCGCGGATCGGTCGAACCGGCGGGCAGGTCCACCAGATCGTCGCAGGCGCGCATGAAGGCGTAGATGGCATAGACCGCCGAGCGCTTGGGCTCGGGCGTGAGCTTGAGACCGTAATAGAAATTACGGGCGTATCGGCGGGCGACGGCGTGGGCGTGGGCGATGGACTGCAGTGTCGCGTGATCGGACGGCAGCGCCGCAGACCCGCCTGGGCGGCGCTGCGCGGCGGCCGCGTGGGATGCCGTCGTCTCAGCCATGACGTCGCACCCCACTGGCGAGCTTGCCCATCGCCGCCTGTAGCATGAGACCGATCTTGACGCCCTTGGACAGCGACGGGCGGTGCGAGAGCGTGTCGTAATGCTGCCGCTCGATCATGCGCAGAATCGCCTCGCCCCCGAGTGTGAAGAGCTTGATGTCCAGGCGCACATCTGGCGTCACGTGTGGCCACAGCCGCCGCCCGTCGGCGAACAGCGGCCAGGTGCGATCGACCAGGTCGTGCAGCGTGGCGCGATAGGCGGAAGCGAAGGCGCCGGTGTCGCCGTCGGCTTTGACCGCCGCCGCCATGGCGTCGATGTCCAGGCCATGAAGGTCGGCGACGTCGCGGGGGACATAGACGCGGTCGCGCTCGACGATGTCGCGGCGAACGTCCTGCCAGAAGTTGGCCAACTGCAGCGCCGTGCAGGTGCGGTCGCTCAGGTTCTGGCGCATCTCATCGCGGTAGCCGCACAGATACAGCACCAGCCGCCCCACCGGGTTGGCTGAGCGCGTGCAGTAGTCGAGCACCTGCTCCCAGGTGTCGTAGCGCGTGACCGTCTGATCCTGCACGAAGGCGTCGATGAGGTCCTCGAACGGCCGCGCGGGGATGCGGTGCTTCTCGATCGTGCGGGCCAGGGCGACGAACACCGGATGCCGCGGCCGACCGGCGTAACAGGCATCGAGCTCGCGTCGCCACCACGCCAGCAGCTCCAGACTCTTCGCGGGGTCGCCCGTCTCGTCGCCCAGGTCGTCGGCCCAGCGACAGAAGGCATAGACGTGCCCGAAATCCTCGCGCAGCTTCCGAGGGAGGAACCAGCTCACCACGGTGAAGTTCTCGTAGTGGCTGCGCACCAGCTCGCGCGTGTAGGCCGCGGCCTGGGCGTAGTCGAGCTGCTCGCAGTGCCGCGGGCCGTACGTGTCGAGCTGTTGCAGTATCGCCGAGGCCATGTCCATTCCGGTCGTCTGGAGCCGTGGATTCACCATGATACCCCGTCGTCTGAGGCCGGGTTCGCAGCCGATAACCTCGGCCGAATCTGACGACTGTGACGATTGTTCCGTTAAGCCGGGCCTTCAGGGCGTCGATAACACCCACATGCGCATCGCCCTGGACGCACGCACGGTGTACGGCCCGCAGCGGCGCGGGATCGGCAAGACGCTGGTGGAGCTGTATGCCCACCTCGCCCACGTGCGGCCGCAGTGGCGCGTCAGCGCCTTTCACCGCGGCCCGACGGCGTCCGAGTCGGACCTGCCCCGCACGCTCGATGGTCGCGGGATCGAGATGATCGGCGACCGCTTCGACGCCTGGCAACGCTGGCGCCTGCCCTGGGCGGCACGCCACGATCGCTGTAATGTGCTGCACTGCCCCGCCAATCACTGCCCGGGCTGGTTGCCGGTGCCCGCGGTGGTGACGATACACGACCTGATCCCGCTGGACATGCCGCATGGCCGGCCGGTCGCGGAGGTGCGTCGCTTCGAGCAGTCGGTGCGTCACGCCTGTCGCCGCGCCGCGCGGGTGGTGACGCCGTCGGCCTACACGCGGCAACGGCTCATCGACGACTTCGACGCCGATCCGCAGCGCACCGGCGTCATTCCCTGGGCCGCCGACAGTCGGCTCACCGCCGACGACGCGGCGATGGACCTGGGCGACTACGAGCGGGTGAAGGCCAGGCTCAACCTCAGTCCGCCGTATGTGCTGCACTTCGGCGCCGGGGAAATCCGCAAGAACACGCGCCGCGTGATCGAGGCTTGGGCGATGGTCAAGCCCGCGATGCGCCGCGGGTGGAAGCTCGCCGTGGTCGGGCTTGACGGTCGGGCCTTCGAGGACATGCACCGTTGCTGCGTGCGATTGAACGTGACGCGCAGCGTGTCGCTGCAGGGCTATCTCGACGATGATGAGGTCCGCGTGCTGATGCAGGCCGCCGACGTGCTGGCGTACCCGAGCCTGCTCGAAGGCTTCGGGCTGCCTGTGCTCGACGCCTTCGCCACGGACACGGCTGTGCTCACCGCCGACAGCGGCGCCATCCGCGAGGTCGCCGGCGACGCGGCCCATTACACCGACCCGACCGACGCCTGCGCGATCGCCAAGTCGCTGTCGCGCCTCATGACCGAGCCGGGCTATCGCCACCACCTGGTCAGCCGCGGGAGGAAACGGCTGACCGGGTTCTCGTGGCAGGCGACCGCCGAAGCGTTCGCAGGCACGATCGAAGACGCGATGCGTGAACGACAACACCGCATCGCGGCGTAGCCGGGACGCTACGCGTCCCCGGCGCCGGGCAGCCGTAGGCTCCCGGCTATGGAAGATGAACAGCCCACGCGACCAACTCGACGTGTTGTTCGTCAGCGATCGCCCGCTGTGGCCGCTGGACCAGGGCTATCGCATCCACGGCTCGAACATGGCGACGGCGATGGCGGACCTGGGGCTGCGCGTGGGCGTCAGCACCATGCACGCCTCGACCGCCCTGCCGCCGTCGCTGGCCGAACTGTCGTTGCAGTGGCCCACCGCCGCGCCCGCGCAGGTCGCCCGCTTCGCAGCGGGCTGGGCCGGCCGCCTGGCACGCCTGCGTCATCGCATCGCCGAGCACCAGGGTCTGGCGCCCGAGCACCTGGCGGGCGTGCTCGAACTCATCGAGCGTCACCGCCCCGCCGCCGTCGTCGCCCTGGGCCCGCACGGGCCGCTGATGCTGCGCGGCATCCCCGAGGACGTGGCCCGTATCTGGTACGCCGCTGACGATGCGGTGCGATTCCACCTGTCGTGCCTGCGCGGCGACCCCCGCAAGGCGTGGCGCATGCGCCTGATGCGGCTGGGCATTGACGCAGCGATCGCCACGCTCTTCGGGTGGCGGCTCGACGGCGTGATCGGTGTTACGCCCCGCGATACGGCGGGCCTGCAGCGACTGACCTTCGCCCGCCGCGCCATCACCGTGCGTAACGGCGTGGATCTGGACCACTTTTCGCCCATGCTGGCGGGTCACACGCGGCGACCGCAGCCCAACGTCATCTTCTGGGGCCGACTCGACTTCGAGCCCAATATCGACGCGGTGCTGTGGTTCGCCCGCCACGTCTGGCCGAGCCTGCACTGGAAGGAGCCGGCGGCGACGTTCCGCATCGTGGGCAAGCACGCCGCCGAGCCGGTGCGCGAGCTGGCCCGTGTGGCCGGGATCGACGTGGTGGGCGAGGTGGCCGACATTCGTCCCTTCGCCCACGACGCGGCGGCCGTGGTGCTGCCCATGCGACTGGGCGGGGGCATCAAGAACAAGCTGCTGGAGGCCGCGGCCATGGGGCGTCCGATCGTCGCCTCGCCGCGTGCCGTCGAGGGGCTGCAACTGCCCCGCCACCGCGATCGCTGGCCCGTCGCCGTGGCCGATCGTCCCGACGACTGGGTGCGCCTGATCGCCCGCCTGTGGTCGGACCCGCAACAGGCGGCAAGGCTGGGCACGCACGCCCGCACTTGGGTCGAGCGCCACCACGACTGGTTAGCCGCGGCCGAGCAACTGGCGACGTGGCTGGTCAGCATCCACGCCCGCACGCTGGCGCCTCGGCAGACCGATGTGTCGGAGCAGCCGACGCCGCTTCGCCGCGCCGCCTGAGCGCCCGCGTCGTTCCAGCAAAGATGAAAATCTGAGAGATCTTTCACGATTCAGGGTAGTCCCTCATGGTTCTTTCACGATGGCGTGGGATAATGTAGTCTCGACGGCAGGGGACCAACATCCAGTTCGGACGTGACGACCAGCCACGAGTTCAGACGCGGGCGCATGAGGAGTACGCCTCCACGCAGAGGCCAACCGAAGGAGCGACCATGATCCGTCTCGACGCACTCACCGGGCAAGTCCACACCGTCACCGACCCCATGGCCACGTGGCATTTCGAGGTGAACAGTCCCAAGGCCGACAAAATCTATCTCGTCACCGCCATGCCCGATGGCTCGACGCTGTGGACCGCCATGCACCGCGACTCAGGTGGCCCGTGGCTGACCGACCTGGACCTGCGCCGCGGCGATTACCGCTTCCGCTACTTCATCGTCAAGGACGAGAGCTTCATCAACGCCGGAGCCGAGGGCCTCACCGCCGTTCCCTCCGACGCCGCGATGGCCTTGGCGTAAACCGCACCACACTCAAGGCCCGCCCGTGCCGCTGTGAATGAGCAGGGCGTCGCTGTCGCTCGATGCTTCAAAAAGGTGGTCCTTGAGGGTCTCGACGCCTGAATAGACCGTGCGAGCGGCAATGTGAGTGGTCTCGAAGCTGGTGCTGTTGTCGTTGCGGGTGACCGAGCCGCGCCAGTCGCCGGGGACTCCGGGGGTGGTGGTCCAGACGCTCTGCGGCGCGGCGGCGGTGCCGGTGTTGCGATCGGCGAGGATGACCGCATCGCCGTTGAGCGTGTCGCGCCACTCCTTGCGGCGGGCGTATGGGCTACCGACAGCAGGCGGTTTGGCGGGATCGAAGCTTGCCCCAGGATTGACCTGCAGCATCGCGTACGAATAGTTCCTGTTTGTTACTGGCCCTGTTCGCCATGGGGTCATGCGTTTGCCGAGATCGTTGGGGTTGATGGCGTACTCACCGGTGAAATAGTTGGCATCGAGCAGGATCTGGAAGCGATCTTCAACCGTCGGATCGCCATTGCCGTGGGCGTCAAGACCGGGATACCACAGGTTGTTGCCTTGGGCGAAGACAACCATACCTTGGCCGATGCCTCGCAGTTGCGTGCTGGACTTCATGTTGCTTGCATTGGTGCGCAAACCGAAATTGGGTGGCCAGAACACGCCCGCCAGCAACACGGCAACAAACACGATCAGAACGACTGTCAGTAGATCAACTCGCGTGAAACCATATTGGCGTGACATGAGACGACTCCCGGGGTCGTCGCATCATAGCACGAGCGAATACAGCCCCGCATTGGCATGACGGGGCTTCGCGGCACGGCGCCGCGCACTCGTAGCCCCGTCATGCCAATGCGGGGCTTTCCGGGGCGACGTCACTCGGTCAGGCCCGGCAGATTCAGGCCGCCGGTCATTTTCATCGCCTCGTCGCGCGCCAGTTGCTGCGCTTTGCCGAACGCGGCGTTCACCGCGGCGGCGATCAGGTCCTCGATCATCTGGCGGTCGGCGTCCGTGCCCGCGCCGGCCAGCGTCGCCATCATCGCCGGGTCGATCTCGATCCGCAGCACCTCGAACTTGCCGTTCATCTTCACCCGCACCGCCCCGGCGCCGGCGTCGGCCTCGACGATCTTGCGCGCCAGCTCCGCCTGGAACGCCTCCATCTTCGCCTTCAGCTCGCCTGAGTTGCCCAGCAGCGCCGCCAGGCCCTTGAGATTTTTCAGTTGGTCGAACATCGGCGCATTCTAACCGGCGGACTCCTCGTCGGGCTTGGCGTCGATGAGCGTGACGTCGAACAGTTGCTGCAGCTCCTTGACGGTGGGCAGGTTCATCGCCGCCTCGCGCTCCTCGCGGGTGAGGCTGCGCTGCACCCCGGCAAGGGCAGACGGGGCGGCCGGGGACGGCGCGTCCTCGTCACTTGCGGGGGCGATTTCAACGCGGATGCGGCGGCCCGTGACCTGCTGCAGGAGCTGCTCGATGGTGTCGCGGTTGCGAGGCTGAACGGCAAAGGAGACGGCCTGACGTTCGCCGGGGATGGGCGCCAGGCGTGCGGTGGCGGCGTCGAGGGCGCACAGTTGGAGACTGCGGAGCCACGCCAGGCCGGGGCGGGACTCGACGGCGGCGAGGACGGCGGGCCAGACCTGGGCGGGGTCGGCGCTGGGCGCCGTCGCTATCGGCGTGGGTGGCGGTGTGGCGGGCGCGGGTTCGACAAGCCGCAAGCGGCTGGGGGGCGCTACCTGCGGGCGGGCGTCGTCAGCGACTTTTTTTTTTTCGCCCCCCGCAGGCGCGGAGGACAGCAGCCCGGTCACGTCCGCCATCTTTTCCGCCAGGGCGAGGCGCACGATCACGGCGTCGAGCACCGCACGCGGGTTGCTGCTGCTTTTGCCCCGGTTCGCCGCCGCATCGCACAGGGCGATCATGTACACCAGACCGGCCGCGTCGAACTTCACCGCCTGGTCGGCGGCCTCCTTCTTCTCCTCGGCCGACATCTCGATCAGGTCGCTGTCGGGCCCGCACGTCGAAACCAGCATGAGCTGGCGGAAGCGCTCGATGAGCACGTCGAGCAACTGCTCCTGGCTGATGCCCCCGGCCAGCAGCTCGCCGGTGCTGCGCAGCGCCGCGGGCACGTCGCCGGCGGCGATCGCCTCGACCACCTGCCGCACGAGCTGCCGCGGCGGCAGGCCCAGCATCTCGACGAGCGTCTTCATCGTGACCGGCCGATCCTCCGTCGCGGTGATCCGGTCCAGCAGCGACAGCGCGTCGCGCATCGACCCGTTGCCCAGCCGCGCCACCTGCCACACCACCTCCTCCTCGACGGCGATCTTCTCCTGCTTCAGCACGCTGCGCAGATGCTCGGCGATCTTGCCCGTGGGAATGTTGCGGAAATCAAACCGCTGACATCGCGACTGGATCGTCGGCAGCACCTTGTGCGCCTCGGTGGTGCAGAGGACGAACTTCACGTGCGACGGCGGCTCCTCCATGGTCTTGAGCAGCGCGTTGAACGCCTGCGGCGAGAGCATGTGGACTTCGTCGATGATGTAGATCTTGAACAGGGCGTTGGCCGTGGGCGTCAGACCGGCGTTGGCGATGAGCTGGCGGGCGTCATCGACGCTGTTGTTGCTGGCGCCGTCGATCTCGATGACGTTGAGGTCCTCGCCTTTCATGATGGCGTCGGCCATTCGCTGCTGCACGTCCTTGGGCGGGTAATTTTTCGCCTCGCCGGGGAGTTTGGGGCAGCCGGGGATGGTGTCGGGCGCGTTGAGGGCGCGGGCGAAGATGCGTGCCATCGAGGTCTTGCCCACGCCGCGGGTGCCGGTGAAGAGGTAGGCGTGGGCGACGCGGCCGGTGGCGATGGCGTTCTTGAGCGTGCGCGCGATCGGCTCCTGGCCGACGAGTTCGTCGAAGCCAGCCGAGCGGTAACGGCGAGCGAGAACGGTGTAGGCCATGGGAACGGGTATGGGGTATCGGGTATGGGGTATGGTCAGAATCGCCAAGGCATCGCGTCTTACGATACCCGATACCCCATACCCGATACCCGCTCTTCTCCGGGGCGACGAGACAGACGGCCAGGACACCGACGGCACCGGGCCGACGACGCTTAGGGCTGCTCCGGTCAAGGCCTGACCCGGTTCACGAGCCGACCCGTGCATCGGGCCCGGCCGCCTGTCTCGACGCCCTGCGGGGAACCGAGTTCCAGACGATAGCCGTCCCATCGCCGCGCCGCAACCGCCTGTCTGCGGCGAGGACGGACGACTGCTATCATCCCCGATCTTCGCACCCTGCGGTTAAGGACTTCAGGCCATGGCCACGATCGTACGGACACACTCCTGCGGGCAACTTCGCAAGTCGCACGTCGGACAGACCGTCAGCCTCGCCGGCTGGGTCAACAACTACCGCGACTTCGGCGGCGTCATCTTCATCGACCTGCGCGACCGCGACGGCCTGACCCAGGTCGTGTTCCACCCGGAGAACCGGGACGCCCACGCCCTCGCCGACAGCCTCCGCAAGGAGGACGTGGCGTGGGTCAAGGGGAAATGCCTCGAACGCGAGCCGGGCATGGCCAACCCCAAGCTCGCCACGGGCGAGGTGGAGATTCACGCCTCGGAGCTGGTGATTCTCAACAAGGCGACAACCCCGCCGTTCACGCCCGACGAGGCCGAGCGCACCGGCGAGGAGACGCGCCTGCGCTATCGCTACATCGACCTGCGCCGGCCGCGCATGCAGAACATCCTGCGCACGCGGCACAAGGTGATGCAGGTGATGCGCCGCTACCTCGACGAGCAGGGATTCATGGAGATCGAGACGCCGTTCCTCTGCCGCTCGACGCCGGAGGGGGCGCGGGACTTTCTCGTGCCGTCGCGGCTGCAGGCGGGCAGCTTCTACGCCCTGCCGCAGAGTCCGCAGATTTTCAAGCAGATTCTCATGGTCTCGGGCTGCGAGCGGTACATGCAGATCGTGCGCTGCTTCCGCGACGAGGACCCGCGCGCCGACCGTCAGGCTGAGTTCACCCAGCTCGACCTGGAGATGAGCTTCGTCGATACCGAGGACATCATCGGCCTGATCTCGGGGCTGGCGCGGACGGTGTGGCAGGAAGTGCTGGGACTGGAGGTCGGCGAGATTCCGCGCATGACGTATGCCGAGGCCATGAGCCGATTCGGCAGCGATCGGCCGGACCTGCGCTTCGGGCTGGAGCTGGTGGATGTGACCGACATTGCCCGCGAGACGGAGTTCAAGATTTTCCGCGCGGCGATCGACGGCGGCGGCATCGTCAAGGCGATCCGCGTGCCCGGCGGCGGCACGAAGCTGTCGCGCAAGGAGACCGACGTCCTGGCTGAGTGGGTCAAGCAGTTCGGCGCCGGCGGCCTGCCGCTGACCAAGATCGAGGGTGGCAAGGTGAGCACGGGCATCGCCAAGTTCGTCGAGCCGGTCGCGGCCAAGCTCATGGAGCGACTCGGCGCCGGCGAGGGCGACCTGATCGTCTTCGGCGTGGACAGCAAGCCCAGCGTCGTGCATCGCGTGCTGGGCGAGCTGCGGCTGAAGATCGCGCGCGACCTGGGGATGATCCCCGAGGGCGCTTGGAAGTGGCTGTGGGTCGTCGATTTCCCGCTGATGGAGTGGAACGCCGACGAAAAGCGCTGGGACAGCCTGCACCATCCGTTCACCGCGCCGATGGACGAGGACCTGCACCTGCTGGAGAGTGATCCGGCTAAGGTCCGCAGCAAGGCGTACGACCTCGTGCTCAACGGCAGCGAACTCGGTGGCGGGTCGATCCGTATCCACGACTCGGCGACGCAGCAGAAAGTGTTCGGCCTGCTGGGCATCGACGAGGCGGCGGCCAAGTCGAAGTTCGGATTCCTGCTCGACGCGCTGCGCTTCGGCGCGCCGCCCCACGGCGGGCTGGCGATCGGGCTGGACCGCACCATCATGCACCTGGTGGGCACGACCAACATCCGCGACGTGATCGCCTTCCCCAAGACGCAGAACGGCGCCGACCTGATGAGCCAGGCCCCCTCGGCCGTGGACGATCGCCAGTTGCGCGAGCTGCACCTGCGCGTCGTGCAGCCGCCGGCCAAAACGCCGATCGTCTCCACCGCCTGACGCGCCGTTCAACGCACGACGATGACGTGGACGCGCTCCGGGCCGTGGACGCCGGTGACGAGGATGCCCTCGATGTCGGCGGTCTTGCTCGGACCGGTGATGATCGCTGCACTTGACGGCAGAGTGCCCCCGTCGCGGCGCAGGCGAGGCCACAGGTCCAGCAGGTCGGCAATGATGTCGGTCGCACGCACGACGGCGATGTGGACGGGGGGCACGAGGCTCAGGCCGCGACTGCGGCCCGGGCCACTGATGCAGACGAGTGAGCCGGTTTCGGCGATCGCCGCTTCCACGCCGGTGACGCCCGCATCCAGATCGAACTGGGCATCGATCGACTGCGACGCCCAAGCGACAACGTCGAAGCCTGCGTCCTGCAGGGGCCGCACCCATGCCGCCTCGCTCACGCCGACACGACGGGCCTGGGCATCGCGCAGCAGGGCGATCGCGGTCGGCATCGCCTCCGACTCGGCAGCCTGCTGCACGTGCATCCCAACGGCCGAGGCGTTGCCCATGAACGCAGTGATGAGATCGCTGGACGAGGACACGAGCCGCGCGGTCGGGTCATCGACCGGCGGGGGCGATGCCGGTGTCTGCGGCGTGGCCGTGCGGCCGAGGGCGGCGCGGACGCGCTGCAGCAGGCCCTCTCGGGTTTCGCCGGGCAGCGCGCTCATAGGTCCCGCCTTTCCCACCAGTCGCGGAACGATCGCGACGGCGGCGTGGGCATGTCGCGCTGACTCGTCCAACCCGCCAACGGCCCGATGCCGCGCCGCAACCAGTGACGATCGCTGTAAAGATCTGTTGCAGTAGCCCCCCTGCTGCACGCCCGCATGAGGCGCTGCATCCGTTGCCCCAGCCGGTAGGCCCACGGCTTCCCCAGCGACCACGCCCACAGCCGCATGATCGCCCGCTCTCGCCACGAGCTGATCTTCTGCTCGTGCTCCATGCCCCGCAGTTTCACGAGAAAACCGGGGATGTCGATCTTCACCGGGCACGCCTCGTAGCATGCGCCGCACAGGCTCGAGGCGTGCGGCAGCTCGGCGTAGTTCGCCAGCCCGCGCAGCATCGGCGTCAGGATCGCCCCGATCGGCCCCGAATACACCGCGCCGTACGCGTGCCCGCCGATCTTGCGATACACCGGGCAGGCGTTGAGGCACGCACCGCAGCGAATGCACCGCAGCATCTCGCGCGTCTCCTGGCGTAGCACGTCGGTGCGGCCGTTGTCCACCAGCACCATGTGCATCTGCTCGGGGCCACTATGCTCGTCCATCCTTCGTGGGCCGGTCATCACGTGCGTATAGACCGTCAGCGGCTGGGCCGTCGAGCTGCGCACCAGCACCTTGAGCATGACGCCCAGGTGTTCGAGCGACGGGATCAGTTTCTCGATGCCCACCATCGCCACGTGGATGCGCGGCACGCTGGTGCACATGCGGCCATTGCCTTCGTTGGTGCACATCACCAGCGCGCCCGTCTCGGCCACGAGAAAGTTGCCGCCGCTCACGCCCAGGTCCGCCCGGCGGTACTTGTCGCGCAGGTGTCGCCGGGCGATTTTCGTCAGCGTCGGCGGGTCCTCGGTGTACGGCACGCCCAGCACGCGCTCGAACGCCCGGCCCACGGCAGCACGGTCCTTGTGGATCATCGCCGTCACGATGTGCGACGGTGCGTCGCCGTCGATCTGCAGGATGAACTCGGCCAGGTCGGTCTCGACCGTCTCGCAGCCCACCGCCTCCAGCGCGGGGACCAGGTGGGTCTCCTCAGTCACCATCGACTTGGCCTTGACGCACAAGCGGCAATTCTCCCGCTGGGCGATGGCGACGACGATGTCGTTGGCCTGCCGCGCATCCCTGGCGAAATGCACCTGCACCCCTGCCGCCGTCGCCCGGTCGATGAACTGCTCCAGGTAGAAATCCAGGTGATCGAGCGTGTGCTGCTTGATCGCCGCGGCCATGTCGCGCATGGCGTCGTACCGGTCGCCATACGCCGTGTCCCAGGCGACCTTGCGCCCGCTGTCCTTCAGATACGTCGCCCGATGCACGAACTGCTGCAGTTGCACATCGCCCGTCGCGGCGCCGACGCGATCGCCCATGACATACGGCAAGGCCGGAAACAGGAGCTCCTGCCCACGAGTCAGCGCCACGGGTTGCTCGGTATGCGTCGCGGTCATGACGGCTCCAGCAATCCCATGCCTTCGGCGAGAATCTCGGCCAGCGTGGTGAACCGCACCGGGACGCCCTCGCGGTGCGCGGCTCCGGCGATGTTCATGGTGCAGCCGCCTTCGTTGCACACGCAGGTCGGCGCGCCGGTCGAGGCGATGCAGTGGACCTTGTCGCGCACCATTGCGCCGGAGATCATCGGCATCTTGGCGGCGAACGTGCCGCCGAATCCGCAGCACTGGTCGGCCCGGGGAAGTTGCACATATTCCAGCCCGTCGATCTGCCGCATGAGGTGCACGGCCGGGTCGGCGTCAGGCGCCATCGGCGAGTCCAGGCGCAGCGTCGGCGACGCGGCGCCGATCGTGTCGGCGACCGCCGGCGACTTCACGCCAATCCCACGCTGGTGGCACGCGTAGTGATACGTCACGCATCCCTGCCAGCGCACGCCCATCGGCCGCAGATCGACCCGCATCACGTGGACCAGGAACTGATGAAACTCGTAAGTGCGCTCGACCAGCCGCGCCGCCCGCGCCGCATAGGCGGGGTCCTCGGCCAGCAGCCGGGTGTAGTGGTCGTGCACCATCGCCGCGCACGACCCCGACGGCGTCACCACGTGCTCGTAGGGCTCGAAGATATCGACCATCCGCCGCGCCAGCGCCGCCGCCTCCGCGGCAAACCCGTTGTTGAACATCGGCTGGCCGCAGCAGGTCTGTTCCCTCGGAAACGCCACGGTGCAACCAAGCTTCTCCAGCACCTTGACCGCCGCAATGCCCGCACGCGGATAAAACGTGTCGGTGAGGCAGGTGACAAAGAGTGCGACGTTCATGGGACGCGAATGATATCAGGAGCCTCTGAACAGGCTCAGAGAGTTTCCGCGGTGGTCCTACCCGGGGCAGCGTGGCACGAGCGCACACCACGGCGCCCATCGCCACGGCGTGAGGTCCACCGCGCCCGAGTCGCTTTGCCGCCATGCGAGCAATGCGCCAAATGGCGGCTCATCGCGTACCTGACGGGCAGGCGCGTCGTCCACATCATGCGTGCCGAGGGGCGCGTCAGTGCTGTCGCGCCAGTTGCTGGCGCTGCAGCCAGGTGGTGAAGCGGCAGATACCGTCCTCGACGCGGCGCTGCTCGGCGACGTTGGCGAAATTGAACGCCAGGCCCATGTAGTGCGTGCCGTCGTCGTTGGTGTGCAGATGCACGTGTTTGACCGCGACGGACAGCGGCTCATCGTGCGTGGGCAGCGACACCGTGCAGCGATATCGGCCATAGTGCTGCACGAGCGCGCCCACGCGCTGCGGAGCGATCACGCCCAGCCCCCCACCGCTGACATTAGCCATCACCGCCTTGAACGGTGGGCCATCGGGGATCTCCACGCCCGTGTTCAGCGGCGTGTCGGCCAGAGGCTGCACCGTCACCATCAGCTTCAGGTGCGCGGTCATCGCGCGGAAGAACGCCCGACGCTGGGCCGACTGCACATCGACCGGCTCGCTCAGACGCAGCGCCCACACCTCCGTGTGCTCGTTGAGCCGGTGTTTGATGGCCTCTTCAACCCGGACAACGCACAGCAGTCGCACGCTGGCGTCCACCAGCAGCAGGGCCGCATGATGCGTGTGGCGGAGCGACGCCACCGTCTCACGGTTGTTGGGCAGTTCAAGCAGGCAGCGGCCGTCGCGCATGTCCAGCAGTCGCGTGCGGCTGGTGGGTCCGACCGGCCGGTGGATCATCGGGTCCACCGCCGTGATCTCCACGGCCTGACCGGTGTCCATCACGTGTGCGGCGACGCGTTGCCAGTCATAATGTTGGGCGGTGGTGGCGACCATAGTTCGTCCCCATCCCGGTGCCCGTGCCTCCGCGGGAACACCGCGGGCTTTCCATCATGGTTATCGTCCTCGCCTGGAGCGCCGCTGAAGGGCCGGACGCGGTTAAAGTTTCGCCAGCCGTCAAACTCGGTAAGGTTTAACGCCCATGCCGGTGCTCAGCCATGGTTCCGACCTCAGTCTCGCCCCCGCGCTGGGGCCGCTCGTGCGTGATGCGGGCCTGTCGGTGCGTGCCGCCATCGAGCAGGTGGCGACGGCGGGGTTCACGGCCGTGCAGTTGGATGCATCGCTGGCGGGCATTCGTCCTCGCGATCTGGACCGGCGGGCGAGGCAGGACCTGCTGGCCCTGCTTAAGCGGCGCGACCTGCGCCTGGCGGGGTGGGACCTGTTCATTCCGCGGCGTCACTATGCCGAGCCCGACCTGCTGGACCGCGCGATGACGGCGACGCTGGCGGCGGTGGAGTTGGCGGCGGACACCGGGCGCGTCCCGCTATCGCTGCAGATGCCCATCGCGCGGATCAGCGACGACGCCCGCGCGTCGCTCGTCGAGGCCGCCGACGTGCGCGGCGTGCGGCTGGCGATCCACGCCGAAGACCAGGTGGACGCCATGACTGCGTGGCTGGCCGCCGCCGACGTGGCGGCCTTGGGCGTGTCGATCGATCCCGCGGCGGTGATCGCGCTGAAGCTCGATCCGGCCGAACTGGTTCACCGCTTCGCCCGCCGTCTGGCCGCTGCCCGGCTCAGCGACGCGCCCGGCGTCGGCGAACGGTGCGTCGTCGGCCGGGGCGAACTGGACCTGCCCGACTATCGCGTTGCAGTGGACCTCGCCGCGTCGCGCGCCGGCCCCGTCGTGCTCGATCTGCGCAGCCTGCCCGACCCTCTCGCCGCCGCCGCCGCCGCACGAGCGGCATGGGACCGCGCATCGTTCCCGGCCTGATCCCCAGGCCCGCCGGGATCGGCGACCGACAAGCCCTGCTATCATAGAAGCCTATACACAGCGGAACTCCACCCCCATGCTGCAACGACGCAAGACGCGACAGGTCACGCTCGGCGACAAGGCCCACGGCATCGTGAAGATCGGCGGCGACGCCCCGGTGTCCGTGCAGACGATGACCGCCGGGTACACCTACGAGATCGACAAGTGCGTGGCCGAAATCCACAAGCTCGCCGCCGCGGGCGCCGACATGGTGCGCGTGGCCGTGCCGGAGAAAAAGGACACCGACGCGCTGCGGCAGATCATTCCGCAGGTGCAGGTGCCGATCGTCGCCGACGTTCACTTCCACTTCCAGCGTGCCCTCGAAGCCATTGAGGCCGGCGTCCACAAGATCCGCCTCAACCCCGGCAACATCAGCGACAAGGCCCAGGTCGCCACCGTCATCGACGCCTGCAAGGAGCGCAGCCTGCCCATCCGCGTCGGTGTCAACGAAGGCTCCATCATCGAACGCAAGGACAAGCAGAAACGGCTCAAGGAACTCGGCGGCGTCTTCTCCAACGCCAAGCATGGCCACCTCCTGGCCATCATGATCACCAAGCTCGAAGAGTATCTCGACATCTTCTACGAGCGCAATTTCCACGACATCGTCATCAGCGCCAAAAGCATCGACCCGCTCCTGGTGATCGACGCCTACACCGAGATCAGCAAGCGCTTCGATCACCCGCTGCACCTGGGCGTGACGCACGCCGGGCCGAAGGAGACGGGCACGATTCGGTCCGTGGTTCCGCTCGGCCATCTGCTCGCGTCCGGGGTGGGCGACACGATCCGCATCAGCTATGCCAGCGACCCGGTGTACGAGGTGCAGGACGGGCTGGAGATGCTCTACTGCCTGGGTCTGCGCGAGCGCAAGGGCGCCGAGTTGATCGCCTGCCCGACGTGCGGCCGCATCCAGGTGGACCTGTTCACGCTGACGCAGAACGTGCGCAAGAAGCTGGCCGAGGAGATCGAGCTGCCGATCAAGGTCGCGGTGATGGGCTGCGTGGTGAACGGCCCCGGCGAGGCCGAGGGCGCCGACGTGGCGATCTTCGCCGGCGACCGACGGGGCATCATCTACGTGCAGGGCGAGAAGGTCCGCAACGTGCCCGAGGAGGAAATCCTCGACGCCCTGCTCGCCGAGTGCCGCGCGTTCCAGGACAAGGTGCGCCGCGGCGACGCCAGGCTCGGCGAAAAAGTCGTCGAGATTCTCCCCCCCGACCCCATCGGCGAACTGGGCAGCGGCTTCGACAAAATCGCCGCAGGCCAGGTCGATAAACTCACGACGCTGACGATCACGAAAGCGTGAGTGCACGACTGATGACGCTTCTCGAATCATGCGCATTTATCTTGATACATGCTGTCTGAATCGACCGTTCGATGACCAGAACATCGATCGCAACCGATTTGAGGCTGAGGCTGTGCTGGCCGTTCTCGGTCACGTATCGGCCGGCCGGTGGGAGATGGTGTCAGGTCCTGCGTTGCCGCTGGAAATTGGCATGATCGAGGACGAGGAGAAGCGGGAGGAGGTCGCTGGATTTCTCGCATTGGCGACTGCGGAACTGCTGCTCGATGCTGCGATGGAACAACGAGCGCGTCGGCTTCATGAGAAGGGCTTTGGAGCCTTGGACGCGATTCACGTTGCCGCAGCCGAGGCCGGTGGATGCAACGTGTTTTTGACCACCGACGACCGTATGATCAAACGTGCCCGTCAACACGAGGCCGACCTGAAGGTGCGCATCGCAAATCCCTTAGACTGGATCATGGAGTACTTGGCCGATGATAGCCAAACGCATGACGATCAATGAAGTTCGCGCTCGTGGCCACCACGCACTGATCCGAGAACTGGGTCCTCAAGGTTATGTGGAGTTCATTCGCCAATACCGCGTCGGCCACGGCGACTTTACCGCCGAACGCGCTGCGGCGTCGGACGCGCTGTCGATGGATGAGGCGATCATCCGCGCCGGACATATCAAGCGCCGCGACGAGTCGAGCAATGCGGGTCGTGGCCAATCGTAACTTGACGAAAACAACCCAATAGGCTGGGCGTCTGATTATCAGTGCTTCGCTGGTCTCGAGACGAAACGGTCGGTGGGCCCTGCACCGCGTGATTTGGTGATCGGCTCATGCCGCTCGACGCATGCCGGTTTGACGCGGGATGCGCAGCATGTCGTCGTAGAGGGCGGCGATGCGCTCGAAGCGCCGCTCGTAGGTGTACAGCGCTTCGACGCGGGCGCGGGCGCGATCGGCGAACCGGCGCCGGGCGGCGGGGTCGCGGAGCAGGCCAAGAATCGGGGCCGGCCAGTCCGTTTCGTTCTGCGTGAGGATGACGCCGCAGCGGCCGCGGTCGAGGAGCTCGCCCACCCCACCGACATCGGTGGCGGCGACGGGAACGCCCATGGCCATCGCCTCGAGCACGGTGTTGGGCATGCCTTCGGTGCGACTGGGCAACAGCAGCACGTCCATGGCCTGATAGAACGGCCGGGGATCGCTCTGCCAACCGAGGAAGCGGACGCGGGCGTCGAGCTGCAGTTCGCGCGTCATGGCCTGCAGGCGGGCGCGGTCCGGCCCGTCGCCGACGAGATGCAGCTCCAGGTTGGGCACAGCTGACTTGAGCCGGGCGAGCGTGCGGATGGCGCGTCCGACGCCCTTTTCCTTGCTCAGACGTCCGACGCAGCCGATCACCAGGCGGTTGCCGGCGTGTGTCGCGGCGTCGCCGAACGGATAATCATCGACGTCGATGGCGTTGGGCACATAGTGCAGGTTCGCCGCCGGCACGCCGATGCGCAGGCAGTGGTCGTACAACGCCTGGCTCACTGCAACGACCCGGTCGTAATGCGGCAGCGCCCGGTCGTCGATGCGGGCGTACAGTCGCGTGCGGCTGGTCTCGCGCGTGAAGCCGTGAACCGTGCTGACAAGCTTCATCGGCCAGAAGCGGCCAAGCAACAGGCCCAACACGTCCGACTTGTAGTCGTGCGCGTGCCAGATCGTGACCTTGAGGCTGCGCACCAGCGCGAGCATCCTCCGCACGGCCCGCAGGTCCAGCGGCCCGGATTCCTCGATCTGCCACAGAGGGCAACCCATCGCCGCCGCGTGTTGCCGCAGCGTGGCCATGCCACGATCACCCTTGGGGTGCAGGTAGGCCGCGGCTATGGTGAACCGCCCACGATCGATGTACCGGGCCGAGCGGAAGATGGTCTTGTCCGGTCCGCCGCCGTGCCCCGCCACGACGCGCGTGTGCAACACCACCGGTGGCCGCGTCTGTTTCGACACCGCCAGGCGCAACTGCCGCGACACCGGCCGCTCACCGATCGGGATCGCAGGCCTCGCCAGCCAACTCGCGTTGTTCCATTCGTCGTGAGTCACAGCATGTATCCCGGACATGTGGCGCAGGCGTTGTCCTGGGCGTCGGCACCCTCGACGCGACGCTTGAAGCTTCGCCTCGCCATGCGGTACTTGCGCCCGTTCCACACCTGGGAAAACGGCCGCTCAAACACGTTGCCCATGTCCTCCTTTGGATCGAAGTTGCCACAGCACGTGCAGACCTGACCGTCCCAGTTGATCACGCTCATGCGCCAAGGCCAGGAACAGTCGAACGTCTTGTGACCGTTGTACGCCTCGTCCTTCACCGGCTTGCCGCTTAGCATCTCCCGATAAGGCTTGAGCGCATACTTCGCATCAGCAGGCAGCCACTGCTCGATGTGTTCCTGCGTCTTCCTCGCCAGGATGTCCGGCGCCAGACCCAGGCTCTGCAGCTTCTTGTCCTGTCCCACGAACCGCAGGTTCAGCGACGGCGCGGAGAACACGGCCTTGCACCCCAACTCATCGGCCAGGCGCTGAAACGCCGCTATTTCGTGCTCGTTGCGGCGCGTCACCACGAAGTTGAGCTGCACCACCGGGGTCGCGCTGCCCATTCGGTCGCGCGTGGCGATGATGTGCCGCACCTTCGCCACCGTGTCGGCAAAGCTCTTGCCCGGCTGATAGATCTCAAACGTCTCCTGCGTCGCGCCGTGCAGCGAGCACGTCAGCAGATCGAGCCCCGAACGCACCAGTTCCTCGCCCTGGCCCTTGCGGGGATCGAGCTTGTAGGCGTGCAAGTTCGAGCTGATGTACGTCCATACGCCCCGATCGTGGGCATAGCGAATCATTTTGAAGATGTCGGGCACGATCATCGGATCGCCCCACATCGACAGATCCAGGGCATAGAGATGCCAGTGCGTGCGATCGATCAGCCCGGCGAACTGCTCGAAGCTCATCTTTCCCTTGGGTCGGCCCTCGTAGCCCAGCCCCGTCGGGCAGAGTTGGCACTTGGTGTTGCAGATGTTGGTCGATTCGATCTTCATCTTGTACGGCCGGCCGACGACACGCTCGGTCTTGATCGCGAACTGCAGGTTCACTGCAGCCATGTTCATGAGCTTCAGCAGCGTGAGGTAGCGGCGATTGCGCCACACGTAGGCCGCGCCTCTCGCCACCCAGTGCATGGCCTGCGTCCAGCCGCCGCGCCGCCGCGCACGGCCCGTGAGCGTCACGGTCCGGGCGAGAATCTGATCGACCTGTGATGCCAATGCGCTCATGCCGGGACCGCCTCCGCCAGCAAAGGAACCTCCGCCTCGCTCGCCCCGTCGGCTTCATCGGCCAGCGACGGCATCACACCCGCCATGATGATCAAGAGCCATGCCAGCTCGAACACCTCGACCGACAGGAACACGCCGCCGATCGCGTAGATCAGCAGCGACGCCTGGCACGCACGCGCGATCGCCGCCAGCTTGCCGCCTGTCGCCGCGACCTGTTCGCATCGCCACAAAGCCAACGCCAGGATCAGGCAGAACACCGCCACCGCGGGGATACCCGAGTCGGCTGCCATCTGAAGGTACATGCTGTGAATGGTGCGGCCGTCGAGCTGGGCGTCGTAGCTCTGCATGAGAAGCCGCGAATTGCGGATGCCGTGGCCCGTCAGCGGCCGATCCCACGCCAGGTCCCAGCCGACGCGCCAGGTCATCAGCCGCGCCTGGGCGCTGTCGTCCTGATGGAACGAGGCGGTGGACACGAAACGATCGCGGACCTGTGGCCCGGCCAGGACGGCAAGGACCACCAGCACGGCGATGCCCGCGGCCACCGCATGATGCCGCGGACGGTGCCGCAGCAGCAGCCAGCTCGCGCCGACCAGCCCCGCCAGCATGGCGCCGCGCGAGTAGGTCAGCATCACCGCATGAATCATCAGCAGTCCAATCGCTGCAGTGGCCGCACGAACCAGCAGCGGCCATCGCCCCTCGTCACGCATGAAGAAGGCGTAGGCAAAAGGCAGCCCCATGACGAGCATGAGTCCCGCGCCGTTGTTGTCCAGCCCGCCGAAGCCGCTGTGAAAAATGTCCAGCCGGTAGCCTCGCAGCAGATAGAGGAAGTTGACCTCGTAAGCGATGTACCCGACGCCCACGAGCACCGCCGCCGCGAGCCATTGCACCTGCGACGCGCTGTGGATCAGGAGTCCGGCCACAATCGCCATGAGCAGAATCTTGCCGAAGTCGGCGCCCCAACTCAGCGCCAGGTTCGGATCGGCCGCGGCCAGGCAGCTCGTCAACAGCAGTGCGCCCAGGGCCAGCGTGAGGACCACCATGACGTTAGGACGGGCCCGCGCCACCACTGCCGGCAGGTTCACCACGACGGCGACAAACACGACCCCCGCCGCCGCCAGCGACCACCGCACCCCCTCGGGCAACGCCCACTCCCATAAGAACTGCGGCCGCAGCACCGCCAGAAAGTAGTACAACAGCACCGCCCAGAACGGCTCGGACAGCGCGCCGACCGCCGCCAGCACCGATAACACCGACAGCAAGAGCGTTTGCTTCATGGCCGACCACCCGCAACATCCGTGTGATCGGCACAATCGACAGAAGCCTTAAGCTCGATACACAGGCACCACGAGGCTCCGCACACCCCGGGCTCACGCTATCGCCAGATCCTTGCCGACGACAACCGCCCAGCGGTCACAAGCCGGGCTGGCCCGCGGGTTGACGAGTGTCCGAGCGTTATGCCGATAGCGTCGTCATGTTGACGAAAAGCAGACAGCGGCTCGCGTTGGGGGTGACGGTTGCCGCGATGCTTGTCGGCGTGGCCTGGCTCCACCTTGCCGGTCGCGTCTGGTGGTGCCAATGCGCTACCCCCACGATCTTTGTCGCCGACCCCGCCACGGCCCACAACTCCCAGCACGTCTTCGACTGGTACAGCTTCTCGCACCTGCTGCACGGCGTCATCTTTTTCCTCGCGCTGCAATGGGCGATGCCGAAGCTTGCCGTGTCGTGGAAGCTGGCGATCGCCGTCCTCGTCGAGACGGCGTGGGAAGTGCTGGAGAACTCGCCGATTGTCATCGAACGGTATCGCACCGCGACGGCGTCGCTGGGCTATGAGGGCGACTCGATCGTCAACAGCGTCGGCGACATCCTCTTCTGCGTCGCCGGATTCTTCCTCGCCCGCGCCATCGGCTGGCGCGGATCGCTGGCGCTCTTCGTCGTCATCGAGCTGGTCATGCTCGTGGCCATCCGCGACAACCTGACCCTCAACGTGGTCATGCTCATCTACCCGCTGCAGGCCATCAAGACTTGGCAGATGAGCGGATGAGCACCGCGCCTGGGCGAGCGTGTCAGCCGGTGCGGTTCTCGGCGCCCTTGCCGCTGGTGAGTGCGGCCTGAGCGGCGGCGAGTCGTGCGATCGGCACGCGGAACGGGGAGCAACTCACGTAGTCGAGTCCGGTCTTGTGGCAGAAGCCGATCGACGCCGGGTCGCCGCCGTGCTCGCCGCAGATGCCGACCTTGAGGTTCTTCTTGGCGCTGCGGCCCTTTCGCACGCCCATCTCGACGAGCTGGCCGACGCCACTGGCGTCCAGCGACTGGAACGGGTCGCGCGGCAGGATCTCTTCCTTGAGATAGTGGGGCAGGAACGTGTTGACGTCGTCGCGGCTGTAGCCGAAGGTGAGCTGCGTCAGGTCGTTGGTGCCGAAGCTGAAGAAGTCGGCGTGCTGCCCGACCTCATCGGCAGTGAGCGCCGCACGGGGGATTTCGATCATCGTGCCGATGAGGATGTCGAGCTTGCCGGTGTATTTCAGCTCCTTCTTGACCTGCTCGATGGTCTCCTCGGTCAGGGCGCGGAGCATGCGGATTTCATTCTGCGTGCCCACAAGCGGGTGCATGATCTCGGGCTTGGCGTCGATCTTCTTCGCCTTGCAGGCGATGGCGGCCTCGACGATGGCCCGCACCTGCATGGCGAGAATCTCGGGGTAGGTCACGCTCAGGCGGCAGCCGCGGTGGCCGAGCATCGGGTTGGCCTCGTGCAACTGCAGCACGCGCTGCTTGACCTTCTTGGGATGAACGCCCAGGCGCCTGGCCATCTCCGCCTGGCTCTTGGGCTCGTTGGGCAGGAACTCGTGCAGCGGCGGGTCGAGCAGGCGGATCGTCACCGGCAGGCCCTTCATCGCCGTGAAGATGCCCACGAAGTCCTCACGCTGATAGGGCAACAGCTTGGCCAGGGCCTTCTCGCGGTCGAGCTTGCTCTCGGCGAGGATCATCTCGCGCATCGCCATGATGCGCTCGCCCTCGAAGAACATGTGCTCGGTACGGCACAGGCCGATACCCTCAGCGCCGAACTCGCGGGCACGCTGCGCATCCTCAGGCGTGTCGGCGTTGGTACGGATCGCCAGCGTGCGGTACTTGTCGGCCCACTTCATCACCGTGGCGAACCCGCCCGACAGCGTGGGCTCCTGCGTGGCGATCTGGCCGGCGAACACCTCACCCGTCGAGCCGTCGATCGACAGCGTGTCCTTGTGCGTGAAGGTCTTGCCCGCGACGGTGATCTTGCGGGCCTTCTCGTCGATGGTGATCTCACCGGCGCCGGCGACGCAACAGCGGCCCCAGCCGCGGGCGACGACGGCCGCGTGGCTGGTCATGCCACCGGTGGAGGTGAGGATGCCGGCGGCCACGTGCATGCCGTCGATATCCTCGGGGTTGGTCTCCTTGCGACAGAGCAGGACCTGCTCGCCGCCGCGCGATCGCTCGACCGCCTCCGCCGCGGTGAACGCCAACTTGCCCACCGACGCGCCGGGCGAGGCGGGCAGGCCGATCGTCAGCGCCGTGGCCTTCTTCTTCGCCGCCGGGTCGAAGCTGGGCAGGAGCAACTGCGTCAGATCGTTGGCGGGGATGCGGCCGACGGCTGTCTTCTCGTCGATCAGCCGCTCCTTGACCATGTCGCAGGCGATCTTCACCGCGGCGGCGCCGGTGCGCTTGCCGTTGCGGGTCTGCAGCATGAACAGCGTGCCCCGCTCGATGGTGAACTCGATGTCCTGCACGTCGCGGTAGTGTTCTTCAAGGATTTTCTTGATGTCCAGGAGCTGCTTGTAAACCTTCCTGCCCAGCGTGAGGTTGCCGGGGGTTTTCCAGCCGTCCATCTGCTCGACGGGTTGGGGCGTGCGGATGCCGGCGACCACGTCCTCGCCCTGGGCGTTGACGAGGAACTCGCCGTAGAATTTGTTCTCGCCGGTCGAGGGGTTGCGGGTGAACGCCACGCCGGTGCCGCTGTCGTCGCCCATGTTGCCATAGACCATCGACTGCACGTTGACGGCCGTGCCCAGCAGCCCGGTGATGTTCTCGACCTGGCGGTAGCGCACCGCGCGGGGCTGCATCCACGAACGGAATACCGCCTCGACGGCCAGCTCGAGCTGGCGGAACGGGTCTTGTGGGAACGCCTCGCCGGTGTGGTGCTCGTACACCTTCTTGTAGGCCTTGCACAGCTCGACCATGCCCTCGGTGGGCACGTCGGTGTCGAGCTTGGCGTTGTACTTACGCTTGATCTTGTCGAACGCCTCTTCGTAGTGCTCGTGGTCCACGTTCATGACCACGTCGCCGAACATGTTGATCACGCGGCGATAGGCGTCGTAGGCGAAACGCTCGTTGCCGGTGGCGTTGGCCAGGCCGATCACTGACTGGTCGTTGAGGCCCAGGTTGAGGATCGTGTTCATCATGCCCGGCATCGACATCGCGGCGCCCGAACGGACGGACACGAGCAGCGGGTTGCTGTTGTCGCCGAACTTCTTGCCCAGCTCCTTTTCAAGGACGGCGACGGTCTTCCGCACGCCGTCCATCAGGCCGTGAGGCAGCCTCTTGCCGCCCTTGTAGTACAGTTCGCAGACTTCGGTGGTGATGGTGAAGCCGGGAGGCACGGGCAGGCCGATGGAGGTCATTTCGGCGAGGTTGGCGCCCTTGCCGCCGAGGAGGGACTTCATCTCGCCGTCGCCGTCGGTCCGGGTTTTGCCGAAGTAATAGATCATCTTGCCGGTCTTGGCGGACGACTTGCCGGAGGCAGGGGTTTTACGGGAGGCCATCGAATCGATCCTTAAGGTACTGCTGGGGGTGATAGCACCGGCGCAGAGACGTCGGCACGGAAATTCGGAGCGGCAATTCTAGTGAACCCACGCTCCCCGTCAATTTCCCACCATGACCGTGCAGGGCGATCGCATCTTAATCCGTCACGCCCAGGACTTTGAGGAGGTAGTCGTG
>CAZFDT010000008.1:0-112226 GCA_964518335.1 uncultured Phycisphaeraceae bacterium
CATCATCACCACCTCACCGCCACGAAGGGAAGGTGGGATCGCAGGACGCTTACCAAGTTCCGGCAACGGCGACACCCGTATCTCACAAACTCCGCAGCATCTCCGCCCAGCGCTTGGCCCACATCTGAGCCGAGTAAGGTTGGGCCAGGGCCTGGCTTCGCCGGCCCATTTCGGGCAGTTGACTGTGGTTCTGGTGCATCCACCGCATGGCGTCCGCCAAAGCCTGGGGGTCGTCGGTTGGCACAATCAAACCGTTGTAGTAGGGTCGTATCAGTTCCACAGATGAGCCGCACGCCGACGAAGAAATCACCGGCAACCCGGCCGCACACGCCTCCGGTATCACCAACGGCCAGGGATCAAACCGGCTGGGCAACACAAATACGCCACTGTCCGTCATCACCGAACCCATCTGCTGGGGCTGTATGAAGCCCCGATCTTCGATCCCGGGTTGATCCTGGAGCAGAGTCACCAACGGTCCGCTCCCACACGTCGTCAGCGGCCAGGGATTTGGTACTACGGACCGGTAGCGTCGGTACCCCTCGACCATAACATCAATGGCCTTGACATCCACGTACCGCCCCAGATAGAGGAACCGCCGAGGCCAGCCCTCAGGCAACCCAAGCCTTGCAGGAAGCAGCGTGGCCATGGCGTCGTAGTCCACTCCGAGCAGCGCGCGATGAACAATCCTCTCAGGCGCGCCGACCAGACGCCAGAACTGGTAGCCGCGCTCGCCCGGCGTCACGATCGCCGAAGCGCGGCGCATGAGTCCTCGGAGCCGAAACCGTGCCAGGTATTGCCGCCATGATCGCGTGATAGGCGTATCTGCCGTGAGAACAATTTTGGCATGGGACAAGCCCGGGTCAAATGCCAGACGCATGTACGCAGGCAGGCGCCACCCAGGAACAATCACAACATCGGGCTTCTGCTCAATGACGACGGAGCGAACCACCCCTGCGTCCTCCCGTTCCTGCGGCGAGAGCAGGCGACAAGCCAAGCCGCTCATCATGGCATTGTCAAAAGGGCTGTTGGCAAGCTTCCCGTCGGATTGGTACGCGACGACGAACAATTCTATGCCCGGCTGCCGCGCCAACTCCCGCCAACACGCGGCCCAGTAACCGGCAAACAGTGCATGACAGATCACGACTCGCATCATGGCTTCGCTATGTTAAGTATCCTGAAATCGGTCTGCCAGATCCCGCTCCGCAACGAGATGAAAGCTTGGTATCATCCACGCGTGAACCGTCCGAAGCGCTAACCCTCAACCGCCAATGCCATGAGCCAACCAGACCTGTCGATCGTGGCGCCCTGTTACAACGAGGAGGCTGGCATCACAGAGCTTCATCGGCGTATCTCGGCGGTATGCGCCAACATTGGCAAAACATATGAGATTGTTTTGGTCAACGATGGTTCGCGTGACGGCACATGGGAGCAATTGCGTGTCCTCGCCGGCAAGGATCCAAACATTGTTGCCGTCAACTTGTCACGCAACCATGGCCATCAGCTCGCACTGACAGCAGGGCTATCGGTCTGTCGCGGTCACCGTGTACTCATCATTGATGCCGACCTGCAAGACCCCCCCGAGCTGTTGCAGCAGATGCTCGACATGATGGATCAGGGCATCGACGTTGTCTATGGCCAAAGAAGGCAGCGCAGCGGTGAAACAATATTCAAGAAAACGACTGCGGCGGTGTTTTACCGGATGATCCAGAAACTCACGGATGTGCCTATCCCCGCAGATACCGGTGACTTTCGACTCATCAGCCGCCGCGCGCTTAATGTTCTGCTGCAAATGCCCGAGCGTCACCGGTTCATACGAGGCATGGTCAGTTGGATTGGATTTCGCCAAGCGCCGATTATGTATGATCGTGACCCGCGATTCGCAGGCGATACCAAGTACCCGCTACGCAAGATGATCCGATTCGCTGTCGATGCGGTGACAAGCTTCTCCACCCGCCCCTTGGCGCTTGCCACGTGGGCGGGCTTGATCACGGCATGCCTGTCTGCACTCTTGCTCATTTACGTCATGGGAAGCTGGGTTTTTCTAGACACGCAACCGGGGTGGACAAGCGTGCTGACGACCGTGTCACTCCTAGGCGGCGTCCAGCTTCTGGTTCTGGGCATTATTGGCGAGTATCTTGGACGTATGTACGAGCAGATCAAGGGACGCCCTCTGTTTGTGATAGAGCAAATTGTCTGCTCTGGCAAGGCCGCTGGGTCGTCAGTGCCGCCTGACGCATATCGGATGCCATCAATCACAGCTGTTCCTGGAAGGTGGTCAGGTGAATCAAGCCAAACCCAGTAAGGCCGCAGACGATCGCGAGCTAAAACAACGTGAAGAGTTGTTTCACGATGGCTGGGCCATCAGCGTGGACCCAGCCGATGTCCTCGTCGATGAGTCTTGGAATGCGACCACCTGCCCGGAGCATCGCTGGATCCGCGATCAACTCGGTGATTTACGGGGCAAGCGTGTACTTGACCTTGGGTGCGGTTGCGGGGAAGCCGCAGTCTGGTTCGCCAAGCAAGGCGCGGACGTCGTCGCCAGTGACCTTAGTCATGAGTTCCTTTATCTCGTTCAGCGCGTTGCGCGGCGGCACGGCGTTGCGCTGGAGACACATGCCGCCGATGCGGATCGATTTGATCTTCCGCCGGAATCCTTTGACGTTGTGTACGCAGGAAACATGCTCCACCACGTCGACACCGCAGCCACACTCGACCACATACAACGTGTCTTGAAGCCCGGTGGCCGGATCGTGAGTTGGGATCCCCTTCAGCATAATCCGATCATCAACATCTACCGGCGAATGGCCCAGGGAGTTCGGACGGCCGATGAGCACCCTCTCCACATGCGTGATATCGCGCTGTTTCGACAGAGATTCATTGACGTTAAATACGAGTGCTTTTGGTTCACAACATTGTGGATATTTCTTCGTTTTTATCTCATTGAGCGAGTGCATCCCTCGCAAGACCGTTATTGGAAGCGAATCATTCGTGAGCATGAGCGCTTGGAGCCGATCTATAGACGGCTTGATCGCCTAGATCGCATGATCCTTAAGACCATTCCTTTTTTGCGGCGCTATTGCTGGAATGTGGCGGTTTGTGGAACAAAACCCCCCGTATGAAACGCCTGAGGGGTGAGGTTCACAGTGTCCCGATAAGCTTCATCATGCGTAAACCTGATACGATTGCACAAGAAAGATCGTCGCGCACATCCATCCGCTTTGCGATGGGATGTGTGGCGTTCTCGTTCGCCTTGCTCTGCGTCATGTACGCACGCGCATTCAGTATTCAGCCTGCTGCCGATGATCTGGGGCCGCCTTTGACTGAGATTCATCGCGGTACGGTGGATGGGCCCATGGCATTGATCGCATCCAGCCCTCAAGTCCAGCGTTACCGACCTGTTCAGTCGCTGCTGATGTGGGCGTTTGGAAGCATTGATCGCGATTGGCCGTGGCCGTGGATCAGAGTGCTGGGGCTGCTCTGTTACATCCCGTATCTCCTGTCGGCGCTGCTGTGGGCATACTCAACACAATTGTCTCGGTCAGGATGCCTCGCAGTGGCCGTAGTCATGGTGGTTCACCCCGGCCTATCAGGACCACTGGCCAGTATTGATGGCTTTGCCAGCCAATTGAGCATGGGCATTGTCTGGTTAGGCCTATGGCTCGCGTTTGCACTTGGCCAGCGGTTGATCGTGGCGACACTGGTGTGCGGCGTGACCATGGCGATGGCAATCGTCACTAAAGAATATTCTGTGGGCATGATTCCCTTAGTGATCCTCATGGCGCTATGCCTGCGACATGACCGCCGCGTTCTGGGAGCCTTGGTCATGGCCGCAGCTGCAAGTCTCATGGTGGGGGGGTTCATGCTCGCGAGGTTATGGGTCGCGCCACCCGAAGATACCGGCGTGGCGGCCTTTTTCTCATATAGTCCCGTTGCTTGGTTGCAGCAGGAAGCCATGTTGCTGGTCGCTGCGCTCTTCGTAGGAAACACCGTGTGGGTGTTCGTGAATGCCGGCGCCATGGCCTTTGCGGTTCTGTTTTCGGGGATCGCTGCATTTGTCCTCTGGTTGGCTGCTGGAATATATCTTAACCTTCGTGTGCATGGCCTAAGATCGGGATCGGATCGCAACGAGACCCCGCGTGAGCGCACATTACAGCCACATCGTTGGATGATCTTCTATGCATTGACTCTTCTTGCGGGCGGACTGCCGGGATGCCTCGTCTGGAAAGTCTCCGAGATGTATGCGATAGGGATGATTCTTCCCGTGGCGCTCTTATCCGGCCTAGCGATTGACGGCTGGTGCAAGACTCGTGGCAAGACTCGGCTGCTGGGGTTGCTCGCGGGCGGTGCGACGATTGTCGTCAGCCTGTTAAGTACGCTTCAGAAGATCGAAGGTGTTCGAAGTGTTGGAGAACGAGCTGCTCACCAACTCCGACAAGTGGTTGGTCTGTTGCCAACCGGAATTCACGATGTGGATATTGCACTTGTCTATCGTCACGAGGAGTTGCCGGCGAGACGTAAATACTCCGTCTTTCATCTGGGTGATGATCACCTGCTGACCACGTTGACGCTGGATTGGCCACGATACGGACAGAATCTCAAAGTACGACCCGTGTACTTCTCATCGAGCAAACCGCCCGATCTTGCTGGATATGTGTACGCATTGCTTTGGCGTGCTGACACTGAAACGTTTGAGAGATTGGATGTTGCAGACGTACCTGTGACCGAATAGATCGACATCGCTGCTGACTGTTCGAGATCCACTCGTGTCTACCGTGCTTGATATGAGAGTTCTGCATGTCATCAATGATTTGGACCCGAAGGCGGGCGGCCCGCCGGTCGTCGCTGTCTCGCTCGCGGCCGCACAAACAGCCGCGGGCGCACACGCGGCCATTGCTGTCAGCGAAGGCACGGGCCATTCGGATCGGCTCGCGGACTTCCCATATGTACCCGGGCTAGGGCGTGTCGCGGTGCATCAAGTGGAAGCACCTCGCCTCTTCTCGTTGTTGGTTGGTGCGGGCAATCTACCGCTTCTTACCGGTTGTATTGAGCGTTCCGATGTGGTTCACCTGCACGGTGTATGGGAGCCAGTGCTTGTGGCTGCCGCGCGTGCATGTCAACGGTTGCACAAGCCATATGTGGTGCTCCTCAATGGCATGCTCGAGCCATGGCCCCTGTCGCAAAAGCGAGTGAAGAAGCAACTAGCACTGCGTCTGGTCTATCGCGACATCCTGAATCGCGCAGGAGCTCTACACGTCCTTAATGAAGATGAACGTAGATACACGCAGCAGCTGGGGTTGAAAAGCGATCTCCGGGTTATTCCCAACGGCATTTTCGACGAGCAGATCAAGCGACTCCCGGCGCCAGGCGGATTCCGAGCCAAGCACAAAGAGATAGGCGAACGTCCTTTTGTGCTGTTTGTGGGGCGGCTCCACGTCGTCAAGGGGCTTGACATTCTGGCCGAAGCCTTCTCACTTGTGGCAGAGCACAATCCAGATGCCATGCTTGTGGTGGTGGGCCCAGATGGTGGTGCCGAAGGCGATTTCGCAACTCGCATCAGCGATCTGCGAATACGTGATCGAGTTCTGATGACTGGGCCGATCTATGGTGACGCCAAGTACGAGGCGCTTGTCGACGCGACCTGCTTTTGTCTGCCCAGTCGGCAGGAAGCCTTCAGCGTGGCCATTCTCGAGGCACTGTCCTGCGGGAAACCAGTTGTCATCAGCGATCAGTGCCACTTCCCAGAGGTCGGTGACGCGGGTGCGGGATTCATCTGCCCACCTGTGGCTCAGGACATCGCCACGCATCTGCAGCGACTTCTGACCGATGACGCGATGTGTGGGCGTATGGGCCTAGCGGCGCAGGAGCTTGTTCAGCAGCGATTCACGTGGTCGCGAGTTGCCCAGATGACCCTCGACCTGTACAAATCGCTGCATCAGGTCAGGAAAGCGCAATGACGCAACACAGGTCCGCGGCCAGGAGAATGTGTTTTCGCGAGCCGTGGGACTATACTTACTCCAGCTTATTCATGCCCTTGATCAACACGTGCCGCGCACCGGCAAGTTGGCCGACCAGGATCTCGCTGTGAGTCAGCATGGCATATACAACCGCCCAATTCGTGCAGTCGGGTGCCATGGCAGATAAGTCAGGTACGGATAGTCGCGCCGATCGAGGCTATGGACTGCCGATCCTGTTGATTCTCCCCATGGCCCTCTTCTCGCTGGCCTGGCTGGGGGGGGGCGTGCATTCGTTGACAGACATGGGCTTCCTTTCGTTCACGGCCATCTTCTCCGCCGCCCTGTTGTGGGAACTGTATCGATTCCCCCAGCGCTTCGGCGCCGGTGCCATTACGTTGCTTGGCGGCACGCTTATCTGGATTTGCCATGACTACCTGACGTATTGGTTCACTTCCTTGGACTTCGCCATGACGCGTCGCTTCTTCGCCGATGTGGACGCATCCACGCTGGCGAAGGCTGCATTCTTCAACGGCCTGTTTTTCTGGATGGCCACGGTTGGCATGCTTCTGCCGACAGGTCGCACCACTCGCATCACGAACCTGATCCAGGAGCCGAATTATCGCGGGTTCTACTTTGTGCTGATCCTCGTATGCTTTTTCATCGGCTTGTTCCCATATGCCGCCTTTACCGCACAGCCTTTCCATGAAGCGATCTATGACTCCATTGTCGGAGGAAGGGCATCGCGGGCCAAATGGACGCTCGGACGCAGCGGCAGCTTCAATTACAACTGGGGAGCGTACGTTTCTGTTCTTTTCTACTTTGCTTCGATTGGCGCCATCCTGGCGGTGATTTATGCCGTTATTTCCACGCGGAATCTGATTGAAAAGACCCTTTGTTGGGGAATCTGGGGCTTTCAGGTGGCTCTGGCGTTTGGCACGGGTACTCGTGGACACGTCGTTCAGTTGATGCTTCCGGCCATTGCGGCCCTGTTCATCAAATACCAGTCCAAGGCAGCCGTGCTTTTTCAGAAGGTGAGCTTGCGCGCCTATATGGCCACGGGAGCAGTCGCTTTCATTCTGGTGCTGGTCGTTCAAACCCAGGCCTTCTTCCGTGATAGAGGCTTTGAGGGTGCTGATTTCACCGTGGCTATCGGCAAACCATTGCGCGATAACTTTATGTTCTCCACAGGAATACCCATCTTCGGCTTGATTCCTGATCCGGTTCCGTTCTTTCACAATCGCTTCCCGGGCGAGGGCGCTGTCCGCGCTTTGCCCGAAACTCTGTTTCGTTTCGCGGTCCACCCCATACCCCGCGCGCTGTGGCATAGCAAGCCATACTTCGAGGGCCACGTCTGGATTACTGAGTTGGTGATGGGCAAGGGCGCCATCCAACGTGGCGGCAGTATTGCACCCGGCATCGCTGGCGAATGGTACATGAGTTATGGGTTGCTTGGTGTCATTCAGGGGGGCCTGCTCTTTGGTTGGCTATGCCGATGGTGCGAGCGCCTGCTGCAGGATGCGCGTGGACGGTTGATGCAGATCCTGCTCTCGCTTGGTCTGCTGGTCTGGTTATTCCGGTGTTTTCGCACATTTCATCCCTCGCTGCTTTGGCCGATCATCATTGGCACTGTGTTCATTGCGATTCTCATCGCCATACTGAATCGAATGTCCAATACACGTGCGTCTGTCGCGCCCGCCAGAACATCGTGATCTGCGCGGCTGCCGTCGCATGTACGTAACCTCGGGCTACTGCCGCACTTTTCATGATGCCTAGGACGCGACAATTTCATTCTCGATCGTCTCCGTGGATAGCCGCCGCGGCAGCCTACAGCCTGACGCTATTCGCGTGCGCCGTCTCCTTCTCCGCGCCTGATACTGCAGAGTTGTTATCGCCGTGGAAAGGCGTGCAGGGCGTCTTTCCAGATCGAGTCGAGACCGGTGGAACCGTGCTGGTTTGGGGAGTTGATCTCGCCAAGTTAACAATCGTCAATGAGGCTGGAGAAGCAGTCAACTGGCCGCGAGCGGATCTGGTGGACCGTGTCTATGACGTGGAGCGGTGGGCGATCCGTGGATTTATGGTGCCAGAAGAAGCCGGGACCTACCTGCTGTCAATTCCAGATTCCCATCACACGAGGAACGTTTCGGTCATTCCCAGGCAGATTCGCGGTCCCGAACTGGTCATACCCGCGGGCTATCACCGGTGGAATGCTCCCAAAGATCTGGCTGAAGGCACAACACTATTGGCTTACGGTGCTGTCATAGATGGCCAAGGGGGTTCACTGTTCAAGTTGGCTCCCAATTGTCGAATACTCGGTGGAACTTATCAGAACTTCACGACCTTTGTTGCTTCGGGTAACGGGGACGGCCTAGTGATTGCAGACGCTCACATCAGAGGGGGGCGCAGTGGCGCTGGCTGGTCACACAATCGCCTCACGATCCGCGACTCGATACTTGAACGGTGGTTTCTGCACCTGGACGTCACCGATGGCGCCCTGCTGCAACGCAATCGATTCATCGGATTGACCAAAGAAGGCCATGCATTTCGCTGCGTACAGGCCAAGCACTTGGTAATGATTGACAACGTATTCGACGGCACCGATCGCGGCATCGTGTTTCAGCCGCAGCGAGGCGCCGTGGAGAATTCATTTTTTTATCGCAACACATTCCGCAATATTGACTACGTCCACGGTGGCAACGAGGTGTTTCTTGTCGAATTAGGACCACATCCCTTCCGGTGGAACATGAACTTTCATCAACGTGTGTACAACTGTGGCGCCGCTGCGGTTCTGATGTGGGGCTGTTCTGCCTCCGACAACCTTTGGTATGACCTCAAGAGCGTGGACTCTGGCGGTATCGTTCTCATGGATGTCGCCGATCATCCACAGGGCCGGGAATCAGAGCAGGTCCGCAATCTCTTCATTCGCTCGGAGCTGCAAGGGGGAAGGGTGAGATTCGGCCAGAGGGCGCGCCACAACGTTGTTGCCGAGACTGGCGTCATCAGCCCCACGGCTACGCGTTCCCACTCCCAAGTGTACAGGCCAGATTGGTACAAAGCCGGGGTGATCTTCGATGCAAGCATTCCCGGCAATCGCATTATTAGGTGCTCGATTTATAACCGCAATGGCTTTGTAGTGGGCAGAAATGTCGTACTCGAAGATATCAGCATTGAGCCCAACGATCCGCGACGCCAGTAAATTCGCGTTACTCGCCTCGCAGCGCCTGCTTCAGGTATGACAGTGATTGCTCTCGCTGCTCGATTAGGCGCTGGTTAGCTGTTCGAAAGTCCACCGCTAGGTTCAAGCCATCGCATGGTGGAAATGTATCGTTGCGTCTTATTGCTCGGTCTTCCAGTCCAAGCAGTTTCAGAATATGAACCTGCCTGGATTGATGGTCGGGAGTGTCCTGCAAGATGGCGAAAAACGGCCTCTGCAGGATGATGGAAAAGGCGACCGCATGAAACGATTGGCCGAGAATCAATGATGCTCCGGAAAGGATCCCCATCCATTCAGACGGCCCCGCATCAAGGACGTATCGCATCCTTCGACTGAAGTAATTATAGCATTTCCCATTGATCCGCACGATTCGATAGCCCGTGAGCTTACTGATGTGAAGCGCGAGATCCTCCATATAGGTGCTGCCCAAGCTCAAGCCATAGCACGCGATATAGGGTTCATCGCATGCGAACGGCTCAATGTATGGTTGCCACTGATCGAGAGTCATTAACAATGTGGGATCCAGCACTACTGTCGCCTCCCGTCCCGTCAACTCCTTGATGATTTGTTGACCAGGAATCTCACGTACTCCTAGATGGGAGAAGCTATTGAGATATCTGCTGTATATTTTTCGGTATTGTTGGGGGATATTGATACAGCCAAAACTTGAGGCGTACGAAACTCGCCGGCCGTGCTTGGCAAAATCCAAGAAGAAACAAGGATCCGCCTTGGTATCCTCCGGCCTCCAGATTTGATCACTGCCGGCCAGGTAGACGTCGTACGTCGGAGGATTAGACATCAGCGAGGCTACCGTCGGATACGAAGTCGGAGATATTTGGTAATACTTGTCCTTGAATTGCCGGTATCGATTTTTATAGGTGGTATATGGCCGTCCCGGAAGCATGTCTTTGAGCACAGCATTGCCAAACCGTAAGGCCGCTGCTCTTGCTCGCTGCGGTTTCGTGCCCTTGACATGATGTGCGTTGGGATACTTGTAATCGATAATCTGCACATCGTAGCCCAGACCAGAGACAACTCGCTGAGTGGCAAACGCCTGCAGAACAGACCCGTAATTGGGAATGTCGTGAATGGTAATAAGGCCGACCTTGGTTGCCATAAAGGTCCTTAATACTGCAGCGGCATGACAGCCGACGTTGTTTTCGTCGCACTATGCACACTATACATGCGTAGTACGGCACGTAGGGCGCATTCGATGACTATCACTCAAGCTTACATCACATTTCGTAACCGAGCCACTTCATCGTCGGCTCAATCCAGTAGCGAATTTGCTCAAGCTCACCTGCGTTCGCCTGTTTGACTCGAGCGGTGGCGTCGTCGCGGCGGAATCGCCGCTCATAGGCTTGCATGACCTGCTCCGCGACGTTGAGTTCACAGAACTGCAGAATGCGCTCCAGCGTGGTGATATCCAGCATCTCCAGGCGAATCTCCATGTACCGCTCTGGGGGCAATCGCCTTCCCGACTGGCATGCCGTTTCCACGCACATACGCCACTGAAGGCTTGCCAAGTCCAAGGGACTTAATTCCCGGCTCATCTCTCTCATCCCAGGGAAACGTGGGCCCCACATCGGCGAGCCCACAAAGCGGCGCATGGATTCGGGCATCATGCGATGAACCAGTTCCTTGGCATAGTATGGAGCCTGCGAAACCTTGGCCTCACGTAAGCGACAGAGCAACTTCCTTCCAGGTACGCCGCAGCTGTGCCGTACCATGAAAGACCGGATGGAAAGCGCCGCGTCGTAGCCATTGCGCAGGACATGGATGAACAACGCGTCAGGAAAGATTCGGTCCACAAAATCGATTCTCAAAGAGTTCGCGGGCGTCTTCTCGACAAGACGTGACTTGCCTGCCTCGCGCACCTTTCCAGCAAAGCAACGGCGGATATGCTCGGTGATCGCTGGCGTAGCGTCCTCCCGGGCAAACATGTCCGAACCGCGATCATTGCCGTATCGCCATATCAGCCTGGGCTCTTCGACGTAGTGAACCTCCGGGTGGTGTGAGAGAAGCGAGCCGAGCACTGTTGTGCCCGATCTAGCTGACCCGATGATGATGATTGGCCTGCGAAGTAATACTTCACAACCCACGATATTCCTCCTGCCTTCATCCATCACCGCGTGCTCAGCGGCTCCAACACCGTCACCGCAACACTCGCGCCCGAACAGGTTTGGCTGGGTTTCCGACGCAAACAGTCGATGAAGGAAGGTCCTTATATGCGCTCGACCGAGCCCCCAGAACACTGAGGTCGCCAATCACAACGCCTGGACCAACAAATGCATCAGCTCCGATCCAAACGTCGTGACCGATCGTAATCGGGGTTCGCTGAAGCCGAAATGTGTGGTCTCGATAGTCGTGTGTTCCCGCACACAGATGTGCGTACTGACTGATGATGGTTCTGTGGCCAATGGTGATCTGACCAAGCGAATAGAGGATTGCATGATCTCCTATGGTGACGCGGTCTCCGATGTTGAGCATCCAAGGTATCTCGATGTGGACCGTCGGCCGAATGGCCACGCGCTTACCAATTTTAGCACCAAACAGTCGAAGAATCCAAGCGCGGTAGCGGTACCAGTTGTGGAAGCTGCAACGGAAGAGTGTTCGGCCGAGGGTCATCCAGACTGCGCGAGCCATCTTGCCTCGGAGCGACCAGGGACTGGATTCGGGCTGCATCTGTCCGGGTGTGATGCCACCTGCAGGCAACTCCGGTTCGGAAGGCACGGGGGGGAGGTAAGTCTGCATCGGCTCGGCCGCATGGCGCGGCGGTTCAACTGGAGCCATCTCGACTGACAGTGATTCGACATGTCCGGTCAGCGGATCGGGCTCTTCACGACCTTTGTAAGCTCGCAGGAGCGATCTGAGCTTGAACGCCACCATGCCATCGTAGCTGGCGATGAAGTTGCAGAACTCGTAACCCACGACACCGTCCAGAAAGCCCATGCGCAGGAAGTACATGTAGGCAAATCGCCAAAGCGACGGGAACGGCACCCAGCGCGTCACGTTGCGCTTGAGCCAGCGACGATGCCGGGCATCGGACGTCAGGTTGGCTTGATCGTCGTTGGCCTTCTGGCCGGTGATGTCAAGGAAGAGTTCCATCGCCTCCAGTGTGGAGTACCGGTTGTGCTTGGCGAAAAAGTGCTCCAGGCTGCGTCGATCCTGGTGGAGCATCGGCTCGCGGATGAAGCCGACGGGATTGGCGATGACGATGTGCTCGTGAACCTGGCGATCTTCGTATCGGCCGGCGCCTCGCTTGAACAGTCGCATGTTCCAACTGGGGTAATACCCACAGTGGCGGATCGGCTTGCCGAGAAAGTAGGTGAGGCGGTTGATGAAGAAGCCGTTCTCGGGAACCTCTGCGATGGGGCGCCGTGCGATCTGCTCGATGTCCCGCCGCAGGCCATCGGTGATCACCTCATCCGCATCGACGATGAGAATCCACTCTGACTCGAAGGGGAGGTTGGCCAGCGCCCAGTTTTTCTGCCGGGCATAGCCCTCCCACGGATGATCGACCACGTGCGCGCCCATGTCGCGGGCCAGTTGCTGGGTTCCATCGCGCGAGCCGCTGTCCACGACAAAGACCTTGCGTGTCCAGCCTGTCAGCGCCTCCAGGCAGTAGGGCAAGTTCAGCCGCTCGTTATAGGTAATGATCAGGACGTCAACCATCGTGGGCTCGTGTTCGGGCGCTGGACTAATCATCGGCCCTAACATGACAACCGTTGAACATCGGCATGGACGGCCACGGCCCCCCTCGCCGATAATCCATGGTAGCAGTATCGGATGGACGCATGCCGCAAGCCCCAGACCCCACCAAGCCCGAGATTTTCCAGCGATTGGACCGATCCGAGTCCTACCCGTATCGCATGAGCGAGTATGCTCGACGTGCGGCGTGGAACGTGGTTCAGGCCACGATTTTTCGATTCAGTCCCAAACGGTCCTACGGCTGGCGCCGCTTCCTGCTTCGACTGTTTGGCGCCCGTGTGGCAGCCACCAGCCGCGTTCGGCCATCAACTCGCGTCATGCACCCCTGGCTATTGGCTATGGGTGAGAGCGCTTCCATTGGAGACGAGGCCATCATCTACAACCTTGGCCCGATTGCGATTGGGGATCACAGTCTCATCTCGCAGCGCACTCACCTGTGTGCCGGCAGCCACGACTACACGCAGCCGCACCTGCCGTTGACGCGGCCACCGATCACGATCGGCAGTGGGGTGTGGGTGTGTGCGGAGGCGTTCATCGGGCCGGGGGTGACGGTGGGGGACAACAGCATTGTGGCGGCCCGGGCAGTCGTGGTGCGGGACGTGCCGCCGGGGGTGATCGTCGGGGGCAATCCTGCGACAGTGATCAAGCCGCGGCCGATGTGAGAGGGGCGCGTGTAGCGTGACGGCCACTTCGACACAACTCGGGTTGCGGGAACGCTCACCATCGCGATGGGCGCTGGTGCTGCTGGTGTTGGCGGCTGGATGGTTTACGGCCCGCGGCCCCGCGCGGGCGATCGGTGACGGCTATGACTGGCGGATGGTGTATGCCGGGGCGCGAACGTGGGGGCAGGGCGGCAATCCCTATTCGCGGGAGGATGCCTTGGGCCAGCTCCGCGCCGCTGGTGCGTCGGAGGGCACCGACGCACTCAATCTTCTCTATCCGCCTACGGGCTATGCCTTGGTCGGGCCCCTGGGATTTCTGAGCTATCGCCTTTCGCTCTGGACGTGGTTGTCGATCAACCTGCTTGCCACCGTTGGTCTGCTCGCCTCTGTAATCCAGCTCAATGGCTTGGCGTGGCGAAGCACCGCAGCATGTCTGGCGGCCGCCCTGGTTCTGTTGATGGCACCACTGCACACGGGGCTGGCCAAAGGGCAGACGGGGCTGGTCACCGTGGTCTTGGGGTTGGCCGGGCTGGTGCTGGCGGCGAAGGAGCGGGCCATCATCGGCGGCGTGCTGATCGCTATAGCCACCGCCTTGAAGCCGCAGCTTGGGGCCGCGTTCATCGCACCTGCGTTGCTGGGCCTGAACCTCCGGCACCTTGTCGCTGCGGGCGTGGCTTTCGCGGGCATCGCAGCGATCGGTATCGTCCCCCTGCAGATCAACGCGCCCACCTGGTGGTCCGATCTGCAGGTCAACCTCCACGCGTTCATGACCGCCGGCCCGGGCAATCCTTCGCCGGAGAATCCGCACAGCTACCAGCTCATCAACCTGCACCATCCACTGCACGAGCTTGTCAGTGATGGACGCATCGTCAGCATCGTCGTCTGGTCGCTGGGCGCGGCGGCTGTCGTGTGTTCGAGCGTCCTTTTCGTTCGACAGAAGCAGCGTCATCCGTGCAGCACCTGTCTGCTCGTAACCAGTGTGTGGGCGGCGGTGCTGCTGATGTGTACGTACCACCGGGCTTATGACGCCATTGTGCTTGCTTTGCCGTTGGGGTGGGCGGTGGCGAATGTGCAGCAGCGAGTACTGCGACTGCCCGCGATCGTGCTGCTGCTGTTGATCGCCTTGTTCTTCTGGCCCGGGCCGGCGGTGCTGCGTGTGGCCGAGATTCGAGTGTGGCTGCCGCAGCAGTTCACGGCAACGGTCTGGTGGCAGGCTTTCATCCTGCCTCACCAGGCCTGGGCCATTCTCGGGGTGATCGTCGCGCTGCTGTGGGCGATGCTTTGTCTGCCGACGCCCGGCATCGAAGAGACTACAAAGCGCTGTACGCCGTGAGAGCCATCAAGAAGACCACCAGATAGCTGGCCGGGTCGGTGATGGCGAACTGCACCGGATCTTCGTCGAGTTGGCCGCGATGGGTGCGCAGCCAGAGATGCGTGATCCAGTAGAGCAGCAACGGGCATCCTAGCCAGAGCAACCGCGGTCGGGTGTACAGGGCCAGGACTGCCTCGCTGTTGATGTACAGGGCCAGAATGACGACCGTCATGTACCCAGCGGTGATACCGGCTGCTTCGAGCAGGGATAGATCGCCGGTGCGGTATCCGCGGCCGGCGGCGTTGCGACCGCCTTCGGTGTGGACGCGGGCCAGCTCGGCGTAGCGCTTGGCCAGGGCCAGGCTCAGGAACAGGAACATGGCGAAGCCCAGGAGCCAGGCGGAGGGGACGACGGCGGTGGCTTCGCCGCCGGCGATGATCCGCAGGGTGTAGAGGGCCGCCAGCCAGAGGACATCGAGGACCGCCACCTCCTTGACGAGCCACGAGTAGGCCGACGTCATCGCCAGGTACAACAGCAGCGTGACCGTGAACGCCCACGGCAACGCGACCACGCTCAGGAGCAGCGCGATGACGACGAGCACCGGTGACGCCAGCATCGCCCAGGTCAGGGGCAGGCGACCTGACGCCAGGGGGCGGGTGCGCTTCGTGGGATGGGCGCGGTCTGCTGCCAGGTCGAACAGGTCGTTGACCAGATAGACCGCCGACGCGGCCAGGGAGAAGGCGAGAATCGCGGCGACCAGTGCCCCCCATCGCCAGGCGTCGCCGAGCTGCCAACCCACAAACATCGGCACCGCCAGCAGTACGTTCTTAACCCACTGGGCAGGACGCATGGCGCCCACCAACGCGCCCCAAGGCTGATCCGGAGGAGGGACAAGTGCAACAGCCTTTGTGGCGGCCTTGGCGACGCCGGGGGGAGCCGCCACCAGGTACGCATCGCTTGCCGCCTGCAGCACGGGCAGGTCGGCATGGCCATCGCCGATGTAGTCGAATGGCTGATCGCCCAAACGCTGGCGAATCGCGTCGAGCTTGCGCATGCCCTTGAGATTGGCGTCCCCGTCCGTGGCAAGCACGTCATCGAAGCAACCCAGATGGGCTGCCACCGCCTCGGCCGTGGCGCGAGCGCTGGCCGTGGTTAGCACCACCCGCCGGCCCATTTGCCGGGCGTCGCGCACAAACGTCACCACCTCGTCCCGATAAGGCAGGGCCGCGGCATCCATCTTCTGGCGCCGAGCGACCTCACCCTTAAACGCGGCAGGACCACGCAGCAACCATCCGGGCATCTGCAGCACCGTCCACGGCCGCCGCCGCATGAGCGTCAACGTCGTCTCGGCCAGCGTGTCGGTAGCGACCAACGTGCCGTCGAGATCGACGCAGAGCGGGCGCATCAACGGGCCGTCCCCCTGCGGTGACACATGGGGCGGCGTCGATAGCTTTGGTACTTCCTGCTCAGGCATGGGTGACTTTCAGTGTACCGCTACCAGTGCATCGGCCGACGGAGCGATGGCAGCCGAAACATCGGACTTATCGGCCACTTGAATCCCCGAGCTGCCCAGATCACTGCCGACATCCATGCCTGTGCCCAAGCCGATACACTTCCCAACGTCACGGGGCTGTGATTCATCCATGCGCATCCTCCTGCTCAACCAGGTCTTCTATCCGGACGTGGCGGCTACGGCGCAGATGGCCCATGACCTGGCGCGGCACCTGACTGCCGCGGGGCACGAGGTGGTGGTCGTCGCTTCACGGTCCATCTACGGGCAGCGGGGTGGTACGCTTCCCAAGCGGGAGCAGATCGACGGGGCGCAAGTATATCGCGTCGGCGTCAGCCTGTTCGGCAAGGGGTCGATCCTCACCCGCCTGATCGATTTTGGCCTGTTCTACCTGCTGGCCGTCGTCCGGGTGTTTACGATCCGGCGGCCGGACGTGGTCATCGCGTTCACCACGCCGCCGCTGATCGCCTTGGTGGGATGGCTACTGCAACGCCTGCGCGGCACACGGTACGTCTATTGGCTGATGGATGTCTATCCCGACGTGCTGGTGGCCTATGGCGTCATGCGGGAAGGGTCGCTATTGCACCGGGTGCTGGAAGCCATCAGCCGCTGGTGTTTGCGTCGGGCAGATCGTGTGGTGGTGCTGGGGCGAGACATGCGCGAGCTGGTCATCGGCAAAGGTGTTCCCACCGAGCGCGTCGAGCACATCAGTGTCTGGGCTGACCAGACCCAGATTTCGCCGATCGACCCTGGCGCCAGCCGTTACCGCAGTCAGTGGGCCTCGCCGGGCGCGTGTGTGGTGATGTATTCGGGCAACTTCGGACTGGCCCACGATGTGGACACGATCGCCGCCGCCATCGAACGTCTGGCCGGCCGGGATGACGTCCAGTTCGTCTTCGTCGGCTCGGGCAAGCAGATGGACGCTCTGCGACAACGGGCAACTGCAGCGGGATGGCGTCACGTGCGGTTCGAGCCGTACCAGCCACGGGAAGTGCTCGGCGAATTGCTCGGTGCGGCCGACATCCATCTCATCAGTCAGGCTCAGACCATGCGCGGCCTGATCGTCCCCAGCAAGCTCTACGGCATCATGGCCGCCGGCCGCCCCGCGATCTTCGTCGGCCCGCCCGATGCCGAGGTCGCCCGCGTCCTCGCCGAGCACGACGCCGGCCGCATCATCCCCATCGGACACGTCGAGCAACTCGTCAGCACGATCGAGACTCTCGCGTCGGCCCCCCAACTGCGGTTCGACCTGGGCCATCGTGCCCGTGTGGGTTTCGAGCTGGCCTACAGTCGCCACATCCTCTGCCGCCGATGGGAGACCTTGCTCGACCACATCGTAGCGAAGCCTTCCCGGTAGCCACGTGCGTCGCGCGACGCCGCAGAACGCCCAACGCCCCAACGCGGATCGCCAAAGCTCCCGCCGCGCCAATTCTGGGCATACCCTTTGCCTCGGCGAAGATGATGCCGCTCCATGCGACGCGGGACTGCAGCGCCTGGTGCAGCGCGGCAGATTGGGCGAGTGGCGTAAACCGCGATGGGTGGCCGGTTTACGACCACATCACACCGGTCCTGTACGGCCTGATGCCGTTGCACGCCGAACCTCAATTCGGCATATCCCGGGCAAGCGACGTCGGGTATCATGGTCCCGCAAGCTCACCCGATACGGAGCGACAGCATGGCTCAGATTCGATTCCCCAGCTGGGCATTGCGGCGTGGGTATGCCGCTTGGCTCGTCATGGGGGTGGTCGCCGCGGCTGCCTCTGTCGCGTGGACTGCCCCGGTGGACATTGTCAATCCCAGTTTCGAGGACATCACAGGCGAATCGCCTTACAACGAGTTCACCTTCGGTCCCCTTGCCGGCTGGGACCTATACGACCCGAGCGACATCACTGATGGCGGCGATGGCCCGACGTATTTCATCGGCACGCTCGACCCGACCGCCTCTGGGCAACCGTCCGGGAGCTACCCCTGGTTCCCCGATGGCGCCACGCACGGCCAGCGCGTCGCCATCAGTTTCAACTACGCCGGCAGCGGCGACACCGGTGAGTACGGCCTGACGCAAACGCTCACCCACATCCTGGCACCCAACACCTCCTACACCTTGCAGGTGGACATCGGCAACATCGCCAGCGGCACGGCCATCGACACCACCTTCTACAACCTCGACGGATTCCCCGGCTACCGCGTCGATCTCCTGGCCGGCGGCGAACTGCTGGCCCAGGACGATAACACTCTGGCCGCAACCGTCCCCGAGGGCGAATTCCTCACCAGCACCGTCATCTTCACCACCGGTGACAGCCACGCTCAGCTCGGTCAGGCGCTGACGATTCGGCTGGTTAACCTCAACCTCATCGATCCGACAGCGCCCGGGGCTCATCTGGAGGTTGACTTCGACAACGTGCGCCTGGACGCAACGATCATCCCCGAGCCTGCGACAGTCGCATTGGCGCTGCCGGCCATCGCGGCGGTGCTGGTGCGGCGACGCCGCGTGTGACCCAACACCGGGGCAGCAGTTCGTCCCGCGTTCACTTCGGGGCGTTTGTTTGGCCTGCGAGGACCTGGGAGAGGGGCAGGTGCGAGGGGCAGACGTGGGTGCACAGGCCGCAGCGGATGCACCAGCGGAGATTGTCGGCGACATCGACTCGTGTGGGGTGGGCCAGGGTTTCCTGAGCCAGTCGCCAGGGGTTGAGGCGTGTGGGGCAGACATCGACGCACCAGCCGCAACTGATGCAGGGTTCGGGCTCCGCGGGGGGCTGGGGGGCGAGGATACTCACGAGCAGTTCGTCGTCGGGGACGGCAGGGGGATAGCGTTCGGTGTCGTGGCCGTCGTGCGGGGCGACGAGGGGGCGGCCGGTCATCGGGTTGCCGGCGACGACGCGGCCGGCGAGCTGGTCGGCGTCGCCGGCGAGGGCAGGGTCGAGGCTGGCCAGGGGTTGACCGGGCATGGCCCAGGCGATGGTCATAGGCGTGCGCGCCCGCGGCCAACCGATGAGCAGGGGCCTCACCAGGTCAAGTCGTCCATGGGTGAACCAGCGGGCGATGCGGATGGCGGTCCACGGCGTAATCATGACCAGCCCGATGGCGCCGGGGTTGACGGCATGGGGCAAGTGACGCGCGGCGCGTGACGGGCCGTAGCTCATGGCGACGAGTGTGGGATCGGCGGCAGGATAAGTGTTGTGTGCTGTCTCCAGACGCATGCGATAGCTGCGGCAAGGGCCTTTGAGACGGGTGAGGACGCGCGGCTGGCGCGTGGCGAGCATGAGCATGTCGCGCGCGCCGATGAGGTCGGCCAGGACCTGCGTGCCCAGCACAGCCTCGTCGGGAAAGCTCGCCAGCAGGCTGCTGCGCACGGGGTAAGGCGGGAACTGGTCGAGCCCGATGCAGATGAGCATGGCGGGCGGTTGATCGCGGACGGCGGCAAGCTGCTCGATCAGCCCCAGCCGCAGGCCGTACTCCCGCCACGACCCCGTGCGGCGAAACGACGCCAGCCACGACTCGAGGCTCTGGCGCTGCGGCGGGGGCGTCTGAATGGTGGTGGCCACGCGCGCTTCCTCGGGCTCGACGAGGACCATGTAGTGGCGGCGCCCCGGCGTGGGCTCGAAGGGAACAATGCGTCGCACCGTGCCGTCGATGGGGCTGACGCGGCATCCGGTGCGCTCGTCGGCGGGCTCGGCGATGGCCTGGCCGGCGCGGACGCGCTGGCCGGCGACGATCTCGGGGCGGTCGCCGCAGGTCAACTGCAGCGTCCTCGCCCCCATCGACCCCGGCGGCGGCGGCAGCTTCACCGGCTCCCCCTCGACAAACTCCATGCCACCGCGCATCGTCGCCATGGGGGGTATCGTAACCGCATGACCATAGCGCCACACGAATAGGAACGCCGCGCTCTGCCCGATGCCCTCATCGCTCGGCCCTCACACCTTCCAGTTCCGTTCGACGCCAAGGCATCGCGATGCGGCAACTGCATCAGCTATACTGCTTCAATACTTTCTGCCTTTTCGACACGGCTCAGAGTCCGAGACCGCGTGCGGCGGGAAGCTTCCGGGGCGCAGTCGCGGGTCACGCTCACACTCACGGCACGCAAGAGAGCGGAGCAACGTTATCCCACATGGTCACGAGCGATTACTGCATCCTCATCGGCGGCCCCTCTGCAATATGCGTCGTCGCAGCGTTGCTTGCCTACCACAGACGATCTTGGACTGATGTTGTTGTTGTGGGTGCGATCTATGGTGGTCTTTGCTGGCTCGTGAATCAAGCTATTCCACCAATGGGCGCGGTCGCTCTGTACGCTCTGTGCACGTTCGGCCTTTTGGGAACACTACTGATCGTGTGGCGCAGGAAACGGAGGACAACCACGCGTTGCTGTTGACCTGCTGCAAACGCGGCCGTGCTACTATACTGGTTCGAGTCGTCCTGCCCATGTGCCGCAGGCAACTGAACGCTTCTCCGCTATCTCCTGTTGGAACTTCGCCGAAGTTCATGCGTCAACGGCAGGTATGCGATGCATCTTCATTCTCGTCTTCGCGGCGGCGATGACGGCCTGTCACAGAACCCCCATAGCCTACGTCGTGGTGTCGGAGGAACAGGCGCTGGCACTGGTGCATGTGTATGAGCACAATCATTTACGCGAGATATACGGTCGCGACGACTATCTGCCTCCCTTGGCCAGCAAGGAACCGCCGTACTCTGTCATCGAGACCAAGGACTCATATAGCTTCGAATTTCGTAAACCCTTCATGCCCTTTGGCGGCGGCTACATCAAGGGCTTTGCAGTAAGTAAACACTCTGGGGAGGTTACTCGCAGCGTTTGGATGCTCGGCAGATAACCCCTGTATGACCCCAAACGTCAAGGGCGCACGTGAGCAAGGTGAAGCGTCGCGCCGCCTGGGCTTGGGTCTGGAGCTTATGTGGGAATCGCGAACACCCCCGCAAGGGGGTGCTGCTGTGAACGGCTTCCACGATCGTGGTGGTGCCCCGCGGGGCTGGGACGTGGCGCCCGACGCGGTCGCGCGGTGTCTCCTATAATGACCCGATGCTCTGGCAACCGCCCCTGGCACCGCGTTATACCGACATGAGCGAGGCTGATCTCGCTGAGGCGATTCGTGCGCGCAAGGCCGAGCTGGGCAAGGACCTGGTCATCCTGGGGCACCATTATCAGCAGGACGCGGTGATCCAGTTCGCTGACTTCACCGGGGACAGTTTCAAGCTCAGCCAGCTTGCCGCCGAGCGGGTGCGCGAGGCGGGGGCGAAGTACGTCATCTTCTGCGGCGTGCATTTCATGGCGGAGACGGCGGACATTCTGACGGATGAGCACGTGCAGGTGATCCTGCCGGACCTGTCGGCCGGGTGCTCCATGGCGGACATGGCCGACTACGACGATACGGTCGAGGCGCACCAGCTCATCACGCAGACGCTTGCGGAGCAGGAGTTTCGAGGGCGAGTGATCCCGATCTGCTACATGAACAGCACGGCGGCGATCAAGGCGTTCTGCGGCGAGCACGGCGGGGCGGTCTGCACCAGCAGCAACTGCGACAAGGTGTTCGCCTGGGCGCTGCGTGGCGGAGACACGCCCCTGGCCGAGGGCGAGGCGGTAAAGATCCTCTTCCTCCCCGATCAGCACCTGGGCCGCAACACCGCGGCGGCGATGGGCTACGACGTGACCACAGCCACGAGCGTGTGGGACCCCAAGAGCCCCGACGGGCTGGGCGGGCTTTCGCCGGACGACATTGAGCGCAGCACGTTCTTCCTGTGGAAGGGCCACTGCAGCGTTCACAAGCTGTTCCGACCCGAGCACGTGGATCAGGTCCGCGCCACGTGGCCCGACGTGACGGTGATCGTGCATCCCGAGTGCGTGTACGAGGTGTGCCAGAAGGCCGACCTGACCGGCTCGACCGAGGGGATCATCGCCACGCTGGAGAAGGCCAAACCGGGCACGCGCTGGGCGATCGGGACGGAGGTGCATCTGGTCAACCGCCTCTGCAAGCAGGTGGCGGCTCGCGGCGTCGAGGCTCGAATCCTCTCCGACTGCCAATGCCTTTGCACGACGATGTTCCGCATCGACATGCCACACCTGCTGTGGACGCTGGACAAGCTCGCACCTTCCGGTGGCGGAGAAGTGGTCAACCGCATCACGGTCGAGGCCCGGATCAAGCGCCACGCACTGGTGGCCTTGGATCGGATGCTGAAGATTACCGGCCGCACCCCGGCCAGCGTCACCGCGGCCGCGACGGCGCCGGTGGATTAGCCCGCGCCGCAGCCCGGTTTCACCGTCAATTCGTCGCTCCAAACGGTCGATAACGGGCAGGGTGATTCACTTGCGCGGGGAAAGTGGACGCTCTACAGGAGGGGCCGCGACGCCTCGCTTGGGTGACACTGCAGATCGAACACATCCTGGTCGCGCTGGGTCTGGCAGTCCTCGGGCTGGCGGCATATGTCGCGGTTCGTCGTGGGCATAGCCGGGTGTCGATACGCGGACTGGCGCTGATGGTGACGATGGGGGCGGTGCTGCTGGCTGGGTCGGCGCTGACATCGTACGAAGGCCGACAGGAGGAGAACAACCAGCGTGCGTTTCTGCGAACGCTGGCCGAGCACGCCGCGGCGGGAATCGAGCGGCCACTGCTCGCGACGCTGACGGGGGCGCCGGCAGACATGAACACCCCCGGGTACACGCGGCTCAAGCGACAGTTGGCGCGAATGCGCGAGGCGACGCCGCGCGGGCGGTTCGTGTACGTGATGGTCGAGCGCGATGGGGAGGTGGTGTTCCTGGCCGACAGCGAGCCGCACGAGTCGGAGGACTGTTCGCTGCCGGGAACGGTGTACGAGGATGCCAGCGACGAGTTGCGGCAGTTGCTGCGCGAAGGCGGCTCGACAGTGGAAGGCCCGTTGCCCGATGAATGGGGCACGTGGGTGAGCGGGTTGGCGACCGCTGACGATCCGGCCGATGGTCGCGTGCTGGCGTTGGTGGGGGTGGACGTGAATGCGAGCGACTTCATGGCAGCGGTGAGGGCGGTGCGACTGCGTGCGGCGGGGCTCGTGGCGGCCGTCTGTCTGCTCCTGGGCGCGTTGGCTGTCTTCGACCATCGCATGGGCCGCGCGTCCGAAGCGTTGCAGCAGTCACAGAAGCGTCTGGCGCTGCACGCCGAACAGACCATGCTGGGCCTGATCGAGATGGGACCGGACATGCGCGTCACGGCCTGGAACGAGGCGGCGCAGCGCATCTTCGGCTTCACCGCCGAGGAGGCGATCGGCAGGAATGCACTCGAGCTGATTGTGCCTCAGGCCGTGCGCCCGCGCGTCCAACACGTGCTGCGGGATATGTTCGTCACCCGGCGGTGCATGCAGAACACCAACGACAACCTTACCCGCGATGGGCGCATCATCACCTGCGAGTGGTGCAACACGCCGCTGGTGGATGGCCGCGGCCAGGTGGTCGCCATCACCTCGCTGGTGCAGGACGTGAGCGATCGCGCGGCGATGGAGGAGCAGCTTCGCCGGGCGGCGACGACCGACCGCCTGACGGGCTTGCCCAACCGGGCCTTGCTGCTGGATCGGCTGGGCCAAGCCATGCGTCGTCATCGGCGTGATCCCAACAACCGCTTTGCGCTGCTGTTCCTGGACTTCGACCGCTTCAAGATCATCAACGACAGTCTCGGCCACGAGGTGGGCGACCTGCTGTTAACGCAGATCGCCGAGCGACTGGCGGGGGAGCTGCGCGACGTGGACTCGATCAGCCGCGCCGGCGCCGTCGTGGATGGCGAAGATGTGGCGCACACCGCCGGTCGCCTCGGGGGCGACGAGTTCGTGGTGCTGCTCGAGGGCATTCGCCACGCCGACTCAGCGGCCATCGTCGCCGATCGACTGCTGGCCGCCATCGCCAGGCCCTTCGCCTGTGCCGGGCACGAGCTGTTCTGCACCGCCAGCATCGGCATCGTCACCAGCGACCTGGTCGCCGATCGGCCCGAGGAACTGCTGCGCGACGCCGACACGGCCATGTACGAGGCCAAGCTGGCGGGCAAAGGGCGCTACGCCGTGTTCGACGTGTCGATGCGCCGTCGCGTGCAGCAGCGCCTGGAACTGGAGAACGATCTTCGCCGCGCCGTCGCCGGCGACATGAGCGAGCAGTTCGCGCTGGCCTTTCAACCGATCATCAGCCTGGAGACCAGCCGCGTGGACAACTTCGAGGTGCTGGTGCGCTGGCGTCACCCGGTGCGCGGCATGATCTCGCCGGCCGAGTTCATCCCTATCGCCGAGGAGACGGGCCTGATCGTCCCGTTGGGCGACTGGATCGTGCGCCAGGCGTGCGAGCAACTGGCGGCGTGGCGCCGCCTGCGCCCGGACACCGCCCCGGCGAGTTTGAGCGTGAACCTGTCGCGGCGGCAGCTCATTCAACCCGATCTGCCCGAGCTACTGGCCCAGATCGTCGCCGATGCGGGGATTCAGCCTGCGTTCCTGCATCTGGAGATCACCGAGAGCGCTGTCATGCAAGATGCCGAGCACGCCAGTCGCGTGCTGAGCGACCTCAAGGCCGCGGGCTTCCGGCTGGCGATGGACGATTTCGGCACGGGCTACTCGTCGCTGGCGTGCCTGCATCAGTTCCCGCTGGACGTGCTGAAGGTCGATCGCTCGTTCGTGGCCAACCTGTGCCGCGGGCGCGACTTTGCCGCCTTGGTCAACGCCATCGTGATGCTGGCACGGAGTCTGGGCATCGCCGTCGTCGCCGAAGGCGTCGAGACGCCCGAGCAGGCCCTGCTGCTGCAGACCATGGATTGCCAGCACGCCCAGGGCTACCTCTTCGGCAAGCCCATGCCCATCGACGACGCCATGTCGTTTCGCACGCGCCCCTTCCGCCTCAATGACGCGGCGGCGTGACCAGGTGCAAGTGCAGCATCGCCGCGGCTTCTCCACAGCCCATGCGAGCCGGCGGATCGCGGTCCTACACTCCACCGCGGATCGATTGCCTGGGTCGATGCAAAACAACAGGCCCGCGCCGAGGGCGCGGGCCTGTGAGTTTCCAAGGTGGGAGGTCAGGTCACTTGGTCGCTTCGTCGGCGGGCTCGGTCTGCTCGATCGGTTCGGCGGCCTTAACGTCTTCCTTGATGGCGTTCTCGACGGCGCCGTTGGTGGCGGCGGGGGCGGCCTCGTCGGCGGGCGGCGCGTCGTCAGCGGGGGCCGCCGGCTCGGGCTGAATCGGATCGATGCGCGGCTGCGTCGAGGCTGGGCCGCGGCCTTCCGGGAACTCCGGCGCCTGCCGGTAGCTGACCTTCATGCCCACCGGCGTGCCCGGCAGCGACACCTTACCCGACTCCTTGCGAGCGCCCGACAGCTTCCAACTCATGCTCGTCGCCGGGTGGCCGCTGACGCTGGCCGGCTCGGCCTCATTCTTGCGGCTGAAGTCGAGCGTGAGCTTGTGCTCGACGGGCACTTCCATGGACCAGAGCACCTCGCCGGAGTAGGGCTCGACCACCGCGACGTTGGTGGGCAACTGCACGGTACTCTCGTACACGTGCCGGTCGAGACTCATGTGAATGTTCTTGCCCAGGGTGTCGCACCCGGCCAGAACGCCCGCCATGATGACGAGGGCTGCCGCTGTTGCTTTCATCCACGTAGTGCTGGTCATGCCGGACCCTTTCGTTGCCATGATACTTGCGGCGCGGGACGGTCCCGCCAAGCCGCCGGTTGAACTCATAAGATAAGGCCCGAAGGACGATTCGGCCAGTGGGCCTGGTGCGCTGATGGACAAATCCGAAAAATCCGTGCCGCACGACCCGGCGACCAGCCGGCGGGGTTTTTTCCGCGGCCTGGTGCTGCGCGGCCTCGACAAGGCCGAGCAGACTGGCCGCCGTGTCGCCGCCTCTCTTCCCGATTTCATCGGCGATCCGACGCCCCAGACTCCCCAAAGCGCACGGCCTGCCCCCACCGCCAGCCCCCGCCAAGCGGCGCTTCGCGGGGTCCGATATCTGCGCCCGCCCGGCGCTTTGCCCGAGCCCGACTTCCTGTCCGCCTGCACCCGCTGCGGAGATTGCATCCGAGCCTGCCCCGCCCAGTGCATCGTGGCCGTGCCGCCGCCGCGGGACGAGGCGCCCGGCGCCCTGGCCTTCCCGCACATCATCGCCCGCACCAGCCCGTGCGTCGTGTGCGAAGACCTGTCCTGCATGAAGGTCTGCCCCACCGATGCGCTGCAGTTGACGCAGTCGGTCTTCGCCATCGACATGGGTGAGGCCCGCGTCGATCTCGCCGCCTGCCTGCGCGCCACCGGCGAGCACTGCCGACTGTGCATCACCCAGTGCCCCATCGGCGAGGCCGCCATCGCCCTGGACTCTGCCACGGACCGCGTCGCTGTCCGTCCCGGCTGCATCGGCTGCGGCGTCTGCGAACGCGCCTGCCCCACCGAACCCGCCAGCATTGTCGTCGAGCCGGCGGCGCGGTGACCGCGCACCGCGCACTCACCCCAGCCGATCCAGCGCCAGCTCGTGCGCCTCGTGGTAGCACCGCCCCAGGTTGTGCCAGTCGAAGTGCTCGCTGAAGCTCTCGACCATGTTGCGCAGGGCGATGCGCTCGCGCCGCGACTGCTGGGCGTAGCGGAACATGCGGTCGGCCAGCTCATCGGCGGCGGCGTTGAAGTCGCGGCTTTTGCGCCGCAGCACGTACAGACCCTTCTCCTCGTGGTCGGGTAGGAGTTGCACAATGTAAGAACCAAAGCCCGACAGGTCGCTGGTGATCGCCGGCACGCCCAGCGCGATCGACTCCAGTGGCGTGTAGCCCCATGGCTCGTAATAGCTCGGAAACACGCCCAGGTGACAGCCACGCACGAACTGGTCGTAGTCCATCCCCCACAATGGATTGCTCGCCGTGATGAAGTCCGGGTGGTACACCACCTTCACAGGGTCCTCGTAGCGATTCCACAACTGGCACGTGCGAAGCTGCTGCAGGATCGGGTCGTTGGCGTCATCGATCAGATCGTGCGTGACGATCAGCGGCGGCAGCCCGCGACGCCAGGCGTGCATCGTCCGGCGCAGACGCAGTTTCCAGTAGTCGTCCACGAGCGTGTTAAGGTCGGGGAGTTGCCCCGCGGTCACCGCATGCACGAGCTTGTCGCCCAGCTCCTGCTTGATTTCGTCGGCGGCGGTGCGAAACTCCTGGAGCATCGCCCGGCTCTGTAGCGCAGTGACGTTGATCGACTTCGTCGCCGTCCGCGTGATGATGAACGTCACCACCGTGATGGGCGAGCCAGCCATTTTCAGCCGGTGGTTCAGCCGCGCCAGCGCCTCGATGGTCAGGTCCATGCCCTTGTTGCGGTACTCGTAGCGGCCGCTGGTGAAGTAGTAGAGCGTGTTGTCCAGGTCGAACGAGTAGCTGGGGAAGAAATGCCCCATCACAAACTCGTGGATGCGCTCCTTGTATTCGCGGTGGAGATTCTGGAACTCGTGCAGTGCCGCAAAGCGCTGGATGTTCAGGCCGTTGGGCAGCAGCACGTCGGGCTGGCGGCCCAGCAGTTGCCGGCACTCCTGGGCGGTGACGTCACTGACGGTGGTGAACACGTGCGACCCGTGCGCCGCGGCGCGCTCGATACGGTGCTGAGCCACGACGTTGAACTTGCTCGCCTCGTGGTCGGCGTTCATAAAGCCCAGGTGCTCGTAGAACACCGGGTGGTTCATCGCCAGATATCGGCCCAGCAGCGTGGCGTGCGTGGTGAAGACGATCGACCCCGGCCACTGCTCGTGCCGAAGCATCGGGATGGCGGCGCCGGCCATCCACTCGTGAAAGTGTGCGATCAGCGGCCGCCGCGCCCCTTCCGTCTGCGCCAGGGCGACCAACAGCATGCGGCAGCACTCGCCGAACGCCACCACGTTGTTAAGCAGCTCGTCGTCGCGTGCGATCTCGATGCCGTGGTCGGCGTACAGCCGGTACTTCACCTCGTGCAGGCGGCCGAACAGCGAAAGATAATCCAGCAGCACGACGTGCGGCCGACCACTCACCAGCCAGCGTCCGAACTTCACGTTGACGCCCCAGCTCTGGATGGTCTTCACCGCCTGGCCCACGGCCCCCACCGGCGGCGTCTCCTCGAACTCGACCGCCGCCGTACTCGCGTTGTAAGGCCCCACCAGGCAGTACCGGCTGCCCCAGCGATTCACCATCGCCGGGACCTTGCTCCGCAGCACCGTGTAGATGCCCCCGAGCTGATTGCACGCCTCCCACGCGATCTCCAGTAGCAGCGGCTCCCGCTTCATCGCCCGGCCCGCGGAGCTTGGCCGCGGTTCGCTGACATCATCGGGCAGCGGCTCGACGGCAGGCGACGCCGGCACGGGCACAACGGGCGACGCCGCCGCCGGCGGGCTTGGACGCGGCCGAACCATGGCCGCTCGCCGACGGGACCGTGACGACTTGGCGTTGCTCGCGACCATGAACGTGGCCTCTGGGTGCGGGGTGCGATTCGTCGGGGAACCTCCTGCGCCGCGATTGTAAGTCACCACGGCATCGGTTGCATCACGACCACGTCCTGATCGCCGTGGCCTCGACGCTTCGTGCTACGATCCAAGCTGTGACCGACGCGCCGCCGCCCAACCCGATGACGCTTGCCGTCGAGGCCGACGACGCCGCGCGTGTCGCCGCGCTGTGCGCCGAGTTTCCCCGGCTGATTCACACCTTCGACGCCATGTCGCAGGACGGGGGCGACGAGCGGTGTCTGCCCCTGCATCGCGCCGCGTTCCGCGGCGACGTGGTCGTGCTCGCCGCGCTGCTCGATCGCGGGGCCAACCCCGACGCCCTGACGCGCTGTGCGACGCCCGATCGCGGCCGGGCCACCGCGCTGCACTGGGCCGTCCGCGCCGGGCGCACCGACGCCGCCGCCCTGCTGCTGGACCGTGGCGCGGCGATCGACTTGCGCGACGCCGCGGGCGCCACTCCGCTGCACGGCGCCTGCGAGCGCGGCCAGGTGTCCACTGCAACGCTTCTGACCCGGCTCGGCGCCGACCACGAGGCCCGCGACGCACTGGGCCGCACCCCCCTCTTGCTCGCCATCGCCAGTCCCGCCGCGTCCGGAGGCGACGTGGCCATCATGCTCATCGACCACGGCGTCGATGTGAACGCTGCCAACCCGAGGCAGCCGCGTCGCTACACCGCCCTGCACGCCTGCCTCGATGCCGGCCCCCATCGCCTGCCCGTCGCCCGCCGTCTTCTCAACGCCGGAGCCGACCCTGCGATCGCCGACCCCGACTCCAGGCTCACTGCAACGCAAGTCGCCGCCGCCTTCGTCCGCGCCGGCCGCGACGAGTACCGCGCGTATGTCGATCTCTTTGTATAGCCGCGACCAGTGGTCGCGCTGTCGGCCCAACGGGCCGACCGGAATCATCACGGGCGCCAAACCAAGTGTGCGACCAATGGTCGCGGCTTTACACGGCATTCCCCGGGACCGTGCCCGGCCTCCATTTGATGTTGCAGCCCATCGACGGCTTCTGGTCGGCGGGGACGGGGCGGCCGGCAAGGACAGCGTCAAGGGCGGCGCGGAGGTCGCGGCCGTCAGGCTGCTGCGGCGAGCTGTATTGGCCGGGTCCGTGTCGAGTCGGGCGTGTGCCGTCGAGCTGGCCGCGGTACACAAGCTTGTGCTCCCGGTCGAACAGGAAGAAATCGGGTGTACACGCCGCGGTGTAGGCCCGCGCGACATTCTGCGTTTCGTCGTAGAGATACGGAAACGTGTAGCCCCGCATCAGCTTCTCACCCTTCATCTTCTCCGGCGAGTCGTCGGGATAGTTGGCCACGTCGTTGCTCATGATCGCCACGACGCCCACGCCCTTGTCCTGGTACTGCTTGCCCAGCCGCGCCAGCTCGGGCGCGACGTGCTTGACGTAGGGGCAGTGGTTGCAGATGAACATCACCAGCAGCGGCTTGACCGCAAAGTCGTCGCGTCTCACCGTCTTGCCATGGGTGTCCGGCAGCGCGAAGTCGGGTGCGGGCGTGCCCAGCGGGAGCATTGTCGAGAGGGTCATGGCCATCAGAGTCTCCTTCGCTAACGAACACGCACCTCGCGCCCGGTGCGACTGGACTCGTAGATCGCGTCGAGAATCTGCATGGTGACCAGGCCGTGCTTCTCGCCGCTGTACGCAGGCTCCCGATGATCGAGGATGGCATCGACGAAGTCGGCCTGCACGGTGGGCAGGTCGCGCGGCGGGGCGTCCATGCGCATCGTGGTCAGCCCGCCGTGGTCGCGGCGGTAAATTTCGGCGGCGGTCTCCTGGTAGTTCTCGCTCAGCCGCCGCGCGCCGCCCTCGGTGCCGTACACCTGCACGAGGAACTGCTCGGCATGGTTGTGGTGGCTGGCCCAACTGATCTCCATCGCCAGTGTCGCGCCGTTGGCGAAGCGCACGTACGCGGTGGCAAAGTCGTCGACGCTCATCGGGATGGTCGGCACGTCCTTCTTGTCGAACTTCGTGTGTGTCGCGGCGGTGACGCTCACGACCTTGGGATACCCCATGATGTAGAGCGTCTGGTCGAGCATGTGGACGCCCAGGTCGATCATCGCGCCGCCGCCGGAGAAGGACTTGTCGAGAAACGAGGCCCTGGCCGGGATGCCCCGGCGGCGATGCCAGACGGTACGGGCGAAGTAGATTTCGCCCAGTTCACCGGCTTGGGCAGCGCGGGCGATCCACTGCACGCCCGGAAGAGCGCGGTGGTTGAAGTGCATCGCCAGCTTCCGCCGCGCCTTCTTCGCTGCATCGACCATCTGCCTGGCCTGCCTGGCGTTCATCGCCATCGGCTTTTCGCACAGCACATGCAGCCCGGCCTTGAGCGCGGCCATCGTCAGCGGCGCGTGCAGCGTGTTGGGCGTGGCGATCGACACCGCATCCACCTCGCCGCTCTCAAACAGCTTTGCCGTATCCGTGAACGTGCGAGGCACCTTCAGTTCGCTCGCCGCCGCCTTCACCCTCGATTCGTCCACGTCGCAGATCGCCACCACCTCGCAGCGCGGATGCTGCTGATACATCTTCACGTGCTGCCGGCCCATGCCCAAACCCACGACGCCGACACGAACCTGCCTTTCCAGCTTCATCTTGCTCATGGCGACATGCTACTTGATCACGATCGTCTTTGGATCAAACGCCGGCTGAGGTGTCTTGATGTCCATGTCTTCGAGCACGTCGGCGACGATCTGCGCGATCAGCAGGTTGCGGAACCATCGCTTCTCCGAAGGCACGACGTACCACGGCGCGTCTTTCGTGCTGGTCTTGCCCATCGCGTCCTCGAAAGCGTCCATGTAGTCGTCCCATCGGCTGCGGGCGTCGAGGTCGCCGGGATCGAACTTCCAGTGCTTGTCGGGGTTCTCCAGGCGGCGCTGCAGGCGCTCCTTCTGATAGTCCTTGGACACATGCAGGTAGAACTTGACGACGCGCGCGCCCTCGTCGTGGAGCATCTCCTCGAAGTGGACGATGTGGCGGTAGCGCTTCTTCCACGTCGCCTCGGGCACGAGCTTGAGCACGCGCACCGCCAGCACGTCCTCGTAGTGGGAGCGGTTGAACAGCCCCAGATAGCCGCGCGGCGGCACGCGCACGTGAATCCGCCACAGAAAGTCGCGCGCCAGCTCGTGGTTGTTGGGCGCCTTGAAGCTGCTGAGCATCACCCCCTGCGGGTTGAGCGGCGCGAACACGCTGTTGATCGTCGAGTCCTTCCCCGCCGCATCCATCGCCTGCAGCACCACCAGCACCGAGCGCTTGCCCTCGGCGTAGAGCTTCTCCTGAAGGTCGGTGATGCGCTGCGTCAGCTCGGCCAGACGCTTCTCGGCACGCTTGCGACTCAGTCCGCCGTCGTCATCCGTCTTCCACTTGTCGAGCCGAACCTTCGTCCCGGGCTTGACGCGATAGGGTGCGGTTTTCATGCACACCATCATAATCCAGCCGGGACGCTACGCGGCCCTGGCGCCGGAGACGCGTAGCGTCCCGGCTATTGCCGGCAGCAGCGCCAGCCCCGGCGCCGCCAGCAGGACGCTGATGAGAAAGAACCACGGATAGCCGGCCAGCTCGACGACGAATCCCGTCGGCGCCCGCGCCAGCGTGCCGCCCACCGCCATGAGGCTCGACAGCAGCGCGTACTGCGTCGCCGAGTAGCGCCGATCGCAGCAGCTCATGAGGAACGCGACAAACCCGGCCGTGACCAGCCCGCCGCAAAACGCCTCGATAGTCACGACGCACGCCAGGGCGGTCATATCGCGACCGATCATCGCCAGTACGAGGAATCCGAAGTTGCTCACCGCCTGCAGCACGCCGAACAACCACAGCGAGCGCAGCAACCCGATGCGCGCCACCACGACGCCGCCCAGCAGCGCGCCGACAATCGTCATGGTCAGCCCGAACCCCTGCTGCACGTAGCCGATCTCGCTGTTGGTGAACTGCAGGTCCTTGAGCAGGGCGACGGCCATGGGCTTGACCGCCTCGTCGGGCAACCGGAAGAGCATGATGAACAGCAGCACGAGCAGGGCGTGAGCCGGGCCCTGCACGGTGAAGAAGGCGCGGAACGGATGGACGACGGCATCGGCGAGCGTCGCCGGGGCGGCGTGGCCGTTGGCGGGCTCGCGGCCCAGGAGCGTTGCAGTGACCCCCACGCCCACGCACGCGGCCATCACGAAATAGACCGATCGCCAGGGCAGCGCGTCGCTCATCACCAGCGCCGCCGCCCCGCCGAGGATCATGCCCACGCGGTAGCCGGTGACGAACACCGCCGCACCCGCGCCCAGCTCGGCGGGTTCGAGAATGTCCGTACGATAGGCGTCGGCGACGATGTCCTGGCTGGCCGACACGAACGCCGCCGCCAGCGCCGCCGCCGCCAGGGGCCACAGCGACGCCGTCGCATCCTGTGGTCCCGCCAGGGCGATCGCCACCAGCGCCGCCGCCAACGCCACCTGCGTCAGCAGCAGCCAGCCCCGCCGCCGGCCCAGCACCGGCCAACTCACCCGATCCATCACCGGCGCCCACACGAACTTGAGCGAATACGGCAGCGCCACCAGCCCGAACAACCCCACCGACCCCAGGTCCACACCCACCTGCCTCATCCACACCGTTAGCGTCGAACTCGTGAGCAGCAGCGGCAGCCCCGACGAAAACCCCAGCCCCAGCAGCACGAGCATGCGGCGCGACAGATAGACCGATATGACCGACTCGTTCGACATCGGTTGTGGTGCAGCGACCCCTTCCGAGGGCGCGGGCGGTTATCCTTATCGTCCGTATGGCGACCAGGCGCACAAGACTGATCGTCGGGTGCATGACCGGCACGTCGATGGACGGGCTGGACGCGGCGCTGGTCCGCATCGACGGCGAGGGGCTGGACATCGCGCCCACCTTTGTGCGCGGGCACAGCGAGCCGTTCAAGACGCTCACCAAACTCCTCCGCCCCGTCGCCGAGCAGAAGCCCTATCCCGCCCGCAAGCTGCGCAGCTACGCCCTGATGCTGGGCATGACGCACATGATCGGCCTGCGCAAGCTGCTGAAGAACGACACGAGCCAGGTGGACCTGATCGTGGTCCACGGGCAGACGATCTTTCACGAGCCGCGCATGAGTCTGCAGCTCATGGACCCGTGGGTGCTGGCGCGGGAGTTTCGTCGGCCGGTGATGTTCGACCTGCGCGGAGCGGACACGGCGTGCGGGGGCGTGGGCGCGCCGATCACGCCGATCGCCGACCACGTGCTGTTCCGCAATGCGAAGGAGACGCGAGCGGTGGTGAACCTGGGAGGCTTCATCAACTTCACGTGGCTGCCGCCGAGCAAGCGCAGCCGGAGCGACGCGGCGGGGCTTGGGTCGATCCGTGCGGGCGACATCTGCCCCTGCAACAATCTGCTCGACGCGATTGCGCGGCTGTGCTTCAAGAAGTCGTACGACGCCGACGGGGAGCAGGCGATGGGCGGCGCCGTCGATGAGAAGGCGTTGGACTTTCTGCAGATGATGCTCGACGCCGGCGCCGAGCACGGCCAGTCACTGGGCACGGGCGACGAGGCCATCGACTGGGTGAAGATGCATCGCACGCGCCGCAACGGGCCGGACCTGGCGCGCACGGCATGCCGCGCGATCGCCGGCACCGTGGCGCGGCACATCGGCGAGGCCGATCGCGTCCTCGTCGCCGGCGGGGGCGTCCGCAACGCCGCGCTCATGGCCGAACTGCGCGCCGCCATCCCCCATCCGATCGAAACCACCGACGACCACGGCGTGCCCTCGCAGTACCGCGAGGCCATCGCCATGGCCATCCTCGGCGCGCTATCGCAGGACCGCGTCCACATCACGCTGCCGCAGGTGACCGGCTGCAGTGAGCCGATCGTCGCGGGAGCGTGGATCGACCCTTGATGGATGATCGACGATGGATGATGTGAAGAACAATGCCGACGCCGCACCTCCTTCACATCATCCATCATCCATCATCCATCATCCATCTCTTCCCGATCGAGGCCATCTCGCCACCGAGCAGCGGCTCACCGCGTCGGCGGCGATCGACGCGCTGCAGATCGAGCAGGCGCTGCAGGTGATCAATCGGCAGGACCTCGACGTGCCCGTCGTGGTGCGCGAGCAGATCCCGAAGATCGCGGCACTGGTGGGCGACGTCGTCGCGAACATGCGCCAGGGCGGGCGGCTGATTTACGTCGGCGCGGGCACGTCGGGCCGGCTGGGCGTGCTCGACGCCAGCGAGTGTCCGCCGACGTTCTGCAGCGACCCGTCGCAGGTGGTGGGCGTGATCGCCGGGGGCGACGCGGCGCTGCGCAAGAGCAGCGAAGGTGCCGAGGACGACGAGGCGGCTGGAGCCGGCGCGATTCGCTCGTTGCAGTTGACGGCGTTGGACAGTGTCATCGGCATTGCCGCCGGGGGGACGACGCCGTATGTGTGGGGGGCGCTGCGCGAAGCGGAGAAGGTCGGGGCCCTGACGGCGCTGGTGACGTGCGTGCCGATCAGAAGTCTGATGATCCGGCATCGCGCCCCGGTCGTCCCGCCCAACCAACCCGTGACGGCGCCGCCGCCACCGGCTCTGCCCGTGCCGATCGATCATGGCATCGAGCTGGTCGTCGGGCCCGAGGTCGTCACCGGCTCGACCCGCATGAAGGCCGGCACCGCCACCAAGCTCGCTCTCAACATGATCTCCACCGCGACGATGATCCAACTCGGCAAGGCGTGGGGCAACCTGATGATCGATCTGCGCGCCACCAACGCCAAGCTGCGCGACCGGGCGATCCGCATCCTCACGTCGCAAACCGACCTGTCGCGCCACGACGCCGCAGCCCTGCTCGACCGCGCCGATGGCCGCGTCAAGCTCGCCCTCATCATGGCAATCAAGAACGTCGATCGCGGCCAGGCCCAGCGCCTCCTCGATGAACACGCACAGCAACTCCGCCCGATCCTCGGCCCGCCGCGCTAATTGACGCCGAAATGCTCTCCAAACGCCCGCGTGACGCTTGCCTCATCGCGGCGGGCCACAGCAGCTTTGATGCGTTCCTTCAGCGACTCATCGTGGCGATACATCGCCAGCGCCGCGATCGCCTCGACCGCACGCGACGACTCGTCGATCAGGTCGATCAAAAAAGTCAGCGGCTCGTCGTGGCGCAGCATGGCGATCGCCAGCAGGAGCGTGCGTTTGCGGTCGGCGTCAAACGTGCTCTCGTACTCACGGCGGAGCACGGCGAAGGCCTCGGGCAGGCGCGACTGTCCCAGAGCGACGGCGGCGGCCTGGGCCGTGTCATCGTCGTCCGCGCCAAGGAACTGCTCGATGAACGGCAGCGCGTGGCGGCCGGATAACTGCAGCAGAGCGGTCATCGCCTCGCTGACAACTCGCGGCTCTTCGTCGCCCAGCTTCGCCTTGAACCGCAGCAGCGGCGCCGCCGCGGGCGAGCCGGTGTGCCCCAATGCTTGCGCTGCAGTGGCCCGACAGCCGGCGTCGGCGTCAGCGAGCAGCTCCGCCAGCTCCGTCAGCGCGTCGGGATAGCCCATGCGCACCAGCGCCAGGGCGCAGCGCGAGCGCAGCTCCGCTGCCGCGTCCGCGCTGCCGCCGAACACCGGCTCCATCTGCACGTGCCGCACCCCCGGCAGGTACACGTCCAGCGCGTCGGCTTCGAGCCGGTCCAGCGCCTCGGCGATCGCCGTCTTGGCGGTGCAGCCTTTGTCGGCCCCGTCGGTCAGGAACCGCGCAAACGCCGCCGCCAGGTCGTCCGCCAAGCCCGTCATCGCGTGCTCGCCGACGATCGCCGCCGCTTTCGCCGCCACATGGTTCGATGCCCCTGCCAGCGCCTTGCGCAACTCGGCCTTCGCCGCGTCATCGATCGCGCCGCGCGCCAGGGCGTGGAGCGCCGCCAACTGGTCCTCGAGCTTCTTCCCACGGGCCATGCCAGGAATGTACCATTGGCATCCAAAGTCATGGGCGACTACTCGCTAGCCATTGAAACCTCGTCGCAGGCCGGATCGATCGCGCTGGGGTGCGGCGAAGACCTGGTGGCGACGGCGGACGTGCCACAGCATCGGCGGCACAACCTGGAGCTGATGCCGACGATCGCGCGGCTGTGCGACGCGCACGGCATCGGACCGGCGGACCTTGCCGAGGTGTACGTGTCGATCGGGCCTGGCAGCTTCACCGGGCTGCGCATCGGGATCGCCACGGCGAAGATGCTGGCACTGACGCGCGGCGTGCGGGTGGTGGCGGTGCCGACGCTCGATGTGCTGGTGTGCCGTGCCGCGGCCGCGGACAGCCCGGTGGCGGCGTGCCTCAACCTCAAGCACGACACGGCATGGTCTGCGGTGTACGCCTGGGACGGTGGCCACTGGCGACAGGCGGTCGAGCCGGCGCTGCGCACGCTGGCGCAAGTGCAGGCCTTGGCGCCGCGCACGATCCTGGATCACACCACGGTGCCACATAGCGACGCCCTGTGGCAACTGGGCCGTGCGGCGGCCAAGTGCGGCCGCTACACCGACCCGATGCACCTGTCGCCCCTCTACGCGCGAGAGCCCGAGGCCGTGGCGCTTTGGGAGGCGCTCCAGGGCGGTGCGGCGAAATCCCTCTAGAATGCTCGCCCCATGCCTCTGCCCAAGCTTGTCATCGTCGGTCGGCCCAATGTGGGCAAGTCCAGCCTGCTCAACCTACTGGCCGGCCGCACCGTGAGCATTGTCGAGCCCACGGCCGGGGTCACGCGCGACCGCGTGGCGACCAGCGCGACCATTCCCCCCAAAGACCGCGGCGACGCGCCGCACACGCTCGAAGTCATCGACACCGGGGGCTACGGCATCGAGGACAGCGCCAACCTCACCGCCCAGGTCGAGCGCCAGATCGCGCGCGGCGTCGCCGAGGCCGACCTGGTCCTCTTCGTCATCGATGCACAGGCGGGTGTGGTCACGCTCGATGAGCGCGTGGCCAAGATGCTGCGCAAGACCAACCCCAAGACGCCCGTGCTGATGGTCGCCAACAAGGTGGACTCGAAGACGCACGAGGCATCGGCGTTCGAGGCGACGCGGCTGGGCCTGGGCGAACCCATTCTCGTCTCGGCGATGAGCGGGTACAACAAGCGGCATCTCTTCGACGAGATCATCGACGCCATCGACTGGACCAAGGCCGGCCGTGCGGAGCCGACGGGCATGATGCTGGCGATCGTAGGCAAGCGCAACGCGGGTAAGAGCACGCTCGTCAACGCCCTGGCCGATGAAGAGCGCGTGATCGTCAGCGCGATCGAGGGCACCACGCGCGACAGCGTCGATGTGCGCTTCGAGATCGACGGCCACGCCTTCACCGCCATCGACACCGCCGGCGTGCGCAAGAGCAAGTCGCTGGCCAACGACATCGAATACTACAGCCACCACCGCGCCCTGCGCTCGATCCGCCGCGCCGACGTCGTGCTGTTACTCCTCGACGCCACCGTGGAGGTCAGCCAGGTGGACAAGCAACTGGGCGGCGAGATTCTCAAACACTTCAAGCCCGTGGTGATCGTCGTGAACAAGTGGGACCTGGCGAAGAAGCGCTCCAACGAAGAGGCTTACGCCGACTACCTGGCGAAGGAGCTCAAGGGTCTGGATTTCGCCCCGATCGTATTCACCGCGGCCCAGGCCGGCGAAGGCGTGCGCGACGCGGTGGCGATGGCGATGAACCTGCACGAGCAGGCGGGCGAGCGCCTGGGCACGTCGCAGCTCAATCAGGTCATGGAGCAGATCGTCACCGAGCATCCGCCCACATCGAAGATCGGCCGGCGCCTGAAGATCTACTACGCCACGCAGCTTGCGGTGCATCCGCCGACGATCGGACTGTTCGTCAACGATCCGGCGCTGTTCGATCCAGCGTACCAGCGTTACATCATCCACCGCTACCGCGAGCTGCTGCCGTACAGCGAGGTGCCGATCAAACTGCTGATCCGCGGCCGCACCAGCGCCCCCGGCGAAGACCGCAGCGCCCGGCCACGGAAGAAGAAGGGCGATCGCAGGGTCGCCCGCCCGCGAAAGAAGAGGTGAGGTCATGCGATGGCTCACGACAGCACTCGCGGCCTGCTGGGCCGTGACGGCGCACGCGGCCGAGCCCGTGGTGGTGTGGTGGGAGGGGGAGGATGCGGTCGAGCACAATTTCCCGCAGCGGACGGGGTTTTCGCCGCAGACGTTCGCCGACACGCGCGAGTTGCTGTCGGGCGGGGACTGGCTGTCGAGCGACGGCAAGGTGGAGGCGGCGCCGCGGTACGCGCGGTATCGCGTGACGGTGCCGGGCGACGGGGAGTACGCGCTGTGGTCGCGCAAGTTCTGGAAGCACGGGCCCTTTCGCTGGCGGTTCGGCGACGGGCAGTGGCAGACGTGCGGGCGCGACGTGTCGCTGCTTGACAGTGTGACGTTGCGCACGCACCTGGGGACCAACTGGGTGTACCTGGGCCAGACGACGCTGGCGGCGGGCGAGGCGACGTTCGAGCTCGAATTGCTGGCGGACGAGGGCAAGGACGCGACGGCGGCGTTTGACTGCTTCGCCCTGGCGCAGGGCCCTTTCATCCCGCGCGGCAAGCTCAAACCGGGTGATCGGCTCACTGCAGCGGATGATGGATTCTTCGCTTTTGACGCCGGCCTCGACCGTTTTGGCGACGACGCCCTGCTGGACCTGCGCCGCCTCAACGAGGCCGTCGCCGGTCAGTCCGGTCCGCTCCGCCGTGACGGCGACAAGCTCACGCTGGGCGACGGCACGCCCGTGCGCCTGTGGGCGGTGAATCTGGGTCCTGATGTGTTCGAGCTGCCGCCCGTGGCTCTTGACTACCTGGCCCGACGACTGGCCAAGCTGGGCGTCAACATGGTTCGCCTGCACGGGGCGGTGTTCCTCGAGCGCGACCCGGCCCAGATCAACGTCCGCCGCATCGAGGGCATGCAGCGCACTGTCGCCGCGTTCAAGAGCCACGGCATCTACACCACGCTGAGCTTCTACTTCCCCCTGTGGATGCGCGTCACCCCGGCAAGCGGGCTCGAAGGGTTCGAGGGTTTTGAAAACCGCAACCCGTTCGGCCTGATCTTCTTCAACCCGCGCATGCAGGCGCTGCATCGACAGTGGACCACCGCGCTGCTGACGACGCCCAACCCGCACACCGGCGTGCCGCTGGGCCAGGACCCGGCCGTGGGCATGGTCGAGCTCGTCAACGAGGACAGCCTGTTTTTCTGGACATTCAGCAAGAAGAACATCCCGCCGGCGCAGTGGGCGATGCTAGAGGAGCAGTTCGGCCAGTGGCTGTCGAAGCGCGACGGCAAGCCGCGCGGCCGGACAGAGATCTTCGAGGCCTGGCACATGACGCGCCAGGGGCGTGACCAGGCCACGGCCGCGCGGCGAAAGCACATCGCCGACCAGGTCCGCTTCCTCGCCGAGCTGCAGCGCGGGTTTTACGAGTCGGCCACGCGCCACGTCCGGGACGAGCTTCACTTCCGCGGGCTGATCGTCGCAGGCAACTGGAGCACGGCCGACCCCGCCCTCCTCGACGCGCTGGAGCGATACAGTTACACGCCCGGCGACGTGATCGATCACCACGGCTACGTCGATCGCGGCCACGAGGGCGACGGCGCCGCCTGGAGCGTGCGCACCGGCCACCTCTTCGCCGACACTACCACCATGGCGGCGCCTTCACAGACGCCCATGCGCATCGACCAGCTCGCCGGCTGGCCCAGCATCATCTCCGAGGTCAACTGGACCAACCCCACGCCTTACCGCGCTGAGACCACCGCCCTGCTCGCCGCCTACGGCTCGCTGCAGGGGCTCGACGGCATCTACCTCTTTGCCGTCACCGACGCGATCATGCTCAATCAGTCGCTGGGCAAGTTCGACATCGGCAACGCGGCGATCGGCGGGACGTTCCCAGCCGCGGCGCTGCTCTTCCGCCGCGGCGACGTGCGCGAAGCGCCCGCCGTCATCCACCAGACGCTCCGACTCGACGACCTCTACGCGCTCAAGGGTCAGACCACAGGCGGCGGAAGCGCCGCACTTGACGCCTTCCGCGCCGCCAACGTCCCGCCCGGCGCCGTCGCCGAGGGCGACGTGACCCAATTCGACGCCCAGGCGTTCTTCGTCGGCCGCGTCACGCGCAGCATCGTGCCAGCCGCCGTGGGGCAGCGGTCGCGTCAGCTCAACACCGCCGAGCTGATCCGCCGCGACGACAAACGTATCACCAGCGTGACGGGCGAGCTGGCGTGGGACTGGGGCCGACGCTACATGACGGTGAACGCGCCGCGCTGCGTCGCCGCGGTGGGCTTCCTCAAGGAGCAGGGCCCCATCGCGCTGGGTGATGTGACGATCCGCAGCGACAACGACTATGGCAGCGTATTCGTCGTCGCCCTGGACGACGAGCCTGTCGCGCGGTCGCGGCGGCTGCTGGTGCAGGCGATGACACGCGAGCAGTACCGTGGATTCGCGACGGAGGCGGCGAAGAATGACAAGGGCGAGGATCGGCGGCGGATCACGTCGCTGGGAGCCCCGCCGTTGAACGTGCAGAAAATCGTCGCGACGGTGACGCTGCCGGGTGAGGGCTGGCGTGCGACGCCGCTGGACGGCAACGGGTACGCCGCGAGCGAGGCGGAGGCAGTGGACGGATCGCTGCAGTTGCCCAACGAGGCGCTCTACACCATTCTGACGCGGGAATAGCCGCTATCGTATCGAGGCGATCAGGTCGTCGATGAGCTGCCAGTATCGAGCGTGGTCGTCGGCCGTGGGCACGTCGTTGTGGTTGCAGTCGAACTCGGCGTAAAGGAGCCGGGGGCTGCGCGTGGCCAGGTCGCGGTTGCGGCGTGCATGGGCGACGGGGATCGATGTGTCGCGGGTGCCGTGCATGATGAGCAGGGGATAGTCGGCGTCGGCGATGACGCGGTCGTTGCGGAAGGGGTGGCGCACGAAGAAGGAGGGCACGAGCATGCGGGCGGCCATGGCGTTGATGCTGGTGAAAGTGGATTCGAGGACCATGGCGGCGGGTGTGCGGTCGCGAGCCAGGTCGCAGGCGACGCCGCCGCCGAGGGAACGGCCGTGGTAAATGACGCGGGCGTGATCGACGCCGGGCTGGGCGATGAGCCAGTCGAGGAATATGCGCATGTCATCGCCGATGGCTTTCTGGCCGGGTTTTCCGCCGCTGCGGCCGTAGCCGCGGTACTCGGGCAGGAACACGGCGACGCCGCGCCGCAGGTAGCCATCGAGGATGGCGTGCTGCAGATCGATGACTTCGCCGTTGCCGTGGAAGAAGATGACGACGGGCGCCGGTTGCGCTGCAGTAGCCCCCTTGGGCAGGTACAGCCACGACTCGACGCGCTGTCCGTCGTCGAGATCGAGCCAGTGGGTGATCGGCTCGGCGACAGGCGGCCCCGGCGCCGGCGGCGGGAACTTGTGGCCGGGGAAGATCATGGTGTCCTGTGCCGCGCAGGCGGTGATCCACAGGCCCACGACAAACGCGGCGACGACACCGACGATCCGCACCAGCGACCGACGGAGACGGCGACCCAAGGGCATGGACTCGGCCGTGGACATGCCGACAGTGTAGTCGGCGATCCGTGCTAAGCCGCAGACGGCTTGAAGGCCGTCAATGTTTGTGCAGCGACTCGTCCACCTTGTGCCTGGCGGCGATGGGCGAAAGGGGCTCTTTGCGGTTGGGCGAATTCTTGCGGTACGCCACTCCGGCCGCGGGGGCGACATATTTGACACCGTTGGCCAGCACGCGGCGGACGTTCTTGTCGTAGTAGATCGGGAACGTCTCGTGGCCGGGCCGGAAGTAGAAGATCTTGCCTGCCCCACGGTTGAACACGCAGCCGCTGCGGAACACGTCGCCGCCCTCGAACCAGCTCACGAAGATCAACTCGTCGGGCTGGGGGATGTCGAACGGCTCGCCGTACATCTCGACGTGCTCGAGTTCGAAGTGGTCTTTGTCGAGGCCGGCGGTGATCGGGTGGCCCTGGGCGACGACCCACAAGCGCTCGCGCTCGGCGGCCTCGCGCCAGTAGAGGTGGCATCCCGTGCCCAGCAGCTTCTTGAACGGCTTGGCGTAGTGGCCCGAGTGCAGCACGACCAGGCCCATGCCTTCGAGCACGCGCTGGGCGACCTTATCGACGATGGCGTCCTTCACGTCGCCGTGAGCGCAGTGACCCCACCAAGTGAGCACGTCGGTGTTGGCCAGCACCTCGTCGGTCAGGCCGTGCTCCGGCTCGTCGAGCGTGGCGGTGCGGACCTGCACACTACCGGGGGCGAGGTTCTCTTCGATCGCCGCCTTCATCACGACGTGCATGCCGTCTGGATAGATTTTCTTGACGGCGGGGCTCTTGTGCTCGTGGCGGTATTCGTGCCAGACGGTGACGCGGAGTGGAGCGGGCATGGGGTATCCTCGGGGGTGGTCTTTCTGGAGACCTGGTGGGGTGAAGATCGCGCGAGTTTGTATCGCCGATCGCGGCGGGGTGCAAATCCGCGGCTGCGATCGCTCTATAATTGGCCATATGACCGCCACACTCCGTCGGGCGCTGATCGTGCTGATGCTGGCCTGCGGGCTGCTGGGGGCCGTTGCCGATTCCGCCCCGGAGGCTGGGTCCGACACGGCCGCACAGGCCCTCGCCGCCTCGCCCGCTCTGCAGCCGCAGCACCACCCGCTGGGCCCGGCGTTCGCCGCCGGCGGCTCGGTCGCGGTCATCCCCATCAGCGGCGAGATTTACGACTTCACCCTCGAAAGCCTCAGGCACCGAGTCGATCAGGCTTTGGCCGACGGCGCCTCCATCCTCGTGCTGGAGATCAACACCAAGGGCGGCATGATCACGTCCGCCATGGACATCGCCAAGTACGTCAAGGGCCTGTCTGTGCCCACCATCGCCTGGGTCAACCCGGAGGCCTACTCGGCGGGCATCATGATCGCCGCGGCATGCGACGCGATCGTCATGGCCCCGGCGTCGGCGGTCGGCGACGCGGCCCCGGTGTCGCCGTGGGGCAATCTCGCCCCCACCGAGCGCAGCAAGGTGCTCTCACCCTGGCTCGAGGAGTTCCGCGATTCGGCCCGCGCCCATCGCTACGACTTCGCCACGTTTCACGCCATGTGCGAGTTGGGCGTCAAGCTCTATTACGTCGAGCACCTGGACACAGGCGAACGGCGGCTGGTCAACCAGATCGACTACGAGGTCATGGTCAACGGCCGCGACCCCAGCAGTCCGAGCTGGATCAGCCAGGCGCTCAACCTGCCCGCCGGCGCCGATCCGGTGGTGCGACGCGAGGTGTCCACCGACACCGACGTGCGCATGTGGAAAGCGGTAACCAAGCTGCCCTCCGGCGCGCCGCTGCCCGACGGTCTGTTCCACGACGGCCGCACGCTCCTGACGCTCAACCAGGACCGGGCGATGGACATCGGCCTGGCCAAGGCGACGGCACGCACGCAGACAGAGTTGGAGCAGTTACTCGGCGCGGCGCAGATGACGCGCTACACGCCGACGTGGAGCCAGAACATGGCCGGTTGGCTCACGCATCCGTACGCAAAAATCGTGCTCATCGTGCTGTTCCTCGGCGGGCTCTACTTCGAGTTGCAGACGCCCGGCCTGGGCGCCGGCGGCGTCATCGCCGTCCTTGCCCTCCTCGCCCTGCTGGGTGCGCCATTCCTCATCGGACTGGCCGAGGTCTGGCACATCATCATCTTCTTCCTCGGCTTCATCCTCCTCATGGTCGAAATCTTCGTCACCCCCGGCTTTGGCGTCCTGGGCATCAGCGGCATCATCCTCATGTGCATCGGGCTGATCTTCGTCGGCATCCCCACCGGCAGCGGCGGTGGACTGCCCGGCGCCCTGCCCGCGCCCGAGTTCATGGCCCAGCTCCAGATCTCGGCCGTCTCGCTCCTGGTCGCACTCGTGCTCTTCTTCGTCGGCGCGTTCTACATGTCCCGGCACTTCGGCAGCGTGCCCGTGCTCAACCGCCTGGTGCTGCGCGACGCGACCAGCCCCGACGATGAGGACGACACCGCGCCCACGCCGCCGCCCTCCCACCATCACGGCGTCAGCGGCGACGAAGCCTTGGGCGACGGCCAAATCCACGTCGGCGACACCGGCGTCGTGACCACCGGCCTGCGCCCCACCGGCCGCGCCACCTTCGCCGGTCGCTCGGTCGATGTCACCAGCCCGGGCTCGTGGATCGACCCCGGCCAGCGCGTCCGCGTCGTCGAAATCCACGGGAACATCATCACCGTCGATCGCGCCTGAGAACCCACCACAGACCCACTCAAGCGGGCCTGCCTCCGCGTCGATAGCGCAGCACCACATCGTCCCCCACGCGCTTCACGCCGTGCAGCGACAACTGCATCGCCTCGCCGATTTTCGCCACGCTGCGCCCGCGCACCGCGTCCAGCCCCGCCGCGTCGCCCAGCAGCTTCGGCGCCACGAATACCAGCGCCTCGTCCACCAGGTCCTGCGCGAAGAGATGGCCCAGCAGCGTCGCGCCGCCCTCGACCAGCACGTTGGTCGCACCGTCGGCGGCAAGCTGCTGCAATGACCCGCGCAGGTCCCCGCCTGTCAACATCGTCTCCGGCGGCTGCTGGCGCACCTTCGCATGTGCGGGCGTGCGGCCGTGCGGATCGACGATCACCCGCCGCGCGACCCGCTTCACCGTCACTTCCCGGGCCGTCAGCTCCGGGTCATCGGCAATCACCGTCCCCACGCCCACCATGATCGCATCCACCCGCGCCCGCAGCTCGTGGACCATCCGCCGCGACGCCGGCCCGCTGATCCACTTCGAGTCGCCCCCGGAAGTGGCAATCTTGCCATCGATGGTCTGGGCCCACTTGGCGATCACCCACGGCAGCCCCGTCGTCGCCCGCTTCGCAAACGGCGCGATCAGCTCGCCCGCCTCGGACTCGCACACGCCCACCGTCACCTCGACGCCCGCCTCGCGCAGTTGTCCCACGCCCCGACCGGCGGCGTGCGGCGACGGGTCGATCGTCCCCACCACCACGCGCTTGACCGCCGCGTCCAGAATCGCCTGCGTGCAGGGCCCCGTCTTGCCCGTGTGGCAGCACGGCTCCAGCGTGACATACATCGTCGATGGGCCAATGAAGTGACCTGCCCGGGAGAATGCCTGGAGACACGCGACCTCCGCGTGGGGTCCGCCGAAACGCTTGTGCCAGCCTTCGGCGACGATCTCGCCCTCGACCACCAGCACCGCCCCGACCATCGGGTTAGGCTCGACCCTGCCCAGGCCCCGCCGCGCCAATGTCAGTGCCCGTCGCATGCATCGCTCGTCCTGGGTCATCCTGCCATGATATAGTTCTGTGGCACCGTTCTCGTCGTCGGGGCCCCATTCTGAAGGAGCATGCACATGAAGTGGCTCATCCGAAGCGTCATCGCGGTGGTGTTGCTGGTGGTCATTGCCGTGGTCGTCGTGGCGATTGCGATCGATGGGATTGCCCGTCGGGCGGTCGAACAGGGGGCGAGCTTCGCCTTGGGCGTGCCCACCACGCTGGGCAAGGCCGACGTGGGCCTGTTCTCCGGCCAGTTCGGCATGAGCGAACTCAACGTCGCCAACCCCACAGGGTTCGATTCGCATCACTTTCTCAAACTCGGTGACGGCCAGGTCGCCGTCACCCTCGGCTCGCTCATGGGCGACACCGTCGAGGTCGGCCGCATCGCCCTCACCGGCCTGGACATGAACCTCGAAAAGAAAGACGGCAAAGACAACGCCAAGATCATCCTCGACAACCTCGCCAAACTCTCCTCCGGCGAAAAAACCACCGACCCCAAGGACGAAGGCCCCGGCAAGCAGTACGTCATCCGCGAGATCGACATCGGCGAGATCACCGTCAACCTCAGAGGCTATCCCATGGCCAAGACCGTCAAGGTCGCCCCCATCAAGCTCACCAACGTCGGCAGCGCCGGCGACCCAGTCGACATGCGTTACCTCACCGGCATCATCATGCGCTCGATCTTCCAGTCGATGCTCGCCGGCGGCATCGAACTGCCCTCCGACCTGTCGGGCGTGCTGCAACTCGGTGTCGGGCAACTCGGCGGTCTGGGCGACGTCGAGCAACACCTGGGCAAGGCCCAGGCCATCGTCGGCGAAGTCGGCAAGCTCGGCGAAAAAATGCCCGGCGACGCCGGCAAAAAAGTCGAGGACGCCGCGGGCAAACTCCAGGAAGGCATCGACGGCCTCCTGGGCGGCCAGAAGAAAGACGACAAGAAAACCGAGTGACGGCCGCGCCCGGCGGTCGTCGTGTCAGCGCAAGCCAGCGCCCGCCGCTGCAGGCGATGCGCAGACCCGATCGGCAGCCGACTCGAACGCACGCCGCACCAGGGCGCGGTCGTCGTGCAGGTACGCCCGTGCCGCATCGTGCAGGGGCAGACCCAGGGCGGCGCGACCGCGGGCCACGGCCAGGTGGAACTGCCAGGTGAAATCGTCGGCGGTTGGGTTGCCATGAGGCCGACCTGCCGCCGTGGCGTCTGACGGCGCGGCGTCGAACTCGCCCCGGACCGCCCGCTCGGCGATCGCGCCGATCCCTCGTTGCGGCACGTCCACGCGCCCCGCCAGTTGCACGCCCAGCATCCGATCCAGCATCGCGGCGACCTGCCGCAGTTGACCATTGGCGATGACGCCGCGCCGGACCAGCCGCTCGAGTGTCAACGCCGCACTGGTGAGCGTGTTGACGCAGTGGACCGGCCGGTCGATCAGGTCCTCGATCGCCGCCAGGCACGCCGCGGTCCCGCAACGGCGCAGCAACGCCAGGGCGCACAGCCAGTTCGGCGCCAGGCGATTGAACTTGAACGGTTCGGTCCCGTCCCACGCCTTGTTGTGCCCCACGGGGTCCCACTCGTAGCCTTCGCCGTAGCCGTACTCCCGCGACTCGATGGCCTGCAGCAGCCGCGGCTCGGCGGCGGGATCGCCCCACATCGCCAGCACGCTCGCCGCCAGCCAGCTCACCATCGGCGCCTTGGCCGTCACCCGCCTGGCGACCTCGTCACGCACCAGCGGCTCGTGTCGGTACAGCCACCAGATCGCCTGGCCCGGCTCGCCTCGGTCCAGCGTCGCCAGCGCCTCGCTCGCCGAGCGCAACTCGTCGGGAACCGTCAGTTCGTCAGTCTTCATCGCCCAGCCGAAGCCGGTTTCGATATCGCGCGGCGCCTTGTCCAACGCCCCGGTGCGGTCCAGCCACTGGCGCAGGGCGGTGTAGGGCAACTGTGTCGCCGCCGCGCCCCGCTTGGCCGCCTCCGCCGCTGCGAAGCCCGCCGCCTCGCCCGCCCGCTGCAGGTCGCGCTGCATCCGGCAGGAGTGGTGCGCATCCTGCGACACGCCGAAGCAGCGCGACGCGATCCACACGTTACTCAGTCCCCGGGGCACGAGCATGCGGTAGCTCATCTCGCACGCATAGGGGAAGCGCCACCGCCGGTTCACCCACACCCAGAACACGGCCTCGTCGCTCTCGAACTCGTAGTCGGTGGCGTGGTTGTCGTAGTGGCAGCCGGTGTAACCGATCGGGTCGTCGAAGCGACGGCGCTGGATCTGATCGTCGAGCGTGAGCACGTGCTCGGTGATGACCTGCCGCGCCTGGCGCAGGCCGATGGCGGGTGCGATGTAGGTCGGGCGGCTGAGGTTGTCGAAGCTGTCGCGCAGGTACTGGCGGATGGCCACCAGGCGGGCGCGGGTGAAGTCCTGCGGGTCGGTCGGATCGCACCACCCGGCGTCGAAGTTGACCACCGCCATGCGTGGCCGACCGTGCAGGTCGCGCAGCCTGCCCGATGACTGTGAATACGCGTGGGGCAGCCCGTCGTGCTCGCGTCCGAAGGTGAACTCGGCCCCGGCCATGGCGCACAGGTCGCCGTCGCCGGTGCCGTCGATGTAGGCCCGCGCCTCGATGCGGATCGTGCCTCGCGCGGTCGCCACGTGTGCTGCCATGACCCGGCCGTCGCGCACCTGCACGTCATAGAGCAGGGCGCCGGTGCGGAAATCGACCCCCGCCTCGCGCAGCAGCGACTCGGCCGCGATCATCTTCGCCCAGGGATTGAACGGCCCGTCGCCCATGGGCCCGCCGCCGTGGCGCTGCATCAGGTCGCGCGTGCGGTCGTCCACCTCTTTCTGCAGCCCGCCGGGGACACCGAAGTAGTACGTGTGAATGCCCCCGCCCGCGCCGATGCCACCGGCAAACGCCAGGGGCTCGACGCAAACCACCTTCGCACCCGCCCGCGCCGCCGCCAGTGCCGCCAGCGCCCCGCCCGTGCCCGCACCGGCCACGCACACGTCCGCCTGCACCGTGCTCGATGGTGACACCGGCGACAACGGTCGCGTCAGCACGGCCGGCGACACCTCGTGGACGCCGCTGCGGCCCAACGCCTCGACCGCATGCACGCCCAGCATGCACCGGTCCGCCATCGTCACCGCGGCCGCATCGCTAAACGCAGGCGAAGCGCTGGCTACATTGCGGGCCCCCGACGCCGCCCCGCCCCCGCCGGCCGCGTACGTCCCCACCGGCTCGATGCTCAGGTGGCTCATCGATACCTGGGCGATTTCGCCACCGATTGCCTGCTCCAGCTCCGCCAGCGCCGTGAGCACGCGCAGCCGCCACGCCTCGTCGTCGTGCCCGACCTCGACGCTGAGCACCCGCTCGCTGGGCCAGGCCGTCGAACGCAGCGCGGCGGCGCCCGTCTTCACCTGCGACCAGTCGGCGTGCTGCAGTATCAGGTGCGCCTGCGTGCGCTGCGGACGGCGTCCCTTCGCGCCGGGATCGATCAGCTGCACCACCTCGCCCGACTCGGTCGCGTCGATCCACTGCCTGCCCGCCACGCGGCGAAGCCCCGCCTTGGTCGCCACGATGAGCGACGTGACCATCGCCCCCTCGCGCTCGACCGCCACGGGCTGGGCGTAATAAAGCACGCTTGCGCCACTGTCCAGGAGCTGGTCGGTGGCCACGACCTCGGCGATCGCCCCGTCCAGCCAGCCCTCGGCCACACCGCCGCGCTTCGCCGACGCCTCGACCAGCGCCCGCCAGCTCGGCGCGTCGCACGTGCCCATCTCCGGGCAGAAGGCCCGGCCAGACTCCCACACCAGGTCGCCCCGCGGCCCGATCAGCAGCACCCGCTTGCCCGCCGCACGCAGCGCCTGCGTCGCGGCGAACCCCGCGTGGCCCGAGCCAACCACGACGACATCGAACACCTGATTGAACGGCGTGGGACGGACGGACGAAGCGGCCATGGCCATGATGATCTGCTCTCAGAAATAGGGCGGGTCGAACCCATCACGATATCGCCGTCACAGGCCCGTCGCCATGGATTTGCCTGCTATCCTGTTGCATATGGCAGCCGCAACCGGCCGGATTATCCGCGAACAGGAACCGAAAACGCTTCGCGAGGAGGTCGCCGCCGTTCTCCACGCCTTCGAGCAGACCACCGGCCTGCAGGTCTGCTTCCGCTCGATGTCCAACCGCTGGCGCGACGCCGACGACCGCGATGTCGTGGTGGGGCCCCTGACCGTGCATCGCTCGCCCTTCTGCGAGGCTGTCAAGGCCCGTGACCTGCCCGCCTGCACCAAGTGCGACCACGCCGATCTGCCGTTGTGCTGCACGCCCGGACGCGGACCGTTCGTGCGCACCTGCCACGCCGGCGCCGACGAGGTGCTCGTGCCGCTGTGGAGTGAGGGCGTCCTCGTCGCCGTCGCCTTCCTGGGGCAGTTCAAACGACGCTTCAGCGGCATGCGCGGCGCCCTGTCCCTGCGACAGGTCAGCGACGCCGACATCCGCCGACTCGAACACCTGGCCCTGGGACTGCAGGCCTACCTCCTCGATGTCCTGCGCCGACTCGACGACCAGCGCCGCCAGCACACCACCGGCCGCCGCGCCGCCATCGACGCCTACATCCGCAAAAGTCTCCCTGCCGGACCCACCCTCCCTGAACTCGCCCACCACCTGGCCCTGTCCACCTCACGCGCCAGCCACGTCGTCCGCGAACTCACCGGCCAGTCCTTCCAGCAGCTTGTCGAGCACCGCCGCATCGCCGTCGCCCGCGACCTGCTCGCAGGCACCGGCGGCAAGATCGCCTGGGTCGCCCAGCAAACCGGCTTCCGCGACATCGCCTACTTCTGCCGCTACTTCAAACGCAAGACCGGCCACACCCCCACCGCCTTCCGCAAACAACACCGCCCCCTCGGCTCCGTCTAACCCCCCCCGGAAGTTATCCACAGGAATCGGGTAGCCCCCGCTTCCGGGGGTAATCGGAATCACTGGGTTTTCACCTTCACCACACGATGCGCCGGCCAATTCGGCAGTGGGCCTCCGACCACATGGCGCATGTCGAACTTCGGATGTGGGATGTAGAAATGTACCACTGCATGCGACCCACTCCCATGGCCATGCGCCTTCCGATACCCGACACCCGACACCCGAACCCCGCCTCCCGTACCCTCCACCTTTTGCCCTTTGCCTTCCGACCCTGATCGCTGATCCCTGTTCCCTGTACCCTGCCTCTGCCCCCCGTCCACTGCAACACTTCATTCTACCCCCGCCCGGTGCGGCGCATAGTCTCGCGGGGGAAAATTCCGGGGTCCGGGGGGCCGGCGTAGGGGTGAGCGACGAGGGCCAAGGCCCCGGCAGACGACGCTGAGGTGCTCCTCAAAAACTGGGCGCTGGATTAGGATGTTCTCTCTGGTGCCAAGCACGATTTCTGCGATTGTGGCGACACGCTATGCACCTCCGACGGCGTTGGCGGTTTGAGTGTTGACGATGTGGCCACGCCGTGACGCTGCTCAACGCGCAACCTTGAAGCCAAAGATGCCCACCGAGAAATAGGGTGCTGCGGCAGTTTCAAAGCTCATGGTTTCCCCGTGGCCATCCAGGAATAAGGCATTGCCACGATCGTTGTGTGGGAAGCTCATTCCGCCATAATTCTTGGTGAGCACGCCATTAAAGCTGCTGTTGGGGTCGTCGTAAACCATGCCATAGGGCACCACAGAAGATTCGCGATAGCTGATGGGAAAGGGGTTTGTGATCCCGACGCCGTAGAAGATGCCGGCGTCGGCGAAAGCCGCGACACGGCTCGGATTCAGAATATCGTGGAATCGAACGCCACTTCCGAAGCGGATGGAGCCGTTCCGCGGATGGTGGTAGGTCGGCGTTAATGGCCAGTCATCTGGGCCGTACCAATGAAAGTCGCCGTTGTAGTTGTAGCTGCCTCTTTCATTGCCCCAAAGTCTGACGATGGACCCAAATTGATTGACCCAGCTCGAGCACCACCATGGGCCTTTGGCATCTTCACGCTTTGAGATGCCCTTGGGCTCGACCGCGAAGTAGGGAGCCACGAATACATGCCAAGGATCATACCTTTCACCCCAGAGAGAGGGTGTCGCAGGATTGAGGGGTGGTTTGACATAGTTCGGCGGCGCCAGATTCCGGTTGTCATTGCGATACCCCTGCAGGGCCATGGCGATCTGGCGCAGGTTGCTGAGGCACACCACCGTGTGGGCCGTCTCTCGGGCCTGCCGCAATGCCGGTAACAGCAGCGAGATAAGCAGGACAAGGATGCTGATGACCACGAGCAGCTCAATCAAGGTGAAACCGCGGCGATCACCTTGAAACGATTCCGAGGTATGCAACATGCCTTTGCTCCGAGAGGCCGATGGGACGACCAAGGCACATCCACCTGCTTCTCACCTAGGTTACATGCATCGATGCATATTGCAATCAAATTGTCACACAATCGGAAAATACATGTCAATACAACCTCTCCGCGTTTGAGGATCTGGCGGAAGCGTTCGAGCACGCCCAGTTGAGTGGGCGCGCGGCAGGCGATGCGGACGTGCGTGATGTCGTCGGCCACGTGCTGGGCGAAGCATCGGGACATGAAGCTCGATCCGCCCCCGGAATGGTCGGTGACGATTAAAGGGAGGCCCGTCGAGCCTGCTGTGCAGACGGCTCGCCTCGGCCTTGGCCTGGTCGATGGCGCCGATGACCTGGGCGGTGCAGTACGAGTCGGTCAAGTGCAACGCCAGCAGGTAGCGCATGCCCCCGAAAGTGTCGCTGACGATCACTGCATGCCACCAGCCATGCCCGGGGATGTGGATGTACATCTGCCAGAGGTCGTTGGGCACCTCCTGGGGCAGGAGTTCCCAGAGCTTGACGGCCTGGTAGAGGCCCGCCTCAGATTCGGATCGTGGTTCGTGGCTCGAGTCTGAATCGGCGCCCATCTGTGAAATCTGTGGACAGCTCCTTCCCGCGTTTGGATTGTGACCCCTCGCAGGACCAGCGGCTGCTCTTGACCGGCGGCGCCGGTGATGGACAATAGTCTGGCCGGTTGGCAGCCCTTCCCGGGGCGCGGGCGGCCGGCGAGGGGGCCTCATTCGTCAGTGTCATGAGTGCTGCCGTTATTCATCATCAGCAGAATCGCGTCATGCGGCGATTTCATCTGGCGGACGCGACCTCGTGCGAGCGTGCCTTGCCGCTGTCGGTCATCGGGGTGCGCCATTCGCTGACTGTCCGTTACCTGCAAGCTCGCGGCGTCATCAGGTGCGCCGGGCCTGATCGCTATTTCATCGACGAGCCAACCGAACATGCGTTTCGTCAACGCAGATTTCGGTTCACGGTCATCGCGTTGATCGTTGGAGCGTTGGCCATGCTTGCCGTCGCATACGTGGTGGCGTCGAGGGTCCCCTGACGGCCGGCTGCAGTTGACCGGCGACGCCCGCGAAGGGCGCATCACCTTGTCGGTGGGGAGCCTGTGTCGCCTTGACTTGGCTTTGGACAGCTCACGGAAGCGGGCGGGCGGCGCGCGGCGGCGGTCTGGCTGTGGCGGGCGAATGGTGTATCCTTGGGTCTGGTTCGATGGGCGGGGGGGGGGCACAAGGAGCGCAGTGATGAGCTGGACGATGCTTGCGGATTACGCCAATGTGTGTGGGGAGGGGCCGCTGTGGCATGCGGGGGAGAAGCGGGTGTATTGGGGCGACATCCCGACGGGCCGGCTGTTCCGGTACGACCCGGCGACGGGGCGGCACGAGATGGTGTATCACGACCGGCCGGTGGGCGGGTACACGATCCAGGCGGACGGGTCGCTGCTGTTGTTCCGTGATCGTGGCAACGTGGTGGTGTGGCGCGAGGGGCGGGTGGTGCGGACGGTCATCGAGGAGGTGGCGGAGCTGGCGGACACGCGCTTCAACGACGTGGTCGCCGACCCGGAGGGCCGGGTGTTCTGCGGGACGATGAGCAGCAAGACGATCAAGGGGCGGCTGCACCGTCTCGACCGCGACGGATCGCTGCACGTGCTGCTGACCGATCAGGGCACGCCCAACGGGATGGGGTTCACGGCCGACCGGACGAAGATGTACTACAACGACTCGAACAAGGCCACGACGTGGCTGTTCGATTACGACCCCAAGACCGGGGCGCTGACGAACCAGCGGGTGTTCCGCGACGCCAAAGCGTCGAATGATCGCGGGCGTCAGGACGGGCTGGTCGTGGACGGCGAGGACCACGTGTGGACCGCGCGGTGGGACGGATCGTGCGTGATCCGCTACAACCCGGCGGGCCAGATCGTGGCGACGCACGACCTGCCATGCCCCAACGTCACGTCGCTGATCTTCGGCGGCGACGACCTCACGGAGCTGTATGTCACGTCGGCGGGCGGCGACAAGAAGGAGCAGCACGGGCCTCATGCCGGTGCGCTGTTCCGGCTTGACGGACACGGGGCGAAGGGGCAGGCCGAGTACCTCTCGCGCATCGCGATCTGAGCGTTCTTCTCGTACTCGTACCTCGTACTCGTCATCGAGTGCGGGTCACGATGACGAGTACGAGGTACGAGTACGAGTACGATCGGATTTGTTTTCCCGTCCATTCCCCACGCGGTAGGTCCAGCGCATCACCTGCCCCGCCAACTGGACGGGCATCATGCGCATGCGCTGGACGTTGGAGTAGAACTCGCCGGCGGTGATGCGGATGGCCTCGCGGGTGCGGGTGGCGTGGGGCTCGTGGAGGGTCATGGCGATGATGACGGAGACGGCGCGGAGCGCGGTGGAGATGAGGAAGAGCAGGCCGTGGTAGGTCACGACGATGCCCAGGACGCCGGGGGCCCAGGTCCAGTGCTTGAGCCAGCCGGCGACGGCCCAGGCGAAGAGACCCGAGAGGACGCCGGCGATGGCGACGGTGAGGCTGTTCATGGCCACGTACGCGCTGCCGCCGTGCGTGGCGGCGGGGTTGGCCCGGTCCTGGCGCGTGCCCGCCAGGTCGAGGATGAAGTTGAACGTGGCGATCTCGAAGCCCGGCCAGGCGACGACGACGCCCATGACGAGGATGTAGCCCAGCCACCAGTTCTCGCGTGTGCACAGCAGCCAGCCCACGGCGCCGAACATGGTGATGAACCCGCTGATGAGGATGACGGGTTTTTTGCCCAGGCGGTCGGTGAGGCGGCCCCAGGGCCCGTACACGAACAGGCGCAGGAGCAGGGGCATGGCGACGATGAGGAAGTTGGCCTGCTGGTTGGTCCAGTGCAGCACGTCGAACATGTAGAGCCAGACGTACTGGCCCATGAAGGCCGTGCCGAAGGTGAAGGTGAAGATGAACGCCAGGTAGCGGCGGAAGTTGGCGTCGCCCAGCGGGCCGCGGACCATGTCGAGGAGGCGGACGGACTGGCGTGGGCGGGGCTGGGGCGGGTCGGCGACGGTGCGGAAGCAGAGGATGTCGAGCGTGCCGAACAGTCCCGCCACGGCGAGGATGGCGCTGGTGACGCGCAGCATGAGTTGCGAGGCGGCCAGGGCGCCGTCGGAGGCGGCGCCGGCCCGGTCGGTGACGTCGAGTGCGTAGCCGATGCCCAGGGTGACGACCAGCCCGATGGAGTTGCCCACGTTGTTTCGCAGGGCGAAGTAGCGGCCGCGGACGCGACGGGGGATGAGGTCGCTCATCCAGTTCATCCACGCCGGGCCGCTGGCGCTGGCGAGGATCCACGACAGCGCCAGCAGGGCGAGCATGGTGGGCCACCAGAGGTTGTGCTCGGCGCCGTGGAGCGTGACGGTGCGCGGCAGGAGCCAAGGCACGGCCGCGGCGACCGACCAGAGCAGCCGACTGAGCGTCGCCAGCACGAGGAAGACGATTTTGCGCTGGCCGTAGCGTTCGAGCAGATAGCTGGCGGGCAACTGAAACAGCGTGCCGATGAACGGCAGGGCCGTGAGGTAGCCAAAGTGCTTGTCCTCCATGCCCAGGCCGCGGCCGAACTGGGTCATCGCCGCGCCGTTGATGGCCCAGACCCAGACCGAGCCGAAGACCCACGCCAGCGTGACCATCCGCAGGTGGGGCATCAGCCGGTCGCCGCCGACCTCGCCACGGACAGACTGAGCGTGCAGCAGGGACATGGTCGAGTGCGACGCGCGGGGCGCCGCAACAGGCAGGAGGCTGGAGGCGGATGTGGCTGCGATCCGTCGCACCCACGACGCGCGGCATGGTATCGCCCCCCCACCAAAGGGCAAATCCGCGGGGCGGGCGGCGCCCGGTTCGAGCCGCGGCGGGCATCACTCCACGTTCTGCACCTGCTCCTTGATCCGGTCGATGGCGCTCTTGACCTCGACGCAGGCGCGGCTGATCGCCGCGTCGTTGCTCTTGCTGGCGATGGTGTTGGCCTCGCGCAGCATCTCCTGGGCGATGAAGTCGAGCGTGCGCCCGTTGGCGGCGTCGTTGGGGCTCTCGATGATCTGGGCGAACTGGTCCAGATGGCTCGACAGGCGCGATAGCTCCTCGTTCACGTCCGCCCGCTCGGCGAAGATGGCGACCTCCTTGATCAGATCGACCTGGCTGACCTCCAGCTCGGCGCGGGCCAGCAGCTTATCGACGCGCTGACGCAGGCGCAGGTGGTACTCGTCGATCACCTGCGGGGCGCGGCTGCGGACAATCTCCAGGCGGGCGAGGATCGCCTGCTTGAGGTCGAGCAGTTCCTTGCCCAGGCCCTTGCCCTCGGCGGCGCGCATGGCGTTGAGCTTGTCGCACGCGGCGTCGGCCAGGCGAAGCACCACCGGGCGGGACAACTGCAGCAGCGCCTCGTCCTCGTGCGACGGCGTGAGCACGCCCGGCAGCGCCAGCAGCGCCGTCAGGTCGATCGTCAGGTGCTGACCGGTCGGCCCGACCTTGGCCTGGATCGTCTCCAGGTGATCGAGGTAGTTGAGCAGGGCCTCGTCGTTGACCTTGTGCGCGGCGGAGGTGTCGGCGAGGCGGAACTTGACCGAGAGCACCAGCGACCCACGGGTGACGCGCTTTCGCAGCAGAGCCTCGAGCTCGGCCTCGAGGCCGGCAATCGCCTCGGGCAGGCGGATGGCGGCCTTGAAGTAGCGGTTGTTGAGGCTGCGCAGCTCGACGCCGAAGTGCAGGTCCTGAACCTGATCCGATGCGTCGCCGAAGCCGGTCATCGATCGAATCATGGGTGTGGCCCGCAGACGGGGACGGTCAAGGCGTGGGCGGTTGCGGCGCGGCCGGCGCCTCGGGCGGCGCGGGTGCGGCCGGGGCGGCGGGTGCGGCCGGGGGTGCAGCCGGGGCCTCGGGCTGCTCCTCGGGCAGCTCCGTCAACGGATCGGGCGTCTGCGTCCCCGGCGTGCCCGTGCCCGGCGCGCCGGTCGCCGGCGCTTCGGCGGGCTGCTGACTGGGCGGGCCCGACCCGTGCGGATCGGCGTTGATCGCCCACGTCAGACCCATCGCCAGCAGCAGGAACAGCACGAAGCACGCGACCGTGAACCACGTGAGGAACTCACCGGTCTTGGCCCCCATCACCGACTGGGCGCTGCCCGCGCCGCCGAACGCGCCGCTCAAGCCGCCGCCCTTGGGCTTCTGGATCAGGATGACCAGCATCATGAACAGGCAGACGAGGACGAAGAACGACGCCATCAGATACACCAGCCAGGTCGTCGCCAGCGTCGGGGCCAACATGTCGAGGGTCAGCAGCATGGGAGGATCGCGCCACAAAGTCCGGGGATGGTTCAAACAGCGTCACCCGGCAACCGCCGGGCCGCCCGTCGAGCGAACGCATCATTAGACCCGAAACCCACGTCGTTGTCACATGCCCCTGCGCCGCATGGAGAACGGTGCGTCGCGGGTGTGGCGCGCCTATCCGAGCCGCGCGGCGTCAGCCCGCGGTAGATCGTCCGCGGGCTGACGCCGCGCGGCTCAGATGCAGCTCACATGAACTGCCAGTCGTCGGTGCGGATGCACCAGGCCCAGAGCAGGGCGTTGGTGATGGCGTGGGCCCAGACGACGGGTCCCAGGCCGCGGCCCCGGGCCTGGGACGCGACGTTCGGCGCCTGCTCGCCATGGGCGGCGACGGCCCGGCCCCAGTGATTGGTCCACCCCACGAGCAGGCAGTACGCCACGCCGCAGGCGATCGAGCCCGGCCAGTCGCGCGGCACGTGGTGGAGCGCGAACACGACCGTGCTGGCGACGATGCCGCACAGGCTCAAGGCGCCCAGCGGGTTGTACGCAAACTCCCTGCCGAATACGCCCGGCTCGCGGTGGATCACCCGCTGACCCAGGCGCGTGGTCTCGAACCACTCGCCCACCAGCGGCATGTCGGCGAGGATCTGCAGCAGCCCCAGCGCGACCTTGCGCGGACGATGAAAGCTCCGCAGCAGCAGGCTGCGCACAAACAACTCCTCGAACAGCGGCACCAGCAGCGACATGCCCGCCAGGCGCAGCACGAGACTGGTCCAGTAAAGCCCGGCCGACACCTCGCGCATCTTCACGAAGTAATGCGGCTCCGACCCGGCGGCGAACGCCGCGGGGAACAACTCCACCATCCACCGCCCCAGCGCGATCCACGCCACGACGACGCCCACGCCCACCGGCAACGCCAGCCAGTGAAAGCGCAGGTTCAACTCCGGCGTCAGCCGGCGATACCGCCACAGCAGCCCGGCGACGATCGCGCACTGCACGGCATACACCACCGGATAGGTCCACAGCAGCCACGCCGGGCCACCGGTCAGGAACTGCACGGGCAACAGCAGCGCCACGTACACGATCAGCGGCACGATGCGCGGGTGCCAGGGATTGCGGGCCATCCAGTCGTCGAGGACGTGGAGCATGATCGCCAGTTTAGTCGAAGCGCGGCCGTGTGTGGCGGGCGGCTACGATAGGTCCATGCATCCGGCCGGCATGTCCATCGATGAGCTGCTCAAGCATTGCGAGGTGACGCGCGGACGGCGGTCGGGCCCGGGCGGGCAGCATCGCAACAAGGTCGAGACGGCGGTGACGATCGCGCACCGCCCCACCGGCGTGACCGGCCAGGCCGGCGAGCGGCGCGAGCAGGCGCAGAACCATCGCGCGGCGGTGTTTCGCCTGCGCGTGAGCCTGGCGGTGCAGGTGCGCGAGGCCGTGGACCTGCGCGACATGCCGTCGGCGATGTGGCGCGGCCGCGTCCGCGACGGACGCATCGCCCTCAACCCCGGCCACGACGACTTCCCCGCCATGCTCGCCGAGGCCCTGGACGTGCTGGCGGCGTGCGACGGCGACATGGCCCGCGCGGCCCGGCTGCTCGATTGCACCGCGTCGCAACTGGTGAAGCTGCTGCGCCACGAGCCGCGGGCGCTGGCCGCCGTCAACGCCGGGCGCCTCGGCCGCGGCGACCGGGCTTTGAAGTGACCGCGCCCGGCGTTACCCTTGACGACATGAAGCCTGCCGAGCCATCGTCGCGGTCGGGGACGTGGGTGGTGATCGTGCTGCTGACTGCCGGCGCGATCGGGGCGGCGATCGCCTACGGGTGGTGGTCGCACCAGCAGTCGCAGTGGCAGCAGCAGGGCGTGCCGCCGAAGGAGGGCGCCGGGTCGGCGACCGATCGCAGCCAGGCCGCCATGGAGATCGAGCTGGTCGGCGACCGCTTCACGGAGACGGTGGACCGTGACCAGCCGCTGGGTCCGGTGCGCGACGCGGCGCAGCGCCTGGTGGAGAAGTACCCCGGCTCCGCCGACGCCCGCAAGCTGCTGGGCCAGGTGCTGCTGGCGATGGAGGACAAGCCCGCCGCCTATCAGCAGCTCAAGCTCAGCCTCGACATCGACGGCCGCCAGGCCGAGGTCGAAGTGCTCTGCGGCACGATCAGCGAGGAACTGGGCGACATCGACAAGGCCATGGTCCACTATCACACGGCGGTGACGCTGGCGCCGCAGAACGCGCGATATCGCACGTTCCTGGGCAACGCCTACCTGCTCAAGGGCGAGCGCGACAAGGCACGCCAGACGCTGCTGGAGGCCATCGGCCTCGACTCGACCCACCACAAGGCCTACGCGGTGCTGGCGCACATGTTCGCCGAGGATGGTCAACTGCAGCTCGCCCTGGAACAGATCGACAAGGCCATCGACCGCATGACCCTCGACGAACGCGCGGTGCAGGTGGGATATCTGCGCTTCAAGGCGATGCTGCTGCGGCGGGACAACCGCCCCGCCGAGTCGCTGCAGGTGCTCACCGAGGCGCTCTTGCCCGACGAGCAATGGCAGACACCGGCGCTGCGCGACATCGCCACGACCTGGGGCATGCTCAGCCAGCCCGCCCGCGCCGCCGAGGCGTACGAGCACGCGCTGCAGCGCGACACAACGCGCTGGGAACTGCTCATCGACGCCGCCCAGTGGCGCATCCGCGCCGGCGACATCGCCGCCGCCCGAAGGCACATCGACGCCCTCCGCCGCCTCCAGCCCAACCACCCCGCCCTGCAGGACCTGTTCGACGCCCTGGCCCGCTCCGGCAGCCCCCCCGCCGACACGCCCGCCACCGACGACGCCACGCAGTGGCGATGAGCCGCTGTAGTGGCGGCAACTCGTCGCCAATCGCAGCGCTGGCAACTGCAACACAACCCACATCGGTGGCATCATGCTCGCCGGCGGTGTCTGTTGCGTTCACTTGCCAGACCCCGCTCGATAATCGCGTCGCGCATCTGTTCGAGGCCGTCGTACACCGTGTCGCGTGGGCCGATGCGGATCAGGAGAATCACCAGGCGGTTCTCGATGACCTGGTAGAGAATGCAGTAGTCATCGAGACGGATGCGATACCACCCCTGGGCTTTTCCCCACATGGGGCGGGCGTCGTGCGGCCAAGGGTATTCTTCCAGATCGTCGATGATGACGCGGATCTGCTCCTGCACCGAATCGGGCAGGGCCGCCAGACCCCGCTCTGCTTCAGGTGTGAAGACCGCCCGAAATCGCCTGGTCTGCGGATTCAACCCGCCTTCCTCCTCATGCGGCGGGCACGTTTCTCATCCAGCTCGCGTTTGACTTGCTCCCAGGGGATCGGCTTAGCGCCGGTGCGCTCCATCTCGTCGAGCGATTCTTGTGCGGCGCGGCCCCAGTACTCGTCCTCATATCGCTCCATGAACTCGGCGTCATCGACGGGGACGATCGCGGCCACAGGCTTGTCGTGACGGGTGAGGATGATGCGCTCGCCCGTGTAACCGGCACGGTTGATCACGTCCGCCAGGCAATCGCGCAGCTTGACGACGCTGACTCGCTTGAGGTTGTGGCCGGGCTTGAGATACACCTTGGGGGTCTTGATCCGGGTCGCGGGCTTCTTGCGTTTCACGATAAAATCTCCAAAATGTACATTTCGTACAGATATGATCCCCGCCCCGGCGGGCCAAGTCAAAGCGTCCTGCCGTAGCGGGCGTAGAACGCCGCGGCGTTGTCGCGGCCCATGTAGCGGACCAGGATGGCGGGGGCGACCTGCGTGAGATCGACGAGGATCAGGCCATCCAGGACGTCGCCGAAGTCCGGGTCGATGTTGAACCCCAGCAGCCGGCCGTTGACCTTGAGGTACTGCCGCAGCAGCACGGGCATGCTCTTGCGGTCGGCCTCGATCTCGCTGACGAGCTCGTCCACTTCGTCCATGTCGCGCACGGCGGTGCTGGTGGCGGCGGGGTCCCAGTCTCGGAAAGGGCGCTCCTTGGGCGGGTTGAGCGGCCGAATGAACTTGGCGAGGTTGGGCAGGTACTTATTGTCGCGCAGGAACGCCATGAGCAACTGCTTGCTGATCGAGTTGTAGTCGGCGGAAATGCTCACGGGGCCGAAGAGCGTGCGATAGCGCGGGTGCTGGCACACGAACAGGGCGATGCCCTTCCACAGCAGCATGAGCGGGGCGTAACTTTTCTGATAGTCGGGATGGACGAAGGACCGGCCCAGCTCCAGCGCGGGTCCGATCTGCCGCATCAACTCGGGTTGATACTGGAACAGCGTCGAGGTGTACAGCCCGGCCAGACCCTGCTCGGGAAGAATCTCATCGGTCGGGCCCAGACGATAGGCGCCGGCGACCTGGCGGCGTACGGTGTTCCACACGAGCAGATGAATGTAGTTGTCGTCGAAGCGATCGAGGTCAAGCGGCTGGCCCGTGCCTTCGCCCACGGCGCGGAACGACAGCTCGCGTAGCCGCCCGATCTCCCGCATCACGTTCGAGAGTTGAGCGGCACGGGCGTACACGACGCGCATCTCACCCGCTCTGTGCAGCGTTTGCCCAGGAGGCAGGGCATCGATCTCACGCTGCACCACGTCTGGGTCCATGGCATCGAGGATCGGCGCGGCCCGGGCGTCGTCGTGCCTGATCCGCCGCGCGATGCGGGCCGCGTCGTTGCCTGGCGTGCGGCTTTTGAGAATGTACGTCCGCACGCGCAGGTAAGACGTGAGCTCCTGCGGCGAGCTGAAGCGCTGCAGCCGCGACCACGGCACGACGTTACCCACAATCGCTCGCACGCCGTGGTTGCGCTTCTTGAGCAGCTCGCGCGGCAGCATCGCCGTGCGCAGGCGCGGATGCACCATGCCCAGCACCTGGAACAGGGCGCTGTTGTGCCCGTCGAAGTAGATCGGCAATACGGGACACTGCGCGATCTCGGCCAGCCGGGCGATCGTGTCGCTCCACGTCGGATCGACGATCGACCGCCGCCTCACGTTCAGGTGCGACACCTCCCCGGCGGGAAAGACGCCCAGGCAGTGCCCGTCCCGCAGCCACTGGATCGCCCCTTTCATCGCCCCCAGATTGCGTTGTGTGCTTCCGGAGGCGCCGAACGGATCGACGAAGAAAAAGGTCTCCCGCAGGTCCGGGATCATGCTCAGCAGGTAGTTGGCCATCAGCCGCGCATCGGGCCGCACGCGACGCAGCAGGGCGGCGAGGATCAGTCCCTCCAGCCCGCCGAAGGGATGGTTGGCGACGACCAGCAGCGGCCCGGTGCGCGGGACCGAGTCGAACTGGGCCTGATCGACCTGGATGGTGACGTTGAGCGCTTCGAGCGCCTTTTCGGCGAAGTGGCGCGGGTCGTCGGGGCCGAAGCGCCGCTGGATGTCCTGGTAGATGGCGTTGAGTTGCGGGAACGCCAGGACGCGCTCGACGGCGGGCGTGGCGACGTTGTGGAGTGTGCGGCGGAGGATGCCCGCGCCGGATCGGCCGTCGCCGGGACGGGGGATGCGGAAGGGTTGCAGGGTCGCGCGCGTGTCCGTGCTCATGGGGCACCCCCGAGCTGGCGCGGCGTGCGGAGCCCGACCGGGCGTGTGGCCGTCGCCGCCTGAGAATGATACCACCGCGTGGCCACTTGGGCCTGCTCATGCAAAATTAACCGCTGTGCGCAGAACGCCTTGCGCGGGTTCGGACGGGCCGGTGCGATGTGCGGCGGGGGCGGGGTCGAGCGCGGCGCCAAATTATCAAAAAATCTAATATATTGCGCCTTTGACATTATAAAGTCTAATGCTATGATTGTCGCCCGTGCATACCCTGCGCCTGTATCTCGACGTGGCCCGGCTCCGCAGCTTCTCGCAGGCGGCGGCGCGGCACGGCATCACGCAGTCGGCCGCCAGCCAGCGCATCCAGACCCTCGAGGAGCGCCTGGGCGTGACGCTCCTGGACCGCTCCGTGCGCCCGCTGGAGCTGACCGAGGCCGGCGAGTTGTACCTGCGCGGCGTCACCGAGCTCGTCGAGCGCTACGACCGGCTCGAGCGCAAGGTCGCCGCCCTGCGCCCGGCGCCCAGCGGCGTCGTGCGCGTCAGCGCCATCTACTCGGCGGGCATCGACCTGCTCGAAGCGGTCAAGGAGGGTTTCGAGGCGCGGCATCCGGACGTGACCATCGAGATCGCCTACGATCAGCCCGAGGGCGTGTATCAGGCGGTGCTGGAGCAGCGTGGCGATCTGGGCATCCTGTCGTACCCGGATCGATGGAAGAAGGTGGGGATCATCCCGCTGCGCGACGAGCCGATGTCGGTCGTGTGCGCTCCGGGTCACGAGTTGTCGTCGCGGGCGAAGGTTCACGCATCGCACCTGGGTCGGTACGACATGGTGACGTTCGAGTCGTCGCTGCCTGCGGGCCGGCGCATTCGCACGTACCTGCGTGACCACGGCGTGAGCCCGCGGATCACGCACACGTTCGACAACGTGGACACGATCAAGAGCGCGGTGGCGGTGACGGATCGGATTGCGATCCTGCCCACGCGCACGGTGCTTCGAGAGGTTGGCGCCGGGACGCTGGTGAGCGTGAGGCTGGAGCCGGCGCTGTATCGGCCGATCGGGATCATTTATCTCCGCAAGAACGGCGGGGTGGGTCAGGGCGCCCTTCCGGGCGCGGCGCAGGTGTTCGTGGACTATCTGCTGGACCACGCGGGGCCGAATGTCGATGCGATCGGGCTGGTGCAGGCGGCCACAAGCCGCGAATTGGCGGGAGCGACACGATGAGCATGCCACAGATTCAACTCGATGGCGGGATGCCGGCCAAGCAGGGGTTGTATGACCCGGCGATGGAGCGCGACAACTGCGGCGTGGGCTTCATCGCCCACCTCAAGGGCAAGGCGTCGCACTCGATCATCGAGGACGCGATCACCATGCTCACGCGCATGGACCATCGCGGGGCGTGCGGGTGCGAGGCGAACACCGGCGACGGCGCGGGCATCATGACGGCGTTGCCGCACGCGTTTCTGAAGAAGGTGGCGCATCGTGACGCGGGGGTCGAGCTGCCGGGCGCGGGCGATTTCGGCGCGGGCATCGTGTTTCTGCCGCGCCGGCCGGAGGAGGCCGCGGCGTGCAAGCGCGTCATCGCGCGCATCGCCCAGGAGCAGGGGCAGACGCTGCTGGGCTGGCGCCGTCTGCCCGTCGATCCCGACGGCGCCGACGTCGGACCCACCGCACGACTCACCGAGCCGGCCATGGAGATGCTCTTCATCGGGCGGGGAGAGCATACTGCCGCGGGCGACCCGTTCGAGCGCCAGCTCTACCTCATCCGCAAGCGCGCCAGCCACGAGCTGCGCGCCGCCAGGACGCTCACCCAGCGGAAGTACCTCTACTTCTGCTCGCTGTCCACGAAAGTCATCATCTACAAGGGCCAGCTCACCAGCGGCCAGGTGATCAAGTACTTCCCCGACCTGCGCGACAAGGCCTACGTGTCGCACCTGGCGATGGTCCACTCGCGCTTCAGCACCAACACCTTCCCGTCGTGGGACCGCGCCCAGCCCATGCGCTTCATGAGCCACAACGGCGAGATCAACACCGTCCGCGGCAACATCAACTGGATGACCGCGCGCCAGGGCGTCATGACCAGCGAACTCTTCGGCGACGACCTGGCCAAGCTCTTCCCCATCATGGAGCCCGACACCAGCGACTCGGGCAGCTTCGACAACGCCCTGGAGCTGCTCATGATGGCGGGGCGCAGCCTGCCCGAGGCGGCGATGATGATGATCCCCGAGGCGTGGGAGAATCACGAGTCGATGCCGCAGTCGAAGCGCGCGTTCTACGAGTTCCACAGCAACCTGATGGAGCCGTGGGACGGCCCGGCGTCGATCTCGTTCACCGACGGCAAGTACATCGGCGCGTGCCTGGACCGCAACGGGCTGCGCCCCAGCCGGTACTACGTGACCGACGACGATCTGGTGATCATGGCCAGCGAGGTGGGCGTGGTGGACGTGCCGCCGGAGAAGGTCAAGAGCAAGGGCCGCCTGCAACCCGGGCGCATGTTCCTCGTCGATTTCGAGAAGGGCCGGATCATTCCCGACGACGAGCTCAAGGCCGAGGTCGCCGGCCGGCGCCCCTACGGGCAGTGGCTGGGCGAGCAGCGCATGGCGCTGGGCGACGTGCCGGCGGCGACGGACGCGCCGCGCGTCCCCGAGCCGAGTCTGCTGCCCCTGCTGCAGGCGTTCGGGTACACCACCGAGCACGTCAACATGCTGCTCTTGCCCATGGCGCGCGACGGCAAGGAGGCCGTCGGGTCGATGGGCAACGACGCCCCCATCCCCGTGCTCAGCGACAAGCCGCGACTGCTCTACGACTACTTCAAGCAGCTCTTCGCCCAGGTGACCAACCCGCCGATCGACTCGATCCGCGAGGAGATCATCATGAGCTTGGAGAGCACCATCGGCCCGGAGGGCAACCTGCTGGACACCCGTCCCGGGCAGTGCCACCGCCTGCACCTGGACGAGCCGATCCTCACCAACGAACAGCTTGCGTCGCTCAAGGCGATGAGCCACCGCGGCTGGCGCAGCCGAGTGATCGACATCACCCGGCCCAAGGCCGCCAGCGCCGACGCCGCCGGCCAGGGCCTCGTCGAGGCCCTGGACCGCATCTGCGCCGACGCCACGGCAGCGATCGAGGAGGGCTATCAGATCGTCATCCTCAGCGACCGCGCCGTCGGGCCCGACCGCGTGCCGATCTCCTCGCTTCTGGCCTGCGGCGCGGTGCATCACCACCTCGTGCGCACCCAGAGCCGCACCAAGATCGGCCTGGTCCTCGAAACCGGCGAGGCCCGCGAAGTCCACCACTTCTGCGTCCTCGTCGGCTACGGCGCCGACGCCATCAACCCCTACCTCGCCTACGAGGCCATGTGGCAGCTGCGACGCGACGGCGTCATCGACAGCTCCTTCAGCTACGACAAAATCGTCGAGAACTTCAGCAAGTCCATCGGCAAGGGCATCCTCAAGGTCATGTCCAAGATGGGCATCTCGACGCTCGCGTCCTACAAGGGCGCCCAGATCTTCGAGGCCGTCGGCCTCAACAGCGACGTGGTCAACCGCTGCTTCGCCGGCACCGCGTCGCGCATCGAGGGCATCGGGTTCGACGTCATCGCCAAGGAGGCCCGACGCCGACACGCCCTGGGATTCCCCGAGCGCCAGACTATGCGCCTGCCCGTCCTGCCCAACCACGGCGAGTACCACTGGCGCGCCGACGGCGAAAAGCACGCCATCAACCCCGAGACCATCGCCACCCTCCAGGTCGCCGCCCGCACCAACAGTCGCGGCGCCTACGAGCAGTTCGCCCGCCTCGTCAACGAGGACAACCGCAACCGCTGCACCCTGCGCGGACTGATGAAGTTCAAGTTCGCCGACGACAGCACCGATCGCAAGCCCGTCCCCCTCGACGAGGTCGAGCCCGCCAAGGACATCGTCAAACGCTTCCGCACCGGCGCCATGTCCCTGGGCTCACTGTCACGCGAGGCCCACGAGACGCTCGCCATCGCCATGAATCGCATTGGCGGCTACAGCAACAGCGGCGAGGGCGGCGAAGACCCCGTCCGCTTTACCCCCGACGCCAACGGCGACTTCCGCCGCTCGGGCATCAAGCAGATCGCCTCCGGCCGCTTCGGCGTCACCTCGTGGTACCTCACCAACGCCGACCGACTCCAGATCAAGATCGCCCAGGGCGCCAAGCCCGGCGAGGGCGGTCAACTCCCCGGCCACAAGGTGGACAACTACATCGCCACCATCCGCTATTCGACGCCGGGCGTCGGACTCATCAGCCCACCGCCCCACCACGACATTTACTCCATCGAGGACCTGGCCCAGCTCATCTTCGACCTGAAAAACAGCAACCCCAGCGCGTCCATCAGCGTCAAGCTCGTGAGCGAAGTGGGCGTGGGCACGGTCGCCTCCGGCGTCGCCAAGGCCCATGCCGACCACATCCTCATCAGCGGCACCGAGGGCGGCACGGGCGCGTCGCCCCTGACGAGCATCAAGCACGCCGGCCTGCCCTGGGAGCTGGGCATCGCCGAGACGCACCAGACGCTGGTGCTCAACGACCTGCGCTCGCGCGTCCGCCTCGAAACCGACGGCGGGCTGCGCACCGGGCGCGACATGATGATCGCCGCCCTGCTCGGCGCCGAGGAGTACGGCTTCTCGACCGCGCCGCTGATCACCGTCGGCTGCATCATGATGCGCAAGTGCCACCTCAACACCTGTCCCGTGGGCGTGGCCACGCAGGACCCGGTGCTGCGCAAGAAGTTCACCGGGCAGCCCGAGCACGTGATCAACTACCTCTTCATGGTCGCCGAGGAGGCGCGCCAGCTCATGGCCAAGCTCGGCTTCCGCACGCTCGACGAAGCGATCGGCCGCGTCGATGTGCTGGCGATGGACGACGCCATCAAGCACTGGAAGAGCGACGGGCTGGACCTGTCGCCGATCCTCACCCCGGCGAAGAAGCCGCGGCCCGAGGTGCAGGTACGCTGCACCATCGCGCAGGACCACGGCATCGACGCCGTGCTCGATCGCCGGCTCATCGAGCTGGCCAAGCCCGCGCTGCAGGCGCGTCAGCCGGTGAAGATCGACCTGCCCGTCGTCAACACCGACCGCGCAGTGGGCACGATGCTCAGCCACGAGGTGAGCAAGTCGCACGGCGAGAAGGGCCTGCCCGACGATTGCGTCCACGTGAAGCTGCACGGTCACGCCGGCCAAAGCCTGGGCGCCTGGGCCACGTGGGGCGTCACGCTCGAACTCGAGGGCGACGCCAACGACTACGTCGCCAAGGGCCTCTCCGGCGGCAAGGTCATCGTCTATCCGCCCAAGCAGTCGAAGTTCGCGCCCGAGGAGAACATCCTCATCGGCAACGTCGCGCTGTACGGCGCGACCGCCGGGCAGGCGTTCTTCCGCGGCATCGCCGCCGAACGCTTCTGCGTGCGGAACTCGGGCGCCCACGCCGTCATCGAAGGCGTCGGCGACCACGGCTGCGAATACATGACCGGCGGCCGCGTCGTGATCCTCGGGCCCACCGGGCGCAACTTCGCCGCGGGCATGAGCGGCGGCATCGCCTACGTCTGGGACCGCGAGGGCGACTTCCTCAGCCGATGCAACCTCGGCATGGTCGATCTCGAAAAGATCGACACCGACGACGACGCCGCCGAGGTGCGCGAGCTCATCGACCTGCACCTGCGTTACACCGGCTCGACCGTCGCGGCACGCGTGCTCGCCGACTGGGACATCCTGCGTCCGCAGTTTGTCAAGGTCATGCCCATCGACTACCGCAAGGTGCTCGATCAGCAGAAGCGCATGGCCGCCGAAGGCGTCGAAGACGCGGCGCATGGGTGAGGTTGTTTTCGTTTAGCCGCGCCGCCTGCGGCCGCTTCCGGGGTGTGCCTAACCGTATAGATGATGGTGCGCTATGGGCAAGCCCACAGGATTTCTCGAATACCCCCGCAAGGCGATGCCGTCGCGCCCGCCGCTGGTGCGCCTTAACGACTACTACGAGATCTACGCGCGCCAGGATGAGAGCATCCTCAAGTCGCAGGGCGCTCGCTGCATGGACTGCGGCACGCCGTTCTGCCAGGCCGACCCGGGATGCCCGATCGACAACCTCATCCCCGAGTGGACCGATCTGATTTTCCACGGGCGGTGGCGCGAGGCGTACGAGCGCCTGATCAAGACCAACAACTTCCCCGAGTTCACGGGGCGGATCTGCCCCGCGCCGTGCGAGTCGGCGTGCGTGCTGGGCATCAACGAGCCGCCGGTGGCGATCAAGTCGATCGAGTGCGCCATCATCGACAAGGCGTTCGAGGAGGGCTGGGTGCGGCCGACGATTCCCGCCCCCGCAAGTCGCACGGGCAAGCGTGTTGCAGTGGTCGGCAGCGGCCCAGCGGGGCTGGCGGCGGCCGACCAGCTCAACAAGGCCGGACACCGCGTCACCGTCTTCGAGCGCGACGACCGCATCGGCGGACTGCTCATGTACGGCGTGCCGGCCATGAAGCTGGGCAAGGACATCGTCCAGCGCCGCATCGATCTGCTGGCGGACTCGGGCGTCACATTCAAGGCCAACTGCAACGTCGGCGTCGATATCGATCCGCGCCAGCTCGTCGAGACGTTCGACGCCGTGCTCCTGGCCTGCGGCGCCCTCCACGCCCGCGACCTGAGCATCCCCGGCCGAAACCTCCACGGCATCCACCTGGCCATGGACTTCCTCACCCGTCACACCCAGTCCCTGCTCCGCAGCGACCTCGCCGACGGACACTACATCAACGCCCGCGACAAACGCGTGATCGTCATCGGCGGCGGCGACACCGGCACCGACTGCATCGCCACCGCGCTGCGCCACGGGTGCAGCTCGATCGCCAACATCACCCGCCGACAACGCGAGCCCGACCACCGCGACGAGGACCATCCCTGGCCCGGACCGCCCGGCACGTTCTACGTCGATTACGGCCACGCCGAGGCCGCCGCGCGCTTCGGCGACGACCCCCGCCTCTATGGCATCGTGCCCGAGGCGTTCATCGACGACGGCACGGGCCGCGTCCAGGCCCTGCGCGTCAGCTCGCTCGAATGGCGCGGCGGCCGCAGCCGCGTCGTCCCCGGCTCGCAACGCGACCTTCCCGCCGACCTCATCCTGCTGGCCATCGGGTTCGACGGGCCCGAGCCGCCCATCATCGAGAAGCTCGGCCTCAAGACCGCCCCCCGTAATAACGTCGCCGCCCGCTACGGCGACTTCGCCACAAGTCTTCCGGGGGTGTTCGCCTGCGGCGACATGCGCCGCGGCGCGTCGCTGATCGTCTGGGCCATCGCCGAAGGCCGCGGCGCCGCCCGCGCGATCGACGAGCACCTCATGGGACAAACCACGCTCCCCGCCCCCGGCCTGATGGCTCACTGCAGCGTCTCGTGACCCGCCGGGGCGTCATCGCACGGCTTCGAGCAGCCGCGCCCACTGCTCGTATCCCGCGGGGCTCAGGTGCAGCAGGTCGGCCTCGAAATATTCCGGCACGGGCTGGCCCCCGGGGTCGGCCAGGGCCGCATGCACGTCCACGAGCGCGACGTTCGGCAGCGCGTCGGCCAGACGACGGATGCGCGCGTTGAGGTCCTCGACCGCGCCGGGGCGCGTCGGGGCCTTGGGCGAGTGGCGCGGCGGCAGCGTGCACAACACGATCGGCAGATCGGCGTGATACCGTCGCGCCTGCTCGACGATCGCCGCGATGTTCCCCGCCACCACCTCGGGTGCGGCGTGGGCGCTGAGATCGTTGGTCCCGATCATCAGCACGAGCCTGGCCGGGTTGAGATCCAGCGCATCTTCCTTGAGGCGGAACAGCACGCCGCGGCTGACATCGCCGCCGATGCCTCGGTTGGCGACCCTGGCATTGGGAAATGCGCTCATGAGCGAGGCGGGCTTCCAGTTGCCCGCCAGTGAATCGCCGATGACGACGATGGCGCGCTGATCCTGCTCGCGCCGCGACCAGAAGAAAGCACGGTTGTCCACCATCCAGGGGAAGACGCGGACGGGTCCGTGGCCCGGCCAGGCGAGGTCGTCCTGGGGGTCGGGAAACGGCGTGGGACCGGAGGTGCGAGCGAGCAGATCGCGCCCGATCGTGCTGCGTCCGACGCGCTTGTGCCCGGCCTTCTGATAGACGCGGACGTAGTCGATCGCCAGCGCCAGGGGCATCGCGTGGTCGTCGATGCCATGACGGCCGGCCCAACCGCCGCCGATCCCCAGGTTCAGCAGCACGTGCGCGTAGGGCGCGTCGCGGCCGTCCTGGTACACCCACTTGTAATCGAACTTCACCATCAACTCGCCGTCAACGACGATGCTGACGGTGTCGTCGGTGTCCCAGAGGCAGGCGATGGTGTGGAAGTCGTCTGGGATGGGATGGGGCGCGTGATAGATCGCACCGCCCAGGCTGCCGGGGGCGCCGCGAGGCCTGACGGCGTCGTGCTTCTGCAGGATGCGGCCGCCCCAGGGGTTGGGGCCCTCGTTCCTGTGCTTTTTCACGACCACGCCCATGTGCAGCATGCGGTCGGTGTCCTCCTTGCCGTTGTTGACGAACTCGAAGATGTCGATTTCGGGTGGCCAGGCCGCCTTACCGTCGGCGTCGCTGTCGCTGTTGAGCCAGAACGCCGGCCAGACGCCCCGGCCGGCGGGCATGCGGACGCGCGTCTCGAAGTAGCCGTACTTGAACGTGAGCTTGGAGCGGATCATGCCCGACTCGTAAAGGAATCGCGGCGGCTGAGGTTCGGCCGCGAGACGGGCGGTCAACTGCAGCATGCCGTCGCGCACGACGTGGTTGTTGCTCTCCCGGTATCGCTGCCGCTCGTCATTGAGCGTGTCGAGCATGCCGTCCTCGTAGGTGTATCGCGTCCACCACCGAGACGTGTTCAGGTCGCGGCCGTCCATCTCGTCGGCGAAGACCTTGACGTAGCCTTCGGGCACGTAGCGACTGTCGTCGGCAGTTTGCGCCGTGGCCAGCGGGGCGCCGACCGCCATAACGGCAACGGCGATCGCGGCGCGGAGACAGACGTCAGGAGGCGAGAGCTGCTTCATGATGGTGTTCGCATAGGGACTACCGCGCGGCTGCGGCGGATATGGACAGATCGATCACGCGCAGGGCGCTGGGCTGGCCGGGTTGGTCGGGCTTGTCCTGAAGGTAGATCGACAGCGTCTGGTCGCTGGCCCAGCGCGGGTGATCGAGCAGCGGTTCGCCGATGGACACGCGGTCGGTGGTGAAGACCTCCTGCCAGTCGGTCCAGCCGGAGGCTTCGCTGGCGACCGCGACAGTGAGCCTGCCGCCGGGTTCCTGGTTGTGGTAGTTGGCGTTGTCGCCCCTGGTGAAGACGACGAGGGCGCGGCCCGTGGGATCGAGCACGATCTGCGGCTTTCGGCCGTGGAACGGCAGGCGGTTGGTGTGCCACTTGCCCTCGGCGTCGCGCCAGTAGTGGTCGTACCGCCACGTGTTGAGGTCTTTGCTGCCCTGCGCCGCGTCCTGATCGTGTTGCCAGTGGATGACGTGGACGCGGTCGTGATGATCGATGAACTGCGTGGTGGTGTTCATCTGTCCCCAGAGCCAGCGTGTGGGGACGGCGACGATGCCGGGCGAGTCGATGCCGATCGACGCCGGGACGTCGCCGCCGCCGCGCAGATCGGCGATCGGCGCGCCGTCGCCGGCGCGCCACGTGCGGCCCAGGTCGTCGCTGGCGGCATAGAGCAGGTCGTGATTCGTGCGCAGATCAAACGGCGCGTTGGCGGGGCGCTCGCGCCAGCACCAGGTCAAGTGCAGCCGGCCCTTCGAGTCGTAGCGCGGCGGGTTCGGATAGCCGCAGCGCGACGGACTGGTCTGGTACTGACCGCGGCGCGACAGGAGCGTGCCGACGGTCGTCCACGCGCCGGGGCGCGGGTCGTACTCCATCAGATGCCAGTCGCCGTCGCCCGAACTGCCCGTGCGATAGACCAACTGCAGCGTCTGGCGAGGCGTGCTGAAAAACTGCGGGTAGGTCACGTTCGAGATCGGCTTGCCGGCTTCGAGGCTGCTGGTCACGGGTCCGAAGTGCTCGGCGCGCCACTCGAACGACTGCGGTTCGGACGCCAGCTGCGCGACGGAGCGGCGGTAGTGCATCGTGTCGTTGTGATGGTCGAAGGCCAGGTGAATCGTGCCGTCGCCGGCGCACAGGCCCATGGATGCGACGTTGTGGGCGTCGCGGTGGTCGCGGGCCTTGTAGTCGTCGAAGCGGATCACTTGCCACTCGCCGGCGGGCAACTGTCGTCGCGCGATGGACAGCACGCCGCCGTCCGCGAAGTAGGCCGCATACTGATGGCCGCGGTGCGAGATGACCGCTTCCTGCTGGAACGTCTGGCCGTTGACGGTGGTGCCCCAGTTGCCGTTGGGAAAGGTCCACGCGGCGGGATCGACGACGGTGTCGGCGACAAGCACGGCACGTGGCGCAGCCGACGCGGGCTGGGCCCGTGCCGAGGCGATCAGGCCCAGCGCGGCCAGGACAATGCAGGCCGACCACTTCATGAGGCGTCTCCGGGAAAAAAGTGCGGCGGCCCCATCGGCATGCGTGGGGCCGCCGCGAGGAGGTCACGATCCACGTCGTCGGCCCAGCGCCAGCACTCCGCCCACGAGGGCCAGGCCCAGGGCTGACGCCGGCTCGGGAATCTGGAAGTAGAAGCCGTCGGCAGTGCGCGCGATGTCACTGATGCGCACCTCATCGACGAGGCCCTTGAGTTGATCGCGGAACTCGCCGCGCGTGCCGGTGCCCACGCCCAGCCAGTTGCCGTCGGACCCGGTGCCGAAGTCGGCGGCGAGCGTCGCCGAGCCGATCGCGTTGGCCTGCGCGGCGCCCGAGTCCAGACGCGTCCAGTAGAAGGTGAAGTTGTTCGCCGCGCCCTCCGCGCCGGTGTAAGTCACGGCGACGTGGAACCATTCGTTGGCGACGAAGGCGTGGTCGCCGGTCACGGGGATGGCTACCGAGTCGCTCCCGCCCACGCCTGGCTCACGGAAGAAAGCTAGTTGGCCGCTGATGATTCGCAGCATGAAGCCTCGGGAGGTGCTGCCGGCGGAGTTGCCCGCCATGTTGCCGTCGTGGGAGATGATGACCTGCGTGTCGTTGAGGTTGGCGGTGCTGATCAGGGCCTCATAGGTGAACGCGCCATTGGCGCCCTGGAGCGTGGCCTGGGTGACGGCGCCGGCGGTGCGTACGCCGCCGCCGGTGGGCGAGTTGGTGTTGAGGTAGTTGCCGGTGCCGGACTTGAGAATGTCGAACGCGCTGCCGAAGCCGGTGTAGGCGGTGGCGCCGTATCCGCCGCCGTTGGCGAGGTTGTTGTCGCGGCCATCGGGCCCGCCGGTGTTGGTCAGAGGCACGGCGGTGGCGAAGCCGAAGTCGGCGATGGGGTTACCGGGGTCGGCGTCGCCGGGGGCCTCGTCGAAGTGGTACAAGTGCAGCGTGTTCGCGTCGGCGGTGTACGGGGCAATCGCCGCCGTCGCCGGGGTGTGCCCCGCGACAAGCACGGCCAGGCTCGCAGACGCCGCGACGATGGCCAAACGGTGGGATCGGCTGTTAATCATGCTTCGACCTCCTGGTGTGATGGGTGCGAGGAATGGACGACCGTGGTTCACTTCTGGTGCTTGGCGTTCCAGTGGTAGTTGGGGTTGCGCGACTGCGAAAGGCTCTCGATCCACTGATTGGTGGTGGCGGGCAGTTCGATGCGCGGGGCGGCGGCGGCGTGGCCGTCGAGGTAGAGCAGGTTGGTCGAGCCGGTGCTGAAGACCGACGCGGTCGAGTTGACCGTGCCGTGCCGCAGGCCCGAGAGGCGCAGCGGATTGGCGTGCGGGTTCCACGAGAATCCGTCGAAGAGGATGACCATCTTCGACGTGCTGCGGATGTCGCTGAAGCGCTTGGGTTTGACGCAGGCGAACACGGGATAGCCGGCGATGGAGGTCGAGGGCAGGTCGTAGTAGGAGTGACCTGCGGGCACGCCGCCGGCGGCGGGGGGCAGGGCGTAGGTTGCGCCGTTGATGCCGTAGCCGTAGTCCACCATCATGCCCGGCCGAATGAAGTGGGAGATGCGTCGGTCGTAGCCGTCGGTGGCGGCGGTGTTCTTGGTCTGCCCGGGCACATTGGTGTCCATGCAGACGTTGGGGGTGTCGGGGCAGGCCAGCACGTTGTTGCGGTTGCGGACGGTGGCGTTGGCGGTGATGTCCTGAGGGGGGACCATGCCGTCGCGGATGAGGAGCATGCCCCAACTGTCTTTGATGGGTGAGCCGACGACGGGATCGTTCGTGCCGTCGCCCCAGACGAAGGTGGGGAGGATGGTTTCCCTGTTGCCGTTGGCGTAGATGCCGATGGCGGTGCCGAGCTGGCGTTGGTTGGACAGGCAGAGCACGGCGTTGGCGGCGCGGCGGGCGGTGGCCAACGCCGGCAACAGCATCGCAATCAACAGGGCGATGATGCTGATGACCACCAGCAGTTCGATGAGGGTAAAACCGTGTTGAGGCCTGGTGCGTTGCATGACGGCTGACCTGCCTTCCAGCGACATGTCTCGTGCGGCCCGGCGGCGCCCCGCACGCTTGTCGAAGAGCCCCTGGCGCACGACGCTCTGACAGGTTCAAATATAGTTTGGAAAACCGGCGCAGCTAGGGCATAATACGGCGAGTTCTTACCAAAAACCGTCCTGCCGAGATGGCGCATGCATACCCTGACACAGCCTCGACGGGTCGGAATCCTGCTCGACAATATCGAGTTCCATCACAAGATTTTCCTAGGGATTCTTGAGTATTCGCGCCTCTACCGCAACTGGATCCTCGACCGCGCCCTGCCCCTGGCCGCCAACGTCCAGCGCTTCGCTGATAGCGGCATCGAGGGCATCGTGGGAAAGTTGACCGACCCCCACGTCGTGGACACCGCTTGCCGTCTGAATCTGCCCGCGGTCAACATCAGCGCCGCCACCCGCGTCACCGCCCTGCCCAGCGTGCTGGCCCACGACGAGATGATCGGCCAGCTCGCCGCCGACCATCTGCTGGCCTGCGGTTGCACCCACTACGCCTACGTCGGCCAGGACGACCTGCTGTTCGTCGAGCTGCGCAGGCGCGGGTTCTGCTTCCGCCTCAAGGAAATGGGCTGCGGCCACAACTACAGCGAGTTTCTCAACGCCGGCCTGCCCGAGCCCACCTCCGCCCAGGCACGCCACACCGACCTCGGACGCTGGCTCCTCCAACTCCCCAGACCCGCAGGACTCCTCTGCTCCACCGACGTCATGGCCTTCTACGTCCATCGCATCGCCCGCGACTGCGGTATCGACCTCGGACGCGATCTGTTTCTCCTGGGCGTGGACAACCAGCTCGACTATTGCGAGTCCGTCCATCCGCCGTTCTCCAGCATCGAGCACGGCATGACGGGCTTCCGCGCCGCCGAGACGCTCGAACGTCTCATGCTCGGCGAGCAGGTCCCCGCCACCCTGCTCGTGCCGCCCATGGGCATCATCTCGCGGCACGACAACCAGGCGTCGTCGAGCCTGCCTTCGGACGTGCGCGCGGTCATGCAGTTGATCGCCAGCCGCGTCGGGCAGCCGCTGCAGATCGACGACCTGCTGCGCGGCCTGCCCCTGTCGCGACGCTACATCGAAAAGCGCTTCAAGAACGCCACCGGCCGCACCATCTACGACGAGGTGCAACGCCAGCGCATCGAACGCGCCGGCCTGCTGCTGCGCACCACCCACTGGCCCATGGAACGCGTGGGCACAGCCGCAGGCTTCTCCGACCCCCGTCAATTCAGCCGTGTCTTCCGCCAGTACATGCAGACCACCCCCAGCGCCTATCGCAAGTCACAGGTCAGCGCATGACGGTGCGTCGCCAGTCAGGCGATCGCGACGGGGCGCTGCGTCGGGCGCATCGACGGGAACAGGGCGATGCCCACGACGCGCGGCGGGCGCTCGATCTGCTGCGGCGCGGGCCGGTGCGGTAGCGGCGGAGCACTGCGGCGGGCGCCGGCGTCACTGCGGCATCCGACGACGGCCAGCTCCTCCGCCGAGTGCTCGACGCGCACGACCTGGAAGTGTTCGGTGGTCTGGCTGGGCGACCACAGCTCGACTCCGTCGCCGAGGTTGGGCACGTAGGGCTTGGGGATGAGCAGGGCGATGCCGGTGTTGGAGATGTTGTGGACCCAGGCTCGGCGCGGCCGCATGCCGAGCTGATCGGGGCGCCACTTGATGCGGACGCCGCTGTAGTAGTAGTAACGCGGTTCACGACGACGGTTGGTGGCGAGAGTGCAAATCATGGCACGGCTCCTTGACAAGGTTCATGGTCAAAGTTCAGGTCACAGTGACACGGGGGCGAGGACATGGCCGGCGACAGGCGATCAGCGCCAGGCGCGGCGACAGCGGCCGGACGCGGACGACCCGACAAGGCCCCAGCCAGTGTCGGCGCCCGGCGCGGATGAGCAGGTCGGTTCCGAGGCGCGGCAGGCCGGCGTACTCGGTGAGAAACGCCAGTCCCGATGGCGAGCGGTCGCGGGTCCAGCCCAGCCAGGTCGGCCCGCCTTCGCGGCATCGCCAGCGCATGCGCCCGCCCAGGCAGACCACGCGCGGCTCGGCGCGGTGCTCGGGTCGGAGCGGGGGTGTGCATGTCATGGTCGCTGGCATGGGTCGGTCTCCCGCGAGTCGAGGCGGTCAGGCCGCCATTCGTTGCAGTGAGCGATGGACGGTGTCGGTCGAGGTCGCCGCGGGCGGGTGATCACGTGCGCACCCGGCCTCGACCGTGCCGTCGCGCTGAGGATGGACGCGCATCACGCGGTAGCGGCCGAGGCGGCGGCCCTCGTCGTTCCACACGTCGATGCTCTGGCCGGCGTGCGGCGCGGCGGCGGCGGGAGCGACGAACCCGATCCCCCGGCTCGACCAGTTCACCGCCACCGCGGGCGAGTGCTCCACGTCACGCTCGCTACGGCGCCAGAACACCGGCTCACGCCTGATGGCGTCCACCCGCATCTCGCGGCGACGATTGACGAAGTTGCGTGTCGGCATATTGCCTCTCCCTGCCGGACCGGTTGCAGCGCGAACGCCGCGCCGGCTCCCCGTCCGGTTCACTGTCACGCCAGGTTCCCTTGCGGGTTCTGTTCCGTCGGGGCTCGCCCCGTCATTCACGCGGCGCACCGCTGCACGTGGCTGCCCGCCGTCTGCCGGACTTCCACGACGCGATTGCGACCCTCGCGCTTGGCCTGCAGCAGCGCCTCGTCCGCCTCCTCGAGCGCGTCAGGCCCGAACGTCTGCGTCGGCCACACACCCGCGCCCACGCTGATCGTCACGCTCACATGCGCCTCGCCCAGGGCGATCCGCATGTCGGCGACGCGCTGCCGAAGGCACTGGGCCCACTGCAGCATCTCGTCCACGCCGGACACCCAGCGAATCACCACGAACTCCTCGCCGCCCCACCGCGCCGCCACGCCGCGACCGGCGTGACGCCGTATCGCCTGCGCCACGGCGCGAAGCACCACGTCCCCGGCGACGTGACCGTGCGTGTCGTTGATCCGCTTGAAGTGATCCACGTCGATCATCGCGCAGCCCACGTGCTGACGCCGGTCGTCGCGCCAGTACCCCTCGTCGAAGCAGCGGTCCAGGTGGTGACGATTGCTCAGCCCCGTGAGCGCATCGGTCTCGGCGAGGCGGGCCAGGTGCCGCGCCCGCCGTTCGACGCGGCGGCGCTCGCGGCGACTGCGGCGGGTGCGCTGGATCGCCTGCTGCACGCGCATCCACAGCGCCTGCCCGTCGATCGCCTCGTGCTTGGGCAGAAAATCAACGCCCCCGTTGCGGATGGTGGATATGACCACGTGCTGGTCGTCGCTGCTGGAGACCACCACGGCGGGGCAGTCCTGCAGCAGCGGCGCGGCGCTCTGCAGCCATTGTGCGGCGGTGCCGTCGGGCAGCTCGTAGTCCAGCACCACGCAGTCCACGGTCTGCTGGCGCAGCGCGTCAAGCATGTCCGCCCCGTTCTCGGCAATGTGGATCGCGAGGTCGTGCCCCGCACGCTTGAGCGCCTCGACCAACAGGTACTGGTGCGTGCGGCTGTCTTCGACCAGCAGAATTCGCCACGGAACAGTTTGACACATCACACGGCCTCCCCTTCATGCCTGTGTGGCCAACGCACGAGCACGCATGCACGTTGACGCCCTTGCCCCTATCGGTAGCGAGGTCGCGGCTTTAGAGAAGATGCCATTCCACAAATGCTTTTCTCCGCCCGGCCCCGTGCCCCGGACCGCACAGCCGCTACATCTTGCCCGACCCGCTCGACCGCGTAAGATGCGTCCCATGCTCAGAAACCACTGGCTGTTCAAAAGCGAGCCGGACGTTTATTCGATCGACGATCTGCAGCGCGACGGCGTCACGGCGTGGGCGGGCGTGCGCAACTACCAGGCGCGCAACTATCTCCGCGACACCTGCCGCATCGGCGACCTGGTGCTGTTCTACCACTCCAGCACCGATCCGGCGGGGGTCGCCGGCGTCGCGAAGATCGTCAAGGCCGCCTATCCCGACGCCAGCGCCCTCGATAAAAAAGACGCCTATCACGACCCCAAGGCCACCAAGGACGCCAACCCCTGGGTCGTCGTCGATCTGGCGTTCGTGCAGAAGTTTCGCCACGTCGTCGGCCTCGACGCGCTGCGCGGCGACCGGCGCCTGGCCGACCTGCTCGTGCTCAAGCGCGGCCAGCGCCTGTCCATCCAGCCCGTGTCCGCCGAGCACTTTCAGATCATCGTCAAGCTGGGCCACGACCGAAACCCCTAACCACTACCATCACGCTCATGACGCGATCCTCCCACGTCAAGCTCGGCCTGATCCAGCACGCCTGCACGGCGGACAAGGCGTCGAACATCGCCCGGTGCCTCGACATGATCCGCCAGGCGGCGGGCCGGGGCGCGCAGATCGTCGCCACGCAGGAACTGTTCGCCTCGACCTACTTCTGTCAGGTGGAGGACGAGTCGCGCTTCGCCCTGGCTGAGCCGATCCCCGGCCCCACGTCGCAGCGGCTGTGCGACCTGGCGAAGGAGCTCAAGATCACGCTCACCGCCTCGCTGTTCGAGAAGCGCGCCCCGGGCCTGTACCACAACACGTCGATCATGATCGCCCCCGACGGGACGATCATCGGCAAGTATCGCAAGATGCACATCCCCGACGATCCGCGCTTCTTCGAGAAGTACTACTTCACGCCCGGCGATCCCCCCGGAAGCGGCGAGGACGCCGGGTGGCAAGTGCAGCAGACGCCGGTCGCGCAGACGGGCATGCTCGTGTGCTGGGACCAGTGGTATCCCGAGGCGGCGCGGCTGACGGCGCTGCGCGGGGCGCAGGTGCTGTTCTATCCCACCGCCATCGGCTGGTATCACGGCGAGACCGACTTCGACCGCAAACAGCAGCGCGAGGCGTGGCACACCATTCAGCGTGCCCACGCCATCGCCAACGGCGTGTTCGTCGCGGCCATCAACCGCATCGGTGTCGAGGAGGACCTGACCTTCTGGGGCGGCAGCTTCGTCGCCGACCCCGGCGGCGTCATCCTCGCCGAGGCGTCGCAGGACCAGGAGCAGGTCCTCGTCGTCGATTGCGACCTGTCCCGCATCGACCAGATCCGCCAGGGCTGGCCCTTCTTCCGCGACCGTCGCATCGACGCCTACCAGGACATCGTCAAGCGCTACGTGGACCCCGCATGACGACCGCCGCCGCCCAGCCTGGCTATCGCATGCCCGCGGAGTGGGAGCCGCTGGACGCGGTGTGGCTCGTGCGCCCGCACAACCCGGAGACGTGGCCCAACTGCCTCGAACAGGCCCAGGCTCAGTGGGACGCCTTCGCCGCTGCACTGGCCCGGCACGTGCGCGTGCGCACGACCGACGAGCTGGGCATTTCCACCGTCGATTCGTGGATCCGCGACTTCGGCCCGATCTTCGTCGTGCGCGAGGGTGCCCTGGCCGCGCACGACTTCGTCTTCAACGGCTGGGGCGGCAAGTACGAGGACCGCTCGCTCGACGACCAGGTCCCCCAACACATCGCCCGCGCGCTGGGCGTGCCTCTGTTCGACCACACGCTGGTGCTCGAGGGCGGCTCGATCGAGGTCAACGGCGCCGGGACCGTCATGACCACCGCCCAGTGCCTGCTCAACCCCAATCGCAATCCGCACCTGACGCAGGATCAGATCGTCGCCGAGATTCACGCCGCCCTGGGCACGCACCACGTCATCTGGCTGCCCGGCGGCATCGTCGGCGACGACACCGACGGCCACATCGACGACATCGCCCGCTTTGTCACCCCCGATCACGTCGTCGCCACGCGCGCTTCGGGAGGACCCGACCACGACATGCTCGAACGCAACTGGCAGGCGCTGCAGTCGGCCCGCGACCAGGACGGCAAGCCGCTGCAGTTGACTCCCCTGCCCGCGCCCGACCCCATCCTCTATGACTTTCCTCCCGACCGCTTCGGGCCCGGCGGCGTCAACCCCATCCCCGCCAGCTACGCCAACTTCCTCATCGCCAACGATGCCGTGCTCGTCCCCGTCTTCGGACAACCCACCGACGACGCGGCGCTGCGCACGCTCGAAGCGGCCATGCCCGACCACACGATCATCGGCCTGCGCGCCGAGCACCTGGTCGTCGGCCTGGGGTCGTTCCACTGCCTCAGCCAGCAACAGCCCCGTCCCGCGTAGCGCGGCGGTCACGCGGCCGACTGCCACACCTTCCTGCCGACGAAGAACGGGCCCAGCCGCTCGATGTACATCGAGGTCTGCGTGGTCTTGCGCATGGTCTGGACGAGGACGGACAGGGGGGCCAACTCCTTGCCCATGAGTCCGACGACGAAGTCGTTGTCGTGGGCGTCGAGTCCGAAGCAGGCCAGGCGGACGTCGTGGCCCAGGTCGGCGGCGCCGAAGCTGTGGCCGATGACGCCGTGCTCCATGAGGATCTTGCGTTGCTCGTCGTCGGCCAGGCGAGCGAAGGCGCCGCTGCGGCGGAGGGGGTACCACACGGCCCAGGGCCAGGCCGGGTTGAGCGCGGTGCGTCGTGGCCGATCGAAAAGCGTGTCCTGCAGGTTGGGCTCGTAGCCCAGCGAGTAAGTGCGGCCGAACATGGTCAGCTCGGGCCGGGGCGTCAGCGCGGTGAAGGTCTGGCGCTGCATGACGGGTCGGAGGGCGTCAACGAAGAACGCCGGGTCGTCGTGCATGGTGAGCATGGCGATGCCGTAGGGGTCGTTGACGTCGGCATAGACGGCGGCCTGGAAGTTGTCGGCGGCCAGCTCGTCGATGACGCGGCGGGGCTCACTGCAGCGGGTGAAGGCCAGCAGTTGCATGTAGAGGCGGCGGTCGAGGGTCTGGCCATTGGCGCCGCGCTCGGCGATCTGCGGGGCGGGGGGCGCGGCGGCGGTGGGGTTGGGTCGTGACATGCGTGCCAGCTTACCCGCCGCGGCGGGCGATTTCATGCCGCCGAGCAGGCCGCCAACCCGATAACCGCAGGCCCGCCGGTGAAAGCAAGGCGACGGTCCTTCACGTCAGCGCCACAACGGTCGATAGTGCAGAAGATGCCGCCGGTGCGCGGCGATCGCATGTGCCTGAGGAGGACTCGATCATGTTCAGCCCCGGTTTCGAGATGTTTCTGAGTTTCCCGTCGGAGAAGGGTCAGCGTGTCCTGCACCCGGCCAAGGTGACGGCGGTCACCGATGCGGTGATCACCGCGGCGTTCGAGGAGCCGGGCGTGAAGCTGCAGCCGGGCGATGACGCGATGGTGTTCTTCGAGCGTCAGGGCACGTTCATGCAGCAGCCGGGTCGGATCGAGCTGGTGGCGTGCGACCAGCCGCAGCCTGCGATCGCGTTTCGCCTCGAAGGGCAGGCGGCGTCGGCGGAGAGCCGCCAATGCTATCGCGTGGGCACGGTACTGACCGACTTCAACGTCGAGCTCAACAAGGAGCGGGACTGCAAGGTGGTGGACGTGTCGGTCGATGGCTGCGCGGTGCTGTCGGCCAAGTCGTACAGCACGGGCCAGGCCGTGACCATGCAGTTCGTCCACGAGGGCAAGTCTTACAGCGGGCAGGCCCGGGTGCAGAGCGTGCGCGAAATGGCGCCGGGTCGGTTCCGCTATGGCCTGCTGTGCGTGCGCGACCCGCGCAACCCCGCCGATCTGTCCAAGGGCCTGCGCCAGGTCACGATGACCATGCAGCGCCTGCAGGCCCGCCGCCTGCGCGGCGCGGGGTGATGCGCCCGGCGCGAGGGTGGCTTACGACACCGCATGACGCACGATCGCCGCGGCGGCCACCGCGGCGGTTTCGATGCGCATCACGTGCGGACCCAGACGCCACGCCAGGCATCCACCGTGGCGGGCCGCGCCCAGCTCATCCTCGGTCCACCCGCCCTCGGGACCGACGAGCACCAGCACGCGCTGTGCTGCAGTGATCCTGCCCGGCTCCAGCGCCGCCGCGCCCGGCGCGGCGAGCAGCCGCAGATCGTGCCCCCCCGCGATCACCTGCGCCAGCGACGCCGGCTCATCGATCGCCATCAGCCACGCCCGCCGACTCTGCCGCGCCGCGTCCAGCGCCACTCGCCTCAGTCGCTCCAGCCGCGTGTCGCGCGGCTCGACCGTCGCCCGCGCTGCCCGCAGCGGTACCAGCCGATCCACCCCCACCTGCACGATCTGGTTCACCATGTCCTCGACGCGCGGGCCCTTGGGCAACGCCACCGCCAGATCGAGCGTCGGCCGCGGCGGCTCCACCCGCACCACCGCACCCGTCCGCACACTCACTTCATCCCGACGCGCCGCGACGATCGTGCCCCGGCCCACCAGACCCTGTCCGTCGAACAGCTCCACCTCATCGCCCTCGCCCAGGCGCAGCACCTTCGTCGCATGCCGACCCTGCTCCGGCGGCAGCGCGACCAGGTCCCCTGCCGCCCCCAGGTCCGGGCAATGGAACCGGTGACGAGGCGTTGACCCTGACGACGACTTGTTCTCGGACTTCAACACGCCCTGGCAGCCCTTCGGCAACGACCGGGTGCAGTTATCACCGGGATGGGACGATAAATCCAGTATGCGTTCACCGGCCGCCTCGTCGCCGGCGGCGCCGCACCCGACTGGGACATGACCGTGGCCTCCACTGAACCGACCACACCGCCGCGCGAGCAGGACATCGAGCAGCAGCTCGATGAGTTGCTGGCCCAGCTCATGGAGCATGAGCCGGACGTGGTCGCCATGCCCGATTCAATCGAGTCCGCCCAGGCCCAGACGCAGGGTTACGCTTCGCCCGCGGCCGAGACGGACGACGCGGCGCCAGGCGGCGGCGACGGTTACGGCCAGGCCGACCAGGCTGTGACGATGCCGTCGTCGCCTGCGGAGCCCGTCGCGCCCGCCATGGCCGACGATGCCGACGACGCGCTGGCGAGCCAGATTCAGGAAATGCTCGACGACGCGCGCAGCGCCGAAGCCGCCGTGGACGAAACGCCGACGACCGTCGCCCAACCCGTGGCGGCGCCTGCGGCGTCTGCCGCAGCCGAGCTTGACGCCGTCGATGTGTCGATCCAGGCGATCGACGAGATGCTCGCCGAGGCCGCCGATGACGCGGTGGCGGGCGAGTTTGAGACCGTGGACGAGGTTCTGTCCACGCAGGCCCCCGCCGCGAAGGCCGCACCCGCTGCAGTTGCACGATCCGTCGCCGCCATGACGCAGGCCCCACCCGCCGGCGATGACGTGGCCGGCCACGACGATCCCGACGCCGTGCCCGGCGACTTCGCCTCACCCGAGGAACTGCTTCGCACCAGCACCGCCCTCGCCGCCGACAGCGACGCCGACACCGACGCCGTGGCGGGCGTGCTCACCGGCAGCGCCGCGGCAGTCGCCGGCGAACTCAATTCCGGTGAACGATCTGAGCCCAAGGGGCCAACGCCGCCGACGGCCTCGCGTCGGCGCACGCCTGCCATCGTCACCTGCAATCGCAATCTCCGTCGCACACTGGGCCTGATCAATCGGCCTCTCGACTCGGTCTCGCCGAGCATTCGCAACGCCATCGGCCTGCTGGGCGCGGCCAACATCGTCCTGGGCGCGGGCATGCTCGTGTACAGCATTCTGCACACTTCGCCATAGGACTCACCCATCACCGGCCCCACGCATGCGTCGGCACCGCCGCGGTATCATGCGGCCATGCTCACGCCCACTACCGCGCCCGAGGTCATCGAAGTCGCCGTCAAACGTCTGCCCGGCTGCGAGGACGTGCCGCTGCCCGACTACCAGAGCCAGCACGCCGCCGGCATGGACCTGCACGCCGCCGTGCCCAGCGACACGGTCATTCCCCCTGGTGAGATCCGCCTCATTCCCTGCGGGTTCGCCATGGCCGTGCCCGTCGGGTACGAGGCCCAGGTCCGACCCCGCTCCGGGCTGGCGGCGCGGCATGGCATCTCCATGCCCAACGCGCCGGGCACCATCGACGCCGACTACCGCGGCGAGGTCAAGGTCCCCCTCATCAACCACGGCCGCGAACCGTTCACCATCGCCCGCGGCATGCGCATCGCACAGATCATTCTCAAGCCCGTCCCCCGTACCGTCTGGAACCTCGTCGCCGACCTGCCCCCCACTCCCCGCGGCGAGGGCGGTTTCGGACACACCGGCCACTGATCGCAGCCGATGGCGAAATGAGAAAAAACTGTGTGCAGGGATTGACCCCACTGCGAATGAGGTCACAATCAAGCTTTGAGTCTTTCTAGTCTGTTGCGGTGTGGATATGGGAGGGGATCGAGAGAAAGTGGGAGCTATCGTGCCACAGCGACCGCGGGCCAACACGGCCGGCCGGACGTGTAATTCACGTCCTGACAGGGTGTTGCCGTCGATGGCGCCTGGCGACGATGCGGCGGGCGACCCCGCCTGGCCGGCGATGACGTGGCCGGCGCGGCCGGTGCGGATTCGTCCGCCTTCGCCACGAGAGCTTACCCAGCTTCGCATTCTCATCGTCGCCGCGCTCGCCGCCGCCGCCGGCTTCCTCGCCTGGTTCTTTCAGCCACGCCACGTGGGCGAGCCCGTGTCCTTCGCCCTGCTGGCCGTGGCGGTGTCGATCACCTTGCTGGTGTGGCTGCTGGAGCTGTTCAACTACTGGACCATCGCCGCGCCGCGCCATCGGCGTCCGCGTCGGGCCTACAGCGTCGATGTGTTCACCACCGCCTGTCCCGGCGAGCCGCGCGGCATGATCCTGCGCACCCTGCGGGCGATGGCGGCCATCCGCTATCCGCACACGAGCTATCTCTGCGACGAGGGCGACGACCCCCTGCTCAAGGCCGCGTGCGCCGAACTGGGCGTCATCCACGTCACCCGCGCCGACCAGCGCGACGCCAAGGCGGGCAACATCAACAACGCGCTAGCGCACAGCAGCGGCGAGATCTGCGTCGTGCTCGATCCCGACCACGAGCCGTCGCCGTACCTGCTCGACCGCGTGCTGGGCCATTTCGACGATCCGCGCGTGGGGTTCGTGCAGTCGATCCAGGCGTACCGCAATCAGCGGGACACGCTGGTGGCGCGGGCGGCGGCAGAGCAGTCGTATCACTTTTACGGCCCGATCATGATGGGGATGCACGGGCGGGGCACGACCCAGGCGATCGGGGCCAACTGCGTCTTCCGCCGCGCCGCGCTCGACTCGATCGGAGGCCACGCGGCGGGCCTGGCCGAGGACATGCACACGGCCATGCGCCTTTACGGCAAGCGGTGGCGCTCGGTGTACGTGCCCGAGGCGCTGACGCGCGGGCTGGTGCCGGCGGACCTGGCGGCGTATTTCAAGCAGCAGCTCAAGTGGTCGTGCGGTACGTTCGACCTGCTCTTTGGCGTCTATCCCAAAGTCGTCAGAAACTTCACGTGGTGGCAACGACTGCACTATCTCTTATGTCCGCTGCACTTTCTCCGCGGGCTGCGCGATGCGATGTTCCTGCTCGTGCCGATCTGGTGCCTGGTGTTCTCTGTGGTGGGCTGGCGATTCGACCTGGGCGAATTGGCGACGTGGCTGACGCCGGCGGCGGTGATGGCGCTGATGGTGCGCATGCGGGCGCAGAAGTGGCTGCTGGAGCCGGGCGAGCGTGGGTTGCATGTGCTCGGCGGCTTGCTGGCGACGGGGACGTGGTGGGTGTATCTGACCGGGTTCCTGTGCGCCGTGTTCCGCGTGCGCGTGCCCTACATCCCCACACCCAAAGAAGGCGAGGCGCGCAACTCGGTGAAGCTGGCGGCGCCGAATCTGCTGCTGGCGGGGCTGAGCGTGGGGGCGATCGTGTACGGTTTGGAACGGGATTTCACGCCCTACAGCGTGCTGATGGCGACGTTTGCCGCCTTCAACGCAGCGGTGCTGCTGGCGACGGCGGCGCTGGCGCAGCAGCGCTGGCTCGAGGCGATGCGCCGGCCGACGCACACCGCAAGACGCTGGATGGAACTGGCGGCGCGGCCCTGGCGACTCGGCCACGAGGCCGCGCTGGGACTGATGCGACGCCGCAGCTACGCCTGCGCGACGCTGGCGCTGGCGGTGCTGGCAGGCACGCATGCCGTACAAGAGGCGACGGCCCCGCCGGGCAACCACGAACTGCCCTGGCAGTACCTGGTGACTTCGCGCGATACGGGCGGCTTCTATACGGGCATCTACCTGCCCGAGCCGACGCTGGACACCGTGCCCGCGACGGTGACAGACATCCAAAATAAGCACGGCCTGAACTTTGATATCGTGTCCATGTACTGGTTCTGGGGCGATGACAGTCTTTATCAGTTTCCGCAGGAGACGATGCGTTCGATCTACGCCCGCGGCGCGATCCCGATGGTCACGTGGGAGCCGTATATGCACGGCTTTGCATGGGTGAAGGACCACCCCGATCTGCGCGAGGACCGCAAGGTGTTCGCGGCGATTCTCAAGGGTACGCTGGACTATTACATCATTGGCATGGCCGAGCGATTCCGCGATCTGGGCGAGCCGATCTTCGTGCGCATGGCGCACGAGCCGGACAACCCGCAGTATCCGTGGTCGGCGCGCGGAGGCAACACGCCGGAGGAATACACGGCGGCGTGGCGGTACGTGGTGGACCTGTTCAACAAGGTGGGGGCGACGAACGTCACCTGGGTGTGGAGCCCGTGGCGGACGACGGACATGGCTCACTACTACCCGGGAGACGGGTACGTGGACTGGATCGGGCTGACGACGCTCAATTACGGCCGGGCGGGCGTGGACGGACGGTGGCAGTCGTTCGAGGAGTTGTACGAGCCGTTCCGCGCGTGGGTGAAGCATCACGACCTGCCGGTGATGCTGGCGGAGTTCGGCACGACGGAGTACGGCGGGGATCGTGCGTCGTGGCTGGCGTCGGCGCTGTCGTACGTGAAGCGCCGCTGCCCGGAAGTGCGGGCGCTGGTGCATTTTCATAGTGACCGCGACCGACACTGGCCCACGCGATGGCGCCCGGCGACGGGCGCGGAGGCGATCGACTGGACGTTCGTGGACGACGAGCCGGCGGCGACGGTGGTGGCGACATGGCATCGGGGTCTGCCCGCGCCGTCGCTGCAGTTGGCCGAGTCGTCCCAGGAGCAATTGTGGGGCGAGCGAAAGCCCGCGGCCATGAGCACCCCGGCGGTGACGGGCGAGCCGGGCAGCTTCGCGCTGACCGTCGATGGCCAGCCGTTCTACATTCGCGGCGTGGCCTACAACGTCAGCGGCGACTGGCGCGACGGCAAGCTCGTGCCCACCCGCCGTCAGCTCGAAAACGACTTCGCCGCCATCCGCGCCATGGGCGCCAACACCATCCGCCGCTACGGCAACTCGGCGTACGATCACAACATCCTCACCGTCGCCGCCGAGCACGACCTCAAAGTGCTTTTCGGGTTCTGGCTCGATCACGACGTGAACTACCTCACCGACGACGCCAAGCTCGCGGCGCTGGAGGCTCGCGTGCTCGACACCGTCAGGCGCTACCGCGATCATCCGGCGGTGCTGGGCTGGTGCCTGGGCAACGAGGTCTGGGGCATGCTGCACCATCGCTTTGCCCAGCCCTACCTTGCCGCGGTGCGTCAGGCGCATGTGCAGTTCGTCGAGCAACTGGCGGTGAAGATCAAGACGATCGACCCGCATCACGTGGTGATGGTGGCTCACGAACACAGCCCACAACTGTCGGGCGCGCTGCTGGACTTTGCCCGCGGGGCGCCGTCGGTCGATGTGATCGGGGTCAACTCGTATTACCAGCGCGACATTGACGAGCTGCACCAGCTCCTGTGGCAGGCCGACGCCTCGCGGCCGTACATCATCAGCGAGTTCGGACCCGACGGGTACTGGCACGCGACCTACACGCGCCAGGATGCGCGCGGCCAGTTCCTCGAAGCGCCGGCGAGCATCAAGGCGATGCTGTACGCGCAGCGGTGGGAGCGGCACGTGCAGGCCCATGCCGGCGTGAACCTCGGCGGCGTGGCGTACTGCTGGCGCGATCGCTTCGAGGGCACGGCCACGTGGTTCGGGCTCAGCGACCTGGAGGGCCAGTTCAAGCCCGCGTACTACGCGCTGCGACAGGCGTGGACAGGCCAGGCCGCGCCCACGAGCCCGCGCGTCATCGACTTGCGGGCGGTCACGGGCTGGAGCCAGGGACGCGACGTGCCGCTGCACGCCGTGGTCCGCGACGCCTCGCCTCGGGCGACGATCTCGTGGCGCGTCCACGGCCCCAACTTCAGCGGACACGGAGCCGCCCTCACCGTCAGCCCCGACGACCCCACGCACGCCCTGCTGCGGCTCGACGGCGCGGCCGGCACGTACCGCGTGTACGTCCGCGTCACCGAGCCCGCCGACGCCGACCATGCCCCCCGCTACGACGAGATCAACCTGCCGATCACGTTGCACCGCGACGACCCACCGACCGCGGCAACGACCCTCGCCACCATCGACCGCCTGCTCGTGGTGAAGGAGCCACGCTGACATGAACGCCACACGCCATCTATCCCGACATGGTTTCACCCTGATCGAGCTTCTGGTGGTGATCTCGATCATCGCGCTGCTGACGGGGATCCTGCTGCCGGCGCTGGGCAGCGCCCGCCGCGCGGCGCGCGACTCGCAGTGCAAGAGCAACATGAAGCAGGTCGGCATCGCCGTGGCCAACTTCGCCGTCGATCACCGCGACGAACTGCCCGACACCGGCTCCGACGGCACCGAAGGCGACAACACCACCAACCTCCATCCCTACCTCAACACCGACTTCGCCACCGGCATCTGGGTCTGCCCCCAGCACGATCTCACAGGCATCGAGTACACCTCCAGCTACGGGTACAACTGGCAATACCTCATCTCGCCCGGCTCGGCGTCCTACCCGATGCAGTGGCCCACCGGTCCGTCCAACCCCTTCCTCAACCCCGGCATCAAGCACGTGTACGTCCGCCGGCCCAGCGAGGTCCTCGCCTTCATCGACCACCACCCCGCCGTCGGCAACCAGCTCTGGTCCTACGTCATGCGCCCCGGCGAGCCCGGCGACATCATCGGCATCGGCCGACCCCAGCTCCGCCACCAGGGCGCCGCCAACACGCTCTTCATCGACGGCCACGTCAAGGGCATGGACCAGCGCATCGCCGACCCCGCCTACGAAACGCAGTATTGGGACCCGCGGTAACGGCTGCGCCAGCGCGCTGCGCTCTGTTTCGGTGGCATCAAACCGAGCCATTGTCGACACACCACAGGCGACCGGTGTCCGCCGTCACTGGATGGCCGCGACTGTTGACTCCCGCATGACAAACAACCGCGACTGCTTGAGGTGGACGAAGACCTGGCGGTCGGTCTGAATTGTCTGGGCGTCGAAGCGATCGTGAGGCAACTCGACCAGCAGCGGCTGGCCGTCAGCCATGACCAGTTCGACTTTGACGATCGCGCCGGCAGACTGGACGCGTGTGACGCGGGCGGTGACGGCGGGTTGGCCGTTGCGGTGTGCGGCGATGTCCAGTTCGTCCGGCCGCACGAACAGACGGGCGTTGCGTCCGTCGGTGGCGAGTCGCTGATCGGCGTCCAGGACGATATCGCCGAACACGGCTTTGCCCGACTCGACGCGCCCGTGAAAGCGGTTGACCTGGCCGAGGAAGTTCATCACGAACTCGGTGCGCGGATGGTGGAACACTTCGTCGGGCGTGCCGATCTGCTCGATGCGACCCTGGTTCATCACGACGACGCGGTCGGCGACCTCCAGGGCCTCGTCCTGGTCATGGGTGACGAACACGCTGGTGAGGTGAACCCGGTCATGTAGTCGCCGAAGCCAGGCGCGCAACTCCTGTCGCACTTTGGCATCGAGGGCGCCGAACGGCTCGTCGAGCAGGAGGACCTTGGGTTCGACGGCCAGCGCACGGGCCAGTGCCACGCGCTGACGCTGGCCCCCAGAAAGCTGGTGCGGATAGCGGTCAGCCAGGTGGTCCAACTGCACGAGCTTGAGCAGAGCGTGAACTTTCTCGCGGATTTCGCGCCGCGTCGGCCTCACCTTGCGGGGACGCACGCGCAGCCCGAACGCCACATTCTCCAACACAGTCATGTGCCGAAACAGCGCGTAATGCTGAAAGACGAATCCCACGCCACGGTGCCGCACGTGCGTGTCTCCGACATCCGCATCGTGGAAACGGATGGACTGGCGGCCCGGGTCGGGCTGCTCAAGTCCGGCGATGATCCGCAACAGCGTCGTCTTGCCTGATCCTGACGGACCCAGCAGCGCGACCAGTTCGCCGGTGTTCACCGTCAGGTCCACGCCGTCGAGGGCCTTGAACGTGCCGAAGGTCTTGTGAATATGCTCAACTTGGATACTCATGATGACGACTGCTCCACTTCTCGTGCCGCGGCTGCGTGGTCGCGCGCGGTTTTCCACTCCGCCAGCGATTTGACCACCAGCGTGATCACCGCCAGAAACGCCAGCAGGGACGCCACCGCGAATGATGCGGTGAACATGTAGTCGTTGTAGAGGACCTCGATGTGCAATGGCATGGTGTTGGTCTGCCCGCGGATTTTCCCGGAGACGACCGACACGGCGCCGAACTCGCCCATGGCCCGCGCGTTGCAGAGGATCACGCCGTAAAACAGGCCCCACTTGATGTTGGGCAGGGTCACGCGGCGGAACATCTGCCAGCCGCTGGCGCCAAGCGTGAGCGCGGATTGCTCTTCTTCGGTGCCCTGGGTCTGCATGAGGGGAATGAGTTCGCGTGCAACGAAGGGGAAGGTGACAAAGAGCGTGACCAGCACAATGCCGGGGATGGCAAAGACGATCCTGACGTCGTGCTCGGCGAGCCAGCCGCCCAGCCAGCCGCGCGCGCCAAAGAGCAGGATGAAGATCAGTCCCGCGATGACCGGCGAGATGGCGAAGGGCAGATCGATGAGCGTGATGAGGATGTTCTTTCCCTTGAACTCGAACTTGGCGATCGCCCACGCCGCGGCGACGCCGAACACGGTGTTGATCGGCACGGCGATGAGGGCGGTCAACAGCGTGAGCCAGATCGCCGAGCGCGTGTCGCGGTCGAGGAAGGCCGCGGCATAGGCGCGCACGCCTTCGCCGAAGGCGTAGGAAAAGATCAGCGACAGCGGCAGCACGAGGAAGAAGAAGAGGAACGCCAGCGCCATGGCGGTGAGCGTCCACCGCACATAGCCCGACTCCGTCGCCGCCGCGGGTGTTCGCACGGTCGAGGCCATCGTACGCAATGCAATCGATCCAGCCATCGGCGTTCACGTCGTCTGGTGGCGACGGCTCCATGCCTGAAGGAGGTTGATGACCAGCAGCAGTGCGAATGAGGCGGTGAGCATGACCACACCAATCGCCGCGGCCTGCTGATACTGATACTGTTCGAGCTTGGTGATGATCATGAGCGGAGCAATCTCGGTCTTCATGGGCATGTTGCCGGCAATGAAGACGACCGAGCCGTACTCCCCGATCGCACGGGCGAAGGCGAGTGCGAATCCCGTCATCAGCGCCGGCAGCACGGTGGGCACGATCACGCGCAAGAACGTCTGCAGGCGCGTCGCGCCCAACGAAGCGGAGGCCTCTTCGATCTCGGCGTCGATCTCCTCCAGCGCCGGCTGCACCGTGCGCACGACAAAGGGCAGGCCGATCAAGGTCAGCGCCAGGACGATGCCCGGATAGGCATAGGCGATCTGCACGCCCTCGGGGAGCCAGCGTCCGACCCAGCCGGTGTGGGCATAGAGCGTGGTCAGGGCGATGCCTGACACGGCGGTGGGCAAAGCGAAGGGCAGATCGACGATGGCATCGACGATGCGCTTGCCGGGAAACGAGTACCGCACGAGCACCCATGCGACGACAAAGCCAAAGACAAGATTGAGCGTGGCGCCGAAAAACGACGCGCTGAAGCTCACGCGGTAGGACGCGACGACGCGCGGGTCCACCACGGCCTTGGTCCAGAACTCGTCCCAACTGAGATGCGCGGCGAACAACACCAGCCCGCCAAGGGGAATGAGCACCAGCAGCGTGGTGTAGAGCAGCGTGAACCCCAGGCTCAAACCGAAGCCCGGCAAGACGGAGGGTTGTTTGAGTCGAAGCGCCATGGCGTGGTCCTGCGACGAAGAGGCCCAGTCACTTGGGTTGATAAATCTGGTCGAAGGACGCGCCGTCGGCGAAATGGTCCCGATTGGCGCCGGTCCACCCGCCGAACACGTCGTCGATGGTGAACAACTCCAGGGTGGGGAACTGGTGGGCATACTTGGCCAACGCTTCGCTCGACGAGGGGCGGTAGAAGTTCCTGCCCGCGATGTCCTGACCGATCGGCGAGTAAAGGTATTCGAGATACGCCTGGGCCACGGCTCGCGTGCCCTTCTTGTCCACGTGCTTGTCCACCAGGGCGACGGTCGGCTCGGCCTTGATCGCCACCGGCGGCACCACGAGCTCCACACCCGCTGCGTCCAGCTCCTTGCTGCCCAGCAACGCCTCGTTCTCCCAGTTGATCAGTACGTCGCCGATCTTGCGCTGGATGAAGGTGTTGGTTGAGCCGCGCGCTCCGCTGTCGAGTACGGGGACGTTCTTGTACACCTTGGCGGTGAAGGCCTTGGCCTTCTCCTGCGCCGCCGCCACTTCCGCGGCGTATGCCGGGGCCGTGAGCTTGGCGATGTAGGTCTCGCCCAGCTCCCGCTTGAGCGCGAAGCCCCAGATCGCCAGGTAGTTCCACCGCGCCACGCCCGAGGTCTTGGGGTTGGGCGTGATCACCTTGACGTCCTCACGGATCAGGTCGTCCCAGTTCCTGATGTTCTTGGGGTTGCCCTTACGGACCAGGAACGCCAGCGTCGAGCTGTAGGGCGCGTTGTTGTGCGGCAGCTTGCCCTGCCAATCGGCGGGCAACAACTTGCCGTGCTCGGCGACGGCGTCGATGTCGGCCGCCAGCGCCAGCGTGAGCACGTCGGCGGCCAGACCATCGATCACGGCTCGGGCCTGGCTGCCCGAACCACCGTGCGACTGCTGAACGATCACCGTCTGGCCGGTCTTCTCCTTCCAATACCTGGCGAACTCGGCGTTGAACTCGCGGTACAACTCCCGCGTCGGGTCGTACGACACGTTGAGGAGTTCCACCCGCGGCTGCGACCACGCAGCTTGGGTCAACGCGAGGGACGCCGCCACGATCGATATGAGCATGCGCTGCATGGTCCAGTTCCTTTCCAGGGCTATGCGACAGATGCAACCGCCGTGCCACCCCGTTCTAAGGGCGTCAAAGCAGTTGGTCGTGATATTCCATCATTATTCACGGATTATTCTGTTATATTTGCTTGTTTATCCATCGAATATCACAGATACTGTGGGGTATGGACCGCTTTCGAGAGCTGCTGATCGACGTATGGCGCGAAGCATGCCGGCACATCGAGATCGCCGAGTCGGCGGGCACCATCGCACGGCTGTTGGTCAGCCGGCTGCCGATCTGTCGCCTGATCGTGCGCCGCGTCGAGGTCGAACACGACGCGGTGCGCACTGTAGCGGTGGGGCCGGTGCCGTCCACGGAAACGCCAGTGGACGAAGTGACGGCGTCGGGGTCGGCACGGAAGTTGGCGGCGTGGTGCCGACAGGGACAGTCGCTGCTCGTGCGCGCGGGCGAGCGGGTGCGCCAGCCCGTGGCAGCGGGACTGCCCCGCGCGATGCACGGTCCAGTGCAGCACGACCTGTTCGTCGGGCCGCTATGGAGCGAGCACGGCGCCGCGGGCATGCTGCTGATCGAGGCGTCCTCGCGTCCACGGTTCACGTCCGACCACGAGAAGATGGCCGCCATGCTGCTGGAGCCGTTGGCCACGGCGCTGGAGAATGATGCCCGCCTGCGCGAGCTTGTCGCCCTGCGCGCCGCCGCCGAGGCCGACAAACGCTCCCTGCTGACGCGCCTCGGACGGGAGAAGATCGTGGACGAAATCGTGGGCGTCGACGCCGGGCTTCGGCCGGTCATGCAGCGCGTCGGCCTCGTGGCGCGATCCGATGTACCCGTGCTCATCCTGGGCGAGACCGGCACGGGCAAGGAGGTCATCGCCCGCGCCATTCACAACGACTCGCCGCGCTGCAGTGGTCCTTTCGTACGCGTCAACTGCGGCGCGATCCCGCCCGAATTGATCGACTCGCAACTCTTCGGCCACGAGAAGGGCTCGTTCACCGGCGCCACCGACCAACGCAAGGGCTGGTTCGAACGCGCCGACGGCGGCACGCTCTTCCTCGACGAGGTCGGTGAACTGCCCCTGGCCGCCCAGGTGCGCCTGCTACGAATCCTTCAGGACGGAACGTTCGAACGCGTCGGCGGACAAGAGCCGATCCGCGTTAACATCCGGCTCGTTACCGCCACCCACCGTGACCTGACCGCCATGGTCCGCGAGGCCAGATTCCGCGAGGATCTGTGGTATCGCATCGCCGTGTTCCCCATCCTCCTGCCACCCTTGCGCGACCGCCGCGAGGACATCGCTGCACTAGCCCATCACTTTGCGCACCGCGCCGCGATCCGCTTCGGCCTGACGGTCTGCACGCCGCACCCCGCCGACCTGGCGCTGCTGACGCAGTACGACTGGCCGGGCAACGTGCGCGAACTACAGGCGGTGATCGATCGCGCCGCGATCCTGGGCCAGGGCCAGCGCCTGGACATCGCTCCCGCTCTTGGCGCTTCACCGCCCGCCGTCGCGCCACCCGCCGGAGCGCAGGCGGCGCCGACGCTCGCCACAGCCACGATCACGCTCGATGAGGCCATCAAACGCCACATCCAGGCCGCGCTGGCGGTGACTCACGGCCGCATCGAGGGCCCGCACGGCGCCGCCAGGCTGCTGCAGATCAACCCTCACACCCTTCGCGCCCGCATGCGAAAACTCCACCTGGACTGGGCCAGCTTCAGGCAACGCGGCCGCCTCGGCGCGCCGACGAATCGCGCCTAATCCGGGCGGATGCCGCTTCGCCGCTGAGCAAACAGCCACGTCCACAGGTCCTCGTCGGCGTAGGCGGATTCCCAGGCGTGGCGGTGCGTGTTGGGGTAGATGCCGTGCGGCTCCTGACGTTTGCCGACGATCTGCGTGTACTCGGTGTAGCGCACATCGGGGTTGCCCGCGGCGCGGAGGGCGGCGGCGATGCTCTGCGAGCGTTCGACGGGGCAGTACGGATCGTGGACGTTGTGGAAGAGCCAGACGGGGACGCCGACGAGGCGGTCGGCGTCGGTCTCGTCGCCGAAGTAGGGGCAGATAGAGACGATGGCGGCGAGCTTGTCGGGGCGGAGCTTAGCGCCTTCCCAGGCCCCGCCGCCACCGGCACTGGCGCCGGTGAGGTACACGCGATCGGGGTCGATGCGATCGCCCCAGGTCGTCAGCGCGTGATCGATGAACGCGGCGACTTCGGGCCCGGACCAGTTGCCGCGGGCCTGGGGGCAGAGCACCAGCGCGGGGAAGATGCGCCCGGCAGCGATCATGCGGCAGAGATGGTCGCGTTCGAGCTGCGCCACGTCGTCGCCGCGATGGCCCAGGCCGTGGAGCGAGATGAGCAGCGGCAGGCGCGTCGAGCCGTCGGCGTCTGGTGGAGTGAAGACGAGCACGTTGCCGGCGTAGGTCACGTCGCCAGCGGTGGCCGACCATCGGTCGGCGCGGCGCATCATGGTCGGGATGTGCTCGTCGGCGATAAGCCCCGCCGTGACGCACAGCAGCACCACGGCGACGGACGGCAGGCGAAGTTGTGGCTGCGGCGGCATCACGGCTGGATGCGAATGGCGCGCAACTCGCAGGGCCCCATGGTCAACTGCAGCGACTGGCCCTGGGGCTGCAGCGGCTTGCCGGTGGCGGCGTCGAACACGCGGCCGCGCACGGGGAGCTTGACGGTGACGTTGCCCGCGTCGCGCAGCCCCGTGTGGACCACGGCCAGGTATGTTCCACTTCCGGGAGCGGGCGTGTTGATGCGGCGGACGACCACGTCCTTGTGCGACGCGGCGCCGGGGACCACGACGCTGGGCAAGGCCGGTAGCGAGACAAACGCGGCGTTGAACTGCCGCACGTATTGCGGGAACCCGCGCTGAAAACTGGCGGCGGCCAGATACCCGATGTGCGTCGGGTCGCCGTAGGCCATCGCCCGCACCTCGGGGAGCATCACGTGTGCTCCGGTGCGTTCGACATCGCAGACGAAATAGCCCAGGTCCGGGTGCATCGTCGTCTCGTTGAGCGGGTAGTGACGAATTGCCGCCAGGCCCGCCGGGACGCGGAAGGCCTCGAACGCCTTGGGCGTGGCCACGGTGTAGGCGCGGTTGATGGAGAGCGTCATGAGGATGCCCTCGGTCTTCTTGAAGTTCTGCGGATCGGCGGGGGGAATGGAGTGATGCCACTCCCACTGGCCCCACGTGCCGCGCATCGCCAGGGTCGAGGCTAGGTGGTTCTCGCCGCGAATCACGTCGGCGATGTTCACCGGTGTGACCCGCTGATGGCCCGGCTGGGCCAGCATCTTCTGCCACGCCGCCACGTCATCGGTGACGACGACCTTGCCGCTGCGCAGCACATCCAGCGACACGCCAGGCTCCGATGAGTCAGGCGTGAAGATGATGTCGGCATCCTTGATCCCGCCCTTGCGCAGGTGATCGCGCAGGGCGATGAGAAAGGTCTTTCGCTGGGCGAACCACCAGTCGTAGTAGCGCTGCCGCAGCGTGTCGTCGCTCTTGAGTTGGTCGCGGCTGACGCGCACGCGCGCATCTTTGGCGAAGCGTTCGAGCGTGGCGTCGGCGAAACTGATGGGCATCATGCTCGGGCGCGTGCGGAACCAGGCGCCGACGAATGACACATCGTTCTTGTAGCGGAGGATCGTGGCGTCGAGGAGCTTCGTGGCGTCGTCGAGTGCGGCCGGGTCGGTCACATCGACGTTCATGATCTCACTCCACTTGATGTGGGTGTAGGTGTCCTGGCCGCTCAAGGGCCTGGCGCGCTTTTCCTTGCCCAGGCCCTTGGCGCCGGCGCCGCCGGACCACTCGTAGTAGGGCAGCACGGTGATATCGGGATATTTCTCACGGATCAAGGTGAGAATGTCGCGCCAGCGGTTGGGCGAATGGCTGGCCCAGTACCAGTCGTTGCCGCCGTAGGGCTCGGCGTCCCAGCCCTGGTTGTGGCCGAACTCGAGCAGGTCCTTGCTGAAGGTGTTCATGCCCAGGAATCGCATGAGCTGGAGCTTGTGGTCGTACCACTCGATGTCGCGGTCGAACCCGCGCTGGTCGGGCGTGCCCTTGCCGATGACGCCATCACTCATCTCCTCGCGCCAGAAGAGATGGCGACGCGGAAGGTTCCCCTTGGGCAACTGCAGCGCCACATCAAGCTTCCGGGGGTCGTCCACCTCGAAGAGGCGGATGCGCCCGATCGCCGCGCCCGCCGACGCCGGATCGCTGATCGCCTGCGGCTGGGTGACGATGACGAGAAAGCCGTTCTCCGGCCGACCGGGCCGCACCTCGGGATTGCGCGGCAGGTTCAACTCGGCATAGCGCGGGTGCAGGTGGAACAGCATCGACCACGTGCGCCACTGCCCCACCAGCGGCACGTCGATCGACTCGGCATTGTTGTCGGTGTAGGTGTAGAGCACGTCGCCCAGCGATCGCCCGGTGTGGAACGCCCTGGCCGTCTCGCACCCGCGGTTGGCGATGAAGATCGTGCGGGCCACGTCCTCGGGATAGTCCACCTGCAGCAGATACGCCCGGCCGGCGACCAGGCCCTTGCCCGCGCCCAGGCGATAGGCGAAGTAACGCGGCTCACCCTCGTTGGGCATCACCCGTGCGGAACGGTCCAGCACCGTCGTCACCCGTGACGCACCCCCGGGGGCCTCGACAAAGTCGTGCGTCACCGCGGCGGCGTCCACCTCGTCGATGAGCTTCAACTTGCCATAGGGCTCACCGGCGTCGACCATGGTCCCCACCTCGGCGACCGCGACGACGGGCAGAGCGACGACCGCCGCGACGGCGAAGCGACAGAGGGTGTCGTAAGGCATGGCGGCTCCTTTGCAGCGAGGTGGGCAACAATTGCTCAGCCGCCCGATTGTACCTAAAATGCAGGCTCGATCAACGCGCCAGGAGCCTTTTCCCCATGCCCAATCACCCCAACACCCCCGCCGACCTGGGCGATGCCAGACGACTGTGGCTCGGGGAGGTCAGACACGACGGCCGGCCGCAGACACGGCTGTTCCGCCGCCGCTTCACCCTCGATACGACCCCCCGCGCCGCGGTGCTGCGTCTCTTCGCCGAGGCCCGCTTCCATGTGTGGATCAACGGCACGTACCTTGCCCGCGGGCCGATCCTCCACCACGGCCACCGCCTGCCCGTGGCGTCGCACGACCTCACCGCCCTGCTGCGGCCCGGCGACAACGTCGTGGCCGTCCTCGTCCACGCCTTCGGCGGGGCGCTGCACAACCACGTACCCACGGGCCTGCCCGGCCTGGTCGCCACGCTGCACTTGACGCGCGCCGATGGGTCACTGCAGCAGATCAGTACCGACGCGGCGTGGCGGGCGACCGACCGCACCGGCTGGTCCGACGACGTGCCCCGCCGCGGCTGGGCCATCGGCCACAGCGAAGTGTTCGACGCCGCGGCGCATCCGTGGGGATGGACCGGCACGGACTTCGACGACGCACGCTGGCCCGCCGCCGACGCGCACGACACGGCGCTGCCCCCGGGCGGCGTGTTCTTTGCCGACCCTCTGCCGTCCCTGCGCCTGACGTGGCAGCCGGCGGCGCGCCTCGTCAGCTTCGCCGAGCTGCGCGACCCGCCCCCGGCGATCGAGCTGTCCTTCCGTCACCGCGACTACGGCGAGAAACTGATGCAGACTGCATGGCACAAGCCCGCTGCAGTGAGCCTGTCGGGCGACGGACCGTGGACCGTGTCGGGCCTGAAACCCGACCGTGGCGCGGTGCTCAACCTGGATCTTGGCGCGGAATACACCGGCAACATCGTGCTCGAATGCCTTTGCCCCTCGACGGGCGCGATCGACGTGGGATGGTCGGAGTACGTGGACGACGACCCGTGCGGGGTCCGGCCGCGCATCATGCAGAAGGGCATGAGCTACGTCGATCGCATCGTCGCCGCACCGGGCGAGCTGCGCTGGATGCCGATCCAGTTCAACGCCGGACGTTACCTCTCGATCTGGTTCCGCGGATTCTCCGGCGATCTGAAGGTTCGGCGCGCCGGGATGCAGGCGACCGAGCCGGACCTCGACGTCCAGGCGCAGTTCCACTGCAACGACGATGCGCTCAACCGCATCTGGTCGCTGTGCGCCCGCACGCAGTCGGTGGGCACACAGGAGGGGCTGATGGACTGCCCCACGCGCGAGCAGGCGTTCTACATCGGCGACGGCCACCCGATCGCCCGCTGGATCGCCCAGCTCACCGGCGACGCCCGGCACTGGCGTTATCTCGTCCGCGAGCAGTTCGCACGCCAGGCGCCCAACGGGCTGATCCGCTCCACGCCCTTCTCCGGCCGCGACGACACGCTCATCGACTACACCCTCATCGCCATCATCGGCAGCCGCGACTACTGGCGCTGGACCGGCGACGCCGACGCCGTGCGCGATCTTATCGAGCCCTGTCGCCGCGTGCTGCACTGGTTCGACAGCCATCGCGACGCCCGCGGCCTGTTCAACTGGCAGTGGCAGGGACCCTCCGGCGGCGGACAATTCTGGGAAGCCCCCTACGACCCCGACCGGCCCGTCATCGACTTCTGCAACCTCTTCATCGACCACCCCGGCATGGGCTGGCACAACCAGGGCGAGGCCGGCATCGACCGCCACGGCATCAACGCCGCGATCAACGCCCTGCTGGTGCAGGCCCGCGAGGCGATGGCCGAGCTGGAAGAAGCCTTCGGCTCACTGCAGCGCGCCAGGGAGCTGCGCGATCTGGCCGGGCAGTTGCGCCGCGCCGCTCATGCCGCGTTCTTCGATCCGGCACGCGGCGTGTACGTGGATGGCGAGGGCCTGACCCAGGTCAGCGAGCAGACGCACGGCTGGGCCGTGCAGGCCAGGCTGTGCGACGACGACACCGCACGAAAAGCGTTGCGCCAGGTCCGTAACGTCCACGACACCACCATCGCCCGCGCCGGGCCTTACTTCTGGTTCTACCTTTTCCCGGCGATGTGCGGCGTCGGGCTGCATGCCGAGGCGCTGCGCGCCGCCTACCACTGGCTCGTGATGCTCGACGGCCGGGCCACCACACTGTGGGAGACTTTCGCCGGCGGCGACAGTGACACGGCCTGCCATCCCTGGTCGGGCGCGCCCGTCGAGTTCCTGCTCACGCACATCGCCGGCCTGCCGTGGACCGCCCACGCGGGCCAACCCGTCGCGCTGCGCCCGCGTTACGATCTGCTCGACGCCGTCGAAGCTACGATCATCGCGCCCGCCGGACCGATCGACATCGCCTGGCGCACCGACGCCGCCGGCCGCGTGCGGCTCCACGGCCGACTCCCGGCGGGTCTGGCCGCTACGCTGATCGCGCCCGACGGTCGCACACTTGCGACTGTCGCCGGCGCCTGGGAGCACACGACATGAGCGACGCCTTCACCTGGCCCGATGGCAGACGCGCTGCAGTGAGCCTCACCTACGACGACGCCATGCCCGAGCACTTCGGCAAGGTCGCGCCCCAGTTGCAGCGTCACGGCGTGCGCGGCACGTTCTACACGCCCATCTCGGCGAGCTTCATGCAGTCGCACGACGCCTGGCGCAAGGTCGCCGCCGCCGGCCACGAGCTGGGCAACCACACGATCTTCCATCCCTGCCGCAGCACGCCCGAGCGGCCGATGAACTGGCTGGACCCCGGCTACAACCTGTGCGACTACACGCCCCGGCGCTGGCGCGAGGAGGTGCGTGTGGCCAACTTCGTGCTGCAGATGACCGACGGCCGCGCGCAGCGCACCTTCGGCAACACCTGCTGCCACATCACCATCGGCAGGGGCGAAGGCGAGACCAGCCTCGACCCCCTCATCGCCGAGCAGTTCGTCGCCGCTCGCGGCGAACACAACGAACGCATCATCACCCGGTCCAACCTGAATCTGCTGCAACTGGGCCACTGGAGCGCCGACGCCTCGACGTTCGAGACGCTGCGCGGCCGCATTGAGCGCGCCGTCGAGGTCGGCGGATGGATCATCTTCATGACCCATGGCGTCGGGCCGGAACATCACCGCCTGCACATCGACGCCGACGAGCATGCGCGCTGGATCGAGTGGCTGGGCGCGCAGCGCGACCGGCTGTGGGTCGCCCCCGCGGTGGATGTCGCCCTGCACGTGCGCGAGCAGACCAAGGCCGGCTGACACACCATGACCATCCGCCAGCTCATCGCGCTACAGATGCAATGGTGGGAGCGGGCGAACGCCGCGCCACTGGTGACGACGTACGCGCCCGTGGCCGCGCCCTACGGTGGGTTCGACGTGGACGTGCCGGCAGCGCAGATCGCCGAGCGCAAGATCGCCAACCTGCGGGCGTGCGCCGCCGCGCCGGCGGACGTGCTGCCGGTGGCGTATCCCAACCTGGGCACGGCGTTCCTGCCGGCGCTGGCGGGGGCGCGGTTCGAGTACGACGGGGCCACGAGCTGGGCCCACCCCTGCGCTGCGTCGGCCGCGGAGCTGCGCATCGCCCCGCTGGACACCGGCCACGCCCTGTGGCGACGGTTTGAGGAGCTCATGCGCGCCCTCTTGCTGCAGTGGTCCTGGGATACCTACGTGCCGGGCCTGACCGTCATGCTCGGCCCGATGGACATACTCGCGGCCATGCTCGGCCCCGAGACACTGGCGATGGAGCTTTACGCCGACCCCGACGCCGTCGCCCGCGCGGCGATGGACGCGGCCGGGCTGTTCCTGCAGGTCCACGACGCCCAGTGCCGCATGCTCGCCGACGCCGGGCTGACTGACGGCATGGCCGACTGGATGGTCACTTGGCTGCCCGGCCGGGGCGTGTGCATGTCCGAGGACTTCGCCGCGCTGGTGGGCGAGGCCCATTTCCGCCAGTTCTTCGCGCCCGCCGACGGGCGCATCTTCTCGCAGATGGACAGCGGCATGTTGCACTTGCACTCGGGCGCCCTGGCGACGCTGCCGGGCGTGCTGGATCTGCCCGGGCTGCGGGCGATGGAGCTGTCCAACGACCCCAACGGCCCGGACCTGGACACCCTGATCGGCGCCGCGCGGCAGGTGCAGGCGCGCGGCCTGCCGCTGCAGATGTCCAACTGGGAGCGCCCGCTGGCCGACGACGACATCCGCCGCCTGCTGGCCGCGCTGGACCCGCGCGGGCTCAAGGTCACGCTGCAGGCGTCGAGCCTCGACGAGGCCCGCCGACTCTACGACCTGGCCAAGGGCGCGGCCGCGGCGTCACTCGACAAGCTGCACTGAACCCCATGTCGCCGGATCCTCCAGGCCCTCGTGCTTGGCGCGCGGCCAGTAGGCTTCACGCTCGATCGCACCTTTGATCGTCAGGTTCAGGTTCATCCCCATCGTCGCTCCGACGCGCGGCGCGTAGCCGACGATGTGCTCGGCCGGGAGCAGAAACTCCATGACGAACCCGTCGTCCACACGGCGGGCGACGCTCTTGACGTTGGGCAGGTCCTGCTGCGTGGCGGGGATTTCGGCGTGGCGCTTCCACCGGCCGATGTACACGCGCTCTTCGGCGACGACCGGGGTGAGCCAGAACTGGTGATCGCCGGCGGCGAACTTGCGCGACGCGCGGTTGCCGGCCGTGTCCAGCCACAGCTCCAGCACGTCGCCCGCCCAGAAGCTGCGCGGATCGATGTTGCCCAGCTTGCTGTCGCGCGCGGCCACGGCGCCGTAAATGCCCGCCTCCGACCAGGCCAGGTGCAGCACGGCGTTGGCCTGGCTCAGCGTCGAACCGAGCATCCACCCCGGCACCGCCGTGGCGGCCGGCCAGTCGTCGAGCTTGCCGTCGATCGTGATCTTCCCCGCACGGTGCAGACGCCAGGCGCTGGGGATGATCGGCTGCGACACTCGAGCGCCGCGGTCGTCGGTGAACACCAACGCCGCCGACTCGTCATCCTTCCACTGCGGCGACCAGGTCAGGTTCACCTTGACCTCGCGCATCTGACCGGGTTGGAGCGGCTCGACCGGGATCGACTCGGCCGCAGCCCGCCACGTCTTGGGCAACTGCAGCGTCAACTCGCCTGTCCGCGGCACCGCCGAGCGGTTGAGCACCCGGGCGGCCACCTGGGTGCTGCCCGGCGCCCCGGTGATCGAGCTGACGCGCAGACCCAGCGGCGGCTGCACCAGCACGCGCTGCACGATCGTCTTGACCGGCTTGCCCGACTCGCGAACCTCGATGGGAAGCTGTCTCACGCCCAGGCCCTCGGCGGCGGCGACGGTCATGGACAGCTCAACGAGACGATGCTCGCCGGGTGGGACCGACACCGTCACCTGTTGCGTGTCGCTGGCCCAGCCCTCGGGCAGCTGCAGCCGAATGTCAGCGTCGATGAGCGTCGGGCGCCGGTTGTCGATGCGAAGCACCGCCGTGATCGGATCGCCGGCGGCGGCGCAGGCCAGGTGATCGCTGTCGAGGCTGTAGGCCGTCTGCGCAAACCAGGGCGAGCCGCGGCCCAATCCCACGGCATAGACCGGGGCCATGGTGAGCCTGGCCGTCTTGCCGTCGATCGCATTGCCCAGGAAGTCGTAGAGCTGCTCGGCGTCGAAGGCGACCTGCGGGCCGTCGTCGCCCTCGATGGTCCACAGCGCGGCGACGAGCTTGCCGTCCTGCTCGAAGACGTAGCCGTGCGTGTTGTCGCCGGCGTTGATGTCGCCGATGTAGGTCGGCGCAGGCAGTCGCGCCGTCATGCCCGCCATGGCGACGAGGGCCAGTTTGGGTTGGCGCAGGTGGTCGAGCATGCCGCAGCCGTCGAAGAATGTCTTGGGATCGGCCGAGTCGAGGTGGAAGAACCAGAAGCTCTTGGTGACGCCCGCGGCCAACTGCAGCATCCACGAGCGTTGCAGATACACCGCCTGCTGGTAGGGCGACACGGCCCGGCCGGCGAGGGTGTCCCAGCCGAACTCGGTGAACCAGTGCTCGCGTGGCTTGCCGTCGATGCGGGCGTTGCGCGTGGTGTTGCGCAGGTCGTCGAAAAAGAGCGTGGGCTGGCCGCCGCGGCTGCCGCCCTCGAACCCGGTGTTGAAGTTGCCCGCGTTCACCTCGGGGGCGTCGACGCCGCAGTAGTGGTGGGTGTTGACCACGCCGATCTGGTCGAAGTAGCCGCGCTCGACCATCGAGCGGGTGTGGCCGGGGTGGATGCCGGCCTGGCCGTTCTCGACGGCGACGGCGCCTTCACCGGCCATGATCTGCACGAGCTGGGCGAACGTGCGGTGATACTCGCCGTAGTTGGCCCAGTCGCACAGGTCCTCGGCGTGGCGATTGGCGGCGGGCAGGTCGTACTCGTTGCTCAGCTCCCAGTGCGTGATCTGCGGGAAGGCCATCAGCGCGGCGGCAATGTCGCGCTTCCACTGGCGGTCGGGGCCGACTTGCGTCACCTTGCCGTTCTCCACGGGCGGGGCCTTGATCGAGAAGGCGAAGATCGGCAGGAGGTGGACACCGGCCTTCTCGAAGCGCTCGACGATGCGCGGGTAGTAAGGCCAGCCGCTGAAGTCGCCGCCGGCGCGGGCCCGCCGCATCCATTCGAGGTTGAACGCGTAGTCGCGATACCACACGACGCCCGCGCGGCGGTAGGGCTCCAGCGGCCAGTCGCCGGCGTTGTGAACGTTCAGACCGTAGGGCGACGCCAGCTTCTCCGCTGCAGTGAGCTCACGTCGCGGCGACAGCCGCGCGAACGTGAGCCGGCGCGACAGCGACGGCTCGCCCGACGCCGTCAGCTCGGACTCGACGTGGTAGCGGCCGTAGCGCGGCGACTTGAGCGGCACGCGCAGCATCGTCTTGCCTTCCACCGTCACGTCGCGCCGCTGCGTGTCGAGCACCGCCCCACCGTCGTCGAGCACGCGCAGCGCCAGCGTCGCCTGCAGCGGGCCTGGCTTCCACTGGCGGATCGTCACCGCCGCCTCGGGCGCCTCGCCGACGAAGGCGTGACTCTCGACATCGGTTGTCAGCGTCAGATCGACCAGCGGCGTCGCCGGCGGGGCCTTCCACGCCTTGGCGGCGTCGGCGGGATTCGGCTCGGCCGTCCATCCGCGTAGCAGCCCCGTGGCCGGGTCCACGTCGCTCAGGTCGGTCGTCACCTCGATCTGGTCCAGCCACAGCCGCACCCGGCTGGCCTCGTTGCGGGCGCCCCAGTTCTGCGTCAGCACGCCGGTGAGGGCGATGGGCTGCGGCCAGCTCTCGGGCACGTTGAACGTTGCAGTGACCCAGCCGCCGTCCTTGTCGGGCTTGAGGCCCCACTCCTGCGCCTTGCCGGTGCGGCCCCACCCGTCGCGCAGCGAAAAATGCACCGAATGCCTCGGATCGCTGATGCGAAACCGCACCGAAAGCGACCGCGTCCGCCCGGGGATCACGATGTCGCCCGCCGGCTTGGCCGCAAAATGCCCGAAGTCCGCCGGGTGATCCACCTCGATCAAGAGCGACTTGCCCGTCAGCCCCGTCGCCGGCTCATCGCTCAGCAGCACGCGCCCCGGGGCCTTGCTGTCCACCGCCGCAACCCAGGGCACGGTGTCGAAGTCCTCGATCACCTTCGTGACCACCTGGGCCTGGCTCGCCTGCGCCCACGCCGCCAACAACGCCACCGCCATCCATCGCGCGCACCACATTCGCATGGCCTTTCCATGAAAGTCAGCAGGATGACCCCGATCACACCCCGCGGAACACTCGGCCCACACGCCGGTGGACGCTCGACCGGCGGCAGGTTTGCCGCCGGCTACGCCCTCCGCCGCACACCCATCAGCAGCGACCCCGCGGCCAACAGCAGCATCGACGCCGGCTCGGGCACGACGTGGATCAGGCCGCTGCCGCTGAAGTAGGTGTCGTTGACGATCACGTCGTACACGCCGGTGTACGCCGTCGCCGCCGCGGTCGAGCCGTAGTAGCCCGCGCCCTGGAACGCGCCGCCGAGGGAGAGCGCGCCGACGGTCTCGACGATGTCGGCGTCGACCTCGACCTTGCCGTTGTAGAGGCCGTGCGCTTCGAGGATGAGCGAGGCACCGTCGTGAATGGCGTCGCCGTTGAGCAGTTTGAGCAGGGCGCCCACCGCCACGCCGACGTCGCCGGTCACGCCGAGGTTGGAGTAGAACGTGCCGTCGCCGACCTGAAGCGTCCCTGCACTGACATAGGTGCGGCCGGTGTACGTGTTGGCGGCCTGAAGCACGAGGATTCCTGTACCAGCCTTGATCAGACCGTTGGAACCGGCAATGACCGAGCCCATCGTGTTGGTGTTGGTGGAGATTGACCAGATCACACCCTCAGCAGTGCCGAAATTAACGGTGCCCGCCGCGGCATCGCCGGCGACACCCATCCCGGCAGTATTCAGGCTGAACCCCAAGGCGCCGCTCGTCAAAGTCAGAACGCTTCCCGCCCCGATGTTGACGACTCCACTCGATGTCCTCTGCAATGAGTTGAGCGTTTTGCTCTGGCCGTCCCCAAGTCCGTTGTTTGACTTGACATTGGACGTGCTATCCAAGGCCAGTAAAGCCGCCGTATTGGCCGGAGTGACATACTCCGATGACGTCAGTCCGCGGATGCCTGAACCCGCGATATACGTCGCCCAATCAAGAGGGTTGGCCGCACTGCCATTGGTGTTCGCGGCCGTCATCCACGGGATAATGCTCATGGTCGTCGTTCCCGCAGCACCCCCGCCTCCGACCAGGAACGATCCTCCGTCATTGCCTGTGTTGATATTGGCGATGAGGAGCCTGGCTTCCGCGGCCAGATTGGAGCTGCGCACCGCTGCGGTGGCGCCGGCGCCTCGGGTCAGTGTCGCGACATCAACGACGCGGTTGTCATCACCGCCGCGCTGGACGGTAATCATCGAGTATGCGCTGTTGATGTTCAGCGAGCTGACTTCGTCCGTCACCGTATCGACGACGTCGCTGATCGGCTGGCCGCCGGCATTGAGGTGTCCACCATTGAGGGTGAGATTGGTGGGCAGCCGGTTGTTGGGAGGCGTGGCAAATGGCGTACCGCTCCCGGTGGTCAACGAGCCGCCCGTGTGCGAGAAAGCACCGGCGGGATTTAGATGACCGTTGAGCGTCACGCTGGTGGTACTAAGCTGGCCATTGACAATCGTCAGGCTGCCGACGTTGACAATGATGCTGCCGGTGAAGTCGGTCAGGCCGCTGTTGGCGTTGATGACACCGGTGTTGTTCTTGATGAGCGTGCCGATGCCGGTGATGCCGCCGTTGGATGAGTTGGTGCCGATGCCCATGGACCCGCCGGTGCCGGTGAGGGTCATCGTGTTGCCGTTGAGGTTGAGCGTGCCGGTGAAGTTGAGGTTCTGCGTGCCGGCGTAGTTGAGCGTGAGATTGGACGTGCCGCCCAGCGACACATTCGATGCGATGGCGTTTGAGACAGTGCCAGTGCCGCCAACGCTCAACGCGGTGGCGCCTCCAGGTGTTGCCGCCTCAAACGTCAACGTCTGCGTGCCTGTGCCGCTTGAGATCGTGAAGGCGTGCGTACCGTCGGAATCGCCGAGGTTGAGTGTGCCGACGGTGATCCCCTGTTGCAGGCGGACGGTCTGGCCCGCAGTAATGTTGTTGTTGACATCGGCGACTTCACCCGCTCCGTTGGGGAACGTCGTGTTCGGCAGCCAGTTGGCGGTGCTGTTCCAGTCGTGCGTGCCGCCGGTCTGGTTCCACGTTGCATCCGCGGCCAGCGCCGGGGACGCGGCGAGGGCCAGGACGGCGGTGGTGGCCGTGATAATGCGTTGGGATGGGTTGATTCGCATGGGAGCTCTCCTCCAGGTTCAGGAATCACATTCAGTCACGAAAGAGCACACGATCCAGCATGAGTTCGCACGTCGTCATCGCGCTGCCAACTGCTTTCGCCCACGGCCTGCGATCAGCAGCGACCCGGCGGTCAACAGCAGCATCGACGCCGGCTCGGGCACGACGTTGAGGATGCCCGTGCCGCTGAAATACACATCGTTCTGGAACTGGGCGGCGCTGGCGGTGCTGCCCCAGGTGCCCGCGGCCTGAAGGACGCCGCCGAGGTAGAGCCCGCCAACGGTTTCCATGATGCCCGCGCCCAGGTCCATCTTGCCGTTGAACAGGCCGAACGCATCGAGGTAAACGATCTTGTTGTCGCCGATGAGGTCCACGGCGGCATTGGTGGCCATGATGCGGAGCGTCGCGCCGGTGTGGACGCGCACGTCGCCGCTGCCGATGCGGCTGGAGAAGTTGGCGTCGCCGACCTGGAGCGTGCCGCCGGAGACGTGCGTGTCGCCGGTGATGGTGTTGATGCCGGTGAGCACGAGCGTGCCCGTGCCGCCCTTGGTCAGTCCGCCTGAGCCGGTGAGGACGGCGCCGATGCCGTTGGTGTTGGCCACCATGTTGAAGATGACGCCCTCGGCGGAACCGAAATTGATCGTACCCGCGCGACCGTCGCCATTCCCCGCCACACCAATGCTGCCTGTGCCCGTAATAGCCAGCCCGCCGCTGGTGATGGTGATGATGCGCCCCACGGGTGCAACGAGATCCATTGAGACGGTCGCGGCATTGCCGTACGTCAATGAATTGATGGCGATATCCGATGCCAGGGCCCCGATTGTGCCGGAAGTCACGACATTGGCACCAGCGGTCATGGCCGCGGTGGACTCTCCTGCTCGCAAGGCGCGGAAGCCTTCCGCCGCATCGTAGGTGGCGAAAGTGACACCGCTATTGTTGTTCGCGGTATTCGTAGAGGCGATCATCCAAGGGATGATGCGGGTGGAATCGCCGGAGGTGGCGGTGGAGCCGACAATAAAGCTCGCACCATTGGCGGCTTGCATCTGGTGGATAACCGTCTGGCTTGCAGTTCCCGTGGAGGGCGCCGGCGCACGGAAGAAGGCGGTGGCGCCTTCGCCTCGCTCGACCGTCGTCACGTTGAGGAGGTTGCCTGCCGTGGTGCCGCTGGCGGCAACGTTGACCCACGAAAAGGCGCTATTGAAATCGAGGTTGGCGACGTTGTCCTGTTGCATGACGCCCGTGTTGCCCGCCGTCAACGGTACGCCGGCGTCGTTTAGGAATCCGCCGTTGATGGTGATGCGGTTCTGCGTCAGCCGCTGATTGGCTGGAGGAGACAGCGTGCTGCCCGTGCCGATCTGGAGCTTTCCGCCGAGTTGATTGGTGCCGTCGTGTGCGCCGTTGATGATGATTTCCGCCGCATTGCGCACCGAAGCGCTGGTGAGGGAGAAGGTCCCGGCGTTGGCGTCACTGCCAAGCCCTTGACCGTTGGCCACCAGCGTTCCGGTGAACAGGGATTTGTCGCCGGTGATGAAAACAGGTGAATCGCTGTTGTTGATGATCGTGCCGCCGCCGACGAGCGTGTCAGTGCCGCTGATGGTCATCTGCGTGCCGTCGGAGGTGCCTTTGTAGCCGCCGACGATGGTGACCGTGCGACTTCCCAGATTCATCCCGCCGCTGAGGGTCAAGCTTTGCCGGTTTCCAACCGTCGTGCTGGGTTTGAGATTAATGGTGAGGTCGGAGTTCAGCGCGATCGGTGCGCTGATCGTGTTGCCGATGGTGCCGGCATTCTCGACGTTGATCTGGGCCGCAACGCTGGACCCGCTGTCGAAGGTCAGCGTATTGGTTCCTGTGCCGGTGGACACTGTGGTGGTGGAAAGGCCATCGAGATCGCCGATGTTCAGGATGCCGAGGGCGATCGCCTGCTGCAGGCGGATCGTCTGTGCGCCCGCGATGTTAATGTTGAGATTGGCGGTCTCTCCCGCACCATTGGGGAACGTGCTGTTCGGCAGCCAGTTGGCGGTGACGTTCCAGTCGTACGTCGCCGCGGCGGTCTGGTTCCACGTCGCATCGGCGGCCAGCGCCGGCGCGGCGGCCAGGATCAGCGCAGCGCACGCGGCGGTCAGTTGAAACGCTTGATTCGTACGCATGAAACTCCTCCTTCGCGGTGATGAGATCGATGACATCATGAGAACGCTAAATGCATGGGTGATCGATATCGGTCAATACTCCGACAATGCGTAATCGCCTCCGTTGGTGTACGGAGCAAACGGGGTGGTCCACTTGTGGGCGTGGATGTCCTGTTTGCCGTTGAGAATGTGCTGGTAGTCGCCGATGTACTCGACGGTTTTGCTCAGGGCCTTGGCGTGGCCGTCCATGAAGCCCGTGGGGCGCGGGCCGTACTGCGAGGCGGCAACGGCCACGGGTTCGAAGGTGCGCGAGTGCCAGCTTCGGGCGCCCAGGGTGTTCCACCCGCCGGGGAATGTGCCGCCGCCCGATAGGCGCAACGAACACCACTGCAGCGGCATCTGGGTAGGCCAGGTGAAGAAATCGAGCTTCCACGACTGGGCGCGGGGCGGGGGCGGGAACGGGTCGGCGGTGGCGTAGTTCTCCGCCCAGTGGTACTGCAGCCCGGCATAAGAGTTCGTCCCCGATCCGGTGACATTCATCGGCGGATTCTCGTAATAGCGTCGTCCGTTGGCGTCCACAATGCTCAAGCGCTGCGTTGAGCTTGGGCACAGCCAAACGCCGCCGGCGACGAAACGCACGTTGTTATCGCCCGGGTACCAC
>CAZFDT010000009.1:0-104342 GCA_964518335.1 uncultured Phycisphaeraceae bacterium
CCGTAGGGATCATCGGCAAGACTCAAACGCGAACTGCAAGTTCTTTTAGGTGCTCATAGATACTTCCATATAATCCGCCATCGACGCCAAGGGAGACCGGGAGCTTGTTGGCGGTGGCATTTTTATGGGAGGCTCTGACATGCTGCGATGCACTATTGGTTCCATTCTGATCGTGTTGGGGCACTGCGCGACAGCTTTGACACAAGTCAACACTTCTGACCCCACTTCCACCCCGACCTCGGGCGCAGCACCTGCGCAGACTGGCACACTTGCTGCGACAGATCCAGTCTCATTGAACGCAACCGAGCGAGCCGATCTGGCCACGGCGTTGGGAACCTATGTGCGTAATCGGCTGGACCTGACCAACGCAGAGGAGATCGCAAAAGCGAGCAAGTTCCTCCAAATTGCCTTGGTTCTCGATCCGCGCAACAGGACGGCCTTTGTTGCCAAGTCGCTATTAAAGGAACAGCGTGTACCGCCGCCTGTTGCGGATGTGCAGATCGATGCTGCCGGGATGGTTAAACAACTGACAGATACCGCGGACAAGCTTCAGGCAACAAATGTCGGTGCCGACAAGAAACTGGCCACTTACCTCTACGCCCTGGTGCTTGAAATCAACCCCGCAGACGAAGGCGCGATTTTCCAGTTGGGGATGAACGTCAACGAGGGGATTACGCTCAGGTGGGAAGACCCCGGTAACCAAGTCACAGATCAGGTTGTCGCGGGTCGGCCATCAACGGCCGCCGCTGGCGCCGTTGATCAAGCGATCACCCAAGTCATCAGCCAGAGCACCATACATCGCTTCCTCGGCGAAGGAGCGAGGCTTTTTTCTATTGGTGATACGACGATTCCCGATCAACTTCAAGTGGCGACGATCGAGAATGGATTTCGGATCCATGGCCCTCATGCGCATGCTCCCATTCGGTTCGAGGGCGGTCGCGTCGGGCATATCGGTAAGGCGGTCTGCCTTCCGCTCCGGGCCGGTGAGGGCACATTGACCTCGCGAGAACCGAGCAAGCACGATCACATCGCCTATCACTTGATCGTGATGAGACGCGACAAACCCGAACGCCGAGAGATTCGCCTTAACAACGACGAGTACCAATGGAAGGTCGAGGACCAACCGAATGAGGTCCTTGTGACGGTCAAGCGTGGTTCGGAGATCATCGAGACCATCTCCGCGCCAAAGGATGCATTCACAGGTATCGGATTTGCCAGTACCGTGCGGCGGCCTGGAGACCGGTCCGACCTGACCATTCGATTGAGCACCGTGAACCAGATCCACGCCCCGATTGCAGTGCAAACAGCGACGAAGCCACCTGTCGAATCGGACAAGATCGAGAAGCCGGAGTTCGCCAATAAGGTCAAGCCTGTGGTGCGCCTGCAATCTTCCGTCCGTGGAATGTTGACATCCTCGAGAGAGGATGGACACCTTGTCGGTTATGCATCCGATATCATCGCAACTACCTCGCCGGATGCCCGTCGGGGCGATCTGGCAGGTTTCAACAAACGTGTCGGTCCGGCTATGCAAACGTCGTTTGACGAGGCGATCCGCGCCGTTCGGCTTCGGTATCCGCAATGGGACCGGCATATTGAGATCAGCTTTGCCGAGAAATACACCGAGAAGGACGGGGGCTCGGCCGGAGCGGCATTTGGCCTATTGATGCTGTCGATGCTCGAGGATGTGGAACTGGACCCGGACTGTGCGGTCACAGGCGATATTACTGTCGATTGGAAGATCCGGGCCGTGGGCGCCGTGTCGGCGAAGTTGCGAGGCGCTGCCCTCGACGGGTGCTCTTTGGCCGTCATTCCCGCGGAGAGCGAGGCCGTGGTGTCTGATTTGGGGCTACTCTACGGTGAATCATCGGTTTGGAAGATACAGATTCTGTCCATGGGGACTTTGCAGGAATGCCTTGGCGTGGTACGCAAGGATCGGGAGGCTTCGCTTGCAGAGGCGATCAACGTTTTCGGCAACGTGCGGGCGACGCTGGACAAGACCGGGCGCGTTGGCTTGGCCAAGGCGGAAACGCGGGCGGCCTTGGAACAGGTGATCCAACTTGCACCCAATCATCTTTCCGCAAAATACCTGCTGCAATTGGCTGACAATCAGGCCCCCAAGTCATTGTCGGTGAGCGCATCGCTCTACGAGTTTTTTGCTGCGGCATATCCATACAGAAACTATCTCTTTGCGACGAAAATCCCTCGCCAAGGCGACTTGCCAGATACTACAGTGGTCGCAACTCGAAACCGGATACGCATACTTCGCCGTATCGGACACAAGGACTTACAGCCCACGCTCACTCGTTTCCTCGACTTTGTTGATGCGTGCGAAGCCATTATTGCGAAGCCGGCCAACCGCAGCACGCTGGATGAAACCCGACGAACGTTACTGGCGTCGTTCGACGAGATCAGCGCCAGTCGCGAGTTAATGGAAAAGCTTGTTCGGGAAGGGTATTGAGTTCATGCACGAAACCGACTCGAGGACTGATTGAGGGGACAATGCTGGCGCGGAGGTTACCCGCGCAGTTGCCTGGGCGACCGGCGCAGTTCGCGGCGGATGAGCTTGTTGAACTGCTGGAGGTCAGCGACGCCGACCTGGTGGGCGATCGACTTGATGGGCAATGTCGTGCGCTGCAGCAGGTGTCGGGCGCGCAAGGCGCGTTGCGAGCGCACGTAGCACAGCGGTGTGACGCCCAGGTGCTGGCGGAACAACCGCAGCGCGTGGCGACCGTGGACGATTGGCTGGCGAATCGGCCGGAGCACATGGCGTAAAGAAAAGCCCACCCGCCGCAGCGAGTGGGCTTTCGATAGCTTGCGCTTGCAGTGCGCGCTTATTTGTACCCCGGCAGGAACTCCTTTTCGGCGTCGAAGAGTTCGAGGGTCATGGCTTTGATCTGACGCGGCGTGCAGACCGCTGCAGTGAGCGGGTCGAGCAGGAGCGAGTGGATGGCGGCTTCCTTGCTTCGCTCGATGCAGGCGGTGGCGCCGAGGTCGAACATGGCCATGTTGCTGGCGCAGACGTGGGCCATCTGCGGGGGCAGGGCGCCGTAGCGCGTCGGGTTGACGCCGTTGCGGTCGATCATGCAGGCGACTTCGACGGCGCCGTCGCCGGGGAGGTTGGTGATCAACTTGCCCGCTTCGCCGGGGCTGTTGCGGGCGGCATTCATCACGTTGCCGTGGATGCGCACGGGCACGTCCTTCTCGCGGGCCTCGATGATCCACGAGGCGTATTCCCACGAGCGCTTGAGCTCGATGGTGGCTTCGCCGCGGACGAGCTTCATGCGGTGCTCGTCCGCGTGCTTGCGCCAGTCGGGCCAGTTGCTGGCGTAGAAGCGGCTGCCGCCCTCGTACCCGGTGCGGATGAGCTTGTAGCCCTCCTCGCTCTTGCGGTAATAGGGCAGGTACTCGCTGAGGTGGCCGCTCGATTCGGTGATGAACGCGCCGAAGTGCAGGCACATGTCCTTGCGGACGAGGTCGCCCTGCTTCCAGGGCTTGTCGCTGCCGTGCCCGCGCGCGTCGTGGCTGGTGATGCCCGCGGCGTGCTCCTGGTAGGCCTCCTCGATCTCGCGGGCGAACTTCTCGTAGAGCACGGTCTTGTAGAGGTCCTTGCCCTTGTGCTGCAGCTTGGTGAACCACGCCAGGTGGTTGATGCCGGCACACTCCCACGCCATCTCCTCGTAGGGCACGCCGGCGTACCCCGCCAGCAGGTGGCTGGTGCCCTGCACGCTGTGGCACAGGCCCACGACCTGGACCTCGGGCACGGCCCGGCCGGCGGCGAGCACCATCATGCTCATCGGGTTGGTGTAGTTGAGCATGATCGCGTCGGGGCACAGCTCGCGCATGTCGCGCAGGATGTCGAGGAACACCGGAATGGTGCGCAGCGACTTGAACAGGCCGCCGGGTCCGATGGTGTCGCCGATGCACTGGTCCAGGCCGTACTTCAGCGGGATGTCGTTGTCGAACTTGACGCACGCCAGGCCCGAGACCTCGACGCAGCACACGGCATAGGTCGTGCCCGCCAGCAGCTCGCGCCGGTTGGTCGAGGCCCGCACGGTCCAGCCATCTTCCCGTCCCGAGTCCTTGATCAGCTTCGTGATCACCTGGTGCATCGTCTTGAGGCGGTCCTCATCGACGTCGCAGAGTCGGAACTCGCCGCGGTCGTTGCCGGGGATCAGCAGCACGTCCTTGCAGAGCGTGGGGCAGAAGCCCGAGCCGGCGCCCATGAAGGTGACGTTGAGGGGGCGTTGGATTTTGCCCTTGAGGCCCTCCTGCGAGTCGGCGGCCTTGGTGTGGGCGGCGTGGCCGGCCTTGGCCTCGTCGAGCTTGCGTGCGGGTGCGGATGCGGTGGCGGTGGCCATGGGGGGCTCCTGGTGGGTCCAATTAGGGCAAGACACACCATGATGACGCAAATTCGCTGGCGAGCAAGCGGCATCCGGTGACGCCCATGGTACATTTTGTGACATGGCCCTGCCGATCTTCCAGCCGCCGGAGGCGCACGTGCTGTGGCGGGCGACGTCGTTCGGGCGTCAGCGTCTGCCGCCGGGCCGGCCGTACTGGTGGGTCAATGCCGCGCGGCAGCCGCCGGGCACGGCGATCGTGCAGCTCACGCACGCCGGCCAGGCCGTGCTCGACGACGCGGCGGGCCGCCACCCCGCCCCGCCGGGCAGCGTCATGCTCTTCGTCTATGGCGAGCCGACGCAGTACGGGCGGGTCGATCCGCAGGGACCGACCTACGCCTGCCAGTGGGTGAACCTGCGCGGGGCGGGCCTGGTCGAGCACATCGACGCGCTGCGCCAGCGTCACGGCCCGGTGCTGCAGTTGCCCGGGTTCGACCGCGTCGCCGCCGAGATGGACGACCTCACCGCCCTCATCGACCCCGGCTCACCGCAACACCTCGACGACATCGTCGCCCACGCCGCCGCGGCCCAGGGCTTCGTCCGACTGCTCTTCGAGCTCAGCCAGCAATCGCTGCGCCAGGCGTCGAGCCCGGTCGAGTGGGCCGTCGATCAGGTCATGCGCCAGCCCACGCGGCCGTGGTCGCTCAAGCAGTACGCCGACCACTTCGGCGTCAGCCGCGAACACCTGTCGCGCACCTTCCGCCAGCGCACCGGCCGGCCGGCGCACGCCTGGCTCGCCGACGCACGACTCAAGGCCGCCCTCCGCCTGCTCCGCGAAACCGACCTGCCCATCCGCCAGGTCGCGCGCCAGACCGGCTACCACAGCCCCCATCACCTGGCCCGCTGCATTCGCGCCGCCACCAGCAAGCCCCCGACGCAGGTGCGGGCACAGCGCTCTTCGTAGGGTGGGCCGATTCCGCGAGGCCCACCGCCGGGGGCGCCGCCGTGAACACCGCGGCGCGAATGGACAGCGGACGCAGCACGGTGGGCCTCGAAGACTCGGCCCACCCTACGGCGCGGCGGCGCCAAGCGTCACCGCCTTGCCCTCGCCGACGAACAGCAGGACCGCCTCGATCGCCGACTCGTCCCAGCCGAGCATCGTCGCCAGCGCCTGGCGATAGGCGTCGATCTGCGGGCGGTAGCGGTCCACTGCAGCGTCGCTGTGGCGATCGGTCTTGAAGTCGATGATGCAGGCGCGCTGACGGGGGCGGTCGATCTCGACGCGGTCGAATGTGCCGCGCACGAGTCGGTCGCCCAGGCGCACGGCGAAAGGCCGCTCGCGCCACAGCTCGATGCCGTCGCGGCCGCCGCGGCACAGCGCGGCGCGGACGGCGTCGTGGCGGAGCATGTCCTCCAGGCCCGCGGGGCAGGCGCCGCCGTCCACCCCGGGAGCGTCGAGCCATTCGATCTGCTCGAACAGGGCGTGGACCGCGCTGCCGTAGGCGAAGGCGGGGTCGTCGGTCAACTGCAGCAGCCGCGCCGCCGACACCGTCGCCTGGTCCTCCTGCGACGAGGGCGACACGGCGACCCACGACCGCCTCGCAGCCGCTTGCGGCTTAGCCAGGCCCACCGCCGGCCGCCGCGGCGCGACCTCGCCCGCGCCGGGCTCGACCGCCTCCTTCTCGTGCCAGTCGGCGTCGCCGTGCGAAAACACCACGCGCTGCGCCGCCGTCGCGGCCTCGTCACCGGCCGCGCCCAGCGCGTGACGCAGCACCGCCGCCGCCGATTCGTCGTGCAGACCCATCTTGCTCGGGCCGCTCTTGTTCATCTTCACCGGCTTGAGAAACACTTGCAACGCGAAGCGCGGCCGCGTCAACGCCACATACAGCCCGCACAGGTCGTCGTGCAGCCGCCTCGCCTGCTCCTGCTCCAGCGCCTGGCCGACGCGCGGCTCGTGATCGATCGCGGCGTCGAGCATCGCATGGTTGACGCGGGCGAACACGGCCTGCGGAGGCGCCGTCTCGTCCGGCCGCAACGCCCACACCTGCTGCCGCGTCACGTCGCCCATGCGGCCCTCCAGCTCGGGCAGCACCACCACGTCGAACTCCAGGCCCTTGGCCTTGTGAATCGTCATGACGCGCACCGCCGCCGACGACGGTGACTCGACCGCGGCGGCCTGCACGTGCTCGATGAAGTCGCGCGCCCGCAGGCTGCGCGACGCGTCGTACCCGTCGGCCAGCTCGACGAGCTGGATCAGGCGGCGCACGTTGCGCGGGGCGCACGACGGGGCCAACTGTCGCGCCCAGTCGGCGAGCACGGCGGGCAGCCCCTCGTCGATGAGGCGACGGCGCACGTCCCGGCCGACACGCGCCGCGTCGTCATGCCCCGACGACGCCAGGCCCACGATCGTCCCCAGCGGGCTGTGACGCACGTGGAACGCCGCCGCCGTGTCGCCGGGATGATCTGCCAACTGCAGCGCCGCCAGCACCGCCATCACCGCCGCGTCGTCGGTGAGCGCCGAGCCGCCTTCGCCGCTGACCTCGACGCCCAGCTCGCGCAGCGCGTGGATCAGCGACGCCGCCACGACGTTGCGGCGCACCAGCACGCCGATGGACCGCCCGCCATAGCGCCGGTGCAGCGCGGCGATGCGGTCGGCGACGAACGCCAGGTGCGGCGTGAGCACGGGGGCGTCCTCGTCGGCGCCTTCGGCCTCGTCGGCGTCGGCGAGCCGCGTGGTCATCACCTCGACGTAGCCGGGACGATCGGACTTGACCGCCTCATGCGGGTCGAAGCCGCGGGCCCAGGCCTCGACGGGCAACTGCAGCGCCGCCAGCGGGGGCAGTGCCGCGATGTGGCCGAACACCCGGTTGACCACGTCGAGGACGACGGGCGAGGATCGCCAGCTTCGGCTGAGGCGTCGGGCGCCCCCGGGGGGCAGGTGCAGGTCGCGCTCGACGCGGTCGAAGATCGCCGCCGATCCGCCGCGCCAGCCGTAGATCGCCTGCTTCATGTCGCCGACGCAGAAGAAGGTGCGGCCTTCGCCGGCGGTGATCTCCTGGGCGATGGGCCGCAGCATGTGCCACTGCGCGGGGCTGGTGTCCTGGAACTCGTCGAGGAGCAGGTGCTGCACGCGGCGGTCGAGGCGATAGTAAAGCTCCTGTCGGCGTGCCAGGGCGTCGTCGTCGTCGCCGGCGAGCGTGGGCAGGCCGCGCTGCAGTAGCCCGGGCAGGTCGCCGAAGAGCAGGACCGCCGCCTCCCGCCGCAGCCGCTGATAGTGGCCGTGGTAGCGATCGAGCAGGTCGAACATGGCGTGCGTGCGGCGGGCGATGCGGGCGATGCCCACGGCGCGGGCGTGGCGCACCAGCGGGCGATAGGCGTCAATCGCGGCATCGGGCAGGTCGCGCTTGACTGTGCTGAAGGTCGTCCTGCCTTGGTTCACTGCAGCGGCGATGCCCCGGCCCAGGAACGACTCCCAGTCGCGCGAGGCGGCGGCGTCACGATCTCTCGCCCAGGCGCGGGCCCACGCCGCCTGCCCCGACAGCGCGTCGCCGACGCGATCGAGCTGGTCCAGTGCAGCGGCCAGATCGCCGGGCTCCAGCTCGCCCGCCGGCGGCTGCAGCACGTGCCACGCCGCCGCGTCGGTGAGGCGATACCCCTCGTACAGCCCGTTCACCACCTCGTCGATCGTGTCGGTGACGCCCCGCCTCGCCTCGTCGTGGTGCAGTCGCCGCAGCAGGTCGAGCAGCACGTCCAGGTCGTCGTCGGCCAGCAGCGCGTCGATCGCCTCGAGCCGCACCTGCCGCGCCAGCGGATCGCCCTCGCCCACGAGCGACAGCTTCACGGGCAGGCCCAGCTCGGTGCGATAGGCGCGGGCGATGCCGTTGAAGAAGCTGTCGATGGTCGAGATCGCCACGCGGGGCAGGGCGTCGCAGAGCCGCCCCAGCAGGGCGCGCACGTCGGCGTGCGTGAGCCTGGGCTCGTGGAGCTGGCCCGCCAGCGCCTTGGCCGCGGCCTGTGACAGTGAGCCTTCCGCCAGGCGGCGCAGCACGCGCCCGAGGATCTCGCCCGCCGCCTTGCGCGTGAAGGTGATCGCCAGGATCGACGGCGGCGCCGCGCCGCGACCCATCAGGCGCAGGTAGCGGCTGCTGAGCTCGAACGTCTTGCCCGCGCCCGCCGACGCGCGGATCACCTCGTGCCCCAGCGCCTTGCCGCTCGCGTCGCCTCGCGTCATGGCGCGCCCCCCTTCAGGCGGCGGCGGAACTCGGCGCCGTCGATCGTGTCGTCCATGCAGATGCCCGAGTAGTCGTCGGCGTACAGCGGGTCCCGGGGCGGCCAGAACTCGCCGCGGCGGATGGCGCGGATGATCTGCATCGCGCGCTCCTCGGCGTCGCGCAGCTCCTCCTCGTCCCACGTCGCGGGGGCCAGGCCCACCTTGTGCAGCTCGCGCGGCAGCAGCACGTAGCCCAGCTCGACCTCGCCGCCCACGCCCAGCTTACGCGCCAGCTTGCGGTACAGAGGCAACTGCAGCGACACCCACTCGCGCAGCTCCTTCGTCCCGCTGCGGTGGACCTCCTCGGGCGTGCGCGCCTTGTCCGAGGTCTTGTAGTCGAGAATGCGGTGGCGGCCGTCGGCGTCGCGGCGATCGATGCGGTCGATCTTGCCCGTGAGCGTGAACGTCGCCCCGTCGATGGGAATGGGCAGCTCGATCTTCCTCTCGGCATGCACAACGCGCCAGCCGTCGGCGACCTGCCGCGCCTGCCACCGCGCCAGGGCGCCCAGACGCCGGCGCATCAGCCGGCACTGCAGCATGACCGCCGCCGCGGGCGACTCGCCGAAGCGCCGCCGCACGCGCTCGTCGAGCAGATGGTCCAGTGCAGCGGCCACGGCGCGTTCGTCGGCCAGCGCCGCCGCGCCGTCCCGGCCGAAGTCGTCCAGCACCGCGTGCGCCAGCTCGCCGAACGCGTCGCCGCCCATCTCGATCGCCCGGTCGTCCATCGCGCCCAGCCCGAGCACGTGCTTGAGGTAGAAGCGATAGGGGCAGGCGATGTAGTCGGCGAAGGCGGTGACGCTGAGCCGGTCGATCGGCGGCGCGTCGGTCCCCGGCAGCGGCGGGCGGGGGATGACGAAGCCGCCGGCGCCGGGGGCGAGCAGCAGCAGGGGCGCCTCGATGGCGGGCTGCTCGTCGTAGAAGCGCAGCAGGCGGCGGGCCTGCGTCGCCGCGTCGCACGCCAGCAGCAGGCGGCTGGGCGGCACGGGGTCGCCCTCGACGCCGCGGCGGCAGGCGATCAGGCGCAGGTGCGGCCGGCTGCGGCGCATCATGGTCAACAGCAGCGTATCGCGCGCCAGACGCCGCCGATCGTCGGCCAGGCCCAGCGCCGCCCGCGCCGAGTCGGGCAGCCACGCGTCGGGCCCGCGCGACGCCGGCACGTGGCCCTCGTTCACGCCCGTCACGATCAGCAGCGGCGCATCGTCCAACGCCAGCTCCAGCCAGCCCAGCAGCTCGATCGCCGCCTCGCCGCCCGGCTCCGGCAGCGCCCGATCCGCCAGTTGCGTCGCCAGAAGCCGGATCGCCTCGGACGCGGTCAACTGCAATGCATGGCTTTCGCCGCCCTCGCCCGTCGCGCGCCACTGCCGAAGCACGTCCGCCGCCGCCGTCAGCGACCCGATCACCCGCCGGTCGTGCTCGTCGTGGCGCGACAGCGTGCGATGCGCATACACCTTGGCCAGCGCGTCGGCGATGGGCTGGGCCCACTGCGGCAGCGGCCGGCGCTCCTGGGCGTCCACCGGCAGCAGCGCCGTCACCGCCGCGTACACCTGCCCCAGGCGCGCCCGCGTCCGCTCGTCGCCCAGCCACGTGTCGCTCACCCGCCGCTGCAGATGATCGTTGGCGTAGCGGTCCAGCAGCGTCAGCCACGCCGCCACATCCTGCGTGCGATCGACGCAGGCCTCGACATCCGGGTGACGCAGCAGCGCCGCCAGGTCGTCGAATCGACGCGACCCGACGAACCGCCCCAGCGCCGCCAGCAGCCGCAGCGGCGCCGACTCGGCGACCGGGCGCCCGAGCGCCGACCGTGCCGGCAGCCCCGCCAACTGCAGCGTACGCTGGATCAGGCCCGCCTGCGACTCGTCGCCCAGCCCCACCGTGATCTGGTCCGCCGCGTATGCCGGCCCCAGCGTCTCGAGCACGCGCACCACCTCGTGCGCCTGGTCGCGCGGGGCATCGACCACGCGGATCTCCTCGTCCGCCAGCCCGACGTGCCGCCCGCGCCACGCTTCGACACGCAGCCCCCCCGCCTCGTCGAACGCCTCCGATTCCGACTCCGGCGCGCACACCAGCGCCGTGATCGGTGTCGCATCGGACAACTGCAACAGCATCGCCGTCGCCACGCCCGGCAGATCGACGCACCCGACCAGCACGACCTGCCCGGCGCACGCGCACCGGCCCTGCGCCAGCGCCGCCAGCCGCGCCGCGTCGCGGTCCACCAGGCCGCGCTGCGCCATCACCCGCTCGTACCGCTCGAACACCGACGCCAGCGCCGACCACCGCCGCTCGTCGGGAAAGTCGGCGATGCGCTCCAGCCGCGGCAGCACGTCGGCGGGCGTCAGCATCGCCCCCGCCAGCTCCGACCGCATCGCCGCCAGTTCCTGCGCCACGCCCAGCCAGCCCAGCGCGTCGCCCTCCTCCGGCGGGAGCGGCGCGATCGCCGCCAGCACCGCGGGCTCACTGTCGCGCAGCGCCGCCCACCACGCCAGCGCCACCGCCAGGTCGTCGGCCACCTCGCCGTCGCTCTCGTAGAGCAGTTCCGCCAGCCCCCCCGTTGTCACCATGCGCGGGGGCCACAGCAGCACGCCCCGCTCGCCCGCCAGCGCCACCAGCACCTCCCCCATCCGCCGCACCGCGCGCCCGCCCGGCAGCACCACCACCACCTGCGACAGGTCCCACCCTCCCCCGTCCCCCGCCGTCGGCGCGTAGTGATCCCACAGCCACTGGGCCGCCAACTGCACACCCGGACCGTCCCACCCCAGGAACTGTCGCTGGATCGCCATAGCGCGTCAGTGTACCCGCCGGCGAAGCATCGCTGCCTGGCCGGCACGTCAGCCCATGCCGTCCGTTGCGGTGGGACGGGGCTCGGCCTCGGCGACCCCGCCCGCCAGCCAGGCCGCGTCGCGCCGGGCGAGCTTGCGGCGCGCGGCGAGGAAGGCCATCCAGCCGACGACGTAGATCAGCACGCCGAGGGTGACGGCGGTGAAGCTGGCGACTTCCATCGCCGACTGGCGATCGCCCCAGACCATGGAGAAGAGCATGATGCACGCCAGCCAGAGGGGCAGGGGCAACAGCAGCGTCCATGCGACGCCGAAGAGCGCCGAGTGGACGCGCTTGGCCAGATGCGGCGCGGTGATGCCGACGGTGCGGAAGTCGCCGCCGCACTCGGGGCAGTGCATGGTGGTGAGGGCGGCGACGTTGTAGCCGCACTTGCCGCACGCCGGTGGTCTGGGTCGCTGCAGTTGCACCGCCACGTCCCACCACAGGCGCAGCAGCCCCACCACGCACAGCAGCGGGATGAGCCAGACCACCATGCAGGAGAGGGGGAGTGCGGCCAAGCTAGACCTCGGTGTGACGGCCCCACAGGTGGGACAGGGCGCGGCGCGACTCGGGCGGGACGACGATGCGCGCCAGCAGCCGGGCCACCGGCCGGCCGATCGGGGCGCCGATGAACCCGCCGACGGCGAACGCGGCGCCGAACAGGACAATCCACGACAAGGGGTCGAACCCCTTGGCCCAGGGCAGCCGCGCCGTGTAGGCGTGCGTCGCCACCACGCTGGCCGTCGGCCACGCCACCGCCGCGATCGCCAGCGACCAGCGCTTCCAGTGCGGGAACACCAGCGCCCCCACCCCCGCCGCCACCACGCCCAGCGCGATCGACGCTGCACTTGCACCCAACGCCACCGCCGTGATCGTCGCCTGGTCCTTGCGACTGAACGCCAGCGAGATCGGCCGCAACGCCATCTCCATGATCCCGCAGTGCGACGTGATGACGATCCCGATGCCCCCGTAGGCCACGAACACCCAGACGATGAGCATCGCCCGCGCCCACCGCGCCACCCACAGCCGCGCGGCACTGGACGCCCCGATCGCCGGGTGGAACGTGCCGCACTCGGGGCAGCGCATCAGCATCACCTGCGTGTCGGGGTCGCGGCGGACCGCCTGCCCGTGCAGGTTGTACCCGCAGCGCTCGCAGAAGTAATCGACCTCGGCGCTCGACAGCCGCGGCAGCGACTCGAACGTGCGCGTCAGGTCGCGCCCGGCGGAGGATTCGGCATCAGTCGGGCTGGTGGTCACGATGCGGGCATCTTATCATCGTCGGTGGTGACACATCTGCTGCTGTCGATGATGCTGGCGACGGCGACGGGCGCGGCGGACGAAGCGCCGGCGGCGCGGGCGCGGCTGGACGCCGTGGTCGCCGGGCTCGAGGCCATCGAGCGCGACCTGCCGCGGATCGCCGCCGCCGCCGAGGTCGCCGCCCAGGCCTATCTCGACGGCGCCGACCTGGCGACGCGCGGCGGAGCGCTGCACCTGGCGCTGGCGCAGCAGCCCGGCGGGCTCAACGACGACTACGGCCTGCCCGGCGGCGACGACGCCATCGTCCTGCTGGCCGGCGACGATCCCGCCGCACGCCGCCCCGCCCCGCGCGGCCGCGTCGTCATCGCCATCGGCGCCACGCCCCTGCCCGGCGCGATCTGGCTCGACCATCACGGCGACCGCCGCACCGCGGCCGCGCTCACCGCTGCAGTGGCCTGGACCCTCCGCTGCGAGATGTTCGCCGCCTGCGTCCGCCGCGGCCGCGTGCCCGTCCTGCTGCAGAGCGCGCTGATCGACACCCGGCAGCGGCGCTACGTGCGCTACCGCGATCAGCGCTTCCACCACGACGTGACGCTGGCCCCCATCGCGGCGGGCGACCTGGGCCGGGCGTATCTGCGCGAGCTTCGGCGGGTGCTGGGCGACGTGGGCACGACGAGCTGGCCGGCGGTCGTCGCCGCCTGCCGCGCCGCGCGCGACGCCCGCGCCGGCGGCGGCCGCGCCTTCGTTCGCTTCGGACCCGCCTACGCCGCCCACCACCTCGACCCCAAGGGTCCACTGCAGCACCTCGACGCCGACGACCGGCCCGGACCCGACGACACCGTCATCGCCTTCGCAGGCGACGAGTCCCCGCGCTGGCTCGACTGGCACGAGCGCAGCCGCCTCCTGGCCGCCGGCCGCATCGCCTGGGTCGCCCCCGCCTTCGACCTGCGCCCCGGCGACCTGCCCCGACGCGCCATCGTCCTGGACACCATGGCCCCCTTCGGCGACGCCCTCGTCCGTGTCCCCGGCCACGACACCCGCCTGGCCCCCGCCACCCCCGTCGTCACCGCCGCCATCCTCGCCCTTCTCGAAGCCGACCTGGGCAGCGACGAACTCGCATCCCCGCTCGCCTCGCGCCGCGCGAGGCACGGGCCGCGGCTTTGCGGCGTCGGGTTTCACGCGCTGCCGTAGCGGTGGGTCTGCCAGATCATCCGCGGGGACTTGGCGCAGGGGCAGGTTTGCCCCCGGCTGGGGAGGATGCGGGTATCATGCAGGTCGTTCGACAGTTGTACCGATAGTGAGCTGGCATGGACCGGGTCGATGATATTGCGATTGCGGAGAAGGTGGCGCAGAAGTGCTACGGGCAGACGCCGCGCGTGGAGCTGATTCCCAGCCACTACAACGCGGTGTTTCGGCTGTGGCTCGACGAGGGGCCGCGGGTGCTGAAGCTGGCCAAGCGGACGCCCGAGCGGGCCTCGACGCGCAAGGAGCTGTTCATCTTCGGGAAGCTGGCCGAGCACGGCGTGCCGGTGCCGGTGGTCGAGCACAAGGACACGTCGGGGCGCGAGGTGGGGCATCCGTTTTTCATCATGAAGAGCGCCGGGGACCACACGGTGGCCGAGTACATTCACGAGGCCGACGAGCGCTCGCGTCGGCTGCTGCGGACGATGGGCGAGGTGTTTGCGCGCATCCACAGCGTGACGTTCGACTCGCCGGGACCGATCGTGCACGACCGGGTCTCGCCGATCCGCAACGCGGCGCTGGAGCGTCGGGCGTTCGAGGACTGGTGTCAGCGGCTGATCGACGAGATCGAGTCGCGTGGGCTGCTGGAGGCGCGGGAGATCAAGTCGGCGCGGCGGACGGTGGGCGCGCTGCCGACGACGCAGGGCACGTCGCTGTGCCACGGCGACTTCCACGCGGCGCAGTGCATCGTGGATAGCGCCACGGTGAGCGACACCACGCCGCGCATCGAGGCCGTGGTGGACTGGGAGGCCGCCAGCGCCGGCGACCCGGTGTACGACTACGCCGACCACCACACCTACATGGAGAACACGTACCACCCGGGCCTGATCGACAGTTTCCGGCAGGGGTACGAGTCGATCCGCCCCCTGCCGCGCGACTACGACCGCAGCTATCGCAGCGTGCGGCTGATCCAGCAGCTCGTGCTGGTGCGCACGTTCCACCGCCGCATCGAGCCCGACCGCGTGCGCCGCGGCATCGACCTGTACCGCCACCTTGCCAACGGGTCGTAGCGGCATACAATTGTCCACTTCATGCATCGCTTCGACAGGGCTTGAGCATCTACAACGCGAACGGGAACGACTTGGCAGTTCAGATGTGGGACCGGGTTCGGTTCTGCAATGGGGCGTTCTGTGACAGTTGCACGACACATCGCCATGGTCATGGCGTGGACGCTTGCCGCGGCCGCGCTGGCTGAGGATAGTCCGCCTCCGGGCATGGTCTGGGTTCCCGGCGGCGAGTTCACCATGGGGACCGACGACGCGACGGCGCTGCCCAACGAGCGCCCGGCCCACCGCGTGAAGCTCGACGGGTTCTGGATCGACCAGACGTGCGTGACCAACGCGCAGTTCCGCGCCTTCGTGGAGGCGACGGGATACGTGACGACGGCCGAGCGTGCGGTGGACTGGGAGGAGTTGAAGAAGCAGTTGCCGCCGGATGCGCCCCGGCCCGCCGATGAGATGCTGCAGCCGGGCTCGCTGGTGTACACCCCGCCGGGCCGGCCGGTGCCCTTGAACAACCTGTCGAACTGGTGGTCGTGGGTTCATGGCGCGAACTGGCGACATCCCGACGGGCCCGGCAGCACGATCGAGGGCAAGGACGACCACCCGGTCGTGCAGGTGTCGTGGGACGACGCCGTGGCCTACGCGACGTGGGCGGGCAAGCATCTGCCCACCGAGGCCCAGTGGGAGTACGCCGCGCGCGGCGGCAAGGAAGGCACGCGCTTTCACTGGGGCGATCAGTTGCAGATCGACGGGCGATACATGGCCAACGTCTATACCGGCGTCTTCCCGGTCGAGGACACCGCCGCCGACGGCCACGCCGGCCGCTCGCCCGTCAAGGCGTTCCCCGCCAACGGCTACGGGCTCCACGACATGGCGGGCAACGTGTGGCAGTGGACCGCAGACTGGTATCGCGTGGACCGACACGCGCAACTGGAGCAGATGTGCTGCCCCGTCAACCCCACCGGCCCGAGCAGATCGTTCGACCCGTCCGACCCCTACTCGCCGCGGCGAGTCATCAAAGGCGGCTCCTACCTGTGTCACGTCAGCTACTGCGAAAGCTACCGCCCCACCGCGCGACGAGGCACGCCGCCGGACACCGGCTCGTCCCACGTGGGGTTCCGCTGCGTCAAGCACGACATGACCGATGTGCGACGTAGCACATCGCGGTCCACGACGGAATGATCGCCTTCACCACAGGCAAGGAGTCAGGACATGAACCGGCTCACCGTAACGGCATGCATCTGGATGCTGGCTGTCGCCACTGCGGTCGTCAGCGCGCAAGCACAGCAGAAGCCCAACATTCTCGTGATCTGGGGCGACGACATCGGCACGTGGAACATCAGCCACAACAACCGCGGCATGATGGGGTATCGCACGCCCAACATTGACCGCATCGCCAAGGAAGGCGTGGCGTTCACCGACTACTACGCGCAGCAGTCCTGCACCGCCGGTCGCGCGGCGTTCATCGGCGGCACCGTCCCCGTGCGCACCGGCATGACCAAGGTCGGCCTGCCCGGCGCGAAAGAGGGCTGGCAGGAGCAGGACATCACCATCGCCGCCGTCATGAAGTCGCTGGGATACGCCACCGGGCAGTTCGGCAAGAATCACTTCGGCGACCGCGACGAACACCTGCCGACGCACCACGGGTTCGACGAGTTCTTCGGCAACCTGTATCACCTCAACGCCGAAGAGGAGCCGGAAAACCGCGATTATCCCGGCGACTTCCAGATGCCCAGCGGCAAAACCTTCCGCGAAACCTACGGCCCGCGCGGCGTGATGAGGTCCAAGGCCAACGCCGACGGCACGCAGACCATCGAGAACACCGGCCCGCTCACCAGGAAACGCATGGAGACCATCGACGACGACACCGTCGCCGCCGCCAAGGACTTCATCAAGCGACAGCACGAAGCGGGCAAGCCCTTCTTCTGCTGGTGGAACGGCACACGCATGCACTTCCGCACCCATGTCAAGGAAGAGCACACCGGCCTCGCCGGCCCGTGGGGCGACGAGTACCACGACGGCATGGTCGAACACGACATGCACGTGGGCGAACTGCTCGCGCTGCTCGACGAACTGGGCATCGCCGACAACACGATCGTCCACTACTCAACGGACAACGGCCCGCACTACAACACCTGGCCCGACGCAGGCTACACGCCCTTCCGCAAAGAGAAAAACAGCAACTGGGAAGGGGCCTACCGCGTGCCCTGCTTCGTGCGCTGGCCCGCGAAGTGGGCTGCCGGCGTCACGCTCAACGGCATCGTCGCCCACGAGGATTGGATGGTCACCTTCGCCGCAGCAGCAGGCAAGAGCGATCTCAAAGAGGACGTGCTCGACGGCTACGAAGCGATCGGCCGCACCTACAAGCAGCACCTCGATGGCTACGACATGAACGCCTACCTCGCCAAGACCAATGACTACAAAGACCTCGAAGCCAACATCAAGGCTTCACCCCGCAAAGAGTTCATCTACGTCAACGACGACGGCCAGGTCGTCGCCATTCGCCTCGACCAGTGGAAGGGCGTGTTCCTCGAGAACCGTGCCGACGCGTTCCAGATCTGGCGCGAGCCGTTCACCGAGCTGCGCGTGCCCCTCCTGTTCAACCTTCGCCGCGATCCGTTCGAGAAGGCGCAGATCGATGCGAACGTCTATCACGACTGGTTCCTCGAGCGCGCGTTCGTGCTGGTGCCGATGCAGCAGGTCGCCGGCAAGTTCTTTCAGACGCTGGCCGACTTCCCGCCCAGCCAGACGCCCGGTGCGTTCAACCTTGAGAAAGTGCAGAAGCAAATCGATAACGCGGCCTCCGGTCATTGATCGTGCCGAGCGCTGATCGGATCATCGTCGCGACGGCGGAGACGCCGTCGCGACGTTCTCTGCTGTAAGGGAGCTTGCGATGCGTCAACTTTCTTTGGGGCTGCTGGTGCTGCTGTTGACCTCGGCCGCGATCGCCGACCCGTTGCCTTCGTGGAACGACACGCCGACGAAACAGGCGATCGTCGCGTTTGTTGAAAGGGTGACAACCGAAGGTTCGCCCGACTTCGTGCCAGTGGAACAGCGCATCGCCGTGTTCGACAACGACGGCACGCTCTGGGCCGAGCAGCCGGCGTACTTCCAGCTCATCTTCATCCTCGACCGCGTCAAGGCGATGGCGCCTGAGCATCCCGAGTGGAAGGACACCGAGCCTTTCAAGAGCGTGCTGGCCGGGGACATGAAGGCGGTCATGGCGTCGGGCAAGGAAGGGCTGGCCAAGCTCGCCACCGCGACCCACGCCAACACGACCGTGGATGAGTTTTCCGCATCCGTTGCGCAATGGCTTGGCTCGGCAACACATCCGACGCTCAATCGGCCATACGACTCGCTGGTGTATCAACCGCAGCTCGAACTGCTGGCGTACCTGCGCGAGAGCGGATTCAAGACGTTCATCGTCTCCGGCGGCGGCATCGACTTCATGCGCGTCTTCGCCGAGCGCGCCTACGGCATCCCGCCCGAACAGGTTGTCGGCAGCAGCATCGCGGCGAAGTACGAACTGCGCGACGGCGTGCCCACCATCGTCAAGCTGCCCTCGGATGTGTTCGTGGACGACAAGGAGGGCAAGCCCGTGGGCATCCACCAGCACATCGGCCGCCGCCCGATCTTCGCCGCCGGCAACAGCGACGGCGACCTGCAGATGCTGCAGTGGACCACCGCGGGCCCCGGGCCTCGCTTGGGCCTGATCGTCCATCACACCGACGCCGACCGCGAGTGGGCCTATGACCGCCAGTCCCACGTCGGCAGGCTCGACCAGGCCCTCGACGAGGCCGCCGCACGCGGCTGGACCGTCGTCGATATGAAACGCGACTGGAAAGTCGTCTTCCCCCAGCCGTGATCGCCCGCGTGGCGGCGTTGGCCGGGGAGGTCTTGACAGAATCGCGCGGGGTTGATTCAATGCGGTGGTCATCTGTGGCAACGTCCCACTCGGGAGCGGGAGCGGTTTAAGGATTCAAACACACACGAGTCGCGTGGCGGGGGCCCTGGTTCGGGCTGAGGTGGTGCCATGCGAGCGTCGAGACTGCGTGGGGAGGATGCGCAGGCCCACGGGCGACCGTGGGTTTTTTCTTGGGCGGGCTGGGGCGCGGACTATGCGCGGCGGGGAACGGGGGTAAAATGGTGGGGATGGATGACATGCGACCCATCTCAGGCTGCACGGGGCAAGAGCAGCGCCCCTGCGGGCGCCGACGGCCAAGGCCCTGCCCAAATCGCAGGCGGCACGTCTGGTGAAGGTGAAAACCCAGTGATTCCGATTAACGGCGAAGGGGGCCCGCGGCGGTTGGCGACCGTGTGGGGGTCAGGCCAAGGGCTTGTGAATCATACGCAGCCGGTACGGGGTGTCCAGTCCGTCGCGGCTGACGACGCGGATGAAATAGACGCCGCGGTTGAGGCGGGAGGCGTTGATTTTGCGGTCGGCCTGGCGGAGGAAGGCGTTGCGGCGGATACGTCGGCCGGCCTTGTCCAGGAGCTGGACGCGGGCGTCGGCGTCGATGCCCTTGAGCATGATGCGGAGCCGGCCGGCCTTCTTGATGCGGATGCGGTAGAGATCGACGCGGTCGTCGGTGGTGAGGTACTCGTCGATGTTCTGCTGGGGGGTGGCTAGGCCGAGGTTGCGGGCGGTGGCGAGGGTGTCGCCGGCGGTGTCGGTGGGCTTGACGAGGGCGAAGTCGCGGGTGGTGGTGACGCCGCCGGGTGCGACGATGGCGGCGCCGTTGCCGGGGGCGTTGATGTAGCCGGCGGGTGCGACGGCGCGGACGTTGTGGAGGCCTGCGGGGAGGACGGCGAAGCTGTATCGGCCCTGGCTGTCGGTGGTGGCGGCCAGCTCGCCGGGGTCACGTTGGCCGTTGCCGTTGGCGTCGAGGAAGACGGTGGCGTTGGCCAGCAGGGTTTCGCCGCTGTCGCGCGACCCGTTGCCGTTGGCGTCGAAGTAGAGGACGCCGGCGATGGCGGCCTCGTTATCGCGGTTGGTGACATTGACGCTGGGCTTGGCGATGCCCTGGAAGGCCGGGTCGGCGCTGGTGATGGTGCTGACGTTGATCTTGTAGGCCTTGTGGCCGTCGAGGACGGCGTCGTCCACGCCGGTGATGGTGACGGTCTGGGCGACGTTCCAGTTCTGGGGCGTGAAGGTGAGGGTGGTCTTGTTGATCGTGCCCTCAGTGGTGTCGCTGGAGGCGAGGTTGACGGTGACGTTGGAGGTGGGGGCCTTGGAGAGGGTGACGTTGAAGGAGGCGGTGCCGCCGGCCTCGGTGGTTTCGAGGGCCGCGGGGGTGAGGAGGACCTGGCCGGGGATGACGGCAAGGGCGAAGTTGGCGGTGGAGACCTGGCCGCCGCCGATGTCGAAGTGGTACACGGCGTTGCCGTTGGCGCTGACGGTGTAGCCCTCGGGTGGGGCGACGCGGACGACGTAGGAGGCGGACGTGAGGTTGTCGAAGGTGAACTGGCCGTTGGTGCTGGTGGTGCGGACGGGTTCGCCGGAGTTGATGTTGCCGTTGTTGTTGAGGTCGAGGAAGACGACGACGTTGGCCATGCCCGACTCGTTGGCGTCCTTGGACCCGTTGCCGTTGAGGTCGAGGAAGGCCGTGCCGACGATGGCGCCCTCGTTGTCGATGTTGGTGACCGAGACGTTGGGGGTGGCCACGCCGCTGTAGTTGGGGTCGCCGCTGACGGTGGCGCTGAGGTTGATGCTGTAGGCCTTGTCGCCGTCGCGGACGCTGTCATCGACGCCGGTGATGGCGACGGTCTGGGCGACGTTCCAGTTCTGGGGGGTGAAGGTAAGGGAGGTCTTGTTGATCGTGCCTTCGCTGGTGTCGCTGGAGGAGAGGTTGATGATGACGTTGGAGGTGGGCGGCTTGGAGAGCTGAACGCTGAAGAAGGCTTTGCCGCCGGCCTCGGTGGTGGTCAGGCCGCTGGTGGGCGTGACCAGGACGCGTCCGGGCAGAGAGTTGATGGCCTGGAAGAAGCGGTTGGCCATCCAGGCCTCGCCGGTCGCGTTGGCGTGCTGGCCGTCGAGGGTCATGGTGGCGGGGTCGAAGCCGCTGTTGATGTCGGCGATGACGATCGGCGAGGCGGTCGTGCCCTTGCTCGACGCCAGGGTCGTCAGCAGCGAGTTGAGCTGGGCGATGCCGGCGTTGGGGTTGGAGTTGTTGACCGTCTTGTAGCCGGGGGTGCTCCAGAGGGTGTTGTGCAGCAGGCCCAGGACGATCTGGACGTTGGGGTTGTCGGCGCGGAGCACGTCGATGATCTGGCTGATCTCGTCGCGGGTGCTGAATGCCGACTCGTTGTTGAAGATGTCGTTGTGGCCGACGTAGATGACGGCGATGTCGGGGGTGAAGTCGGCGCCATCGGCGCTCTTGCCCTTGAGCAGGTCGGCGAGCTTGGGGACGCCGTCGCGGCCGTTGAGGAAGTGATGGGCGTGCCAGCCGCTGCGGCCGTCGTTGTCGCGGTCGAAGTCGGGGTTGGGCGGGGTCGAGCCGTTCTGGTTGGTGTTCTTGGACCCGACGAAGTTAACGTCGTGCCCGGCGTTATTGAGCTGATGCCACAGGGGGCGTCGAAAGCTGTTGCTGCCCACAATGCCCTCGACGCTGGACGAGCCGATGAACGCGATGCTGGTCGCCGCCATCAGCAGGCGCGGTTCGAGCTGCTCGAAGACCGGCTCATCGGCGGGCAGGTGGGCGTGGGCGACCGCCTGGGCCTCGCGGGCGCGCCGGGCGGCGAACCGGGCCGCCAGCTTGCGGGCGACACCACCCCCGCCCCACGGGACACGGATCACCATGACCCGCTGCGATGACAACCCAGCTTCGCCCATCTACGTGGTTCTCCGCTCGCCGGCGTGCCCCATCCAGGGGTGTCAAGCCAGGCAAGGCCCCATGACTCGTGCAAGCCGGCTTCCACCGGCGATCAGGCGGGATTCGCCCCGAACCATACCAATCTAGCACCGAAAAACCCCCGGTCAACGGTGGCGCACCCGCTATTTCGCGTCCCCATCGCTTATCGCGGCCGCACGTCGTGCGGGGCAGCCCGCAGCACCGGCAGGTTTCCCCAGGTTTCCACCACCCCCGTCGCCGTCACCGGCTCACCCACCACCGCAATCATCTCCCGCCCGATCGCCTCGCCTCCCGGCCCCACCAGCAGGTACAGCCTCACCTGGCCACCTTGCTCGACCACCCTCAGCATCGGCGGAATGCCCCCCGCCAAGCACAATGCCGCACACGCCTTATGCGTCTTGCCCTCCCCCGGCTTCATCGCCCCGAGGTAGCACTTGGGGTCGATCACCTCGCCGGCAAAGGTGCGGGCTTCCTGCTCAACGGTCCACAAAGCCCAGGCAGGGCTACCACTGGTCACCGGTATCTCCAGCCCATCTTCGTTCATGACCCCATCTGGCAGCAACTCGAAAATCCGAATGCCATCGCGCGATAGCCACACGCCGCGCAACGTGACTCGCCGCCGTCGCCACCCTTCGAAGCGCGTCGGTGCGCGTTTGCCTTGCTCCACGAGTAGCGAGGTCTGCCAATTGTTGTTCACACGCATCGCCATCATCGGGTAAGGAGTCATGCCGACAAAGACCTCGACCTCCACCACCTCGTCCGACTTCCACTGCCCGTCGCCCGGATTGCGCTGTTGGGATGCCAGGGCTACTGCAGCGGCGATGGCCAGCGCCAATAGCGCGGCGGCGATCGGCCGGATGAACCGCCCGATGCCCGCCGGCAGCGGCAGGTAGCCCACGTAGAACTCGTCATCGTGTTGGGTCATCGCTCGCCACTCCTTCAAGTCCTGGATATCAGCGCAGGTTCGACCGCCGTCCCCGGTGGCAGCGGCGTCGCATTTAGCCACACCCGTCCATCCTCCACGCGCACCCGATACGTCACGATCCGCTCGGTGAACGGCGGCGGGCTTTGGCCGTTGTGCGGCAGGTATTGATACCCGTGCCACGGACACGTGACGCATCCGCCGACGATTTTGCCTTCGCTCAGCGGACCCTGCTGGTGGGCGCACAGATCGGTCAGGGCCGACACCTTGCCCTCGTAGCGGAACACCGCGATGCGTTCGGCGCCGCGGATCGTCACCTTTTTCGCACGGTTCTCGGGAATCTCCTCAACGCCGCACACGTCGATCCATTCCGCGCCAAGACGATGCACGTCCTTGCGAGGCGCGTGCGAGCGTGTGCCGGCGATGATGTGCAGGCCCGAGACAATCACCACGCCGGCGCCCAACACGAGGGGATACACGATGCTGCGCTCGGCCTGCAGCGCCCCCAGGGCCACGTGCATGACCAGCAGGCCATAGGCCGGGTAAACGAGCATGTGCAGCCCCTTCCACACGCGCGGGCCCAGGTTCGCCAGCCAGAAGTCGTGACTGGTCGCCGCCATGACGAAGAGAATCGCCAGCGCCGCGACACCGAGCATCTCGAACGGGAAGGCGTGCAGCGATGCGTAGCGCGTGTTGCTGGTCAATAGCGACACGAACGGATTGACGACGCCAAAGCCGTGGTAGTACCCGATCGACAGCAGCCCGTGAGCCGCGGCGAGCAGGAACATCGTCACGCCCAGATGACGGCGGTTGTAGAGCAACGGGAGAAATCGGCGGTCGAATCGGCACAGAGGGCCGATGCACAGGATCACGTGCAGCAGCAGCATCGAGCAGGTGCCCAGCGCCCGCAGCACCAGCACCTCGTCGCTGATCGCGTGCTCGCCACGCCAGGCGAGCTTGCCCACGACGATGAACGTCGCCAGGTACGTCGCCACACCGATCGTCAGCACCGTGTCGTACACGCGCTTGTGCCGGTTCCACTGCACCCACGTGTAGGCGTGACTCACGGCCGCACCCCCATCGCCACGATCAGCCCGATCAGCACCGCCGGCCCAAGCAGGCGCCACACCCACCGATGAATCCGCCGCTGCCTGGCTGTCATGCGTGCCCCTCCTCGGCCGCTTGCGGCTTGGCGGTCCACCACTTCGCCGCCATCACCGGCCACAGCGCCGCCACCCCCGGCAGGATGAGCAGGCGAAACGACCACCCCGACCCCGCTGCCGCCGGATCGACTCGCGTCACGCCCCGGGTCACAAACGCCAGCGCGAACGCCACGCCGATCCCTGCATAGATCGCCGCGACAACCAGCATCACCTGAGCCACGACCGCAGCCATGCGTCCATCCTACCCCGCGCAAGGGAAAAGCCGATGACTTTCGTCACCGGCTTTGGATGCGACAGGCTTGGCGACGGTTACGCCAGCTCACGAAGCCGGGCGATCCGCGCTTCAGTGGGCGGGTGCGTGCTGAAGAGCTTGGCCAGCCCGCCGGCGCCGGTCAGCGGCTGCACGATGAACATGTGGTTCTGGGCCGGCATCTCGTTATCCAGCGGCACGCGCCGGGCGACGGCGTCGAGCTTCTGCAGCGCCCCGATCAGCCCCATCGGCGTGCCGGCGATCCGCGCCCCGTCGGCGTCGGCGACGAACTCGCGGCTGCGCGAGATCGCCATCTGGATCAGCGCCGCCGCAATCGGCGCCAGGATCACAAACAGCAGCGCCAGCGCCGGGTGAACGTCCCGGTTGCGCCCACCGAGCATGAACATCCAGCCCAGGTAGCTGATCGCCCCGGCGATGGTCGCCGCCACCGTCGAGATCAGCGTGTCGCGGTTCTTCACGTGCGCCAGCTCGTGGGCCATGACGCCCTCCAGCTCGTCGTAGCTGAGCAGACGCAGCGCCCCTTCGGTCACTGCAACGGCGGCGTTGCGCGGATTGCGCCCGGTGGCGAAGGCGTTGGGCGCCTCCTGCGGACAGATATAGACGCGCGGCATGGGCAGGCTGGCATTGCGCGATAGCCGCTCGACCATCGTGATCAGGTCCGGCGCCGTGCGGGCATCGACCTGACGTCCGCGCATCGCGGCGATGGCGATCTTGTCGCTAAAGAAGTAGCTGATGATCGTGCCCGCCCCGCCCAGCAGGAAGGCGAACGTCAGGCCCTCGCGCCCGAAGAACGATCCCGCCAGCAGGATCAGGCCGAACATCAGCCCCAGCAGCACCGCGGTCTTGACGTTGTTGACGAATCGGGTCATGCGACGACTCCTCTGCCCCGGCACTCAATGGTACGCAAGCCGCGTGCCAGAGTTCGCCAAAGGGCCTGTCGCATCTCACCCGTGCAGGGCGAGCATACGCCATGCCGCGATGAGCATCATGCCGACGAACGCCATGCGCACCTGCCGAAGCGGCAGGCGATGGGTCAGCGACGCGCCGATTCGGCCCCCCAGGACACAGGTGGGCACGAGGCACGCGGCGAGGATGAGGCCCGCGTACCACGGGTGGCCGTGCTTGGCGAGCGTGGCGTTCTTGAACACCGCGCCCAGCGAGGCGCTGAAGACCATGACCGCGGCGCTGTTGGCGATGGCGTTGCGCAGGGGCAGGCGGAGGAACCACTGTTGCAGTGGCACCGCCATCGCCCCGCCGCCGATGCCCAGCAGGCCCCCGATCGTGCCCATCGCCGCCCCCACGCCGATCGAGCGCGGCACCGTCACGCGGGCGTGCTCGAACGGCTCCTCGTCGTGACGCAAGATCAGCTTGCGAAGGTTGATCCACACCTCCCACAGCAGGAACACCGCCAGGATGCGACCCAGCCACACGCCCCGCTCCGATCCGGCGAACACCGGCAGGTTGCTGATCGCCACGCCCAGGAGCACCGTGACGATCGCCGCCGGCAGCATCCACCGCATGACAGGGGCCACAATCGCGCCGTGGCGCTTGTGCCGCCGCGCCGCCGGCCAGGATACGCCGATGTTGGCGATCATCGCCGCGGCCTGGTACAGATGCTGGTCCGGACCCAGACACAGCGTCAGAGCAGGGATCATGATGACACTGCCACCCACCCCGAGCATTCCACCGAACACACCGGCCAGGAGACCCAGCGGTACGGCGACGGCGATCATCCACCAGTCGGGCATCGTCGAGGTTATACCGGATACGCGGGAACGACGATGACGCGTCTGCTACGCTATGCCCGCGTATGGCCGAGCCCGTCAGTGTCACCTACATCGGCCCACGACCGGATCCCGCTGCATCCCCAGGGGGCACGGTGTGTCATGTGCTGGAGGCGGTACGCGACCGCTGCCGCCTGCGCGTGCGCGCCACCGCCGGCGGCGATGGCGTCAACGGCCTGGCGATGTTCAGACTGGCGCGCACCGCGCTGGCGTCGGTGGGGCTGTTGCTGCGACCGCGCGGCAATCTCCCGCGGCTGTACCTGACCATCGACACCAGCCTGGACCTCGACTGCGCCACGATGCTGGCGACGGCCGCAAGGCTGCGCGGTTACCAGGTGTTCGTTCATCACGTGCGGGGGCACTGGCTCGACCAGGCCGAGTCGCGGCTGGGTCTGCTGGACCGCCTGGCGGGGGACGCCGTGGTCCACGTGCTGCCCAGCGAGGAACTGGTCAGTCGCCTGCGCTGGGTGTATCGCACGCAGAAGCAAGCGGTGGCGGCGCCTCGGCCGGTCGATCTGCTGCAGTGGTCCGACGCGCCGCGGCCGACGCTGGCCGGGCGGGCGCCGGTGCTGGGGGTCATCCTCGACGTGGGGCCCGACCCGGCGGTGACCGACGCGATGAACACCTTCGTGTATGTCGCCGAGCGCGCCGGCGGATGTCGCCTGGTCACGGTGGGCGAGCCGGTGCGGCGGACGCACCGCGCGCACCTGGACGATGCGGCAGCCCGCTTCGGCGACGCCGTGGAGGACCGCGGCGCGGTGGACGCCGCCGGGTTCGCCGCGTTCTGCCGCGATATCGATGTGCTGCTGTTGCCCGCGCGCCAGACGCACGACGCCTGGCCCCCGCAGGTGGTGCAGGCCATGGCCATGGGCGCCCCGGTCATCGCCCGCGCCAGCGGGTGCGTGCGCAGCCTCATCGGCGATCACGGCGGCGCGGTGATCGACGCCGGCGCCGACTTCCCCCGCAAAGTGCTGCGCCTGATCCAGTCGTGGCAGCACGATCCGGCCAAGTTCGACGAGTCGCGCCGCCACGCCGCCGAACGCGGCCGCCACATCGCCGAACTGTCCCGCACCCAGTTCGCCGCCTTCCTCGAACTGATCGCGCCGCTGAATTGACGATCCGTCTCCCGACCGTGACGATGCTCCCGATGAACACACTCAGGCGATCAGATCGAGCGATTCTGGCGGTAGCCTGCGTCGTCGTATTCACTCGCGTTGCGGCGGTACACGCACAGATCACAGCCGACAGTTCGATGGGCACGACGGTCAGCGGCGGGCCCAATTTCACCATCTCAGGAGGCACGATTCGCCCCAACGGCAGCGGGTCCAATCTCTTTCATTCGTTCAGTCAGTTCAACATCGGTGCAGGCCAATCCGCAACCTTCAGCGGTGCGGCCGGTACACGTAACGTCCTGGCCCGCGTCACCGGCGGCTCCGCGTCCCAAATCAACGGTGCGCTGCGATGCGATATCGCCGGAGCCAACCTGTTCCTGATGAACCGCGCGGGCATTGTTTTTGGACCCGGCGCCAGTCTCGATGTCAGTGGCAACCTCGCCGCCACCACCGCCGACGTTCTCTTTCTAAGCGACGGTGGACGGTTCCCCGGTGTCATCAGTCCTAACGACAGTCTCATCACCGGCGCCGACCCCGCCCGCTTCGGCTTCCTCGCCGCCAACGCGAGTGGAGTCGGCGACATCACGCTCACTGACACCGAACTTGCCGTCCCAACGGGTCAGACCCTCACGCTCGTCGGCGACCGAGTTTCGCTAATCCGCTCGCAGATCGACGGCACCAACGGCAGCATCGCCATCGCTTCCGCCGGCTCGCTTGCGAAGTTCACGCTCATCTCTGCCGACCCGGCGTCACTCGCCACCACCGAATTCGCCAGACCCGGGATTGCGATCCAACCCAGTGGCAGCGTCATCGTGTCCAATCACTCGACGCTGTCCATCCGCGACAATCCGACGGGCCGTATCGTTATTCGTGCCGGCCGACTGGAAATCAAACGCGCGTCGCGCATCGACGCCATCGCCGAAGACAGTGGCGGCGGCGCGATCAATGTGCTCGCCAATGTGATCCAACTCGGTCCGGGCGGCGTCATTTCCGCAGGCACGCAGGGCCAGGGCGATGGTGGCGGTATCTCGATGATCGTCGATCGTCTGCTCAACATCACCGGAACTTCGAATCAGCCAGCCGGCATTTTTGCCCAAGCCCGCGAAGGAGCCACCGGTAACGCCGGCATCATTCACGTCGGCGCCTCGCAGGCTCAGGTGCGTGTCGGACCGTCCGCCGCGATCACCGCCAGCACCGCAGGCGGCAAGGGCGGCAATCTGATCATTCGAGCCGGTCAACTCCAAGTCAGTGGCGGCAGTATTTCGGCGTCCACGGCCGGCGATCAGAGTGCCGGGGACATCGATATTCTCGCTCGCACTCTGAGCATCTCCCAGGGCGGCATCATCGAGAGCCGCGCCCAGTCGTCGAGCGGCGTGGGCGGCATCGGCGCGGCAGGATCGATCCAAATCCGCGCCACTGACCTGATCGACGTGGCCAGTGAGGGACGACTCAGCGTCGACAATGCCACCGGTGAGCAGGCTGGACGCATCGTGCTGACCACCACGAACCTGGTGGTGCGCGACGGCGGATCGATCAGCAGCACGAGTCGTCGCGGCAATGCCGGCCCCATACTGATCACCGCCACGCAGAACGTCCAAGTCAGCCAAGCCGCCATCACCGCCTCGTCGTCCGACGGTGACGGGGGCCGACTGGTCGTCCTTGACACCCAGTCCATCCACCTCGACGGCGCCACCTTGTCGGCCGAAGGACTCGACGGCGGCGAAGTGCGGCTCCGCGCCGTCAAACGCATCGATATCCTCAATGGCAGCCGTGTTGCCGCTTCCGCCCAGCGCCGCGGCGGAAACGTCGATATCGACCCACTTGTCGTCAATATCATCAACAGCACGATCTCCGCGAGCAATCTGCTGGGCGAGGGAGGCAACGTGCGTATCAAAGGCAACTTCATCACCCGTTCGCCCGATAGTCTGATCGATGCCACGGGCGACGTTGCCGTCACTCGAGTGGAGACGAATGTGTCGCTGAGCCTGGGTCGCATCGCTGCAAAGCCCTTCGATCCGTCTCACCTCCTCTGGGATGTCTGCGCGCCGCAGCGGTCGGACCAGATCAGCACGATGGTGCGTCGTGGACGCGGCGGCGCGGCCACAACCCACGACCCATGGACCCTCTCATTCGATGCCCCGGGTGACTGATACCACAACCAAAGACCCTGCTCCGCTGATGCAAGCGCCTCCCACCTTCACCATCGTCACGCCGTCCTACAACCAGGGACGCTTTATCGAGGACACGATCCAGAGCGTGCTCGCGCAGGACGGCATGGCTGTGCAATACATCATCTGCGACGGGCTTTCCACCGACGAAACGGCCGCGGTCCTCGATCGCTACAGTGACCGGATCACGATCGTGCGCGAGAAGGACCGCGGGCAGAGCGACGCGATCAACAAGGGCTTCGCCCGATCGTCGGGCCAGATCATCAACTGGCTCAACAGCGATGACTACCTTTTCCCCGGCGCGCTGCGGCGCGTGGCGGAGGCCTTCGCGGCGGACCCGTCGCTGGACGTGGTGTATGGCGACTGCGTCTATACGACAGAACACGGCGGCTTCCTGCGCTACTTCACCGAGGTGCGGCCGTTCGACCGCGACGTGCTGCTCAACCATTCCAACTTCATCATGCAGCCGGCATGCTTCTACCGCCGCAGCGCCGCCGCGAAGGTGGGCTTCGTGCGGCAGGAACTCAAGTACACGATGGATTGGGACCTGTGGTGCCGCCTGGCGAAGGCGGGCTGTCGCTTCCGCTACCTGCCCGAGCTGCTGGCGGCCAACCGTGAGCACGGCGTGACCAAGACGCTCTCCGGCGGGCGCGAGCGGCAGCGCGAAATCCGCAGCCTCTGCCGCGAGCATCGCACCAGCACCGTGCCCTGGGCGGCGATCAGCTTCGCCGTGGGCGACAGGCTCAAGCAATGGACGCGGGGCGACCGGCCGCCCGCGATCTACCGCTGGGTGCGCCGCGGCAAACGCCTGCTCCGCCGCGAGCCGCAGATGAACCTGTACGGCATCGAGGCGCACGGGTCGCAACTGGACCGCACGTTCCGCATCTGCTTCCCGTGGTACCGCGCCACACCGCGCGCGGTGCGGCTCACCCTCACGTCGCGACGCCCCACGACCGTGGTGATCAACGAGTCGAGCCATGCGACGGATCGCCCGATCGAGCTGCCCGTGTCCGACTTGAACCACGTCATCGACATCCGCGGCGAGCACGACGGTCGCGCTGCAGTAAGCCTGCGAAGCCTGGAGGTGCTCGCATGACGCCGCTGGTGTCCATCGTGATGCCCTGCTTCAACCACGCCCCGTTCGTGGACGAGGCGATCCGCAGTGTGCTGGCGCAGACCTATCCGCGCATCGAGCTGATCGTGATCGACGGCGGCAGCACCGACGGCAGCGTCGAGATCATCCGTCGTCACGCCGATCGCCTGGCGTATTGGGCCAGCCAGAAGGACGCCGGGCAGGCCGACGCGATCAACAAGGGCTTTGCCCGCGCCCGGGGCGACATCCTGGCGTGGCTCAACAGTGACGACCTGTATTATCCCGACGCCGTGGCCAAGGCAGTCGCGGCGATGGGCGATGCGGCGCTCGTTTACGGCGACGCGGTGTGCATCGACGAGCACGGCGACTTTGTCAGATATTTCACCGAGGTCGAGCCGTTCGACGGGTGGCGCTTGCGCAACTGCGGCGACTTCATCATGCAGCCGACGGCTTTCTTCCGCCGCGCGGCGTATGAGAAGGCCGGCCCGCTGGACACGACGTTGCGCTGGTGCTTGGACTGGGACCTGTGGTGCCGCCTGGCGCGAACGGGGGCGGTGCGATACGTGCCTGAGCTGCTGGCGGCCAACCGCGAGCACGCCTCGACCAAGACGACGACCGGGGGCGGGCCCCGCCTGCGCGAAGTGATGCAGTTGCACCGCCGTCACGGCACGACATGGTGGCCCCATGCCTGGTTCTCGTACGCCGCCCGACAGGCCCGGCTCGACGGCCGCCGCCTGGCCCACGCCGCCTGGTCGATGGCCGGCTGGCGCAACGTGCTGCACGCGCGAGGGCGTCGCCGGGCTATCGGCGGCCTGCGCCACGGCGACCACCGCTGCAGTGACCCCATCCGCGTCACCTTCCCCGTCTATCGCCACGCCCGCGCCGTGCGGGTATCCTTACGCACGCCCGACGGCCAGTGGCACCGCGAATTCGCCGTGCGCGGTCACGTCGTGGATCTGTCGCTGACCATCGGCCGCCACCCCACGTACCTGCACCGCGTCACACTCGTGGATTGAACCATGCTCCGCCGCTGGCTTTCATCCCGCACTCGGCCCCCCGCGCACGGCGTCATGGCCGCGCGCGACAAGCTCGCCGACGCGCGCTCGCTGCTGGGCGGCATCGACAACCCCACGGTCATCGACGGCGGCGCCGCCGGCGGCGCGACCGTCCGCCGCATCCGCAGTGTTTTTCCCGCGGCGACGATTCACGCCTTCGAGGTCCTGCCCGATCGACTCGCGCAACTTCACCGCAAGTTCGACGGCGACCCGCGCGTCCACATCCATCCCGTCGCGCTGGGCGATGCCGACGGCGAGCTGACCTTTCACGTCACCGCCAACCGCGACTCATCGTCGGCGCTGCGGCCCGGCGAGGTGTCCAAAGCCCGGCACGGCGACGCCGTCGCGGTCACGAAGACGCTCACCGTCAGACAATCGCGGCTCGACGATGCCATCGACGGCGACGTGGACCTGATCAAGCTCGATCTGCAGGGCTACGAGCTGGCGGCGCTGCGCGGCGGCGAAAGGCTACTGCAACGCACGAGGCTGGTGCTGTGCGAGGTCGAGTTCGTCCCACTATACGAGGGCCAGCCGCTGTTCGGCGACATCGCCGCGCACCTGCGAAGCCGCGGCTTGCGCCTGCACAACCTCTACGACCTGTGGACGCTGGAAACCGGTCAGCTCACCTCGGGGGAGGCGCTGTTCGTCAACGAGCATTACACGTCCCCGTAGCCCATCTTCTGGATGTAATCGCCGAATTTTTCGTGGCAGAGGGCAATCTGGGCTTCGGTGAGATCGTTGCGAAAGCGGCCGGTGATACCCTTGTAGAAGTGGGCGCCGACCTGCTTGTTGCCGGGCGCGTACTTCTCGATCACCGGGGCCAACTGCGCCTCGGTGAGCTTCAGGTCGTAGTGGTCGGCAATGCGCTTGAGTTGTCCGATGGTGTCGGCCTTGAGGTCCTCGTAGCGGAGCTTGAGCGCGGGCTCATACGCCATCCAGCGGTCCCAGCCGCGGAGCCAGCTTGCGACGGTGTCGATCATTTCCTCTTTGGTCTTGTAGGCGGCAAAGGAGGAGGTCTTGCCGCGGGCGCGCATGCGTTCGCCTTCGTCCCACGCCGAGACGACCACGTCTCGCGGGTCGCGATAGCTGTAATGGACCCTCGCCATGCCCATGCTCACCCACGACTTGAGTGACGGGGCGGGGCCGGCGTGCGTCTTGACGGCAAACTTCTGGCCCAGCAGGTGCGGCACCGTCAGGGCCGCAAGCTTGATCGCATTGGGCTGCCCCACGCTGTTGTTGTGCGGACGGAGGAACGGCTGCAGCAGGAACCGCTTGCGCACGCGGCCGGCGGGCATGTGCCCCGCAGCCACGAGCAGGTCGTTGGTGAGGTTGTAAATCCAGCCGGTCCCGGACCGCGGCATCCCTGCGGAGATGATGATCATGGCGTGGCGTTCCCTGCTTGCTCGTTGGCGGCGGTGCGCAATCCCTTGCGCAACGCCATCGCGGCGGCGTGAATGATCCCCCGCTGACGGGCAAGGTAACTGAAGCGGATGAAGGCGTGCTTGACGCGACGGCCCTTGCCCTGAGCCGGCGACGCCAGCCACCGCATCGACTGCGTCCAGGCGAACCCGCGCGTCGGTTTGTGCTCGTCGAGCGTGCGGCGAAGGGCGTCGAACGAATAACCCATGGCGTCGATCGTGTCGCGGCCCAATGCCCGCAGGTACTCGTCGCACAATCGCCACACCTGGGCGTCGGCGAGGTCGGCCGTCCAGCGATCCGCGTTGGCGGGGTTGGGCCGACCGCCTTTATAGACGCTCTTCTTGTCGCCGAACTCCCACACGGGCAGATCGGTGCGGCCGTAGTCGATCATCGCCGGATCGTACTCGACGCCGATCTTCGAGCAAACCGCGCGGGCGATCGCCTCGGGGTCGGCGAGGAAGTCCTCGTACTTGAACACGAGCCCGCGCTCGCCCGCCTGCTTGCCGCCGTCGGCCAGCAGGCGCGGGGCGTCATGCAGATCCTGCTGCCAGCGGTGCAGGTGGTGCAGCCGGCCGCCCTCGGCCCAACTGCTCACCAGCGAGCACAAGACCGCCAGCGGATTGCGCATCAGCACGATCACCGTCGCCGCCGGAAAGACTTTCAGTAGCTCGGGGATGACCAGGTAGTACCGCGGGGTCTTGTCGACGAAGTGGGTGCGCCCCGCCCCCGCCTGCTCGGTGATCCGCGAATAAAGGTACGTCCACATTCGCCGCAGGCCCTCGTCGTAGTCGTCGGCCTTGCCTGGCGTTTCGTTGAGGAACGTCTTGAGCGCCGCCGCCGCCAGCTCGGCGTTGTAAGGGGCCTCGACGCCCTGCTCGCGCAGCGCGTACAGCGGATGCAACATCACCCACGGCTCGCTGGCTGTGGCGATCCGCGGGTGCGCCGCCAGCACGCGCTGAAACAGCGTCGAGCCTGCACGCGGCTGCGACACGAGGAACACGAGGTTTTCTCCGCGCGGACCGATCATCGATCAGGCGTCATCCTTCACGGGATTCACGGTGCGGTACATCTTTTTCGCCACGGCGTAGGCGCCGGCGGGCAGGACCTTCTGCGCCAATCGCGTGTACCACGGCGGACGCTCCTCGAACATGGGCGGCACGCTCACGCCGGGCTTGAGCCGCGACGCCAGCACGCCGTGCTTCCTGCGCAGCGACTCCTTCACCGCCATGAACTGCTCGCGGTTGTGCCTGCGATAGTCGGCGAAGTCGGGGTTGGCCCACGGCCGCGGATCGCCCACGTGAAACGTGAGGTGGCAGTCCTCGAAGATGCGGAATCGTTCGGCGAAATAGGCCATGTTGAGCAGCAGCGGCTTGGCCACCCACGCCATGCCGATGCACGCGTCGCCCAGCTCGTAATTCGCATACTGGGCGCGGGGAAAAATGAAACAGTCGTGGCCCGGATGCTTGAGCCCCGCCTCCGCATACATCAGCGGCAGGTCCTCGACGCGCGTGTGCCGGTCACTGATGGTGCGGCGATTGATGACCATCGCGTCGTGCCCTTCGTCGATCATCCGATCCACCGCCAGATAGAACCCCGGCAGCACCGCGATATCGACATTCGTATAGATCAGGTACTCGGCGTCGCTGCAGTTGACCGCACGATCGAGAATGTCGCGCAACAGCGGCAGCTTGCGCGGCTTGACGAACGTGCCCAGGTCGAGAATGCTCCGCTCCAGATCGGGCGTGCGCTCGAAATCAGCCGGACACGCGGGGTGATCCTCGGCGAACTGCGCCGTCATCAGCGTGATTCGCACGGCCTCGCCGCTGAACGTGCTCGCCACGCGCATCGACTGGAAGGTGATCGGCTGGGCCATCGACAGGTCGGACGCCCGCCCGGCGACGACGGGATTCACGATGTGGGCGTAGGTCCTCATGCGTCGTCGTCATCGTCGGGCGCCTCCGCGGCGGGCCTGTCCGGCTCGAGCCAGGGCGTGAGGCGGCTGTAGAGTCTTTTCGACAGCAGCACGCGGGCGAGCGTTCGCGGGGGGAGGTATTGTCGGAATTGCCCGTAGAAAAGCAACGCCCGGCGACGCTGCTGCTGACGCACCATTTTCCGCAGGAGTTTCTCCGCGCGGTGCGCCAGGTTGGCGCGGGCGGTGCGGTCGAGTCGGGCCTTGACCGGCGGCGCCAGGCCCAGCAGCAAGTGGCGGTTGCTTTCATACACCGACCGGGCTTCGCGCAGCAGACGGATGTCCGCCATGCTCTGCGACAGACCACCGCTGTAGCGACGGTATTCGATCGCCGGCTGCGGGCAATAGGCGATCTTGTAGCGACGCGACAGGCGCAGCTTGAAGTCCCAGTCCTCGTGCGTGACGCGTCGCTCGTCGTACACCCCGATCGTCTGGATGCACTGGCGGGCGACCAGTTCGTTGCGGAAGACGACGTGCCCGGGGAAGTCGCGGGTGAACACCGCCTCGAACACGTCGCCACTGGGCTGCACTTGCCCGGGCGCGGACCAGACGCCGGTGCGCTGGCCTTCGCGGTCGATGAAGTGGAAATTGCTGTAGGCCACGCGCGTGTCGGGGTGGTCCTGCAGCGCGTCCCATTCCTGCTCGAGCTTGTGGGGCAGATAGCGGTCGTCGCCGTCGAGGTAGGTGATCCAGTCGCCGCGGGCGTGGCGCTGGGCGTAGGCCTTGTTGCGTGCAACGCCGAGGTTGCTGGGGTGGAAAACGGCGCGGACGAGGCCGGGATGCTGCTGCGCGACGCTGCTGATCAGCTCGCGCGAGCCGTCGGTCGAGCCGTCGTCGAGGATCATGATCTCGAACGGTCGCAGCGTCTGAGCCAGGACCGAGTCGATCGCCTCGGCGAGGTAATCGCGCTGGTTGTAGCTGGTGATGAAAACCGTGATGCGCGGAGTTCGGGTCATCTACGCCCAGCGTTTCCAGGTCAGCGCGCTCACGCGGTCGCGGCCATACGCCCAGCCCAGGGGCAAGTCGATCGCGCGCAGGCATTGTCGCAGGAAACGGCGCTTCATGCCCGGACGCCCGCGACGGATCGCACGCTCGATCGGCCAGCGCAGGCGACGCTGCCAGAACATCAGCGAGATCCGCTCGGTTGACGCGTAGCGGCGGTAGATGCGCTCGAGCTCTCGCGTCGCCGTATCGCCACCGGTGGCGGTCTTGTTGCCGCCGCTCATGTGAAACACCGCCAATTCCGAATCGACGCATCGCCACCGCGCACCGCGACTGCGAAAGTAGTTGAACAGCTCGGTATCGAGCCCGAAGTGAAACGACTCGTCGATCGGCGGATCGCGGTCGAGCAGCGTCCGTCGATAGAACGTCGCCTGCTGCGCGATGGGATTGCAGGCGGGCATCAGGGCGATCTCGTCGGCGCGTGGCGTCCAGACGTGACTTCGCTGCGGATCGTGGTCGAACTCGACGCGGCAGGCGCCGCTCAACACGTCGTGGCCCTCGATGGCCGACGCCACGGTTGCCAGCGATCCCGGCAGCAGCTCGTCATCGCTGCAGAGCCAGTTCACCACGCTGCCGGTGGCACGTGCAAAACCCTTGTTGATGGCGTGCGCCTGGCCCTGATCCTTTTCACTGATCCACCAGGCGATATGCGGCTCGTAGCGTTTGATCACCTCGACCGAGTTGTCGCTGGAGCCGCCATCGATCACGAGGATCTCCAGATGGTCGTACCGCTGATCGACCAGGCTCTGCAGTGTGCGGCCCAGCGTCGCCCCGCCGTTGTAGTTGGGCACGACGATCGAGATGCGCGGCAGGTCAGCCATGCGATTGCTCAAATCGACGAAGGTTCAGCAGGCTCCGCACAACATACCAGCCGTGGAAGGCCGTCAGCAGCAGGCCGCGCGGGCTGGTGATCGCGCGGAACTTGAAGAGGTCGCGGTGAACAGTGCGCCACGTCTCGGCTACGAAGAAGCCCCACGAAAACCGCTCGCCCGCAGCGTGACGGCGCTCGCCCTCGGCCTGCAGGTAGCGGCGATGCTTGTCGATGAAGTCGCGCCAGCCTCGCATCCAGTAGTGCTTGACCGGATCGATCTCGCCTCGGCGGAATGTGTAGAGGTTGTCATCCACGACGTACTCGGTGTGGACGTAGGGCGTCGTGCCCATGCGGTCGCGATGGACGATGGTGATCTTGCGGTTGTTGGGATTGCCCCACGCGGTGGTCGTCAGCGGTCGGCCGGCGAAGTAGAACTGCCACGGCAGGCGCACGCCCGAGACGTTGGGCACGGTCTGCAGCACGTGTTCGATCTTCGCCAGCTCGTGGGTGGGGAAATCCTCGTCGGGGTCGATCGTGACGATCCACTCGTGCGAGGCGTGCCTGATGCCGTGCTGCCGCGGCAGGTTCGGATACAGCGGGCGCTCGTGCGTGAGGATGCGGGCGTTGAACTGTCGCGCGATGTCCAGCGACCCGTCGGTCGAGCCCAGATCGACGACGATCAGCTCCTTGACGAAATGGATGGACTGCAGCGCCTGCCGCAGGCGGTCGGCCTCGTTATAGACGACGACAACGGCGGTGAAATCGATCATGCGAAAAGCGATGCAATCCTCTGCGGGTCGCCGTGGACGGACTGCGACACGGCGGCGATCGCGTCCCATACGCGCGGGGCCTGCTCGGCGCGGAAGCGGGCCCGTTGCTGCTCATAGCTCTCGCCGACAGTCATGACCGCGTCGTTGTAGGCTTGCGAGATCTCCCGCACCTCGCCCCTGGTGACTTTCGCCGCGGCGTCGCGCACCCTGGCTTCGTCGAAGGGGTGGCCCACGTGATCGCACACGGCACGAAACGCCCGGGGCAGGTCGGCCTTGAGGTCCTCGTAGCGCAGCACGGTCTGCTTCGTCGCCGGGGCGTCGATCAGCCAGTGAGACAAGTGCAGCGCATACCGCATCGACCAGTGCGCGATGCGCAGCGAATGGTCGATCGGCTCGCGATAGTAGCTGAGCTGCGAATAGACCGTGTCGATGGGATCGCGGTACAGATAGATCACGTTGCGGCAGCGCAACTGCAGGTCCATGTCGTGGTCGTGCAGCAGGAGGAAGTCGCGTCGGCCGGGATAATAGAACGTGCGCACGAGAAGCGGGCGCTCGAAATACCGCTCGACGATCATGCGTAGCCAATGACTGCCGGTGCGCGGGAAGCTGACCAGGCAGAGGTTTTCCGGGTCCTTGAGCCAGCGTTTGGCGGCCCCGGTGTGCTGATAGGGGTCCGACGGCTTGAGTCGGTAGCCCATCTTCGCCAGCATGCGTCGGGTCAGTTTGCTCATGCTTGCGTGGGCGTGGTGACGGTGAAATGCTCTTGCAGGCCGGGAGGCAACGCGAAATCGGGGTCGCCGAAGACGATCAGGCCCACGCCCGTAAGCGGGTGGTGCGCGCTGGTGCGCTGCGTGTACGCGGGATAGACCAGCGCATAGGCGTGGCGAGGATCGAGATCGGGTGCGATCGTCTCGATGGCGCACACCTGATCCTCGCTCTGGTCGAAGCGGAAGTCGGGCCGGTCGGGCACGCGGAAGTCGTCGATGAGGATGTAACCGCGGTCGAGGGTTTTCGTGAGGAACGCGATTTCGTCCTTGAGCGGCCAGCGGAACCCGTAGCCGTGGGCGTCGAGCCAGAACAGATTGGTCTGTCGGCGAAGCTGCGGCTGCTCGTCGAAGAGTCGGTGCAGGAACTGGGGCGAGGGTTCGTGGAACACCTTCGCCTGCGGGTAAGGCGCCAGGCGGTCGGAGGCGATGGCGAAGGAGCCATCATCGGCCTCGCAGGAGAAGAGCTGCAGGTGCGCGAAGGTGCGAGCGACATAGGCGGCGGTGCTGCCGACGTTGCACCCGGTCTCGATGAACGCCTGCGACCGCGAGGCGAGGTGCGCCGCCAACTGCAGCAGATAAGCGTCGCCGTGGAACCCGGCATCGACGGTGATGGTCTTGCGCTCCTGTCGCGTGGCCCGTCGTTGGGCGCGAAGGCGCAAGCGCTCGGCCTTGCGCTGCTGGTGCTGCGCGTCCGACGCGGGCGAGAGCCTGCGCTTCAGACGCGCAAGCAGCCCCGGCGCCGCGGCCTGTTGCGCCCGAGCCGCACGGCGGGCGCGGCGATTGCTCCGCCCGGCGTCACGCTGCTGGGCAGTCTGCACGCCGTGGTCCAGCGGATGCGGCGTCCACGTGCGCGGCACATCGTTGTTGGCGGCGGCGATCACCGGCACATCCGCCGCATCGCGGCAGAAAAACAGGTTCGAGCTGATCTGCCGGGCCTTGGTGTAGCCCTTGTCCGTCATGAACGATTCGAGCTGGCGGGCGCGATCGTCGTCGAGCGCCTCGATCACGAACACGCGCGGCCGGTACTTGCCGAAATCCAGGCCACGCAACACCGCCAGCTCATGGCCTTCCACGTCAATCGACACCACGTCGATCGGCGTCGGAGCGCCGGCCTGATCGAGGATCGTCGTGAGCGTGCGCATCGGCACGCGCTGCACCTCGAACCCGGTGAAGTAGGGAGCGTACTTTTCCTTCCAGGTCGATTCGAGGTGGCGTTCGAGCGTGGAGAGCGTGCCGCGCGAGTTGGCGTAGAACTCGACGGCGTCGTCGTCGTGGTCGCTCACGGCGGCGTGGACACAGGTGCTGCCGGGCCGGTTCTGCTGCACGAGCTTGAAATAGGCCTCGTGCGGCTCGACGCAGACACCTTTCCACCCGGCGAGTTCGAAGCTGTAGCAGTTGGACAGGCGCAGCCCGTCGAGGGCGCCGACCTCGGCGAAGTAGCCGCGCTCGTCGCTGCCGAACAGTGCCCAGAGCACTGCGTCTTCGCCGTCCTGGCTGTAGTAGGTGGGCATGGTGTTATGGCTGAGCGACCCGCCACGCGGGCCGCGCCCGCAGGTAGCCGAGTTGGCCCACCGGCGGGGCCACGCCGTCATGGGCGACCGTGGTGATCTCCAGTTTCGCACAGCGGTCGAGCTTGTCCACCCCCCGGCCGCCGCTGCGCACGCCAATCGTGATGTAGTACGTGCCCGGCGTCAACACCGTGCCGTCGAACGTCGCGTCGAGCACCAGCGGGCGGTCGGGCGACCCGTCGAAGAGAGCCTTGACGTCCTCGCTCACGTCATTGGTGATGCGCGTCTCGTCGGCGGCGTTGATGCCGATCAGCAGCGACAAGTCCGGCTCGGCGTGCGTGCAGCGCAACGTCGTGCGAACAGTGAACGGCTCGCCGAAACGCAGCGTCGTCGCCCGCTCCCCGCCGGCGCCCAGCACCTGGCACGCCACGATCCGCACGCGTTCGCCCAGCCCCGCCAGCACGCGCGGGCGCGTCGCCAGATCGCCCGGCTCGGCGTCGCCTTCCACGCCCGCCCCCCCGGTGATGCGCAGGTACTCCTCCACCACATCCGCCGGCTTGCCGTCACGCACCATCTTCCCATGGTCGAACAGCACCACCCGACTGCACAGCTTCTGCACCGCCACCATGCTGTGACTGACGAACAGCACCGTCCGCCCCTCGCCCGCCACGTCGCTCATCTTGCCAATGCACTTCTTCTGAAACCCCGCGTCGCCGACGCTGAGCACCTCATCGACGATCAGCACGTCCGGCTCCAGGTGCGCCGCCACCGCGAACGCCAGCCGCGTGTACATGCCCGTCGAGTAACGCTTCACCGGCGTGTCGATGAAGTCGGCCAGCTCGGCGAAGGCGACGATCGCGTCGAACTTGCGGGCGATCTCGCGGCGGCTCATGCCCAGGATCGACCCGTTGAGGAACACGTTCTCGCGCCCGGTCAGGTCGTGGTGAAACCCGGTGCCCACTTCCAGCAGCGACGCCACGCGGCCGCGGATTCGCACCTCCCCGGTGGTCGGGGCGGTGATGCGGCTGAGGATTTTCAGCAGCGTGCTCTTGCCCGCGCCGTTGTGGCCGATGATGCCCAACACCTGTCCCTGCGGCACATCCAGGTCCAGCTCGCGCAGCGCCCAGACGTGCGTCTTGCGCTCGGCGTCAGGCGACTTGCCACTGAGCAGCGCCTTGACGCGCCTGCGCAGCCCACCCTGAAACGTCACCGTCTCGCCGAGGCGGTAACGTTTGCCGAGGTTGTGGATGGTGATGGCGGGAGGCATGGGCAGGGCCTAGGGGGAAAGGGCCTGGGGCCTAGCAGACGCTGCAGAGTTGTTCTCTGCCAGGCCCTAGGCCCTAATCCCTCACCCCTTGTTCTCTATATCACATCCGCGAAGCGCGGCTCCATCCAGCGGAAGAAGAGGTAGCCGCTGACGAGCAGCACGACGGCGGCGGCGACCGACACGGCGGCCTGTTGCGGGTCCAGATGGCCCTTGCCGAAAAGGGCCCAGCGAAAGCCGTTGATCACCGTGACCATCGGGTTGATCGCGTACACGAGCTGCCACTCGGCGGGAACGTTGATGCTGCGAAAGCCCACGGGCGACAGCAGCATGCCGAAGCCGGTGATGTAGCCCACGAGCTGGCGCACGTCGCGGTACATCACGTTGACGGCGCTGAGCCAGTACCCGACGCCGGCGGCGGTCATCATCGCCAGCACAATGAACGCCGGCAGCACGACGACACCCCACGTCGGCACGGCGCGGTACCACGCCAGGACGACGGTCAGCACGATCGACCCGAAGAGGAACTCGATGAGGGCGACGACGACGCCGGCGGTGGGGATGATGATGCGCGGGAAATAGGTCTTGGTGATCAGGCGGGTGTTGCTGACCATGGAGTTGGCGGCGTTGACGAGGCCGACCGAAAACAGCGTCCAGGGCACGACACCGGCGAGCACCATCACACCATAGGGAACCTGCAGTTCGCCCCCGGGCATCTTCGCCAGGCGGTTGAACAGGAGGGTGAGCAGCACCGCGGTCATGATCGGCCGGGCGAACGCCCAGAAGATGCCGCCAAAGCTCTGCTTGTACCGCGCCAGCACCGTCCGGCTGGCCAGCGTCCAGAACAGCTCGCGGAACTGCCAGACCTCGCGCAGGTTCATCACCGGAGGCGACCCGGCGCGGATCACCACCTCGCGGTTGTGTGCCGAGTCCGACTCGCTCAAGCGGCTTTGGCCCACGGAACCGGATTGTCCTATCGCCTCGTCCATGCGCAGACCCGCCAATGTAACCGACATTCCACGATCAAGCCCAGTAGCCCTTATGCATGCTGCAGCGGCGACACACCGCCACGCCCAGGCCGCGATGCCAGCGACCCAGCCGATAGCCCACCCACTTGGCCCCCGCCTCGGCGACGGCGCGCGGCAGCGAAGCCACGCGGCCGTTGCTCACCAGCCATCGCATCTGGCCGACGACAAAACGCAGCCCCGTGCCGCCGCCGGGCGCCGCGCCCAGGTCCTGACGGTGGCGGGCCATGAACACGCCGATGTCGAAGTAGCGCCGCATGTGCTGGCCCAGCGTGTAATCGTGGCTGTGCCACACCAGCGCTTCGGGCACATAGGCCACCGCGTGGCCGGCACGCAACAGGCGGGCGCACAGCAGCATGTCCTCGTTCATGATGATGTGGTCGGCGAAACGTCCGACGGCCTCGAAGGCGTCGCGCCGCACCGCCGCCGCGGCATTGGACAGCATGAATGCCCGCACGCCCAACGTCGCCACGTCGGCCTGCCGGCGCAGCACGACGCCGCGGCCCGGCGGATAGTTGAACAGCCGCAGGTACGCCTCTGTCGCCGGCCCGCCGGGGGCAACCGCCTGACGCGCAAACGCCGCGGCGGCCTCACCGGTGGCCAGCGGCGCGGTCAGCCGCTCCAGGAACCGGTCGTCGGCAGGCATCACATCCTGCGTCAGAAAGACCAGCACGTCGCCTGCCGCCGCCGCCGCCGCACGATTGCGAGTCCCGCCGTGGTCGAACGCCTCGCGAGGGATCGTGATGAGCGTGGCCCCGGCCTCCTGGGCGACGGCCGTCGTGCGATCGGTCGAAGACGAATCGATCACGAGGACCTGCCCGGGAGGCTGGGTCTGGCGCTGCAGGGCGGCGAGCAAGCCAGGCAGGTGGGCCTGGGCATGGAGCGTGGGGATGATGACCGATACGGTCATGGCCCCAGTTTAGTGGCGTTAGCCGCTTGTCAAGTTCTTGCTACCGCTTGGGGGCGTGTAGGGTTATGCTATGGCGTCGGCAAGAGGCGACTCGGCAGCGGGGTAACGAAGCATGACCGACTCACGGGCAGGGGAACAATCCGCGGCGGCGAGTGCGACGGTTGGCGACGTGATCGCGCCGGTGAAGATCGCCGGCCGCTTCGAGCCGACGGTCGTCGCCCAGCCGCTGGCGGTGCGCACGCGCCCGATGGCGTGCGTGTCGGTGCTGCTGCTGTCGGACCTGCTGACGCTGGCCGCGGCGGGCGCGATCGCCATTTACGGGCGATGGTGGCTGGGCGGGCTGTATCACCCGATCGAGTACCTGATCCACTGGCCGCTGGTGGGCATCTTTGTGGCGGCCTACGCCTGCTGCAAGCTCTACCCGAATCTGCCGCTGTCGCCGGCGGGCGAACTGCGGCAACTGTCGATTGTCACGAGCCTGATTTTCCTGGGGCTGGGCACGATGACGTTTCTGTCGCAGACGGGCATCGAATACAGCCGCGGCGTGCTGGTGATCGCGTGGGCGTCGTCGCTGGTGCTGGTGCCGATGGGTCGGGCGGTGGTGAGGACGGCGTTGTCATCGCGGCCGTGGTGGGGGTATCCCGTGGTGGTGCTGGGCGCGGGCAGAACGGCGGCGAAGGTGATTCGCCTGCTGCAGCGCCAACCCGAGCTGGGGCTCAAGCCTGTGGCGGTGCTCGATGACGACGCGCACGGCGCGCCGCGCGAGTTGCTGGGCGTGCCGGTGGTGGGCAGTCTCGATCTGATCGAGGAGCTGGGCCGCAAGCACGCCGTGCCCTACGCCCTGCTGGCTCAGAGCGACATCGCGCCGTCGCGGCTGGACGAGCTGACCGATCGCTTCGACCGCATCTTCAGTCATCTGGCGGTGATCCCGCCGCTCAATCGCTTTTCGAGCCTGTGGGTGTCGCCGGTGGATTTTGGCGGCGTCCTGGGCCTGGAAGTGCGCCATCGCCTGATGGACCCGGGGCGCATGATGCTCAAGCGGCTGGTCGATGTGGGGCTGGTGTGGTTGTTCTCGCCGATCCTGTTTCCGCTGATCGGGCTGATCGCGCTGCTGATCAAGCTCGACTCGAAGGGCCCGGCGTTCTACAGCCAGCTTCGCATCGGCGAAGGCGGGCAGAAGTTCAAGGTGTGGAAGTTCCGCACGATGCACCGCTCGGCGGACAAGATTCTGCGGCGGTTCCTGCGCCAGCACCCGGAGCTGCGCGCCGAGTGGGAGCAGACGCACAAGCTCAAGGACGACCCGCGGATCACCCGCATGGGCTGGCTCCTGCGCCGCACGAGCCTCGACGAACTGCCCCAGTTGTGGAACGTGGTGCTCAACCAGATGAGCCTCGTCGGCCCGCGCCCCATCGTCGATGACGAGGTCAAGCATTACGGCCGCGAGTTCGAGCTGTTCAAGAAAACCAAGCCCGGCATCACCGGACTGTGGCAGGTCTCCGGCCGCAACAATCTCAGTTACGCCGAGCGCGTCGCGCTCGACGTGTATTACGTGCGAAACTGGTCAGTCTGGCTCGACCTGTATCTGCTCAGCCGCACGGTCTTCGCCGTGCTCTTCTGCCGCGGCGCGTACTAACTGCCGCACCGTCCACGTCGTGCCGGTCCGGTCCTCGAATGCGTACAGCACATCCCCGATCGCCCAGCCGCGGCGCTCCAGTTGACGGTGCGCACGCGATTCGATCGGCTCGATCATCACCGCCGCCGCCCCGCCCGCCGTGTAGGTCTCCAGACGACGGAAATGCACCGCCACGCGATCGGCCATCGCCATCACCTCCGCCGACCGCTCCTCGTCCATCACGATCACCGTGTCCCGCGGCGTGTGCTGACGAACCCATGCCGACGCTCGTTCCCATGGCTCGTAGCGCCCCCGATGAAAGTACGCCAGAAACGGCGTCCGCCGCTGATCGACCAGGAACATGCTCACCTTGTAAAGATTGGGCACGACAAACAGCGCGAGCATGACCGCCAGCACCGCCCCGCCGCCGACGCGCCGGCTCAGCCACACCGACCCGCGCCACCAACCCAGCGCCAGCAGCGGCAGGATCGGCAGCAGGTATCGCTCCGTCACGAGAAACAAGGACCACTGCAGCGAAAACACCGCCACCAGCACGCCCCACAGCACCCGCGTCCGCACCAGCAACAGCCCGTTGATGACGATGAACAGACTCACCGGCACGCCCACCGCCCAACCCCAGTCGATCGCGATCACCGCCTCCGTGGCGATCTCCCCGATGAGCTTGGGAACCGTGACCGTCACGGCCGTGGTCAGCGTGCCCACGGGATCGTCCACCAGCGAGCCGCGAATCACGTTCTCGTCGGTGACAGCCCCGACCCAACGCCAGATGCCCGCCGCCGCGCCCGCGCCGATCATCGCCCCCGCCAGCGCCAGCCAACGCCGTCGGCCCCGCTGCACGACCGCCTGCCACAGCAGCGTCGCCAGCAGCGCCGCGATGAACGTGGCGAACACGCTGCGAAACGCCGCCATCACCAATAGCCCGGCGACGACCATCGCCGCCCCCGCCGCCCGGCCCAGCGTCGCGCGGCGAAAAAGCAGTTCGATTCCCACCAGCACCGTCAGCCCGCCTACGGCAAAAGGCATGTCCGTGAGCACGGCAAAGCTGTTGCGATAGTGCGTCTTGGCCACCGTGACCATCAGCGCCACGAGCACCGCCGTGGGCCGATCGCAGTGCAGCCGCACCAGCACGAATGTCAGGGCCACGCCCGCCAGGCCGATCAGCGGCATGACAACGTTCACCGCCGTGAGCCCCCGCTCCTCGCCGAACACCCGGAAGTTGGCGGCAATCAGATAGGCCAGCCCGGGATGCACTTCCGCCTCGCGCCCCGTCGGGTGGACGAAGCGGCCGGTCTGGGCGAGCGACCGGGCGATCGAGACGTGAACGGCACTGTCCGAGCCGATGCGCCACTGCCCGTTGATCCCTGCCGCGTACAGCGCCAGCACCGCGGCCAACAGCCACCAGCGATGGTGATCGACCCAGACCAGAACACGTTGGGATGGATGAGCGGGTGCGTCCAGCACGGGCGACATCGTACTGTTTTTCATGCGCACCCCATGGCCGGCGCATCCTGGACGAGGGCGCGGGCGCCCGCCGCGGGGGCAGGACTCAGGGCGAGCGCATCGCGCTTAGATTTCCGTGATCTCTTTGGTCTTGGCGGCGATCAACTCCTCGACCTGCGACTCGTACTTCTTGGTGGTGGCGTCCATGTCCTCCTTGGCTTTGTCGATCTGGTCCTCGCTGTAGCCCAGGCTCTTGTCCTTGGCGGCCTGGTCAATGTGCTTGTTGCCGTCGCGCCGGGCGTTGCGGATGGCGACCTTGGCCTGCTCGGCCATGTGCTTGACGCTGGTGACGAGCTGCTGCCGCCGCTCGCCGGTCAGCGCGGGAAGGCTCAGGCGAATCTGCTTGCCCTCCGACACCGGGTTGAGCCCCAGGCCCGCCGTTTGGATCGCCTTCACCACCGCCTGCACGCTCGAAGCGTCGAACGGCTTGATGAGCAGTTGCGTCGGCTCGGGCACGCTGATCAGCGCCAGCGACCGCAGGTCGGCCATGCTGCCGTAGTAGTCCACCTTGATGAACTCGACCAGCGCCGTCGAAGCCCGTCCCGTCCGCACGCCGCGCAGCTCGTTCTTGAGGTAATCCACCGCCTTGTCCATCGATTCCTCAGCGGTGAGAAGTGACTCGTCGATATCCATGGCAGAAGTCTCCAATGTCCAAACGCAATGATCGTCGTGACGCTCACACCGACACGCGCGTGCCGATCGCTTTGCCCCGCACCACCTCGGCGATGTGCCCGGGCGTCTTCATGTCGAACACCACCACCGGAATGTCGCGCTGGCGACACAGATCGAACGCGGCCACGTCCATCACCTTCAGGTCCTGCTCGATCGCCTGCCGGAACGTCAGCCGCTCGTAGCGCACCGCGTCCTTGTGCTTCATCGGGTCTTTGTCGTAGATGCCATCGACCTTGGTGGCCTTGAGCAGGGCGTCGGCGCCGATTTCGGTGGCGCGGAGGGCGGCGGCGGTGTCGGTGGTGAAGAAGGGGTTGCCGGTGCCGGCGACGAAGATGACGACGCGACCTTTTTCGAGGTGGCGGATGGCGCGGCCGCGGATGAAGGTCTCGGCGACGGCGGAGAGGTTCAGCGCCGACAGCACCCGCGCCGGCGTGCCCAGGCGCTCGAGCATCTCCTTCAGCGCCAGCCCGTTGATGGCCGTGCCCAGCATGCCCATGTAGTCGGCGGTGGCCTGATCGATGTGCCCCTGCTGCGACAGCCGCGCGCCGCGGATGATGTTGCCCCCGCCCACCACGACGGTGAGCTGCGTGCCCAGCTTCGCCGCGGCGGCGATCTCGCGGGCGATGACGCCCAGTTCCTCGCCATCGATGCCGAACCCGCCGGGCTTGCAGAATGCCTCGCCACTGATTTTCAGCACGACGCGCTTGTAAAAGGGAGACGACGCCGGCGCGGCATCGGCGGCAGCTTGCGACACGGCAGTCATGGTTGACGCTCCGGGGTCCGAGGTTCAGGCGAATGGTCGCCGACGATTGGACTGGCTGGCGCGCGGTTCGTCAAGTGTGACCGCGTCAATGCGCGTGGTCGTGGTCGTGGTCGTGATCGTGATCGTGTTGGGCGGCGTGGTCGTGGTCGTGGTCGTGGACGGTGGCTTCGAGGGCGTTGATGCCCCAGGCCAGCGCCAGCCCGGCGAGCATGGCGGCCGACAGGAGGAGTTTGTCGTGCTGATGGAACTGGACTTCGGGGAGCAGGTCGGCCAGGGCGACGCAGAGGAACATGCCAGCGGTGAAGGCCAGGGCGTAGCCCAGCGGCGCCGAGTCGTGCAGGTCCAACCCGTGGATACCCAGGGCAAAGATGGCCGCGCCGATGGGCACGCACGTGGCGTAGGCGAGGTTGACCAGCGTGCGGGCGCGGCGGGACGTGCCCGAGGTGGTCATGAGCGTGAGCAGCGTCATCGAGTCGAAGGGCTTGTGCAGCGCGACGACGAGGAACACGGCCAGACCCGGCAGCCACACGGCTTGACCATGCCCGGTCATGCGCGTCTCGGCGGCGACGGCGGCGGCCAGGGCGGCGCCGTTGACGATCGAGTGGATCGCCAGCCCCATGCCCACGCCCGTCCACGACAGCTTCGCCGGGCCGGCGTGGACGTGGCCGTGCCCATGGCTGTGCCCGTGCAGGTGCTTGTGGCTGTGGTGATGGTCGATCGGGTCGCCCGGCGCCGCGTCGCAGGCGACGGCCGGCTCGGGGTCAGCGGTCACCGGCGGCAGGTCCGCATCGCCCGGAGCCGTGTGATGGTGGTAGCTGAAGAACCGTTCGAGGAAGAACATCGCCAGCAGCCCGGCGATCATCCAGCCCACCGCGGTGGCGATGGGCACCGCCATTGCCGCGTGCGGGAGTAGGTGCAGCAGGGCCACGCCCAGCATGAACCCGCCGATGAGGCTCGTGGCCACCTGCATCCGCCGGTGCGTGAGCTTGACGAGCATCGGGATCGACCCGCCCGCCAGCGCCGCACAGGCGACGAGAACGCAGTAGATCACGAGATACGCGGTGGGGCTCATGGCCTCATCATACGCTGATGAGATTGGATTCTCAATTGATGGGCGCCGACACAACCCCGGCGGCGATTGGCCGCTGGACCCGCGTTGCTCTACAATCCATGACGCCAACGACACTCGACGGGACACACCATGAGCTGGATCGAGAACCGATTTGAGGAAGGCCTGATCGTCACGAGCCTGGACTGGGCGATCAACTGGGCGCGCAAGAGTTCGCTGTGGCCGATGACGTTCGGGCTGGCGTGCTGCGCGATCGAGATGATGGCGGTGGGGGCGTCGCGGTACGACTTCGACCGGTTCGGGGCGGGGGCGTTCCGGGCGACGCCGCGGCAGGCGGACCTGATGATCGTCGCCGGCACGGTGACGTACAAGATGGCGTCGCGGGTGCGGCGGCTGTACAACCAGATGCCCGATCCCAAGTACGTCATGGCCATGGGCGCCTGCACCGTCGGCGGCGGGCCCTACTTCAAATACGGCTACCACGTCGTCAAGGGCGTGGACCTGGTCGTGCCCGTCGATATCTACATCCCCGGCTGTCCCCCCCGGCCCGAAGCCCTGATCGAGGGCCTCATGCGCCTGCAGGACAAGATCACCGCGCAGACCATCGGCCTGCCCCGCGGCACCAAGCGCGCCGCCCGGGCGTTCGACCTGCCCACCCCCGCCCCGGCGACGGTGTAACTGTCCCAGCCCGCGTCGCTGCAGTAACCCGCGCCATCCCGCCAGTTTCCCCAGCTTGACGCGCGAGCGGCATCGCTCATCATTTTCTTGCAGTCACCCGCCGTATTCGGCCAGAATGCGGGGTCATTCCTATTGCTTCCACACTCCGGCGGGTGTCTAATGGTTGGCTGTAGCCGGGGACCGCACGCCGCTGTTCAAAGTGGGACCGGCATGTGGTCGAGGATCATATCCTGTGTCGGGCTGCCGCAATGGCGGTCGTGGCGCGGGGGGAGCAGAGGACGGTTTTCAGCCAGCTTGGGCACGTGCAACACCCCATCCGCTCGGGGCGGGCGTGGCGTCGCGCATGTCGCTGCTGGTCAACCGTTCGCAACGGGGCCGACACCCCCGGAAGGATTGGCGAAGATGAAGGCTTTGACCCCTTGGACGATGCGGGTTGCCGCGGGCAGCTTGTTGTTGGTTTCGCAGCAATTGGGCCATGGTGCCGTGTTGGGCACCTACACGTTTACTGGTGCCGACCCGGCAGGCGACTTGGCCGTGCCTACGGCAAGTGGCATGACATTCGGCACGTTGACGCGCGTCGGCGGGCTCAGTCAGACAACGCTGAATGATGTGTTCAGCAGCTCCACCTATTCGAAATCCACTTCGATCGACACCGGTCAGTACATCAGCTTTGTGGCGACCGCAGATCCTGGTTACAAGCTCCTGCTCACTTCGCTGAGTTTCGACTACAGGCGCACTGACACAAGCACGAACAATCGAGGGCCGCAAGCCGGGGCGGTTCGTTCCAGTTTCGAGAGCTACGCCGCCGGAAGCGGCACCGGCTCCACCTTCTCGCCTGGAACAAGCAGCTTCGCCACCGCCACGTGGAACTTCACCGATCACACGACTGCGGTGGACGGCAACGCCCAGTTTCGAATCTACGGATGGAACGCCACGTCGCCGGGATCAAGCCCAACCACTGGAACACTGCAACTCGACAACATCACGCTGCAAGGCGACATCATCGCTCTCGCCAAGCTCAACGCCGCCATCACCCCCACCGCCAGCAAGGCCCTCGTCGGCCAGACGGTCAACCTCACCGTGGGCGTCGCCAACACCGCCACCGGCGGCACGCAGCAGGAGAACCTCAACTACGGCATCACCGGCAGCGGCATCACCGGCGTGCCCGTCAACGTCACCAACCAGACGCCGGGCGCGGGCGTGGTCAATCACAACCTGGGCGTCAACACCACGACCTCCGGCGCCAAGAGCGTCAACGTCGCCAGCGACAACGCTTACAGCCTCAGCGGCACGACCAGCCTGAACATCGACATCTATCAGGCCGCCGCGCTCACCCCCAACAACGGTGGTCCCGCCAAGGCCAGCGGCGACTCGCTCACCATCGCCAACGCCAACACCTCCGACGGCGGGCAGCGCGCCGCCGCCCAGATCGCTTCGGTCAGCCTCACCGGCGCACCCGGCTGGAGCGTCAGCGACATCGTCGTCGGCGCGACCATCAGCCAGAACACCACGCTCACCGGCACCGCCCTCTTCAATGCCACCGGCAAGCTCAATGGCGCCCACAAGGCCACCTTCTCAGCGACACTTGAGCACGACGACCTGACCATTGCCGGCACCGCCGCCAACGACCTGGGTGCGTACAACTGGAACCTCAAGCACGTTGTCACCGGGAACACTGGCGGCGGCACCGCCCGCGTCTTCTCCGGCGACGAGTACGCCTACGACACCACCCGGCAAGTCTCACGCTTCACCTCCGCCGCGCTCATCGACGGCTCGGCCGGCGGCACGCGCGACCTCACCGTCACCTTCGCCGACAACGACGGCATCGTCCTCAGCGACATCGTCAGCCTCACCGGCACGCTTACCGACGTGTTCGTCCTGCAGATCAGCTACGACGAAGCCTACGTCACCGGCAACGAGGAGGACCTGTTCCTGGGCTGGTGGGACGGCTCCGCGTGGGTCAATGCCGTGGTGGGCAACAGCAGCGGCACGCCCACGTTCGTCCTTGGCGCCTACGACGACGATCTGACCCTCGGCCGCCACGGCGTCGATACGGTCAACAACGTCGTCTGGGCGGTCATCGATCACAACAGCGACTTCGGCGTCCTCCTCATTCCCGAGCCCGGCACGATCGCCCTGGCGCTGACCGGCCTGGCCCTGATGTACCGCCGCCGCCCCCGGAAGTGATCCCGGGAAGCTGCCGCTTGCGGCTTCGCGAAACCCGACCCCACGAGTTGGCCCCCACCCCGCCAGCCGCTATCATCCGCCTCGTGCTGCACGAGGTGACCATGACCCCCACCCAGATCGCCCAGGCGCTGACGCAGAAGTTCGGCAAGGCCGTTCTCAACAGCCTGCCGGAGGACAAGCATCCGCGCGTCCACGTGATGGCCGCCCACTGGCGGGCCGTCGCCGAGTTCCTCCGCAACGACCCGGCAATGGCGTTCGACTGGCTGGCGTGTCTGTCGGCGGTCGATTACGTCGCCGATGACTTGCTGTGTGCCGTGGTCGAGCTCGAATCGACGGTACACAAGCACGCGTTCTGCGTGAAGGTGTACGTGGACCGCAAGGACCCGAACATTCCCAGCGTCGCCGACCTCTGGCCCGCTGCCGACTGGCACGAGCGCGAGGCCTTCGACATGATGGGCATCACCTTCACGGGCCACCCCGATCTTCGCCGCATCCTGCTGCCCGAGGACTGGGAGGGCTTCCCGCTCCGCAAGGACTACGCCTTCCCCCGCGAGTACCACGGCATCCCCGGCACTTACGAGATGGATTGGCAGCAGAAGGCCGATTACCCCGCCTGATCGCCACTTCGCTTGCGGCTGAGCGGATCAATAGACGATGCGCCACGCGCGGGCCATGCCCGCGAAGCGGTCGCCGAAGAGCACAAACCCGCCCACGAGCGCGACGATCCACGCCAGCAGCAGCCAGGTGCGGCGGCGGCCGAGCAGGAACGACGCAGCGACGGCGGCGACGGCGGCAACGGGCAGCACCACGCGGATGCCCAGGAACAGCGGGCGCTGCGGCCGGGCCCACAGCAACAGCGACAGCGGATCGCGCGGTGGCGGCTTGACCGGCGTCAGCCACAACGCCAGCAGGACCGCGCCGAGAATCGCCACCGACGCCCACGCCAACGCGTGGCCCAGCCGCCGCCGGCCTCGCCTCATGGTGCGTCGCACGCTCACTGCAACGCCGCCTCGATCAGTTTGAGAACCGCCATCTCATCCATATCGGCCGACTTGTCCAGCAACCGCCACGTCACGGGCTGCTCGATCCGCTCGCCCGCCTTCGGGTGCGCCTGCGGGCCCAGCAGCTCCAGTTCGGCGTAGTTGCCATCGCAGTACACCTGCACCGACGAGCGATCGGGGTAGCTGGCCGCCGGATCGTAGCTGCCGATCTGCAGCAGGATCGCGTCGTCCCACACGCCGGCGATCCAGCGCCCGAGCGTGCCGACCTTCATCGATTGCTCGCCGCTGGTGGCCACGCGAATCGCTCCGTCCCCCACCGGCTGCACTTGCCCGGCGAGCCAGTCCGTCTCACCACCCATGCGATGCCACGGTCGGTCGGCCTCGCTGGCGGGACGGTCCACTGCAACCTCCATCAGCACGTAACGCGGATGCCGCACCTGCGTCACGCTCCAGACCATCACGGGCAGCGGACTCGACGCCACCCGTTCCAGCGCGTTGATCATCCGCACCTGCGCCGCCGCAGCATCCAGCTCGATTCGCCGCGACACCCGCGCCTGCAGATGCGGATTCACCGCGCTCTGCAGGCTCACGTGGCGTTCGCCGCGATCGCCCAGCGTCCACGGCTGCCCGTCGATCACCCCGTCGGGCGGCCAGTTCTTGCCGTTGGGCACGAACTGCGGCCACATGCCCTGAAACGCCGGCCACACCTTGTCGCCGCCCCAGTTCACCCACTCGCCCTTGGCCTGCGCCGCGGCCGCGTCCTGCGTCGGGCTGACCCAGAGCAGGTTCGCCCCGCCCGTCCTGCCGAAGTGGACGATCCGCCCCACCTTCAGACTGACCGCCAGCTTCGCCGCGTCATGGCTCAGCCAGACCGAGTCATCGAACGCGACCTCCTCCGCCGCCGCGCCGCTCGCCGCCGCCGTGAGCAGGAACCATCCCGCCAGGATCACTGTCATGCGCATGAACGACCTCCTCCGCTTTGGAGTGATGACTGGCCCCGATGGGATTCGAACCCATACGGTCCTTGCGGACCTGCGGCTTTTAAGGCCGCTGCGTCTGCCAATTCCGCCACAGGGCCGACCGCGTCCCATGATGGTAACACGCCCGCACGGCGTCAGGCCTTCAGGTCGCGGGTGCAGAAGCGCATGGCGCCGACGGCGAAGAAGGTGGCGTTGAGCGCCGCCAGGTACACCATCGACTGGACGATGGCCGGCCAGGGGACGTGCTCGTGGAACGTGCGGGCCCAGAAGCTCGAGTGGTAGGTGATGAAGTAGTCGCGGAAATCGCGGAAGAACGGCATGTTCTGCAGCACCAGATCGACGAAGAAGACGCTCAGCGTCAGGATCGTCGCCGCGGCGGGCTTCATCTTGAAGCAACTGAACATGAAGGCGAGGCTGGAGATGACCAGCGTGGCGAAGGCCAGGCAGGCGATGGCGCGGACGTAGCGGAAGAAACCCGGGCCGGTGTCGAAGAAGCTGAAGAGCCGCTCCTCGTGGATGAAGACGAAGAGCTTGCCCAGGCCGCCCTTGTAGATCGACGCCAGCAGCAGCGCCGTGGACGCCAGGAAGATCACCAGCACCACCGCGTGAACCGCGCACGCCAGCCACTTGATGATCAGCAGCCGCAGGCGCGAGATCGGCCGCGCCAGCACCATGCGCATCGTGCCGTCCTCGACCTCTTTGGCGACGATATCGCCCGACACCAGGGCGATGTAGAGCGCCCCCAGCAGCATGAAAGTGAAGACGATGACGAGCACCGCCAGGGTCAGGCCGCGGTAATACTCGGCGAACGCCAGGCCGTTGCCGGACAACAGCTCGTTGACGTTGCGGCTGGCCTTGGGGTGCTCCAGCAGGAGGAGGATCGCCGCCTGCACCGCCAGGAACGCGCCGAAGCCGATGTACGTGCGCTTGCGGGCGAACATCTTGAGCAGCTCGTCGCCGATCTGTCGCAGAAGCAGCATCATGGCGTGTGCCCCCGATCGCGGACGAGTCGCAGGTAGAAATCCTCCAGCGACAGGCGGGCGGCGCCGATGGCCTGCACGCGGTGGCCCCGCTCGATGAGGAACCGGTTGACGTCGGCGGGCTCGACGCGGTCGGCCAGCGCGAGCTTGCCGTCCACGTGCGGGGGCGTCACCAGCCCGGCCCCCGTCAGCGCCGTCACCGCCTCGTCGCGGCGGTCCACCTCCAGTGTGATGAGCCGGTCGTCCAGATGCGCCTGCTGCAGTGGACCCTCGAACACCATCTTGCCGCGATCGAGCACCGCCACGTGCGAGCACAGCAGCTCCACCTCGTGCAACTGGTGCGAGCTGAACAGGATCGTGATGTCGCGCTCGCGGTGCAGGCGGCGGAGAAAGCCGCGCAGGTCGTGAATGCCCTGCGGATCCAGCCCGTCGGCGGGCTCATCGAGGATCATCAGCTCCGGGCCCGGCAGCAGCGCCTGCGCCAGCGCCAGCCGCTGGCGCATGCCGTGCGAATAGGTCGCCACCTTGTGCCCGATGCGATCGGTCAGGCCGACCGTCGCCACCACCTGCTCGATCTGGCGGCGATCGGCGAACCCGCTGTAGCGGCAGAGGATCGTCAGATTCCGCCACCCGCTGAGGTAGTCGTAGAACGCCGGCGCCTCGAAGATGGCGCCGACACGGGCAAGTGCAGCGCCGCGCGCCCCCAGCACGTCGTGACCGAGCACCCGCACCCGCCCGCGGTCGGGGAACACCTGGCCCAGCAGCATGCCCAGCGTCGTGCTCTTGCCCGCGCCGTTGTGGCCCAGCAGTCCGAACACGCTGCCGCGCGGCACGCGCAGCGTCACGTCCGACACCGCCGCCCGGCCGCCGAACGACTTGCTCACCCCGACCAGCTCGATCGCCGCGTCGCTCATGGCGACCCTCCGAGGTCCGCCAGAAACGACAGCGTCCTGCTCGCGTGACCGTCGGCGTAGAGCACGACCAGCTTGTCGCGAATCTCCGGGTGCCAGCCTTCCTTGTCGCTCACCAGGGGGATCTTCGATGCATCGCGCCCGCCGATGAGGCTGAACATCGACTCGACCTTCTGCCCATTGACGAGAAAGTTCCACAGGTAGCTCGACCCGCTGACGTCGAAGATGCCCTTGGCGTCGGCGGGGCAGCGAAAGACCGCCGTGCCCTCGCCGGGCCGGACCAGGGCCGTGTCCATCGCCGGCAGCGGCGTGGCTTTGTCCTCGCGGTTGTGCAGCGTGGGCATGACGCCGTTGCTGGTGACGAGGTAGGCGTTGAGCATGACGCCGACCTGCCGCACGTTCGACAGGCAGGTGGTGGTTCGCGCCGTCAGTCGCGCCGAGTTCACCGCGGGAATGGTGATCGCCACCAGCAGCGTGATGATGCCGATGACGACCAGCAGCTCGATGAGCGAGAACCCCGCGACCCGGGCACTTGCGACAGCCGAAACCCCTCTCGGGGCGGCACACCTTCCGGGGACGGGGACGGGGGCGGGGGCGGGCATCAGCGGATCCTCCGCATCTGCACCTGCATCTGCGCGATGAGCGGCTCCAGGTCGAGCTTGGCCTCGGCGGTGGCGTCGCGCATGTAGCTGCGCAGGCCCTCGTCCACGATCCGCTGCATCGCCTCGGCCCCGATCTCGTCTTCCGCTCGGCGACGCTCCGCGTCGTTGCGCCCGCGCTGCATGTCCGCCAACGCCCGGTCCACCATCGCCTGACGCTCGTCGCGAGGCATCTTGTTGATCGCATCCATCATCTGCTGCATCCCGTTGGGCAGCACCAGATCCAGATACCGCGCCCGTTCCTCCGGCGTCATGGCGACAAATGTCTGCCGCAACTGCTCCTCCAATTGCGGATCGCGCCGCTCCTCGTACGGCAGCCGATTGACGCGCGCAGCGATCGCCTCGACGTGGCGCATCCGCTCATCGGCGGGCAGCGTGTCCACGTCGGTCGCCTCAACGAACGCCATGACCTTCTGCGCCGTCATCGTCTGCGAACGGGCATAGACGATGACCGCGACGGCGACGATCCACACCGCCGCCAGGCAGCCGCCTCCGATGATCCACACACGCGAGCGAGTCATAACCGGGCGAGGATAAAACCGTGAGAGTGCATCACGCCATCACTACCCGCAACCTACGCAGGATGTTACGCGCCGGTTCGGCCCCATCCGCCGCCGCCGGGGGTTTCCACCGTGAGTCGCGTACCCGGCTCGACGCGCAGCGAGCACTTGGCGGGCAGCTCTCTCGCCGCGCCCTCAGGCGTGGTGAGCATGTTACGGCCGGTAGCGCCGGGCTCGCCGCCCTGCAGACCGTAAGGCCCGTGCCGGCGCCGCTCGGTCAGCAGCGTGACCTCGGCCGGCGCCTCGATCACGTAACTGCGTACCACGCCGTCGCCGCCGCGATGTCGGCCGGCACGACCGGGCTGCGGTTCACGACCGGGAGCGCCGCCCGAGCGGTCGCGCATGGCGTAGCGCTCGACGCGGAAGGGGTAGGCGTGCTCGAGGGCCTCGACGGGCGTGTTGAGCGTGTTGGTCATGTGCGTGTGGATGGCCGAGGCCCCGTCGCCGTCGGGTCCGGCGCCGGCGCCGCCGGCGATGGTCTCGTAATAAGCGAAGCTCGCGGGGACGAGCCCGCCGATGAGCAGGTTGTTCATGCTGCCGCAACTCGCCGCGGGGATGCGATCGGGCATGGCCTGCGCCAGCGCGCCCAGAACCACATCGACGATGCGCTGGCTCGTTTCGACGTTGCCCCCGGCCACTGCAGCGGGATAGCGGGCATCGACGATGCTGCCGGGGCGGGTGACGATACGCACCGGTCGCAGCACGCCGCTGTTGCTGGGCAGGTCGCCCGGGCCCAGGCAGCGCAGGACGTACATCACGGCCGAGACCGCGATGGCCCGCACGGCGTTGACCGGCCCGGCGACCTGGTCGTCGCTGGCGGACAGGTCCACTGCAGCCTCTTCGCCCTCGATGTGAAGCGTGCAGCGGAGGGCGATGTCGCGCCGGCCGCAGCCGTCGTCGTCGAGCACGTCCTCGAAGCGGTACGTGCCATCGGCAATGGCGGCGATGACGCCGCGGATGCATCGCTCGGTGTAGTGCTGCAGGGCGTCGCCGAAGCCGGCGACGGTGTCCGGCCCGTGACGGCGGCACAGCTCGCGCAGGCGATCGACGCCGCAGCGCACCGCCGCGAGCTGGGCCAGCAGGTCGCCGCGGCGCTCGGCGGGCGTGCGACTGGCGCGGCAGATGGCGTCGAGGACGCCGTCGCTGACGCGCGTCGGGCCCAGGCGATAGCCTTCGTCGTCGATGTGCGTGCCGATGGGCAGCGAGCCGGCGGTCTTGCCGCCCACGTCGGCGTGATGGGCGCGCGAGGCGACGAAGAAGCGCCGGCCATCGAGCACACACGCGGCGACGACGGTGATGTCCGGCAGGTGCGTGCCGCCGGCGAATGGATCGTTGAGGATGAAGCGATCGCCGTCCCCTATCGAGTCGAACGCCGCCAGGCACGCCTGCACCGACAGCGGCGCCGAGCCCAGGTGAACGGGGATATGCGCCGCATGGGCGATCATGTCGCCCTGGGCGTCGAAGAGCGCGCAGGAGAAATCGCGGCGCTCCTTGATGTTGGGCGAGTAGGCCGACCGCATGAGGCGCTGGCCCATCTCCTCGGCGATGGCGGCGAAGAGGTGGCGGAAGACCTCCAGCCCGATGGGGTCGTCGTAGCGGTTCACGGCAACGCCCCCGGCTCGATGAGCAGTTGCCCGGTGTCGTGGACGGTGAGGCGCCAGCCGGCGGGCACGAGGGTGGTGGCGCTGAGTTCGGTGACGATGCGCGGGCCGGCGAGCATGTCGCCGGGGCCCAGGTCGTCGCGGGAGATCACGCGGTGCGACACGGCCGCGTCGCGCCGCGGCGGGGAGGGCCACTGCAGCGATGGCGCGGGGCCGACGGCCACGAGCCGGGCCGCGACGACCTCGATCGCGCGGTCGGGCGCGACATAGCCGTAGAGCCGCCCGTGCTCGGCGGCGAAAGCGTCGAGCGTGCGATCGTCCAGCGGCACGGTCAGCTCGAACGACTGCCCGGCATAGCGCAGGTCCACGCCTGGCTCGAAGCGCCGATGCGACGTGGGCACGCCGTCGGCATCCAGCGCCGCCTCGCCGAGCCTGCGCAGTTCCTCCATCACCTGCGACAGCCGCGGCGACGCCACCGGCCGGCCAGGCTCCACGCGCGTCATCACGGCGTGCGAAAACGCGTAGCGCGGCGGGGCCGTGAGCATGCCCAACGCGCTGAGCAGGCCCGGATGCACCGGCACGAGCACGCGGCGCATGCCCAGCATCGCCGCCAGACGGCAGGCGTGCAGCCCGCCCGCGCCGCCGAAGGGCACGAGCGTGCAGTCGCGCGCGTCGTGGCCCCGCTGCACGCTGATGCGCTGGATCGCCCGGGCCATCGTGGCGTCGGCGACGCGCAGGATGCCCTCGGCCGCGCGCTCGACGCTCGACCCCAGGCGCTGGGCCACTGCAGCGACCGCCCGCCGCGCCGCCGCCTCGTCAAGGCGCAGATCGCCCCCCAGTGGACGGTCGGCCGGCAGATGCCCCAGGACCACATGCGCGTCGGTCACCGTCGCCGTAAGCTGCGCGCCCTGACGCCCGTAGCACGCCGGGCCCGGGTCCGCGCCCGCTGACTGCGGTCCCACGCGCAGCGCCCCGCCGCCATCGAGCCAGGCGATCGAACCGCCCCCGGCCCCCACCGTGTGAATGTCGATGATCGGCAGCCGCACCGGCAGCGAGCCGATCACCGACTCGGTCGTGTAGCTCACCCGCCCCGTCGCGGCGTGGCACAGCGACACGTCGGTGCTCGTGCCGCCCATGTCCAGGCCGACGACGCGCTCGACCCCGGCGGCCTGCGCCATGGCCATGGCCCCCAGCACGCCGCCGGCGGGGCCCGACAGCATGGTCTGCACCGGCGACCGGCAGATCGCCTCGACCGGCAGCGCCCCGCCATCGGACGCCATGATGCGCAGCCCGCCCCCGCGTCCCGCCGGCGCCAGCGCCGCTTCGAGCTTCGACAGGTAGCGCACGATCGTCGGGGCCACGGCCGCGTTCGCCACGCACGTCGCCGCCCGCTCGTACTCGCGCAACTCCGGCAGCAGCTCGTGTGACACGGTGACAGGCACGTCCGGCATCGCCTGGCGCAGCGCCCGTGCGATCCGCCGTTCGTGCTCGGGGTTGGCGTAGCCGTGCAGCAGGCTCACTGCAACGGACTCGACGCCCAGCGCCGCCACGCGCCGCGCCGTCGCGGCCACGGCGGCGTCGGACAGCGGCGCGATCGCCGTGCCGTCGTGCCGCATCCGCTCGGGCACGCCCACGCAGCGATCGCGTGCCACCGGCGGATCGGGCCGCCGCGGGTGCAGGGCGTACAGGTCGGGCCGGTTCTGCCGCCCCAGGTGCAGCGTGTCCTCGAACCCGGCGGTGGTGACGAACGCCACCGCCGCGCCCTTGCCTTCGAGCAGGGCGTTGGTGGCCACCGTGGTGCCGTGGACCACTGCAGCACATTCGGCACTCGCGCCCAGCAGGACCGCCAGCCCCTCGATCACCGCGCGGGCGGGGTCGTCGGGCGTCGATAGCCTTTTGTGCGTGCGGAGGATCGTGCCGCGGTCATCGACGAGCACGAAGTCGGTGAAAGTCCCGCCCGTGTCGATGCCGACGCGCATCAGCGGGCGTGGCGACGGCGGCGGGCCAGCAGCAGTGAGCCCAGGCCCAGCAGCACGGCCGTGGTCGGCTCGGGCACGCTCGACACGCCATCCATCCACAGCAGCGGCGCGACGGGAGCGCCCTTCCACGTCTGCTGCATGCCCGCGGCGATGTTGCCCGTCGGCAGCGGGTTGTTGGGGTCGCCAAACTTGCCCGGCCGGTTGCGCATCAGGTCGCGTTGCGTCTTCTGAATCCACTTGTGCCACTTCTGCACGCGGGTGAACCCGGCATAGTCGCGGAACGTGGCGTCGGCGATGCCGTCTTCGAGGGCGATGATGAAGGACGTGACGCCGACGAGGGTGTCGCCGACGAACAGGCCGCCGCCGCTGTCGCCGGGCGCCGCCATGTATTCGAGGGCCAGCGGGTAGTCGTTCTTGGGGTTGACGATGATCTGGTTGGGTCCGTCGAAGTCGTAGAGCAGCACGCGCTTCTTGGGGCCTTCGATGAAGTCGATGATGTTCTCACCGACGCGCTTGGTTCCGGCGGGGGTGAAGTAGCCGAACGTGCCGTTGCCGCCGGCGCCGAACCCGGCGGTGGAGGCCTTCTTGCCCTGCTCGTTGCCGCCGCGCGCGAGCTTGGCGGCCTTGACATTGGTGACGGGCCGGTCGAGCTTGACCAGCGCCAGGTCCACGCCCTTGGTGAGGTTGGTTCCGTTCCACTGCGGATGGATCGCCCACTTCTGGGCGGTGTAGTTTTTTCCGCCGATCTCGATGTTGGCGCCGGTGAGCGAGCCGAGTCCGGGGCTGAGCACGCAGTGGCCTGCGGTGAGCATGATGCGCGGGCTGATGAGCACGCCCGAGCAGATGCCCGCGCCCTCGGTGCCGAAGATGTTCATCAGGCCGACGTTCTTGTACTCGCGCTGGCCCTTCTGCAGATGCCAGTAGTCGTGGGTCTCGGTTCGCGCGACCCCCGCCTGCGTCGTCGCCGACGCCGCCAGGAGCATCAGCGTCGCCATCCACGTGACCGACCACGTCAACCGACCTCCGCGGCGACGAACCTGCTGAGCCTGCGCGTGATTAGGCATGTCGTATCCCACCGTCACAAAGGGCTTGTCGGCCCGACAGCACAAACCCACCGTAAGTGCAGCCGGGATCAGACAGATAGGATCGCCCATCCCCGCCCCCTTGTCAATGCCCGCCTGCCGCCCGCCCTGCCCCCGCCTGCTGCCCACCTGCCGCCCCCCCTGCCGCCGCACCCCGGGTTGCATTCCCACCTGCCGCGAGCCATACTCATCGGCGTCAATTGCTGGATTGAGCTCACCTCTCGAACGAAAGGACGGAACCATGGCGGACAAGAACAAGGGTGTGGTCTATCTGGGCCCAGGCAAGGTCGAGGTGCAGGACATCGACTTTCCCAAGCTCGAACTCAAACACAAAGGCAACAATCGCAAGTGCGAGCACGGCGTGATCCTCAAGATCATCGCCACCAACATCTGCGGGTCCGACCAGCACATGGTGCGCGGCCGCACCACCGCCCCGGCGGGCCTCGTCCTCGGCCACGAGATCACCGGCGAGGTCCTCGAGTGCGGCCGCGACGTCGAGTACATCAAGAAGGGCGACCTCGTGTCGGTCCCGTTCAACATCGCCTGCGGGCGCTGCCGCATGTGCAAGAGCGGCAACACCGGCGTGTGCCTCAACGTCAACCCCGCCCGCCCCGGCGCAGCCTACGGCTACGTCGATATGGGCGGCTGGATCGGCGGCCAGGCCCGCTACGTCATGGTCCCCTACGCCGACTTCAACCTGCTCAAGTTCCCCGATAAGGCTCAGGCCATGGAGAAGATGAAGGACCTCACGCTGCTGAGCGACATCTTCCCGACGGGCTATCACGGCGCCGTCACCGCGGGCGTCGGCCCCGGGTCGATCGTGTATGTCGCCGGCGCAGGCCCCGTCGGTCTCGCCTGCGCCCACGCCTGCCAACTGCTCGGAGCCGCGTGCGTCATCGTCGGCGACATGATCGACGACCGCCTCAAGCAGGCCCGCAAGTTCGGCTGTGAGACAGTGGACCTCAAGAAGAACGCCAGCCTCCCCGACATGATCGAGCAGATCACCGGCGAGCCGGTCGTCGATTGCGCTGTCGATTGCGTCGGGTTCGAGGCGCACGGCACGGGCAAGGAAGCCGGCGAAGAGAAGCCCGCCACCGTGCTCAACCAGGTCATGCAGGTCACGCGCGTCGCTGGCGGCGTGGGCATCCCCGGCCTCTACGTCACCGAAGACCCCGGCGCCGTCACCGACGCGGCCAAGACCGGCAACCTGTCGATCCGCATCGGCCTGGGCTGGGCCAAGTCGCTGCACTTCACCACCGGCCAGTGCCCCGTGATGAAGTACCACCGCCAACTCATGAACGCCATCCTCTACGGCAAGGCGACGCCCGCCAAGGCCACCAACGTCACCGTCATCGGCCTCGAAGACGCCCCCAAGGGCTACAAGGACTTCGACAAGGGCGCCGCCAAAAAATTCGTCCTCGATCCGCACAGCGCCATCGCGGCATGACCCGCGCACCGGCGGCGCGCAAGCTCTACGCCGGGGCGTTCATGTTGGGCCAGTGACAGACGGGCGGCGTTACCGATGCCGGCGCTTGCGGCGTGGGGCGAGGATCATCGCCGCACCCAGGCCCATGAGCACGAGCACGCCCGGCTCGGGGACGGCGCGGCTGTTGAAGTCGAAGTACATCGTGCCGGTCATCGACCCGGCGTTGCGGAAGTCGAAGTGCACGTGGTCGATGAATCCGTCGGGGCCTTCTTCAAACAGGGCGCCCATCCAGCCGGAGGTCAGGAAGTCGCTGCCGAAGATGAGGGGGATGTCCTCGTGGATATCGACGACGATCATGGTGACGCCGTTGAAAAGCGCCTGGTCGCCGGCCTCGCCGTCCATGGTCAGGCGGTCGAAGAAGACGAGGGGCGCTTCGATGGTGCCGCCGACGCCGCCGACTTCGATCGTGCCCAGGTCGATGAAGGGCACGAACACCTGCTCGTCCTCGATCAGCACATACTCGCCCAGGCCCAGTGCCACGGCCAGGTCGGGCGCGATCAGGGACAACTGCGCCCCCGTGTCGATGAGCATGTCGGTGGGAATGGTCACGGTCCCGTGCGTGATCGAGCCGGTGGCGAAGGGCAGGGGCGAGTTGGCCGGTGCGGGGTCGGGATCGTCCTCGTAGGGGAAGCTCTTGAAGTGAAGCGGCGCGGCGAAGCGCATGGCGGGGTCGGGCGCGGCGGGCACGCTGCTGCCAAACACGACGGGCGGGTAGAGCTTTTCGAGGAGGTCTTCGAGGTCCTCGAACCCGCCGGACCAGATGGTCATGTCCATGCTGGAGACGCGCCCGACCATGGCGGGCGTGCCGACGATGCCGGCGAACCCGCCGAAGTTGGCGTCGGGATTGACGAGCATGCGCGTGTCGGGCAGGCTGACGCTGGTGCCGCCGTCGGCGGCGACGAACAGGTCGTAGGGCGCGGAGAACTGCACGGGCGACGAGCCGCCGATGCCCTGCTCGAACACGATACCGTCGTCGAGGTCGGCCCCGGCGGCGGACAGCTCCATGTAGGCGTTCGTGGACTCGAAGAGATCCAGGTTCGTGAACGCCCCGCCGGCGATGAACACACCCGACGCCCCCGTGTCCAGCAGGAACGGCTGCGACCACACCGGCCCGAGATTGGCGTCCGTCACCGGGTCGATCACGTTGAGCAACACCACCGGCTGGCTCAAGGCCAGGTCGTTGGCGGGGACCGTGACGCCGTCGCCGACGACGAACGTCTGCTGCGCCACCGCCGCCGGGGCGACCATGGCCATGGCCATGGCGACAGCGACGGCGAACCTCCAACATGGTTTGTACATGGCCATCCAGCAAGCTCCCGGCCGGGACGAATCCGGAAGCCCACCCTCTCGGACCAAGATACCACACGATCCGCTGTTCGCCAAGGTTTTTCAGACCCACCGCGTCGGCCGGACACAGACCCTTGACCGGACGGCGTCGAGATGCTAACATTTAACGAACTTACGGGGTCGCCGCGCGCGCCGGGCGGGCGGGGTGGCGCCGCAAGCCAAAGGAGCAATCGTGATCGGCTTGGCAATCATCCCGGCATCGCGTATCTGTTCGGGTGGTGCGGATGATGTGCGGATGGAACGGCGCACCAGTACGGGGCCAACCAGCGCGGGGCGGGGCAAACCCGCAGAATGGATCACCTATGGCACCCTTTGAGGCCTCACGCGAAAAGCTGACTGTCGCCCGGGAACGGGCCATCCTGGTCGCGGCGATCCTGCCTGATGACGGGTCGGACCCGCACGACCCGCTGGGGGAGCTGCGCGCCCTGGCGGACACGGCCGGGGCGCAGGTGGTCGATACGCTGCTGCAGAACCGCAGCAAGCCGGACGCGGCGACGTTCATCGGCAAGGGCAAGGTCGAGGAGCTGGCCCAGATGGTCCGGGTCCACAAGGCCGACGTCATCATCTTCGAGAACGACCTGTCGCCGTCGCAGATCGGCAACATCGAGGAGGTGGTCGAGGCCAAGATCATCGACCGCAGCGAGCTGATCCTGGACATCTTCGCCCAGCGTGCCCGCACACACGAGGCCCGGCTGCAGGTCGAGCTGGCGCAACTCGAATACACCTACCCGCGGCTGACGGCGATGTGGTCGCACCTCGAGCGCATCGTCGGCGGCTCGCCCACGGGCATCGGCACCCGAGGCCCCGGTGAGCAGCAGCTCGAAATCGATCGCCGCATCGTCCAGCGCAAGAAAAGTCAGCTCCGCCGCGAGATCGCCCAGGTGCAGGCCCGCAAGACCCGCGAGGTCGCCGCCCGCAACAAGGAGTTTTTCACCGCCGGGCTGGTGGGCTACACCAACGCGGGCAAGAGCACGCTGTTCAACGCGCTCACCGACGGCAGTGCGTATGCCGACGACAAGCTTTTCGCCACGCTCAGCACGCGCACGCGGCGGTGGGACCTGCGTTCGGCCGTCGCCGGCAAGCGCCAAGGCCCGGCCGACCACGTCATGCTGTCGGACACGGTCGGGTTCGTGCGCGAGCTGCCCCACCACCTGGTGGCGTCGTTCAAGGCCACGCTCGAGGAGGCGATCCACAGCGACCTGTTGCTGGTGGTGCTCGACATTGCCGACCCGCGCTGCCGCCAGCAGCTCGACACGGTGACGCAGGTGCTCGAGGAGATCGGCGCGGGGGACCGGCCTCGCCTGCTGCTGCTCAACAAGACGGACCGGCTCGAACACAACGCCGACCTGCTCGCCTTCGAGCGCCTCCACCCCGGCGCCATCCCCATCAGCGCCCGCACCGGGGCCGGGCTCGATCAGCTCACGGCCGCCGTGCGCGACTGCGCCCGCGGCGGCGACCGACGCTTGACCCTCGAACTGGCCATCGCCGACGGCAAGGCCATCAGCTTCCTCGAAACCCGCGCCACCGTTCATGGACGCGACTACGACGCCACCACCGGCCACGTCCACATGACCATCACCATCGGAGACCGCCAATTCGACCAGCTCAAGTCCATGGGCACCACCGCCCGACTCGTCGAGGACGGCCAGACCGTTGCTCTCCACGACGTGGGGCGACCGGCGTGGGGAGCCAGACCCGCTTAAGCGGGTCTGCAGCTTCAGTACGCCAACTCGATCATCGCGTGACCGTGCACCACGGGCACCGTGAATGTCACCACGCCCTGGGCCTGCGTGAAGGCCAGCGGGTCGTTCTTCGGCTCGATGGTCACCGTCCTGATGCGCCGCGGCGACGCGACGCTCACGCTCACGCCGTGAAGCGGGATGATGTCCTCGATGATATCGAACTCGCTGCCGCGGCGCTCGGGGATGTAGTGGAGAAGGTGGGCGACGTAGCGTTTGTCGCGCTTCTGGTGGGACAAGGTGGCGATGAGCGTGCTGGGGCCGGTCGTCGCCAGGGCGCGGCTGGGCATGAGCAGGTCGATGGCGTTGGCGACGAGCTGCTTGCACCATCGCGGTGCGTTGTCGTGGTACTGAGCGAAGACGGGGTGGGCGAAGTAGATGCACCGGCCCTTGCCCGCGGTGTGCTGCACGGCGCCGGGATACGGCGCGAGGTTGCCCGACGACGGGGTGTGCCTGTGCGAGCAGAAGTGCCGCCACGTGCGGTTGAAATAGGGCGCCTCGACGCGAGCGAGGATCTGGGCTCCGCGGGCGGGCTTGACCGCCAGGCCCTTGCGGTACATGACGAAGGCCGTGTCCGCCAGCCCGCGTTGCAGTGGCCCCTGCGGCACGATGAAGTCGGGCGAGTGCGGCGCGTCGCCCTGCGCCGTCAGACCCAGCACGTCGAGCGCGAAGCCCGCGCCGTCCCACGCCAGGCCCGATCTGTGCGACGCGATCAGCCCCCCGCCCTGCCGCACGTACGCCCGCAGTTTCCGTGCCAGCGCCGCGTCCACGGGTATGTCGTCGGGCAGGATCAGCAGCTTGTACGCGGCCATGTCGCGATCGCTGGTGATGATGTCGAACTGGTGATGCAGCTCGGTGAGGATGCGGACGGCGCCCAGGACCTCGACGGGCTGGCGCGAGGCCGACCCTTCGCTGCCCAGCCGGCCGGCGAACTCCTCGGGCGTGAACACGCCGATGTCGCTCACCGGCACGGCGCCGCGGCACCAGGGCTCGGCGGCCTCGACCTTCGCATACACCCCGCCGATGAGGTCGTACGTCGCCGCGTCGATCCGACCCGACGGCGCAAGCTGGTCGCCGATGCTGCACCTGGCCCCCATGGCGATCATCTGCAGGCACTCGAACTCCAGCGCCGCCGGGTTCTTGTACGACTGAAAATCGCCCCAGCTCGTGTGGAACTTGCCGGTCATCCCCAGCGTCGGGTGACGGGCGCTCATGCCGCGCACGTAGCGCTGCGTCAGTGGGAAGTGCAGGTAGCCCCACCCGCCCGAGGGCAGCGACTCCAGCTCGTAGTGCGTGTAGGCGTCCAGCGTGGCGCGGTGGCGCGGCCCGACGTGACCGGCGTTGTAAAAAATCGTGCAGTCCTGGCGCGTCGCCCGGTGTCGGCGGATGAAGCGGGTCATCTCCTGCTTCCATGCGTCGATCACGCGTCGGGCGAACGCCTCGCGGTCGCCCGGCCGCTGCGGATCGAGCCCCGCCTCGTCCATGCCTTCGATCCAGTGCCGCGCCAGCGACCAGCGCGGCTGCACGATGTCGAAGAAGATGCCATCGACCTCGCGCCCGAACGTGTCGAGCACGTCCTTGACGTGGTCGAACAGAAACGCGCGGTACTCCGGGTGGTACACGTCCAGAACGCGGTAGAACCCCGCGTCCAGCGGCGACGTGCCGAACTCGCGGCCGGCGTCGTCGATGCACAGCCAGTCGCGGTGAAGGTCGGCGGTGAACTCGTCCCACTGCACGGTGATGTAGATGGGCACGCGGATGCCGCGCCGGTGGCAGGCCCTGATCTGATCGCCCAGCAGGTTGCGGCGCTTCAGCGTCGGGTGGATGCGCTCGGGGTGGCGTCGCGTCGGGAAGTAGATGTGGCCGTGGTGACAGCGGGCGAAGCACGTGACGCTGTTGACGCGGGCTCGCTGCAGCGTTCGGGCGAAGTCGCTGGGGTCAAACGCCTCGCCCACCGCGGGGATGTGCGGCGAGGTGTGGAAGTCCAGGTGAATCTGGCGAAAACACAGGTCGTCGGTTGGCATGCAAAACTCCAGAATCGTGGCGATGAGCATAGCCGACCCGAAGCACTTGACACAATCGCTCGTCGCGGTGACGCTGGCGGGCGACTTTCCGAAGGAACACGCGATGTCCGACAAGGTGCGATGCCCGGCGTGCGGCAAGGCCTACCGCTGGAAGGACGATCTGGCGGGCCGAAAGGTCAAGTGCAAGTGCGGCGAGGTCTTCCGCATGACCGCCCCCGGAAGCCCGGCTCCGTCCGCTCCCGTCGTCGGAAGCGTCACCGACAAGACCGGTGAGCTCAGCGATGGCTACGACCTGCACGACACAGGATTGCACGCCCCCGCCCACGGCGCCGCCCCCGGAAGCTCCAGCGACGGCGACGGCCGCTGCCCCTCGTGCAACCAGCCCGTCAAACCCAACGCCGTCATCTGCATCAACTGCGGCTTCAACCTCAAGTCCGGCCAGCGCCTCCAAACCGCCGTGGGCAAACCCACCGAGGAAGCGCCCATCGGCGGCAAGGCCACTGCAGCACTCACCGGCGGCACCAGCCGCATCGCCAAAGCCGTCGAGGATCGCGAGGATGACACTCCCACGCCCAAGTGGAAGGACCTCTACCTCCCTGCCGCCCTCATCGTGCTGGGCGTGGCCGTGACGTTCCTTCAGGCCTTTTACTTCGGCGATCCCGATGACCGCGCCACGTTCGCCGAAGCCGCGATCGCCGTCGGCGTCAAACTGGTCATCAGCGTACCCGTGCTGTTCGTCGCCATGCTGCTGGCCGTCAAGCTGCTGGACGTGGCCTTCGGCCCGCTGGGGCAGGCGCTGTTCAAGCTCGTCGCCATCGCGCTGGGCCCCGATGCCATCGGCGGCATCATCGCCGTCGCCATCGGCGGTGGGATCATGGGTTGGTTCGCCGGGTTCATGGTCTCGATCATCGCGTTCTGGGTGCTGCTGTCCGTGCTGCTGGATCTGGAAGCGATGGAAGCGCTCTACATGATGGGCTTGATCTGGCTGGTTCAGTACGCGGCGACGTTCCTGACTCTGGTGATCCTCGGCGCGATGTTCGGCTGACACTGCGTCAGGGCACAAGCACGAGCTTGCCGATGTGGCGACCCTTTTCCATTTCCTCGTGGGCGCGGCGGGCGTCGTCGAGCTTGAATGTCCCGCCCACGTGCTGGCTGAACGTGCCGTCGGCGAAGCGATCGAGAATCCACTGGCATCCGGGCCGCCACGCCGACTCGCCCGCGGCGACGAGTTCGGCCAGCGCCCAGCCTCGGATCGCCGCGTGCTTGCGGATCAGCGGCGTCACATCGACATTGCCGGCCGAGCCCAGCAGGCCATACACCCACACGCACCCGTGCTGGGCCAGGCATTTGATCTCGGTGTCGAGGTAAGCCCCGGCCGCGACGGGATCGAAAAAAACATCCACCCCCCGGTTCTGCGTGATCTGCCGCATCTGCTTGTGCCACGGCAGCATGGCGCGCGACTCGGCGTCGTGCGTGACGAGCAGGTGGTCGTAGCGACAGGCGGGCAGGGCGCCAATCGCTTGGACCTTGTCCGGCGAAGTGGTCAGGCCCACTGCAACGCCGCCGACCGCCTTGACGATCTGCGCCGCCGCCAGGGCGACGCTGCTGGACGCGGCGGGCAGCGCGACGACCTGGCCGGGCCGCAACTGCTGCTTCCAGACGAGGCATCCCCAGGCGGTGAGGTACGCCAGCCACAGCGCGCCCAACTGCTCGTCGGGAATCTGCGTGGGCACGGACATGACGCGGGCGGCCTCGACGAGGTAGTGCGTGCGATACGTGCCGCCGGAGCCTCCCGCCGCCAGCCGCGGCGCGTCGGGCGTCAGCGTCACGCGATCGCCGACGCGCACCGCCGTCACGCCGCGGCCGACTGCTTCGACGACGCCGCCGCCTTCGAGCCCAGGCGTGAACGGCGGCTCGCCCGATGCGATGCGGTACTCCCCCCGCCGCGCCATCAGGTCGGCGTGGTTCATCCCAACACTCGTCAGCCGCACGAGCACCTGCCCGTCGCCCGGCGATGGCGTGGACGTCTGCTCAATCTCCAAGACGTGGGGCGAACCAAACGCACGAATGACGACCTGCTTCACGTCATGCTCCCTGAATCCCCCCTACTGCTGCTGTTGTTGACGCTGTCGTTCGGCCTCGCGCTGCCGCTGCCGCTCCTCGCGGCGGCGGGCGCGCTCCGCTTCACTCACCGCCGGCTGCACGGGCTGGGCGGGTTCTTCCTTCGGAACGACCTGCTCCAGCAACTGCTCCAGGGGCGACTGAGCGGGCTGCTGCGGTTGTTGTGGCTGCTCTTGTCGCTGCTGTTGACGCTCCTCGCGCCGCTGCTGCCGTTCCTCGGGCGTCAACGGCTGGGCCGGTGTCGCCTCGGGTGCCTGCTCGCCCTTCATGCGGCTGACGAGCTGCAGCGCCGGCGGCGGCGGCGTCCACTGCAACCCCTTGCCCGACTGCCGTGTCAGGTCGCGCACGCCCTGCTCGATGAGATCGACGCCTGCACCGAGCGACCCCCGCGCCTGCTGACGCAATGCGCCGAACGCCAGCGAACCAATGAACTCGCCCACTTTCAACGCGGCGACCTCACCGGTCAGACCCGTCACCGGGAACTCGTAAATGCGATCGGGCTGAATGACCTGGGCGGCGTTGGGATGCGTGCGGGCAATGAGCGTCGCCCCCATGATGCCCATCTGCATGTTCACCATGCCGGTGACGATGTTGGAGTCGCCCTGGAATCCGATCGCCAGGTCGGGACTGGTCATCCACAGCTCGGTCGGACGGACGCGGCCGTTGTTGATGCGGAACTCCAGCGGCGTGAAGGTCACATCGTAGATGTCGGTCGGGACTGGCTTGCCCGACATCCCGAGCTTGCCCAGCAACTGGTTGGTCAGCGCGTCCAGCCCGCCGCCGACAAATCCCTTGCGGTCCATCTCCACCGTGCCCAGTTCCATCGTGCCCGCCAGCCTCATCTCCCGCAGCATATCCGGCGAGTCCAGTGGCACAGTGAACGGCTGGCGCGACAACGTCAGCTTCACCGGGCCCTTCGACGCCACCGCCTCGCCCAGCACGAAGTGCGCCTGGCTGAGCATCGACTTGGCCATGCGCGGCGTCACCTGCAGCATCACCACGGCATCCTCGCGCAGCGTGACCGTGCGCTCTCGGCTGATCGTGGGCTTGAGCGTGGCGCTGGCCGTCGGGCTCTTGAGCGCCATGTCGAGATCGCCGGGAAATCGCCCGGCAATCTTCGCCTCGGCCGTCTCGCCCAGCGTATCGACGAGCTTGCCTTCCATGTGCAGCAGCGCGTCGAGCAGCGCGACGCTGATGAAACCGGTCGTGTCGGTCACGAGTTCGAGTGTGTTGAGATCGATCTCCCCGGCGTCGTTGTAGAGCTTCGTCAGCGTGGTGGCCGATGCGAGCGATCCGGTCGTCACCCCGCTGGGAATAACGGCCTTGGCCGTCAGGTCCAGGCGATCCTTGAGGCTGGTGGTCTTCACGGTCACGTCCAGATTGCGCAGAGCGTACGACTCGCCCGAGTGGCCCTGGCGAACGGCCAGGCCCTGGCTGGTGAGGCGGGCGTCGAGGCGCGTCCGCGCCGGGTCGAGCCCGGCCTCGCCCAGGGCGATCATCGTCCCCTTCAGATCGGCGCGCAAGGTCATCGGCTCGACGAGTTGCAGCGTCGGCGGTGGCGACTTCGTCTCCGCGGCGGCCAGCGCGTTGTAGGCGGCAAAGGCGTCGGGCGCGATGGTGACGCTGGCCCAAGACCCGTCGCGCACGTCCAGGCCCGCCGGCGTGTACGTGGCATTCAGGTCGCCGTTGAGTCGGTCATCGGTGATCCGCACGGCGGCGACATAGCGAGGCGAATCGCCCAGCGTCGCGTCGGCGGCAAGCTCGACCTTGTCGATCGCGTCGGCCAGCAGCGCCATGAGCTTACCGTTCTGCTCGCCCAGGGCGTCGATGAGCTCGACGGGCACACCGGACAGGGCGACCGTGGCCGTAGCCGTCGGCACGGCGCCTTCACCGGCGAGCATGTTGGTGAGCCTGGCGCTGCCGTCGATGGCGCCGGCGCGCGATTGTCGCTGCAGTTGTCCCTTGAGGGTGGCGATGATCGGCTGATCCAGCCGAACCGGCGGGACCTCGACGACCACGTCGCGGATGGCCGTGCCCGCCAGCTTCGGATCGCCCGCCAGGGCAAGCTGATCGACGGTCACGACCGCGCCCAGGGTGACCTTGCCCGGCTCGAAGTCGGCCAGCGGCGCACTGAGGCGGTTGACGCCCAGCGTCACCGTCGCCGGCGCCGCCAGGGCGAGCGGCGACGGGGACTGGCCCTCCTCGGATTTGAGCGCCTTGGCGACCAGCGACGGCTGGATCACCAGGCGCACCCGACTGTCGGGCGTGGCGGTGAAGGTGTCTTCGCTGACGCGCCCGGCCAGCAGGGCATCGAGGTGCGCGGCGGCGGCGGTGACGACGATATCGCCGGCCAGACGACCGTCGCCGGCCGGGGCGAGCGTGCCCTTGACCGTGGCGTTGAGCACCGGGCCCACTGCAGCGACCGCCAGGCCGTCGAGCTTGCCCAACTCATCGATGATGGCCACGGGCAGATCGGTGATGCCGCCGTCGATGAGGGCGCTGGGCATCGTGTTGAACGAGCCGTCGGGCTTGATGATCTGCGTCAAGTCGGCATGGAGCGTGACCGCGCCGCCGCGGCCGTTCTGGTCCGCATGGGTATTGAGTGCGACAGTGAGCTTATCGGCAAGCCGCTGCGTTCGGACCGACAGGCGCGTCTGACGCAAGGCGAGCCGGCCGATGGGCTCGCCCGCATCGAGTCCCATGTCGCCGATGGCGATCTCGGCATCCAACGCCGCCGATTCGAGGTTTGGAGCGTTGCCCGGCGCCTCGACCGCCAGCTCGCGAATCAGCACCACCACGTCAAAGGGCTGCGCGAGCTTGGGCACGACCGCCGGCATCACGGTCAAGGCGATCTTCGACCCCGGCTTGATGGCCAGTTTGTCGCCCTGCACACTCAGCGCGGCGTCGGCGTTGAGGTAACGCGACGTCACGACCAGGTCGGCGGCGAGCTGACCCAGCGGACCGTCGGCCTTGAGCGTGGCATCGAGCACCGGGCCGATCAGCGCCAGCAGTTGCCCCTCCTGCCCCGCCAGGCGGTCCACCGCAGCCATCGGGATCGCCTTCATCGCCACGTCCGCCGACACGTGCGCCTGCTGCGATCGCACGTTCATCGCCGCATCCAGCAGATCGGTGAACTTGATCCTGGCGGCGACCATGCCCTCGTCGCCGCCCTGCCGCAGTGTCGCGTCGAGCTTGAGCGTCTGCTCGCCCCAGTTCAACACGTCGGCGTTGGCGTTGGCCAGCAGTTCGATCGTCTCGATCCGCGGCGCGGTGTAGGTCAGGCGCGCATGGTCGATCTCGACGCGGAAGGACACGTCGGCGAATCGCGGCCCGGGTTCCGCCTTCGGGGTGCGTGCGGGCTTGTCGGGCTTGTCCGCGGTTGCGGAAGCGTCGTCGGGCTTGACGAGGGCGCGTGTGAGGTTGGTCGTGCCGTCCTCGTAAGCGATCACGTCCGCCGTGGGTTCGACGATGCGCACCACGCCGGGCTTGGTATAGGCGCCCAGCACTCGCCGCAGCGAGGCGTCGCCGGCGTCGATCCGCTTCACCGAGGCGACGACCTGTCCATCCGGGTCGCGCAGCCGCAGCCCCTCGACCCGTGTTGCGCTGAACCAGCCCAGCGACAGATCGTCGATTTCCATCGTGCCGGGGATCGACCCATTGACAAACGACAAGACCAGCCGCGTGCCCAGGCCCGAACTCACCAGCGTCGGCGCCGCCGCCACCAGCACCAACAGCAGCAGCACCACCGCCAGCGCCACGCGCCACCACCAGCGGCGTAGCCATCCCTTGCGAGGTGAAACCGAGGACTCGATCGGTTGCGTGTCAGTCATGTTCAACCCCCTGTGGCCCACCATCATCGTACCCGCCTGGCCGCAGCGGCAAGGCCGACCGCGACATGTTATCCTTCTCCCAGCGTTTTCACGGATGATCCCCCACACAGGATGTGCATCTCCATGGGCGTACCGCTTGTCGATCTCAAGCTTCAGCACCAGCACCTCATGCCACAGATGCGCGAGGCGTTCGACCGCATCGCCACCACGGGCAAACTGATCCTCGGCGAGGAGGTGCAGACCTTCGAGCAGGAGTTGGCGGCATGGTGCGGCGTCAAGCACGCCATCGGCGTCAGCAGCGGGACCGACGCCCTGCTCATCGCCATGATGGCGCTGGGCATCGGCCCCGGCGACGAGGTGATCACCACGCCGATGACGTTTTTCTGCACCGCCGGGTGCGTCGCGCGACTGGGCGCAACGCCGGTGTTCGTCGATGTCGATCCCAACACGTTCAACCTCGACGCCTCGCAGGTCGAAGGGGCGGTCACGAAGAAGACCAAGGCCATTGTGCCGGTGCATCTTTACGGCCAGGCCGCGGAGATGGACCCGATCATGGCCGTGGCCAAGGCCCACAACATCCCGGTGATCGAAGACCTGGCCCAGGCCCTGGGCGCCAAGTACCGCGATAAGCTGGCCGGCTCCATCGGCGACGTGGGATGCCTGAGCTTTTATCCCACCAAGAACCTGCCCACTCTCGGCGACGGCGGCGCGGTCATCACCAACAACGACGACCTGGCCCAGCGAATGCGAGAGCTGCGCGTCCACGGGTCGCGCGACGGCACGACTTACGACCACATCGGCGGCAACTTCCGCCTCGACGCGCTGCAGGCGGCGCTGCTGACCATCAAGTTGGAACAGCTCACGGCCTGGAACCTGGCCCGTCGCGCCATCGCCCGTCGCTACGACTCGTTGCTCGAGCCGCTGCCCTGTGGCGCGCCGTTCGTCGCACCGGAAAGCTACCACGTGTACGGCGTGTACACCGTGCGCGTGTTCGGCGGGCAGCGCGACCTGCTCATGCACCACCTGATCGCCGAGAACATCGGTTGCCGCGTGTATTACCCGGTTCCTCTGCACCTGCAGCCTTGCTTTGGTTACCTCAAGCACGGGCGCGACAGTTACCCCGCCGCCGAGCAGGCCGCCGGCGAAGTGCTGAGCCTGCCGATGTACCCCGAGCTGACTCGCCCGCAGCAAGACGAGGTCATCGCGGCGATCGGCGATTTCTTCGAGGGCAACTGATGGACGCCGCGAGCCAATAGCCCGCAGCCGTTGGTCCACGGCTTGAAGCTAGCGGCAAAGGGCTGACGGCTCATGCCTACCGACTCGCCCATCGTGCAGCTCATCGACGTGCACAAAGCATTCGGCTCCCTGCGCGTCCTGGGCGATGACCGCGGCGGCGTCAGCCTCGACCTGGCCAAAGGCAAGACCACCGTCATCATCGGGCCGTCCGGCGCGGGCAAAAGCGTCCTGCTCAAGCACATCGTCGGCCTGCTCCACCCCGACCGCGGCGAAGTCTGGTTCGAGGGCCATCGCGTGGACACCATGAAGGAGCACGAGCTGGTCGAGATCCGCAAGAAAATGGGCTTTCTCTTCCAGATGGGCGCGCTGTTCGACTCCATGACGGTGGAACAGAACATCATCTTCCCGCTGGTGCAGCACACGAAGCTGACGGCCGCGGAGCGTCACGAGCGATGTGCGCGGGTGCTGGCGCTGGTGGGTCTGAAGGACTTGGGCCGAAAGATGCCTGCGGACCTGTCGGGCGGCCAGCGTAAACGGGTGGCGTTGGCGCGGGCGGTGGTGCTGGAGCCGGACCTGGTGCTGTACGATGAGCCGACGACGGGGCTGGACCCGATCCGCAGTGACGTGATCAATGAGCTGATCATCTCGCTCAAGCAGCAACTGGGTGTGACCGGGGTGGTCGTGACGCACGACATGGCCAGTGCGCGGAAGATTGCCGACCGCATGGTGATGCTTTACGATGGCCGGTTCATCGCCGACGGAGAACCCGAGGCGTTCTGCAACATCGACAACGATATGGTGCAGCGCTTCATCCGTGGCGAGGCCGAGCCGGCGGAGTTGGCGTTGATTCGTTCGGCGGGCGTGGGCGACACAGGGGTATGACCGAGAACGCGCGCAACTTCGCCGTGGGTCTGACCGCGATGGCCGGCCTGGCGGGCTTGTGCCTGCTGGTGGTGCTCTTCGGCTACGTGCCCCAGGCCATGGAAAACACCTACGTGGTGACCATCCACCTGCCCAGCGCAGGCGGACTGAACCGCGCCAATCGCGTGACGCTGTCGGGCCTGGACATCGGCCGCGTCGAACGCATCGAACTCGGCGGCCCCAACGTCAACGGCGTGGTCGTGACGGCGATGATCCGCCGCCAGATCCACATCCCCAAAGGGGCGACCGTGAGCGTCACCGGCCAACTCTTCAGCGGCAGCGCGACGCTGGCGTTCGACACGACGCACCTGTCCGCCGAGCAGCGCGACGACCACCTGCCCACGGATGGTTCGGCGACGCTGCAGGGCCAGGTCAAGACGTTCACCAGCGCCTTCGGCGAGGCCCTGGCCGAGCCCGCGAAGAATCTGTCGCGTATCACCGCCAGTTTCGAGGCCGTGGCCGCGCAGTGGGATCAGGTGGGTCAGAGCATCAACCGCCTGCTGGAGCACCGCGACGCCGCGGCGGTGGACCGCGGCGAGGCGGCGGCGAATCTGGCCACGGTCCTGCAGCGTGCTGACGCCGACCTGGCGGAGTTGAAAACGACACTGGCGGCGATCAACGCGCTGCTGGGCGACGGGCAGTTCGTGGCCGACATCAAGGCCACCGCCGCCGGCGCCGCCGCCCTGCCCGGCAGGTACGCTCATGTCGCCGATCAGCTCGCCGCCGCCATCGCCGCCATGAACAAGGCCATCGAGCAAGCCCGCGCCGGTGACGGAACCGTGGGCAAGCTCATGAGCGACCCGGCGCTCTACAACAACCTCAATGACGCCGCACAACGCCTTGGCACGGCACTGACCGAACTCAACAATCTGCTGACCAAAATGAAGAACGAGGGACTGCCGGTGAAGTTTGAATAATGGGCTTGCACGCCGGACCTGAGTCTTCGAAGGTCCGGGCCGCCCGCAACCTGGGTCCAACCGATCCGGGGCATCGAAGACTCAGCCCCGACGTGTGCGATGAGACATGAAGTACGTTCTGATCATTCCTGACGGCGCCGCCGATTACCCGCTGGACGAGCTGGAGGGCAAGACGCCGTTTGAGGCCGCCCGGACGCCGTGGCTGGACCGACTGGCGCTGGAGGGCCGGCTGGGCACAGTCGCCACGACGCCCGAGGGCATGCCCTGCGGCAGCGACGTGTGCACGATGAACCTGCTGGGCTACGACCCGGTGAAGTTCCACACCGGCCGCGCCCCGCTCGAAGCCGCCGCGCTGGGCATCGATCTCAAGCCCACCGACTGGGTCTTCCGCGTCAACTTCGTCACGGTGATCGACGGCAAGATGCAGGACCACTCGGCCGGACACATCACCAACGACGAGGCCCGCCAGTTGCTCACCGACTTCGCCTCGCGGTTCGACGCGCCTGGCATGGCGCTGTTCCCGGGCGTGAGCTACCGCAACATCATGGTGGACGGCTCCAATGAACGCGACTGGAGCGAACTGGTCACCGTGCCACCGCACGACATACCCGGCGAGCCGATGCGCAAGCACCTGCCGGTGGGCGGGGACCACGCCGATCTGCTGCACCGCATGATTGCCGAGAGCCAGGTGCTGTTCGCCGACCACGAAATCAACGTCACACGACGGGAGTTGGGCGAACTGCCGGCAACGCACCTGTGGCCATGGGGTCAGGGCACGATACCGAAGATGCCCACGTTCCAGAGCCGCTTCGGACTCCGCGGCGCGATGATCACCGCAGTCGATCTGCTGGCGGGCATCGCCTCATTCATCGGGTTCGACCGCCTCGACGTGCCGGGGCAGACGAGTTACCACGACAACGACTACGCGGCGACGGGCAGGTACGCCGTGGCGGCGCTGGACGATTACGACCTACTCGTGGTCCACGTCGAGGCCCCGGACGAGGCCAGCCACGCCGCCGACGCCACAACCAAGGTCGCCGCCATCGAGGCGATCGACCAGCACGTCGTCGGGCCACTGCAGCAGGCTCTTCGCGACCGCTCGGAGCCGTGGCGCATCCTGGTGCTGCCCGACCATTACACGCGCGTGGAGACGCGCAAGCACGACCCGACGCCCGTGCCCTTCATCATCACCGGCCATCGCATCAGCAGCGTCGTCAACAAGAACTTCACCGAGGCCCACGCCGCCGAGAGCGACCTGCACGTGCCCTACGGCCACGAGCTGATGGAGTTCTTCCTCAAGGCCGGGCTGACCTGACGCACGGACCGTGACCGCCATCAGGGCAAATGCAGCGATCGGAGCTGCCCGGGATAAAGCGACAGCACGATCGCTCCGCCCTCGGCGGCGACAGGTGCGCCCGTGGCCGCGTCGATGACCTTGCCGCTGGCGGGAAGCGTGATCCGCACGTTCTGCTTGCTCATCAACCCGGTGTTGATGACAGCGATGTACGTGCCGTGCCCCTGGGTCCTGATCTGGCGGACGAAGACTTCGGGGTCACTGGCGGCGTCGGGCACGACGGTGCTGGGCAATGCCGGCAGCGCAAGAAAGTTGGCGTGGAAGTTGCGCACGTACTGCGGGAAGCCACGATGGTTGCTGTTGCCCGTGAGCGAGCCCAGGTGCGTCGGGTCGCCATAGGCCACCGCACGAGCCTCGGCCATCATGCAGTACGGGCCTGCTCGTTCGACATCGGCGATGAAGTAGCCCAACGGCTCGTCGTTGCCCACGTTCATCTCGTGCTCGTTGAGCGAGTAGTGCCGCACCAGCGCCAGGCCGGCCTTGCTGCGGTAGGCGTCGAACGGCCGCGGCGAGCCGACGGTGTAGAGCCGGTTGTACGTGTAGCTGAGCATCACGCCCGCCGCGTCGCGGTAGTTCTGCGGATCATCGGGCGGCGTCGAGTTCGCGTTGTCCCACTTGTCCCAGTTCTCGGCAAACGTCACCAGCCCCCGCAGATGCATGTCGCGGTCGATGATCTCATCGATCGCGTAAGGCTTGAACCACGGATACCGCTCTGCGTTGGCGAGGATCGTCTCCCACGTGCTGAACTCGTCTGTGGCCACGACCTGCATCCACTGCCAGCCGTCGGGCTTGCCCTCGCCGGTGATCGAGCGCGGCAAAGCCCGGCCGGGCTCGCTCGAATCGTTGGTGTAGATCACGAACGCCTCGGGTCCGATCTTGTGCTGCAGATGATCCGCCAGCGCGTCGAAGAAAGCCCGCCGCTTGCCGAACCACCACGCGTAGTAGCGATCCAGAAGCGCCTGATCCGCCTGCAGGTGCGACCGCGTGATGCGATTGCCCTCGTTAGCCTCGGCGGCGAACATGCGAAAGTTCGCCTCGTTGAAGCTCACTGGCATCGCCGTCGGCCTCTGGCGAAACCAGGCTCCGACGATCGCCGCCTTGTCCTGGTACTTCAGCAGCGACACGTCGAGCATCTTCTTCGCGTCGGCAATCGTGTCGGGATCGGTGATGTCGGCGTTGTTGCCCTCGCACCAGGCGATGTGGGTGTACGTCTCACCGCCGTCGAGCCGACGGCAGCGGTGTTGAGACCCCAGCGCCATCTCCTTGTTGCCCCCCACGCTGCCGCGGTACTCGTAATACGGCAGCACCGTGAGCTTGAGCTTCGCGGCCCGTTCGAGTATCTCATCCCACAACTGCGGCGTCGAGGACTGATACACCCAGTCGTTGCCGCCGCCGTCGGACGAATCCCAGCCCTGGTTGTGCCCGAACTCCAGCAGGTCCTTGCTGAAGGTGTTGATGCCCAGGAACTGCATGGCCCGCATCTTGTACTCGAACCAGTCGGCGATGGTCTTGACGCCACGCAGTTCCTCGACCTGCTCCTCGGGCTTGTGCCCGGTGCCCACGGCGTTGTCGGCCATCTCCTCGCGTGAGAACACATGCCGACGCGGCAGGCCCTTCGGCGGAAGGCGCAAAGGCAACTGCAGCGACTCGGAGTCCGTCACCTCGTACAATCGGATCTTTGACACCGCCGCGCCCGCGCCCAGCGGGTCCTGCCACGGCGCCGCCTGCGCCACGACCACCCAGAACCCGTCCTCGGGAACCAGCGGTCGGGCATACAACCCACGCGGACGCTTGATCTCGGGGAACCGATCGTGCAGGTAAAAAAGCTGCGTCCAGGTCTCGACCTTGCCCGACAGCGGGTACTTGAGCGACTCGGGGTTGTTCGGCACATACCGACCTTTGAGTACATCGCCCAGCGACTGACCGGTCGCAAACCCCAGCGTGGTCTCGCAGCCCCAATTGCAGATGTACATGGTGCGCGACACATCCTCGGGGTATTCCACGGTGAGGATGTACGGCTTGCCCCCGACCAGCCCCTTGCCCTCGCCGATGCGATAGGCGAAGAACTTGGCGTCGCCTTCCTTGTTGCTCAGCGTGCGAAAGGGTGTATCCAGAACCGTCTGGACCTTGCTCGCGCCCGCCGGGTATTCGATGAACAGGAGGTCTTTATTCGCCGCGGCGCAATCGATCTCCTGCACCAGCCTGGCCTTGGCCAGAATGGCAACGACGTCGGCGGGATCAGCGGTACGTAATGACGGCACTACCGACAGACAGATGACAACCCAAGCGCCCACCAACGCCTTCGTTCGACTCAACATGACATACTCCTTGCCTGCGCTTCGCAGATCACAACACAAACACCGATGCAGTCAGCGACGACGCAACGCCACACTCATCGCACCCAGCGCCAGCAGCGCCAGTGAAGCCGGCTCCGGAATGAGCGCGATCATCACCGCATCCGCGACGATGGGACCGCCGGCGTCCGTCTGGTTGGTGAGCATGACCGTCAGCGTATTGCCCGTGATGGTGAAGCTGCCCAGGTAAAACCAGTTGAGCCCGGCGTACCCCAGGCCCGCGGGGTTCACACTCTGATCCAGGTCGAGATCCGCGAGTACGGACGAACCCGATGGAAGGATGACGTCGTAGTCGGGCCAGCCGCGATTCTCGACCGGGCCGTCGATCACACTGACGGGGACGGACGCACAGCCGGGATCCCACCAGGCACGGTCCGCCTGCCATGTGATATGGACGTCGTATGTGCCGGGGGTAAGTCCCTCACACTGCCAGAATGCCCACGCGTTGCTCTGGTCCTTGTTGGTCCAGAACACATCGTCGTTGTATGCCGTACCTGATGGAGCTGAGCCGGCGTAAATGCCGCCCTGCGTACCAAAGCCGGAATCGCCATCGTCGATGATGATGGGCAAGGCCCAAGTCGAACCTACTGCGATCACAAGCAACGTGACGCTCGCTGCGACGTTCATGAACCATCGGCGATTCATCTCACACCTCCAGACATGGGATCGTCCCCCAGACGCCAAGCCAGCAACGCTACTGGCCGATGCTGGCGTCGAGGGCAACTTACAGATGTGACATTCAGTGAACTTCCTCGTCATCTGGCAGCCAGTTCATCGTGCGGCCACGCGGGCCTCTGCCTTCAGTCCCACAAAAGTGATAATTGAGTGTGGCCCCAGTCCGCGCTTGCGTCAATGCGTATTTTGTGTCAAACTTGTCTGTGTTCACGCCACCATAGTGCCCTCACACCACGATGGACCGCACCTCACCGACCGTATTGCTCGTCGCCAACCTCAATGCACGGTACGAGCGCGGCATCTTTCACGGGCTCGTAACTTACGTGCGACAGCAAATCCGCTGGCGCGTCGCCTGCAAAAGGGACACCCATGCCGCCGAGATCCGCGACCTCAACCCCTCGGGGATTGTCACGTTCAGTGCCGATCCCTGGATCCTCGACTTCGCGCATACCGCTCGCATACCACTCGTGGTGGTGTGCAACGCCCGCACAACACCAGACGTCTCGACGGTATTCGTGGACGAGGGGCTCGTGGGGGAGATGGCGGCCAACTACCTGGCGGGCCTGGGACTGAAACATTTCGCCTGCGTCGGACATGGACCGTGGGCGTTCGTACCCCAACGCATGGACGGATTCACCAGGGCGGTCGCCGGGCTGGGCCTGGGCCCCGTGCAGCAACTGGTCGGGTCGCTCTACGATGGCAGGAGGCGACCTCGCTTCAAGCGCGAGCTGGTCGCCATGCTGCAAAAGCTGCCACGCCCCTGCGGTGTGCTGGCGGCCAACGACGCCCTGGGCGTCGAGATTGTCGCCGCCTGCCGCTACATCGGCCTGCACGTGCCCGATGACATCGCGGTGCTGGGCGTCGATGACGATGACGTGGCCTGCGAACTGAGCGAGGTGCCTCTTTCGAGCATCGCTCAACCCCTGGTTGCCATCGGCTACGAATCGGCGCGGCTGCTGCATCAGCACTTGGAAAATCCACACAGGGAGCCGACGAATCTCACCCTGCCGCCCCTGCGGGTCGTGCCTCGCGCCAGCACAGACCTGATCGCCCTCGACGACGCCGATGTGGTCAGCGCGTTGCGTCTGATCAACCATCACTTCGCCGAGCCGCTGAACGTGGCTTGGATCGTCAGTCAACTCCCCGTGGCCCGCAGGTCGCTGGAGCGCAAATTCAAACGTCTCGTGGGGCGGACGATTCTCGACCAGATTCATCACGTGCGGTTCGAGAAGGCCAGGGAACTGCTGGCCGAGTCGGATCTCGCCCTTGACGTCGTCGCCAAGCGCTGTGGCTTCGTGAATGCCCGCTGGATGGCCGACAGCTTCCGCCGCGAGCTGGCGATCACGCCCACGGGATTTCGGCGACGGTATCGCAGCGAGTCGTGAGTCGCCGCATGACGTCAGCGCGTTGTGCCCGACGGCCCAATGCGCGGCAGCAGAGGCAGCGCCAGAACGTACACAGACAGCTGGTCGTCGTCCTGCATCAACAAAGCGATGAAGCCCGCGGGCGAGGCGAAGATCTGCCGGGGTCTTCGCGGAGGATCGCCCAGGTAAAAGATGTCGGAGACGCGATAGCCCTCGGGGTGGTTGTGTGGGTCGGCGGCAGTCAGATGCACCAGTCCCCGCAGATTCACGGTGAAAATGGATCCCGGCCGGTCGCTGACAAATGCAGGGTTGTAGCTCATCTCCGGCAGGTGAAGGCGATGAACCACGTTGCCGTCGCGCACGAAGTGAAGGGGATGATCTCGGTGTTGCCTGCCCGTGAATGGGGACAACAGCAACAGGTTGCCAGCGCCATCATGCAGGTACGGATGGCCCAAGCCTCGCAGTCGCTCCTCCACGCCGGGCCGATCGACGCGGATGGCGTCATACCGCCAACTGTCGGCCGACCGATCGGGCGACGGCCGCATCGATGCGGGCAGCCACATCACGCCATCGTCGTCGCGAACCTGCTGCACTGACACGTTCACGGACTGGCTGTGCGGCGCATCGATGCGCGTGATCTGGCCGTCAAACACCGTGGCGAAGTACGCCAGGGGCTCGTCTTCGATCCTGTTCGTGAGATATACGAAGCCGCCATCGGCCACGGACGCCATGAACCGCATCCGGGCCCGCTTGCTGCTGGCCATCACACGGTCATCCTCATCCTTGAGCCACTGCCCATCGGCGAAGACCATCACATCGTGCTGGCGACGAACCCATATCCGACCCGCGGCGTCGCTGACGATCTGTCCCACGTCGTGCATCAGGGGCAACGACCCGGCGGCGAACTGGGCGGCAAATGTCGGCTGATGCTGCGAAATCAGCTCTTCCAAAGATGATGCGGCATGCGTTTGCCCGTTCCACACCAGCGTGGCGCTGCTGCCGCGAACGAACGCCACAGCCCCGTCGTCGCCGATGTAAATCGCGTCGCTGGCGCGCACGGTCTCGGCGCCGATGATCGGTTCCCAATGCTCGCCCTGGTATCGGATCAACCCGCCGGACCGGGGCACCGTGTAAAGTCGCCCTAGCCGATCCATGGTCGCCAGCGCATAGCGAGTCGCCAAGCCCACGGCGCGAGTGTCCAGCGCCATCGGATCGGGAAGGTCAACGAACAAGCGCGTGTCTGGCGCCCCAGCCGTCATCACGTCGATGGCCTGATATCGTCGCGCATCGCCATAGATGTAGCCCGTGCCGATGTACTCGCGCCCGTGGGCGTCGATCGCCAGCGTGACGCGACTGGGCGTCATGGGGGTGAGCGTTCGACGCTGCAGGTCCAGGCGAAGGGCGGGGCAGGCGTCCCACGACTGATGACCCTTGGCCTGCGACCATCTCTTATGGCTGTCATGGCCGGGGATCAGCACAACATCGTCCGACAAGTGCAACGCCTGTCGCAGGACGCCGTGCTCGTTGAACACGGGCAGGAACCCGCTGTTGTTGACCAGAGCGTCGGGGATGTAGAACGGCGGCTCGCGCGGCGGCACGACCAGAACGCCCGGCGGCAACGGCGTGCCATCCTGCTGCACGCCCGCAAGCACACCCACCAGCACATGATCGGTCTTGAGTTGGCGCAGAAACGAAATGCGCTGCACGCGATACGATCCCATGGCGACAAGCCCATCGTCAATGACGGGCTCGGGTGCGGGCTGTTTCTTTTGCTCGAGAAGGAGTGCGACGCGCTTCAGCCGCAGGCGTGACAGCGCGTCGTCGGTGGCCGCCGCGCGAAGCCGAACCAGGCCGCCAGCGGCTGGACCGATACCGAGGATCTGCTGCTCCGCATCCGTGCGGCGCGACTCGTCCGGCGCATTCAACTGCGCCAGCAGCGGTTCGAGCACGATCTCGAGCGCCGACTGCAACTCGTCGTCGGGTGGACCTTCGAGCCGCAGCAGCGTTTCATCGTGCTGCGCGTAAAGCCCGAACCGACATGCGGCGATGGCATCGAGTCTGTCCTTCATCTCGCTGGGCATGGACAGCTCAAACCAGCGTCCGTCGCGGAACCGTTGCAGTGGCGTCTGGTGTCCAAAGTAAGCCACGGCACTGTCGCCGCCGGGCTCGCGGACAACCTTGGCGGGATAGCTTGTGCCGTTGAGCTTCATGCCCACCGTCCATGCCGTGCCGTTCCACACACCCACGCCCGACCGGCCGGGGAACAGCACGCACGAAGCCAGCTCGACGGGTGCGTGCACGACTGACGCTTCGTCGGGATGCTCGATCCAGCCTGTTCCGTCGTAGCCCAGCAACCGATGACCGCGATTGGGCTGCGGCTTGTCGGCGAACCACACGCGCCCGTCACGAGTTCGACCCAGCCACATCAGCCCGATGATTTGCGGCTGATCCCGCGCGAACTCACGCTCGACCACCGCCTTGGCCTGGTCGAGCGTCCAGCCTTCCTCGGGTGGCTCAACCATCAACCACACGCGACCCGCCACTTCCATCTCGACGTGCCAGATCGACGCGGGCAACGCCTGCATACGCACCGGCGCCATCTCGATCGTCAGACTTGGCGGTAGATCCGACGCCGATAGTGCAGTCCACAGCAGCAGCCACGCGACGCATGCACGCGATAAGCAGCGCTCACACCCCATGTTCATCCTCGCTATTCATTGTGCCTCCGCGGACTGCGATTTCAGGTGGTCCATCAGCGACAGCGCCTGGATCACTCGAGCCTGCTGGCGATTGGCCCGAAGCGATGGGCGCGGATCATCGCCTGGCTCGACAGCGGCATGGTCCGCATGCTGCTTCAGCCAAGCGCGCGCGGGCTCGCCAGCCTGCGCCAGTCGCCACACAGCGGCCACCGCAGTCGCGTCCTGATCGTCGGCCAACTGGTCGTGCCACTGTGACAACTGCAGCGCGTTGACACTCCCCGCGGGCAGCGGTGACTCGATGGCTTCGAGCGCCTCGGCCGCCAGCTCGCGGAAGCAGGGGTTGGGATCGGCCAGCGTCTCGCGCAGGCGAGGGATCGCCGCCGATGCCGCCGGGCCCATCTCTTTCAGCGCCCACATCGCCCAGATGAAGCTGCGGCCCCGGTCGTCGAGCGTGCCCAACACGCCGTTCACCGCCGTCGTGGCGTCGCGACTGATCGACCAGATCGCCTCCGCAGCCATCCGCCGGTTGTAAGGCGAGTCTTCGATCGCAGGATCGAGCATCCGCGCCAGCCCGGGCAGCGCCCGGCGCGTATGGGCAGTCGGCCCGATGTGTCGCAATGCGTATGCCGCATGGAACCGATTGTCCTGCGCCCAGGGCGAGTAGTCGTCGAGCACCTCGATGAGCGTTGGCGTCTGCGCGTCGGCCAACGGCCCCAACTCGCGCAGTATTTCGCCGGCTTGCTCCGGCATGTCGTTGGCCGTGCGACTGCGCATCAACTCGGCGACAAAGTCCAGATACTGATCGGGCTGACCGCGAAGGCGGTAATAGGCATGGATGTGGTTCAGCGACGCCCAGGCGCTGTCGCTCTTGAGTTCGGGCTGGATATGCGCCAGCATCGGTGCGGCCGCCGGTCCCAGCACGCCGGCGGCGTGGATCACGCATTCCTCCCGCTCCTTCTTGCCAGCCCGCTCGTAAATCCGCTGAAGCAGGGCGGCGGCGGTGGCGTCATCCCCCGTGACGCCGCCATAGGCCACGGCCGCCCATGCCCGCGCGTGGGTATGGTCGGACTCCGCGAGAACCCGCAAGTACGCGGCGACCTCCGGCTGCCTGGGCTTGATCCGCCCTAGCGCCCGCGCCGCCCATTCGCCGTTCTTGTAGTCGTGCTCGTTGACTGCTTCGATGGCCTCGGCCAGAGACACGGCCAACGCGACGTCGTCGGGCGCGAAGTGATGCGCCAGCCAAGCGGGTGCGGCGTAGCGGCAGTGTCGCACCGCCCGGGCCAGCAGGTCGTAAGGCACGGGTTGGAGCCCGCGCGTGCCGATCCAGAACAGGGCATTGCTGGCGTCGATGTGGTCGTCCGTAGCCGATGGATCGCCACAGACGGTCAACAGAGCGGGCACGGCGTCGCGCCCGGCATAGCCCATGATTTGCAGCGCCTCGGCTGCGTCGTCGTGTTGGTCGTTGGTCGGGTCATTGAGGATGGCGATCAGACGCGGGATCGCGCGCCAGCCGTCGGGGCCGGCTTTCATGAGGACGCTCATGGCCATCCGCTGCACGGCCGGGTCGGGATCGTCCATCGCCTGCAGGACCGCGTCGCTGTAGGGTGCCGCCTGTTCCTTCAGCGACGCCAACGCCCGCGCCGCCTCGGTGCGCACCACCGGCGAGGGATCGTGGGTCATGAGGTTTGCGAGCCTTGGGCCGACTTCATTTGCCCAGGGACGATGATGCTTCGACTGGTTCTTGAACGATAACTGGTTGATTGCCGACGCTGCCGCCGCCCGGCGCGTCGCTTTCGGGTCGTCAAGTGCAACAACCAATCGCGGCCATGACGCCTCCCAGAGCTGGCCCAATCGTTCGCACACCGCTGGTTGCGCCGGTGAGGCCGAGTCCGCGGCGGCGCCGTGGTCGATGAACGGCAGCAGAGCCTGCACCTGCACCGCCGGTGGGTGGTCCTTCAGAAGCGCCTCCAGCGGGTGGCGAGCGCTCCACCCGCCGTGACGATCCAGGATCGTGCTCACCTGCCCGCGCAGCAGCTCGACCAGCCTCTCCTCGCCCGGGGCGTCGGCCCCCACGATCGCGGCGAAGCACCACAGGCACAACCATGCACGCAAGGTCCACATACCTGAACCTCCGGAACCCAGTGACACATGCTCGTCCTGCCATGATACCGTTGCGTAAGAAATCGATGAGTCCCAGAAGCATCGGCCCTGCCGCGGATGGCTTGAGTTATGGTGGCCATCGACCCGATGTAGGTTAATCCGGGAACACGGCCGGAGCGCGACGCGTTGTGAACTGGTGGCAGGCGATCATCCTGGGCATTGTCGAAGGTCTGACGGAGTATCTGCCGGTCAGTTCAACGGGCCATCTCATCGTGGCTCAGCGGTTGCTGGGGATCGCGCACAGCGATGCCGTGGACGCCTACACGGTGGTGATTCAGTTCGGGGCGATCCTGGCGGTGCTGGGGTTGTATTTCAGACGGGTGAAGCAGATGACGCTGGGCGTGGTGGGGCGAGACGTCGTGGGACGGCGGCTGGCCATGAACGTCGTGGCGGGCGTCATGCCCGCGGTGGTGATCGGGCTGCTGCTTGAGAAGCGAATCAAAACGTACCTGTTCGGTGGTGAGCAGTGGGGCCTGTGGCCGATCATCGCGGCGTGGCTCGTGGGCGGTGTGGCCATCCTTGGCGTGTCGTGGTGGCGCCGCCGTCACACGCGCGATCCCGAGGCGGGACTGAGCGTGGAGGACCTGACGTGGCGCATGGCGCTGGTCATCGGCCTGCTGCAGTGCGTGGCGATGTGGCCTGGCGTGTCGCGCAGCCTGATGACGATCGTCGCCGGCGTCATCGTCGGACTGTCATTGCCGGCGGCGGTCGAGTTCAGTTTCCTCCTGGGCGTCATCACGCTGACCGGCGCGGCCGTCAAGGACACGTTCGAGTACCACGACGAAATGATCCACGATCTGGGCCCTGTGAACCTGATCATCGGCATCATCGTGGCCACTCTCGCCGCCGCCGCCGCCATCGAGTGGATGGTTTCCTATCTGCACCGCCACGGTTTGTCGCTGTTTGGCTGGTATCGCATTGCCGTGGCGATTGTCGTCGCCGCCATGGTGCTGGCGGGTTGGCTCTGATCACGGCTCAAGCAGCACTTTGATGGCATCCGGCTGCTTGGCGGCGCGGAACGCCTCGACACCGTCGGCGAGTTTCATTCGCTTGCTGATGAGGCTCAGCACGTCGATCTTGTCGTGGGTCAGGGCCGCGATGGCTTCGCGGAACGGGCCGCAACGGCTGCCGATGAGCTTGATCTCGTGAATGACCAGTGGCGACAGGTCGATGGGCTTTTCGGGTGGCGTCGTCGTCGTTTTCATCACGATGGTGCCACGGGGGCGCACCATCTGCATGGCGGTGACGATGCCGGTGGGCGAGCCGGTGCAATCGACAACGATGTCCTGGTCCTGGCGCAGGCCCACGTCGTCGAGCAACCGGTGCTTGACGCCCCACTTCTCGCACAGCTCCAGTTTTCGGGCGTGTTTGCCTACGCATCGCACGGTCGCGTTAAGCTGGCTCATGACCTGGGCGCACAGGAGTCCCAGTCGCCCGTCGCCCAGAACGGTCACATAAGGCCGACCCTCGATCGTGAGCTGCCGCGTGATCTGGTACGCCGCGGCCAAGGGCTCGGTGAAGACCGCGCGATCGTCATCGAGCCCCGCGGGCACTTCCATGAGGTTCTCCACTGGCAACAGAAATCGCTCGGCGAAGCAACCGTCGCGCTCCTTGATGCCCAGCACACTGCGGTCGCGAGCGTGCTCACGCAGCCCGGCGCGGACCATGTCGCAGATGCTGCGCACGCAGTTGATCGTGCCCACGACGCGCTTGCCGACCCACTCCTTGTGCTTCTTGTCGGCGACGGCCTCGACGACGCCGACGAACTCGTGGCCCAGGACGCCCGTGAACCCCATGTAGCCCTTGACGATCTCCAGGTCGGTGCTGCAGATGCCCATGCGCGTGGGGCGAATCACCGCCTCGGCGAGCGGCGCCCCCGTCGGTAGCTGCGGGTCGCGGCGGGCCCGATCCAGTCGCAGTTGCTGGCCGTCGAACACGAGTGCTTGCACAGAGGAATCCTTCCACACGGGAAACCCGGCATTATGGCTATCGGATATATTCACGCCAGCCCAAAGGCCATCCGGGGCATCGAAGACTCGGCCCCGGCGTGGAAGGCCCACGCCTGGGGCCGCCGCGTCGGACCTGCGACTTCGAGGGTCCGGCTGATTCGAGCCATCGTGTGACCCAACCCGCACCCACCATCCCGCGACTGATCATCTTCGCCAACCAGTCGAAGGATGGCGTGGTCGCGGCGTTGCAGCGCCTGCGCCATTGGCTCGATGGCCGGGCCCATATCGTCGCCGAGCCGGACATCCCCTCGCTCACGCCCGAGCTGGCCGACACGTTGCCGGAGGCCGACATCGGCATGGTGCTCGGCGGCGACGGAACGATGCTGGCCATCGCCCGCAACCTCGTCGATCGCGGCCTGCCCATCCTCGGGGTGAATTTTGGCAAGCTCGGATTCCTGGCCGAGTTCAACCTCGCCGACGTCATGCAATACTGGGACGTCGTCGCCTCAGGCCAGTGCAACATCACCCGGCGACTGCTCGTCGAGGTCGCCATCTTCGACGCCGGCACGCCGCCCTACGGCAACGGCGACGCCATGCCCCAGCCCGTCTTCACCGGCATCGCGCTCAACGACGTCGTCGTCACCGCCGGCCCACCCTTCCGCATGATCGACCTGGATCTGGCCATCGATCCCGCCACCAGTGGCAAGGCCGCGGCCACCTTCAGCGGCGACGGCGTCATCGTCGCCACCGCCAGCGGCTCGACCGCCTACAACCTCGCCGCCGGCGGGCCCATCGTCAGCCCCGACGCCGACGCCGTCGTCGTCACGCCCATCTGCCCTCACTCCCTGGCGTTCCGTCCCATCATCCTCTCCGCCGACAGTCACGTCTGGCTCCATATGCGCGACGTCAACGAGGGAACCACGCTTGTCCTCGATGGACAACTGTCGTTCGATCTGCAGAACGCCCAGCAGGTCCGCGTCCGCCGCTACGCCCACCCGCTGCGGCTCATCCACAGTCCGGCCATCAATTACTGGCAGATGCTCGCACAAAAGATGCGATGGGCCGCTCGCCCGCGATCAAGCTGACGCTGCAGTAGCCCTTTGCCATGAGCACGACGCACAGCGTTCAACTCGCCGACGACCAACTTCACGCTTTCGACCGCGATTACCTCGGACCCGCCATGAGTCGCCGACTCATGAAGCTCATCGATGCGGACCTCGGCGGCCGCGCCCGCTTCGATCACCTGGATGTCGGCGGCGGCGTTGGACTGTTCGCCGACGAGTTGCTCGACCGCATGCCCCAATGCCACACCAGCCTCCTCGAGCCCGGCCGTATCCTGCTGGATCGCAATCGTCCACATCCCAGAAAAACACTCCTCTGCGCCAGCATCGAACAGATCGATGAGCATCTGTCCGGCCGCCGCTTCGACCTCATCAGCATCCATTGGGTGCTTCACCACCTCGTGCTGACCTCCTACCACGACACGCGGCGACATCAGGCCGCCATGCTCGGCAAGCTCGCATCTCACCTGGCCCCAGGGGGACGCATCTCCGTATTCGAGGACGTCATCGATGGTCTGGTCTGGCCAAACCTGGCGGGGCGCATCGTCTATGGCGTAACGCAATCGAAGCTGGCCGCGCCGCTGGTCCGCAGACTCGGCGGCAATACCGCGGGCGTGGGCGTCTGCTTTCTCACCCATCATCAGTGGTGCGACGTTTTCGCGGCCTGCGGCCTGAACCTGCTGCACTACACGACCTACGAGCCGTGGCGACTGCCGCGATGGAAACGTGCCGCCCTGCTGATGCGGTCGATGCGGCACGGCCACTACTGGTTGGAACGTCAGTCGCCCGCCGGTGAGCTATTATCGCAACCATGACAGGCGACCACGCCGACTCCATCCTCGCCCTGATCCCCGCACGAGGCGGATCGAAAACGGTGGCGGGAAAAAACATCGCCCCCGTCGGCGGGCGTCCGCTGATCGCCTGGACCATCGCCGCGGCCAAGGCGGCCAAGTGTGTGAGCCGCGTCGTGGTGGACACCGACAACGCTGCCATCGGCGACGTGGCTAGAGCACACGGAGCTGATACACCCTATGTCCGCCCCGCGGAGCTGGCACGCGACGATACGCTGAGCATGGACGTGGTGATCCACGCGCTGCAGTGGTTCGATGCGCACGAGGGGTGCTGCCCACGCTGGTTATGTCTGCTGCAGCCCACCTCGCCTTTGCGCACGGCCGAAGACATCGATGCCGCCGTCGCCCTGGCGCTGCAGCATGACGCCGACGCTGTCGTCAGCGTCAGCGAATCGCACCACCATCCGCTGTGGCAGAAGCGACTTGCCCCCGACGGCCGCATCAGTGATTACGTTCAGGCCCCCACCCGCCCCCTGCGACGACAGGACCTGGCCCCGGCGTACGCCCTTAACGGCGCCATCTACCTCGCCAAAACCAACCTCCTTCGGGCGCAGCGGACGTGGTACACCCCGCACACCTTCGCTTACGTCATGCCGCCGCAGCGATCGCTGGACGTGGATTCATCCTGGGACCTGCACTTGGCCGATCTGATTTTATCGGAGCCGGTGCATGACCAGGACGATCCAACTCGGACAGCGCGTGATTGGTGAAAGCCAGCCGTGCTTCGTGATCGCCGAGGCGGGTGTGAACCACAACGGGGACGTGGACCTGGCGTTGCGGCTGGTGGACGCGGCCGCCAACGGCGGCGCCGACGCGGTGAAGTTCCAGACGTTCCGCGCCGATCGCGTGGCGGCGACGACGGCGCCCAAAGCCCAGTACCAGTTGCGGACCACTGCAACGGAGGAGTCCCAGCAGGCGATGCTTCGGCGCCTGGAGCTGTCGAGATCAGACCATGTGCGGCTGATCGAGCGTTGTCGGACGCGGGGGCTGACCTTTCTCTCCACGCCGTTCGATGAGTCCAGCGTCGAACTCCTGGTCGAGCTGGGTGTGCCGGCGATCAAGGTGTCGTCGGGTGAGGCGACCAACCGCCTGTTGCTGGAGCACGTGGCCAAACAGGGCCTGCCGGTGATCCTCTCGACGGGCATGTGCGATCTTGCGGAGGTGCTTCAGGCGGTCGACGTGCTCAACGAAGGCGGGTGCGAGGAGCTGGCGCTGCTGCATTGTGTGACGAACTACCCCGCCGAGCCTGGCGAGACGAACCTGCGTGCGATGGCGACGCTGCGTCAGGCACTGGGGAGACCGGTGGGCTACTCGGATCACACCGCTGGAACGCACGTGGCAGTCGCGGCAGTGGCTTTGGGCGCGTGCATCATCGAGAAGCACCTGACGCTCGATCGCACGCTGCCCGGACCCGACCAGGCCGCATCGCTCGAGCCTGCTGAACTGACCGCCATGATCGCCCAGATCCGCGCGGTCGAAGGCGCACTCGGCGACGGCGTCAAACGCCCCGCCGCCAGCGAACTGCCTTTGCGCGACGTCGTCCGTCGCAGCCTCGTCGCCGCCTGCAATATTCCACCCGGCCGCACCATCACCCGCGACATGCTCACCGCCCTGCGCCCCGGCACCGGCGTCAACCCGATGCGCCTGGACGCCATCCTGGGCCGCCCCGCCCCCCGCGCCCTCAACCGCGGCGACGCCATTTCCGACGCGGCGTGATATCGTGCCACCATGCGCACCATCGGCGTTGTCACCACGTCGCGGGCCGACTACGGGATCTATCGGCCGGTGCTGCGCACCATCGCGGCAGAGAATTCGCTGCAGTTATCCCTGTTCGTCGGCGGGTCGCACCTGCGGCCGGAGCTGGGTGGCACGGTGCGCCTCATCGAGGCCGACGGCTGGCCGATCGTCGCACGCATCGACATGCTCGGCGACGACGATCGCCCCGCGGCGATCGCGGCGGCGATGGGGCGAGGCGTCACGCAGTTCGCCGCGGCGTACGAGAAGCATCGACCGCACATCCTCCTCGTGCTGGGAGACCGCTTCGAGATGCACGCCGCTGCCCTGGCCGCCCTGCCGCTGCGCATCCCTGTCGCCCACATCCATGGTGGCGAGCTGTCGCTGGGCGCGATCGACGACGCGCTGCGACACAGCATGACCAAGCTCAGCCACCTGCATTTTGTCAGCACCGACGAGGCGCGACGCCGCGTTGTTCAGATGGGTGAAGACCCGCAACGCGTCCACGTCGCCGGCGCGCCGGGCCTGGACAACCTGCGTGAAATCCAACTGCTCGACCGGGCCGCGATGAATCTGCCCGAGCGCTTTGTGCTCGTGGCGTTTCACCCGGCGACGCTCGAATCCGACCAGACGCCGTTGCATGTCGCCGAACTGCTGGCAGCGATCGAGGCCAGCGCGCTGCCGCCTGTTTTCGTCGAGGCCAACGCCGACACGGGGGGTCGCGGCATGAATGCCATGATCGACGCCTACGCCGCCACCCACCCCGATGCCCTGGTGGCGCGCGGCCAAGGCACGGCGTTTTACTTTAGCGCCATGGCCTTGGCCGAGGTGTTGGTGGGCAACTCCTCCAGCGGGATCATCGAGGCGGCATCGTTCAAGCTGCCCGTGGTCAATGTCGGCTCGCGCCAGGCAGGCAGGCTGCGCCCGCGTAACGTCATCGACGTGCCGCCACAGCGCGATGCGATTCGCCATGCCATCGACCGCGCGATCGGCGATGGCTTTCGCGCTTCGCTTACTGACCTGGTGAATCCCTACGGCGACGGCCGCGCCGCTGAACGCATTGCCGCCGTGCTGCGCAGTGTCGATCCGCTGCAGTTGATCTTCAAGCCATTCCACGATCTGCCACAGGAGGCCCGCCCGTGACGACGACCCTCAAGGCCATCGGCATTGGCGCCGGCGGGCACGCAAGGGTCGTGCTCGACATCCTCCGCCTGGTCGGCGCGGTCGAAGTCGTGGGCCTGCTCGATCCCCGCAGGATCGGTGAGCAGGTCGCCGGCGTGCCTGTGATCGGCGATGAATCGAAGCTTGCCGACCTGCGCGCCCAGGGCGTGGCGCACGGTTTCGTCGGCGTCGGAGGCAACACCGACACCGCCGTGCGCCAACGGCTGTTCGACCTCCTGATCGCCCACGATTTTTCGGTCGTTTCCGCCATCCATCCCGCGGCCGTCATCGCCGCCTCGGCTACGCTGGGTGACGGCGTTACGGTCATGGCGGGGGCCATCGTCAACCCAGCGGCTGCAGTGGGCCACAACGTCACGCTCAACACCGCATGCGTGGTCGAACACGACTGTGCGATCGCCCACCACGCCTTCATCGGCCCCGGAGCGGTGCTGGCCGGCGGCGTCCACGTCGGTCAGGCAACGTTCATCGGCGCCGGCGCCGTCGTCCTCCCCGGTGTCCACGTCGGTGATCGAGCCATCGTCGCAGCGGGCGCGGTCGTGACGCAGCAGGTGGCAGCCGGTTCGCTGGTGGTGGGTGTGCCGGCACGAAGCCGGGCATCATCGTGAGCCCAGCGTCACCGTCGCCTGGCGGGTCTCATCGCCACGGCGGAGGGTGAGGCGGACGGTGTCGCCGGGGTGAGCCTGGGCGAGTTGGGCGGTCAGGTCACGGACGTTGGCGATGGGGGCGGCGTTCCAGGCGGTGATGATGTCGCCGTCGCGGAGGCCGGCCTTGGCGGCAGGACCGCCGGGAGCCAGGCCGCTGATGCCGCAGCCGTGGTCGCCATCGAGCGTGTCGTAGTCAGGCATGATGCCCAGCACCGCGCCGCGGCTGGGCATGCCCATGCCATGGCCGCCATGAGCGTCTTCGACTTCGACGAACGCCAGGCGCGTCTGTCGTTGGGATAACTGCAGCACCACGTCGCCGACCATGTCCATGACTCTGACACCGCCGGCGGCGTCGATGCGGTCGGCAGTGTCGGTGGGCTTGTGATAGTCCTCGTGTATGCCCGTGAAAAAGTGCAGCGCGGGGATGCGCTTGAAGTAGAACGCCGTGTGGTCACTCATGCCCAGGCCCGATCCGGTGGTGGAGAGCTTGAGGTCGCGCGCCTTGCCCGTCGCCTTGACAACCTCGGCCAGGCCCTGGGCGGTCTCGACGCCAAAGACGTGCAACTTCTCGTCGCGCAGGCGGCCGATCATGTCGAGGTTGACCATCGCCACGACGTTGTCTGCCGTCAGGCCCAGCTCGTGCATCTGGCGGACGAAGTGCATCGAGCCCAGCAGGCCGCGCTCCTCGCCGCTGAACAGCACGAACATCACCGAACGGCGGGGCGATGTCTTCCCGTCATCCTGGGCCACTGCAGCACTCATGCGCCGCGCCAGCAGCAGCACGCCCGCCGTGCCCGAGGCGTTGTCATCGGCGCCGGGGTGAATCACGCGATGCTGCGTCATGCTGCCGGGATCGCCATAGCCCAGGTGATCGTAGTGAGCCCCGACGATCACCCACTGGCCGGCCAGATCGCCCGCGCCCGGCAGAACGGCGGCGATGTTGTGCAGCATGGCGCGGCGGCGCTGGATCGCCACGTCACCGCTGATCGTCACGCCCGGCAGTGCGACGGGCCTGTCCCGGCCGCGATCGGCACGGGCCTGCATCTCCCGCAGAAACGCCCGCCCGTCCGTGATCTCCCCCGCCTGCAAGACGTCGGCCAGCCACGACGACGACACGTGCAGCACCGGGATTGCCGCGGCCTTGTCGAACGCCGTCGCCGCGGTCGGCCGCAGTTGGTTGGTGTTGTCCATGCCCGGCGGGTTGACCACCAGCAGCGCCGTTGCACCGCGCTGCGCCGCCCACGTGGCTTTATTCGCCAGGCTCGCCGCATCCGACCACGGCCCTCGTCGCGACCAGCGCGACTGGCCCCGATCGTCCATCGGCTCGTAGCGGAACGCGATCGCGACCTTGCCCGCAAGGCCCGCTTCCTCCAGCCCGGCAAAGCTGTGGTATCGACGCTGCGGCTCGACGATGCCGTAGCCGACGAACACCGCCTCGCCGGCAAATGCCGCCGTGGCCGACAGGCCCAGCACGGTGAAGTCGCGCTCCGCCCTGGCATCGCGCCCGCGCCCCGACAGTGACTGCCGCGTCGCCTCCACGCCCAGGTCAGCCTCGAACGGCTGCAGATATTCGCCACCGAATGCCGGCGCCAGTCCGTCACCGCGCCATTGCCGCAACTGATCGACCAGCATGTCGCGCGCGCGATCGATGCCCGCCGTACCGGGCCCGCGCCCTTCCATTTCCACTGACGAGAGCGTCTGTACCCAGTCCATGAACCGGGCCGCATCATCCGCCGCCGCCGCCGCCATGGGCGCCCAGCAGGACCACACGAAAACGACCATCCATCGACGGGTGAGCATGGGCAACATCATAGGCGCAGCCGTAGTTGTGGCCGGCGCGCGGCCCACTGCGCCGTGCGCGGGCGGGTGACGCGGCGACGGGATTTGACGACGCCGGGGCCGAGGCACGACACTGTCGCACGGCATGCCGTGGCGTGACTGGTTGCGTGGTCGGAGTGAGCGATGGCGCGACAGCGTGGCGGCGTGGCTGACGCCGTGGCCGATCGGCGTGGCGCGGGTGGCGGTCGTCCTGGGTTTGCTGGCATTGGCCGGGTATGGCGTCGAGCGAGGTCTTGCTGCGCGGCGATGGACGTGGGAGTTCACGCAGACCTTTCGTTTCTGCAGCGACATCGACCGTGGCTTTCGCTATGGCAAGCGGGCGCTGACGGAGGGTTACGTCGATCTCTACAGCCGTCGCTACGCCGAAACGACCGGTCGGGGCGGGAAAAACGATCTCAACTACGCGCCGCTGCGTCTGGCGACGATGACGTGGTACGCGTGGATGATCCGCGACCACTACCCCGACGCGACGCGCTGGCAGCGATTTCCCTACGAGTTCACCGCGCCGGCGCTGCGGGTGAACGTGGTGATGGAGTTGGCGGCAAGCCTCGGCGCGGCGGCGCTGGTCCTGGTTTGGGTGCGACGGATCACGTCGGCGAACGCATCACTGGGGGCGGCAAGCTGGTCGTGGCTGGCGCACCTGCTCAGGCCGTTCCGAGGATGGGTTACTGCAGCCATCGCCGCGGCGATGGTGTGGTTCAACCCGGCGTCGTGGATCAACACGCACGGCTGGCCGCTGTGGGACATCTGGGTCGTGCCGTTCTTCCTGTGGGCGCTGGTGTTCATCTCGCTGGATCGCTGGCTGACGGCAGGCGTGGTGATCGGCCTGGGGGCGATGTTCAAGGGTCAGCAGATGCTGGTGGCGCCGTTGTTCGTGATGACCGCGTTGTTCATGGGCCGGCCTGGGGCGGCCGGACGGTGGGTGGCGGGGCTGGTCCTGGGTTTGGCGGCCGTCGTCTGGCCGTGGATGCTAACGCATCGCTTCGAGCCGGTCGTTCCCGATGGCGCGACCACGGCGACCCTGCGCGACGCGGCGCAACCATTCTGGAACCCTGCGGCCCTTGTGTGGGTCGGCGTCGTCGCGCTGACGGCCGTTGCCCTCTGGATCGCCAGCAGGATCAAGCGATGGCGCGTGGCCCAGGCGATGCCCGCGTGCTGCGCGCTGGTCATCGGTCTGGCGGTCTTCGCCTGCGTGCCGCTCTTCAATGCCGACCTGGGCTGGCTTTACGTGGGCCTGTTGCGTGGCACCGAGGTGTTTCCCACCCTCTACGTCGCCAATGCGTACAACATCCCCGCGCTGCTGGACCATCAGTTCGGTTTCCACCACCGGGAAGACCTTAACCGCGTGCTCTTCACGGTCGGATCGTTCAACGTCAAGCTCAAGCCTTTCACGGCGGCGATCTATTTCGCCATGCTCGTGCTTTGCTCGGCCGGCGCCGCCCGTCACTGGCGTCGCGACGACCCGCGGGTGCTCGTCGCGCTGATCGCGCCGTGGCTTGTGATGTTCACCATCGTCACGCAGATGCACGAGCGCTACCTGCTCTTCACCGCCGCCATGAGCGCCACGCTCATCGCCGTGCGCTGGCCTTACGCCCTGATGTGCGTGCTGCTGTCGTTCCTCTCGCTGTGCATGACGGCGAATACGATGCTCGACGCGTCACGGGGGCATCTGAATCAGTGGCCGATGGATCGGGCCATGGTGGACCGCGATCTGATTCGGATGCTTCAGGAGTCAGTGCGGTCGATCTTTCCCGGCGCGGCGTGGGCGGTGGTGGCGTGCTGCGCCGTGATGCTGGTGGATGCTGTGGGTATTGGCGGGCTGCGGTGGGGTTCGGCGCGAAAATGAAAAGCCCATCCGTCGATGCGGGTGGGCTTTCATCAGTGGGTGGCGCACAGAATCATGCCTGGCGGTGAAAGTCCTGCAGACGAGCCAGGATGAAGTGGAAGTCCTGCATCCGGGCGACGACGAAATGGAAATCCTGGAGCGTCTCGGCGGCGCGATGGAAGTCCTGCATCGTGCCCACGAGACGGTGGAAGTCCTGCAGCTTGATCCTTGCCCCGCCCGTGTCGGCCAGCTCGACGAGGCTGCGGTGAAAGTCCTGCAACCGGACCACGATGCGCTGCACCGCCGGTAGCTGCGACTGCTGCAGTGACTCGATGAGGTTCTGAACGGCCGGCAGCAGGTCGGTCAAGGTCGCGTCCAGGCGTGTGCGGTCGATGACGTTGACGGCGATGGCGCTGACGCCGCGGCTTCGGCCGAAGCTGGTCTTGCCCTTGGTGACGACGATCTCGCACTGGTGGAACACGGCGGGGATGCCTTCGGGGACCTTGAAGAGGTCGAGGTCGGCCAGGAGGGTGTCCTTGCCGGTGCCGCCGATGACCGTGTCGTGCGAGCTGCCGTCGCGCGCGTCGAGGGTATCGTTGCCCTCGTGGCCGAAGATGGAGTCGGGATCGGCGCCGCCGACGAGGTGGTCGTTGCCCTTCTGCCCGCCGAGTGCGTCGATGCCGGCATCGCCGAAGATGCGGTCGTTGCCTGCGCCGCCGAAGAGTCCGTCGTCGCCGGCGCCGCCGCGGAGAGTGTCGTGGCCGTTGCCGCCGATGATGTTGTCGTCGCCATTGCCGCCGTTGAGGAAGGCGTTGATGCGAATGGCGGGCGAGACGGTGATGAGGTCGTCGCCGTCGTGGCCGTTGACCACGATTTTCTTCACTTTCTTGAGGGCCGTGCCGAAGATCGTGCGAAGCTGGGTGGGGTCCACGGCGTCGGGGACCTGCACGCGCAGTGAGCCGCCGAGCTTGTTGACACGGATGGTGTCTGCGGCGGCGGTGCCGTTGACGGTGACGGCGCCGTTCTTGAAGGCGACGGTGGGATCGGCGGCCATCAGCAGCCGAGGTTCGAGGGTGTCGAGGCCCACAAAATCGGACGCGGGGACGAATCTGGATGACATACGGTGCTCCTGGGCTTGGCCCGTTACAATGAGGTTCACCAGCACACGCGGAAGCGGGACGGCCAACCCCTCACGCGTGGTGACGTGGGCGTGGGGTGTCCGATGCGGGCGGCGACAGACGGCAACGTGACCCAACTTCTGGACGCGGTTCACCACGGTGAGCCCGGCGCCGTCGATGCGCTGTCGGCGGCCATCTACGACGATCTGCGCGTCATGGCTCGCAAGCACCTGGCCCGCGACTTCGGCCCGGGCATGGCCGGGGCGACCATCCAGCCCACCATCCTCGTCAACGACACGATCATGAAGCTCATCCGTCAGCGGCAGCGGTTCGACAACGCCGGGCATTTCTTTGCCATCGCCACCAAGGTGATGATCCGCGTGCTGATGGACTACCACCGCGCCCGCAAGGCCGCCAAACGCGGCGGAGACCACGACGGCGTGCGCGTGTCGCTGGACCCGGACCAACCCCAGTCGCACGCGACGGGCGGCGTGGATGTCGAGATGGTCGAGCGCGCCCTGACCAAGCTCGCTGCACTCGACGCACGCAAGGCCGACGTGGTGCGCTATCGCGTCTATTGGGGCATGACCGTCCCCCAGATCGCCCAGGCGCTGGCGGTCGGCGACGCCACGATCGAACGCGACTGGTCGTTTGCCAAAGCGTTCCTGGGCAAGGAACTGGCGGGTTTGCAGTCATGACGACACTGTCGCCTGAGCAATTTCGCCGGGTCGAAGAGCTGTTTCACGAAGCGGCGCTGCTGCCGGTGGACGAGCGTGAGGCGTTTGTGCGCCGCGCGTGCGGGGACGACGAGGCGGTGCGGACGGAAGTGTTCGACCTGCTCCATCATGCTGGGGCCACGCCGGTGTCGCCGACGATCCTGGCTTCGCCGGCACGCAGCCACGAAGTCACACACCAACTCGTGGGCCAGACCGTCGGGGCGTACCAGATCACGGCGATGATCGGCCGGGGCGGCATGGGCGTGGTGTACCGCGCTACGGACACGCGGCTCAACCGCACGGTCGCCATCAAGTCGCTGCCGCGGCAATGGGCCGAGGCCCCGGCGCAGATGGCGCGATTCGCCCGGGAGGCGAAGGTGCTCGCGTCGATGTCGCACCCCAACGTGGCGACGGTCTATGGCGTGGAGGAGTTCGACAACACGCGGCTGCTGGTGATGGAATACATCGATGGCCAGACGCTGGCGCAGCGCCTGCGCAAGGGCGCCCCGCCGCTGGACGAGGCGTTGCGCATCGCCCGGCAGATCGCCGCCGCCGTCGAGGCGGTGCATGACGCCGGGGTGATCCACCGCGACCTGAAGCCCGGCAACGTCATGCTCACCGCCGACGACACGGTGAAGGTGCTCGACTTCGGCCTGGCGCGCGTCACCGCACCGTTCACGGCCGCACAATCCACGCACGCGGCCCCCACCGCCGCGCCGGCCACACGCGAAGGCTCGGTCCTGGGCACACCCGGTTACATGAGCCCCGAGCAGATCCGTGGCAAAACGCTCGACCGCCGCACCGACATCTTCAGCTTCGGTTGCATCCTGTACGAACTGCTCACCGGGCACATGGCCTTCACCGGTGAACCCGGCGGCACCAGCGCCGACGTCCTGGCGGGCATCCTCGAACGCGAGCCCGACTGGACCCGCCTGCCCCGCCGCACCCCCCTGTCGATCCGCCGCCTCCTGTTGCGATGCACCGCCAAGGACCCGCAGCAGCGCCTCCGCGACATCGGCGACGTCGGACTGGAAATCGAAGAGGTCCTGGCCCGGCGCGAATGGCTCGACCCCGCGTCGAGCATGATCGGCATCACCCTGCCCGACGAGCCGCGACCCGCCCGCCTGCGATACACCCTGCTCCTGGCCCTCATCCCGGCGATCATCGGCGGGATCGTCACCCTCGCCGCGGTGTTTCCGATCCTGCGCGGCAGCCAGACCGGCAGCGTCGCCCCCGCCGCCAAGCCCCTGGCCCACTTCACGATCGAGTTTCCCCAGAGCCTGCCCCAGCACCACCTGTCCCGCCTGTGGCTGAGCGTCACGCGCGACGGGCGACGCATCGCGTTCTGCGCCGCCGGGCCCGACGGCGTCGTGTCGATGTACAAGCGGGAGATGGGCAGGATCGTCCTCGAGCCGCTGGCCGACACCGACGACGCGGCGATGCCCTTCTTCTCACCGACGGGCCAGTGGATCGGCCATACGCACAACGGCGTGCTGTGGAAGCGGTGGATCAACGGCTCGGGCGCCATCCGCCTCAGTGACATGCACGGCTCGTGGGGCGCCCACTGGTCGCGCGACAACCGCATCGTGTTCGTCTATGTGTGGGGCCAGCCTTTGGCAATGATGTCGGCCGAGGGCGGGCAGGTGCAGCGCATCACCCGCGTACGCTCGGACCTGGGCGAGACGGCACACATCGCTCCGCACATGACGCCCAACGGCAAGGCGGTGCTCTACACCGTCTGGGTCGGGGGCCAGTCGATCCCGCGCGTGGACGTGGTGCGGCTGGGCACGGGGGAGCAGAAGACCCTCGCCGAGCAGGGCACGGCGGCGCGCCTGGCGATGACGCCGCAGGGCCTGCACCTGTTGTGGGTCCGCCGCAGCACGCTCTTTGCCGCGGCGTTTGACGAGGATGCCCTGGCCATCACCGGGCCGGAGACCGCGATCGTGGACAGCGTGCTGACCGACGCGCCCAATTCCATGTCGTACTACGACGTGTCCGACGAGGGCACGCTGGTGTACGTGCCCGGCCCGCTGTTCGCGGATGAGACGCGACTGGCCTGGGCCGACGTGGCCCAAGGCGCGGGCTCGACGCCGCTGGCCGTCGAGGAACTGCCCATGGGCGATCCTCGCTTCTCCAGCGACGGCCGACAGCTCTCCATCGTCCTGCGCCGCAACGCCTATCAGAGCGCCATCATCGACCTGGACACCGGCGTCATCCGGCGGGCAAGCACCGAGCACGACGTCGCCTCCGGCGCCATCAGCCCCGACGGCCAGCGCTTCGTGTATGGCTCGAACCGTTCCGGACGCTACGCCATGTTCCTCCGCGACCTGCAGACCGGCGAGGAGCGGCAGTTGGGCAGTCAGACTTACGACTATCCCGGCTTCGTCCAGTGGTCGCCCGACAGCCGACGCCTGGCGTTCTGCGCCGCCCTGGGCGACACCGGCAGCCGCGACATCTTTCTCCTCGACCTTGACGATCCTGAAACGCTGATCCCGTTCAACCCCACGCCTTACCACGAGACCGACTCCGTGTTCTCCCCGGACGGCCGCTGGCTGGCCTATGCCTCGGCGTTCAGCGCCGCCGAGTCGGCTATCCGCGAGGTCTATCTCGCCGCCGTACCCGATGGCAGCAAGAAACGCCAGATCTCCCGTGGCGGCGGGCACTCGCCGCAGTGGTCGCCCGACGGCAAGACCCTCTACTACCGCCAGGGCTCGCACATCATGGCCGTGCCCATCGATCTGGACACCGGCGAACCCGCGGCCACGGCACGCATCGTCTGGACCGGCACGTTCGGTCAACCCGACCCAGATCTCACCAGCTACGCCGTGGCTCCCGACGGCCGCATCCTCCTCATCGAGCAGTCCAACCGCGGCCACGTCGCCGACCACCTCCACGTGATCCTCAACTGGCCTCAACTGCTCGCCCGCACGACCGCCGACGCCTCTGCCCGGTGATTTTCCGCTCATCCGGTCCGCGGAAAGCCGATCTTTACCGGTGCGCGGGGGCCACACGGATTGGATCGACCGCTCGTTGTGGCCGACATATACCGTATAATCGCGCTTCGGCCTGCCTGACCGGCCGCGATCCCGCCACGAGGCCCTCGTGTTGGACAAGCCCATCGCATCTTCGCCGTCAAGCGCCGCACCGGCCTCAGTCGGACCGGACGAACGCCACCGCACCATGGCTCCCCCCGCGCGTAGTCACCCTCTGGCTCAACTCCGCGCCGTCGTCCTCCTGGCGGGCTCCGTCAGACCCACACGCTTCATGCGCGCCATCGGCCGCAGCGTCCTGGGCCTGCCTCTCGACGGCCGCATCACCATCCTCGACCACTGGCGCGACCACGTCGAGGAACTGGCCAACCAGGTCGTCGGCAGACCCGTCACCGTCCGCGTCATGGTCGGCAAGGCCTCCCCTCGCCCCCCCCACGTCGAGCCCGGGCCCAACACCCGCTTCGAGTACGAAACCGACCCCGGCGAGTTCCGCGGCACCGGCGGACTGCTCTCCGATATCGCCCAGCACTACGCCGACCACGAATACCTCTTCGTCGCCAATGCCGCCCAGCTCGTCCTCGAACCTCTGCCCCGGCTCGTCGAGCACCTGGCCTTCATCGGCGGCGACGTCTGCATCGTCTCACACGAGGACGGCACGCCCAGCGGTCTCATGATGATCCGCTGCGGATGCCTCCGCGCCATCCCCCGCATCGGATTCGTCGATCTCAAGGAACAGGCCCTGCCCAGCATCGCCAAACGCCACCTCGTCAAGGTCGCCCGCCGCCTCCGACCCACCGGCCTGCCCATGCGCACCCTCGACGGGTACATCGACTCGCTCCGCGAATACCACCGCCGCCTGCTCGGCCACGCCGGCTACCACGACCCCTTCACCGAAGACTGGAAACCCACCTTCAGCCTCGTCGAAGCCTCCGCTCGCGTCGATCCCTCCGCCACCGTCCACGACTCGGTCGTCCTCGCAGGCGCCTCCGTCGGGCCCGGCGCCGTCCTCGTCCGCTCCATCGTCTGCCCCGGCGGCATCGTCGCCCGACGCGACATGCCCGTGGACCAGATCGTCGCCCCCGCCAACCACCCCACCCCCGTCACCGCCTGACCCCCCCCGCTAATCGGAATCACTGGGTTTTCACCTTCACCACACGATGCGCCTG